>CAJXUY010000015.1 GCA_913060665.1 uncultured Oleiphilaceae bacterium
TTGTAATACAGGTAATACTAGAATACTTTCACAGCCTCGCAGCGGAATCAAGGAGGGGGGTTTACCACTCGGCCAACCTTTATCACAGCTAGATACCTGACGACCCTGATTTCAGTCGTTCCTCCCTGCATCAAGGCTACGGTAGCTCTTTTCTGCCATGATGGAGCATAGTTTAAACATGAGGCTCATAATCCGCACATCTACCCAATAGACATTACTTCTATCCAGCATGTATGCTATTCAAACTTATTGCTAACATCACCTTGGATCACCTATGAAAAAAACAATCTCTTCATCTCTATTGGCCACTCTACCATTAATCGCTTTGCTGGGTTCTGGCTGTAGTTTTGTTAAACTCAAACCAGAAGCCGATACGGTAAAAGTCTTAACTGCAGATCAAGTGGCGCATTGCAAATCTGTAGGATCCGTCACCACGAAGGTAGTTGATGAGGTTTTGCTGATATCACGCAATGAAGAAACCATGGCGGAAGAGCTTGAGGTACTGGCTCGCAACGAAGCCATAAAGTCAGATGCCAATGCGATCGTACCGATTAGCGAAATAGAAGAAGGTCAACGTAGCTTCAAAGTGTATCTTTGCCCTTAATGTTTATTTCAATTAAACACAAAAAAACCCGATAGCTTTCACTACCGGGTTTTTATCAAGCTAAGCTAAATAATAATTACTTAGCTGCTTTTTTAGCTTTTTCTTCTTCAATAACTTTCTCAGATACTGAATTAGGACACTGAGCGTAATGAGCGAACTCCATTGAGAACTGGCCACGACCAGAGGTCATAGTACGTAGTGACCCAATGTAGCCGAACATTTCTGAAAGCGGTACATTTGCCTTGATACGTACACCAGAAGCGCCTGCATCTTGACCTTCGATCATACCACGACGACGGTTAAGGTCACCGATAACATCACCAACGTGATCTTCAGGCGTGAACACATCAACCTTCATGATAGGCTCTAGTAGTTTTGGCTGAGCTTTTGCAATTGATTGACGGAATGCGCCTTTCGCTGCGATCTCAAACGCGACTGCCGAGGAGTCAACTGCGTGGAAACCACCGTCAAACAACTCAATCTCTACATCTAGTACAGGGAACCCAGCAAGAACACCGGTATCCATCATAGATGCGAAACCCTTTTCGATAGCAGGGAAGAATTCTTTAGGAACGTTACCGCCAACAACTGTTGATGTAAAGGTAAAACCAGAATTCTGCTCGCCAGGTTTGATACGGTAATCGATTTTACCGAACTGACCAGAACCACCAGACTGCTTCTTGTGTGTATAAGAATCTTCAACTTCAGCCGTAATAGTTTCGCGATAAGCAACCTGAGGCTCGCCTACTTCAAGATCAACACCGTAGGTACGGTTCAAGATATCAACTTTGATATCTAGGTGAAGCTCACCCATACCACGTAGGATAGTTTCACCTGAATCTTCATCTGTGTGAACCTTGAAGGTAGGATCTTCAGCAACCATTTTACCAATCGCAATACCCATTTTCTCAGATCCACCTTTATCTTTAGGCTTAACCGAAATAGAGATTACTGGCTCAGGAAATACCATCGCCTCAAGTGTACATTCATGCTTAGGGTCACATAGTGTATGACCCGTCTGAACGTTCTTCATACCAACGATCGCAATGATATCACCAGCTTGAGCAGAGTCTAACTCTTTACGCTCTTCAGCTTCCATCTCACACATACGACCGATACGTTCTGTTTTACCGGTAAATGAGTTAAGTACCGTGTCACCTTTATTTAGCTTACCAGAGTAAACACGAATAAACGTTAAAGCACCAAAGCGGTCATCCATGATCTTAAATGCCAATGCACGGAATGGTTCGTCAACAGAAACGGTTGCAGCTTCGCCAGTAGGCTCACCTAACTCATCAGTTAGCGGCTGAGGAATTACATCCGTTGGACAAGGCAAGTAATCAACGACAGCATCTAGAATTAACTGGATACCTTTGTTTTTAAATGCAGAACCACAGTAAGTTGGGAAGAAAGTTAATTCGTTAGTACCCTTACGGATACAAGCCTTGATTTGCTCCATGGTTGGCGCTTCGCCTTCCATGTACGCCATCATGATATCGTCATCTACTTCTACAGCAGTTTCAATAAGCTGATCGTAGTACATATCAACGTCATCAACCATATCGGCAGGAACGTCTAATACTTCATACTTTTCTGGCAAACCAGAATCATCCCATACATATGCTTTCTTAGTTAGGATGTCGACTACACCTGTAAAGTCATCTTCTGTACCGATTGGCAAAGTCATCACCAATGGCTTTGCACCAAGTACGTTCTCTACCTGGTCAACTACTTTCAAGAAGTCTGCACCCATACGGTCTAGCTTGTTGACGAAGATGATTCGCGCAACACCAGATTCATCAGCATAACGCCAGTTAGTTTCTGATTGAGGCTCAACACCACCAGAACCACAAAATACACCGATACCACCATCCAACACCTTAAGCGAACGGTATACTTCAACAGTGAAGTCAACGTGTCCAGGCGTATCGATGATGTTTAAACGGTGATCATCCCAGAACGTGGTGATTGCAGCTGACTGGATAGTAATACCGCGCTCAGCTTCCTGTTCCATGAAGTCAGTAGTCGACTCGCCGTCATGCACCTCACCAGTTTTGTGGATCTTACCGGTAAGCTTCAAGATGCGTTCTGTAGTAGTTGTTTTTCCCGCATCAACGTGCGCGAAAATACCGATATTTCTGTATTTGGATAAATCTGTCATTACGTTACTCGATAAGTCAGGGCGAAAATTGCGCGTAAGTATACAGGGTTTCAAAAACTTTTTCGAAAAAAACTGTAACTTTATGCATAAAAATCGCACAAATATTCTAAGCAAGAAAATTCGTTCGATTCTTTGTTTAATAATGATCTAAAAAATAGGATGCAATAATAGGCTAAAAGGGGCTGACCTCGCCACACTTAATTCGCTAAAAGTAACTTAGTAAGAGCTATCACTCAAGTCAGACCCACGACCAAACAGTCCAAAGAGTACATCTTTTTCATCCTGACTCACTGAAGAGTGATCTTCTTTCTTGTCCAGCGGCGCAATACAGACCCTGTTTCTACCTTCATTTTTAGCCTGATAAAGATAACCGTCTGCTCTTTTAACCATTTCTTCTGCACAGCCTTTTTCAGCACCCGTAAAAATATCAATACCAAAGCTAGCCGTTAACACAATTTCACTATCCTCAAACGTTAACGGGGTTGTCGCAATCAATTCCCGTATTCTTTCAGCAACCAACAAAGTGTGGTGCCTATCGGTAGACGGCAAAATAATCGCAAATTCTTCACCGCCGTACCGGCAGGGAGCATCCATTTTGCGCACGCTGGCCTGAATAAGGCGGGAGGCCAATACAAGTGCCTTGTTTCCGACATCGTGTCCCCAGTCATCATTGACCTTTTTAAAAAAATCCAGATCGAGCATAATCAACCCAGTCGCATGCCCCGTTCTTCGTGTGCGCTCCATCTCGTGTTCCAACGCCTGAATGAAGTAACGAAAGTTGGAAAGCCCGGTCAAGGTATCCGTATGGACAAGCTCAGAAAGTTCTGACACTTGGTCACGTAAACCCACTAATTCTGAGATAATTTCGCAGCCATCAATTTGAGCGGGGCATTGAGGAGGTATTTGAGCGGTATGAGCCATACAAACAGGTCTATCCAGTGGCTGAAAACGTTTTTATGATAATATCTCTAGTCTAAGCCACTGATTATTACTGTCAATGTTTAGCGCCAACTTTCAAAGACAGGCACCATCGGTACAGACTCATAAATGGGTACTATCTTATCAACACCTAACTTCTAGTGTATTAGAATACTTGCCTGCTTATCAGCGACTGGGGATAAATCAAACATCCCTCTGATACGACTATATTGATCAACCAGTAATGCAGCCTCCGAGGCCAGCTCATTGGTCTTGTAATGAGACAACAAAGCCATATAGGTTCTTTTTAACTCAGACAGAGCTACCGACCTTAACGCTTCAGGAAATCGTCCATCACGCACGACGTCTATCAGTTTTTGATGCACCATTTCGAGATAGTAGGTCTGCGATATACGGACACCGTACCGTTCCCAGAGATCTGCCATATTATGATGCGAGACCACCATCATAGACACTACCGCCAAACAATTTTCAACAGATTTTATACGCTCACCTGAAGGCGTTCTAAATAACTTTAACAACCTGTCTGACTCAGCGATGGATTGGCAATAGCAATCCCTTGCATCACTATTACAGCGTTTCTTCAAAGCTGCATTACCGTTAGTGACAAGCCTTTTCCATTTGTGGTTAAACAATTTATATCTCCTTTTGGTAATCGATAACAATAGGCCTTAAATGCCCGCTATTGGCGAGTTTATAACCGCAATCAGTGCCAAAGGGATTGCCACTAGTAGAGAAGAAATCGCAACCCAATACTTGTTTAACCACTTGCTGATACTCTGATGTCCGGTCATAACCATGCTAAAGCCCACCTTGTTTTTTTAGAATTGATAGCAACACACGCATAAATGATAATGGTTATCATTTGCATTGTTGTCAAGGTAATAATTACTATTTCCGCAACTATTATTTGCTGCTACATTGTCATTAAACAAAGAGCAAACTCACTTTTATATAGGAGTATGGGGTCAAGATGAGTAACGATACCATTCAGGAAATATCTATATTTGCCGTCGATATGGCCATGCGAGCAGGCGAACTCATTAAACAAGAACGTCGTAACGGTGAGCTGGAAAAAAGCTACAAACCGAACGATGAACTCGTCACCAATGCAGACTTAAAAGCAGATGAATTGATTACCAAGCATATTCGAAAGGTTTACCCTGATCATAGGATACTATCAGAGGAGTCTGCTCCAGACGCGTTGACCATTAAAGATATTGATAGCCCTATTTGGATAATCGACCCCATCGACGGCACCGTTAATTATGCTCATGGGCACCATCAGGTTGCCGTCTCAATTGCTTATGCTGAAGCCGGTCAAGTTCAAACAGGGGTCGTCCACTGCCCCTTTCAGAATGAGACCTTTCAAGCTATTCGTGGCAAACATAGTTTATTGAACCATAACCCCATCGAGGTTAGTCACAAGCACAACCTCAGAAAGGCATTAATCGGGACCGGTTTTCCCTATGACAAAAGCAATCTGGAGCCCTTAATCAGGCGATTGCGTGCAGTTGTTAATAATTGTCAGGATATTCGACGAGTTGGCTCAGCCGCGATTGATATTTGCTGGGTTGCTATGGGGCGACTCGACGGTTTCTATGAGTCATTAAGCCCTTGGGATTTCGCAGCCGCTCAGCTAATCGCGGAACAGGCCGGCGCACAATGCGGTCATTTTAGTGGTGTTCCCTCAGGGGTATTAGAAAGTCTTTATGGAGAAGATATTCTGATTGCAACTCCAGAACTTTATGATGAACTTGAGGAGTTATTGCAGAACGCGTCTATTACGTGAGATAGTGCAGCAAAGGGGCTACTCTCCGTAAGCCCCGCCTTCAATATAGACGCCATTGCTCATTGCGTTTAGGTAACCCTGAAGCTCCCCGGTACTTTGTAACCGTTTCAACCCCCGATTAAACATATCGAGGTAACGTTTACTTTTTTCATTGTTTCTAGCGAACAATAAATGCAGCGATTTAGTGTGTATTGCCGTTGAATGATGTGTAATCAGGGTTCGTTCTTCTTCAGAGAATAACCGGCGAACCATTGCATACCCTACTTCTCTATCTTGCGGAAATACCTGTATGCGCCCCTTCATAAGAACCCTAAAATTGGTTTCGTCGCTAACAATACGCTGAACTTTGAATAGTTTATCTCGCTCTGCCTTCTCAAAGGCTTCACCATAATAATAACCCAACGTGCCACCAACACTGAGCCCCTTTAAGTCATCAATACTGCGCCACTCAAATGGGTAATCTGCACGATGAAAAAAAACCTGTTCCCCATTAACAATAGGGTCACTGCAATAAAAGAGCTTCTCTCTTTCCGGTGAGCAGTAGTAAGGCATCGTTGTATCCCACACGCCGTCTTTCACCATTTGATACCCTCTAGCCCAAGGGAAATACCCAAACTCTACCTCTACCCCTTCATCCTGATAAATCTTTTCAATTACATGTCCAATAGCACCATGATGCTTGTAGTCTTCAGATACATAAGGCACCCACTCTCCAGTCGCTATTTTTAATGTCTCGGCATTGACCTCCGAGAGCAATAAAGACAGCAGAAACATGGCACACAAACTAGTTGTTAGCGCCTTTCGACAGGCATATTTAGCAGGGGTTATATTCATAGAGAAACTCTCCAAATTTGAAAAACTACAATCTCTAGCAGTAGACTGTGCGTTAGCAACATTAAGCAGCTTTGCAGAATTTATTACTATTCATACTAGCAGAGCTCAGGGGAGGTACAACTTATACTAATAAGCCACTTGAGAGATAAGCCCACTGCTCATTCCAACCCTCTAGCGGGGACTGCTTAAATTCAGTTCGTACAAACTGATGAATCCGCCCTTCTACAATGGCTACCAATAAGTTAGACGCTTTGCTGGCTACCAGCGTTGAGCGCTTACCTTCTCTGATAGCGGCCTCCCTTAAGATTCTTTTTATTTGCGCTTCAAGTCTTTCAAAAAACTGAGAAACCCGAGTACGCAAACGGTCTTTCTCCCCAGCCAAAGCATCCCCCATTAGAATTCGGCAAATTCCAGGATTTTTGTCTGCAAACGCAAGTACCAACGTAAGAATCGCCTCTATTTTAACCTGAGAGGTCGTGTCTTCTTGCATGATACGATTGATACGACTGAAGACACTCTCTTCTACAAACTCAATAAGGCCTTCAAACATTTTACCCTTACTGGGGAAGTGTCGATAAAGTGCCGCTTCTGTAACTCCGACTTCTTTTGCTAATTTTGCTGTCGTTATGCGAGCGCCAGGACTTTTCTCAAGCATTAACGCTAACGACTCCAGAATCTGCTGACGACGATTATTTCGATCTTTTTTTGGTGAAACAGCCATCGCCATTCTTCCCGCTAATGTTATCTAATCAGTATTATAAATATTGCCATTGTAATCTTTACTTAAAAAACGTACCGTCAATAGGAGACGATGCCGAGGCATATAGTTTTCTGGGCATTCGCCCCGCTAAATAAGCATCACGTCCACACTCTACAGCGCCTTTCATAGCACGAGCCATCATCACCGGATTTTGTGCTGCGGCAATAGCCGTATTCATCAATACGCCATCACACCCTAACTCCATCGCAATGGTTGCATCAGAGGCAGTACCCACACCTGCATCCACTAAAATGGGAACCGTTGCATTTTCTAGAATCATACGAATATTATATGGATTTCTAATGCCTAACCCAGACCCTATCGGGGCCCCCAGAGGCATAACCGCAACACAGCCCATGTCTTCAAGTCGTTTAGCAATAATCGGGTCGTCCGTGGTGTATACCATCACCTTAAAGCCATCTTTAATTAACTCTTCTGCGGCTACAAGCGTCTCGGTTATATCGGGGTATAATGTCTTCTGGTCACCCAACACCTCCAGCTTTACCAGGTCATGTCCACCTAACAGCTCTCGAGCCAACCGGCACGTGCGTACTGCGTCTTTTGCGGTATAACAGCCTGCAGTATTCGGTAAAATAGTATATTTATCCGGTGAAATAACGTCTAACAAATTAGGCTCATCCGGATTTTGACCAATATTCGTTCGTCTAACTGCAACCGTAACAATTTCGGCATCACTAGCTGCAATGGCTTCACGTGTCTCATCAAGGTCTTTATATTTTCCAGTCCCCACTAACAATCTCGATTGATACGTTTTGCCATCGATAATTAATGGGTTACCAGTGCCTGTTGCCGCGGTGCTGTTTGTCATTTTTTTACCTGATTAATTAGTTTTCTTGTGCCACTTTGTTCAAGCTATATGCGCACATTAATACGGACACTCTAGTTAGTACGAAAAAACAAGTTAATACACAAACACTTGGTTGTTTCGCCAGCGCTACTATTCAGAAGCCTAACCGCCTCCAATTGCATGTACAACTTCAAGGTTATCCCCTTGCCTTAAAATAGTCGTTGTATGTTCGCTACGAGGAACTATTTCCATATTCAGCTCGACCGCAATACGCTTACCCTCAAGCGCCAATAGATGAATCAAGTCTGCAACAGTCGTCCCTGCATCTAAGATTTTATCGTCACCATTAACTATTACGTTCAATATCGTCTCCCATTGATCGAGCACTTAACCCAAGCATTAGCCAGCCTACAAGAAAACTCAGTCCACCAAAAGGCGTGATCATTCCTAACGCTTTCAAACCGGTAAACACATACAAATACAAACTACCTGAGAACAATACTATACCTAGTAAAAAACTAGCAGCGGCGACCATGAGGCACCTCGTATTCAACCTCAAAGCTGACGCCACCATAACCCCAACCAACAACAACGCAATACTATGAAAAAACTGGTACTGCACAGCCGTCTGATAGACACCAAATAAATCTGAGTTAAGCAAGGGTTTGGCACCGTGAGCCCCAAATGCTCCAGCCACAACACCTAGGAATGCCAAAGCAGCACCCAGCATAATAATAGAACGTCCAGAGGACTTGGCCAAAACGTCGCTCATCATCCTTCCTCTACAGGTACTCGTTCGTCGAAACTGCAATCACAACTTATCTTTTGCCAAGTATCGAGATTGAGCGCAGTAAGCTCCCCTCCCCAGACACAACCGGTATCAACCGCGACCATCTGCGGATTGGGGACTCGCCCTTCGAGGGCTGCCCAGTGTCCAAAAATAATGCGGGTATTGCCCTTGCGAGCATAATCATACCAAGGCTTATACCCGTCTGGCGCATTTAACGGCCCTAACTTGGTATCAAAATCCAAAACACCCGTCTCATCAATAAAGCGCATACGGGTAAAGTAGTTGGTGATCACGCGCCATCGCTCAACACCTTCCAACGATTCACTCCACACACTTGGCTCATTGCCGTACATAGCCCTAAGAAAACTATCACATTCGTCTCCGCGTAAAACGGCCTCTAACTCTTTGGCATAATGCTTGGCTTGTCTGATTTTCCATATATGGGGCACACCAGCATGAGTCATCACCAGTTTGCGTGATTTATCTCTAACCATCAGTTTCTGATGGCGTAACCAGTCCATCAATTCATCAACATCAGGTGCGCCAAGAATATCATTGAACGTATCTTTTCGCTTATGCACCTGAACCCCACGAGCAACGGCTAACAAGTGCATGTCATGGTTTCCCAAAACGACATGGGTAGACTTGCCTAGCGCTTTAATGTAGCGCAACACTTTTAGTGAATCAGGCCCACGGTTAACTAAGTCTCCAGCGACCCAAAGGGTATCGTACAACGGGTCAAATTTAATTTTATCTAATAGACAACAGAGGCTTTCGTAACACCCCTGAATATCACCTACTGCATATATAGCCAATACCGCCCCCTCTATGTGTTAGCATTAACGACGTGTTAGCATTCACTACGCTCGATTAGTGATTGAGTCACTTATTCTGACATAGTCTGCAAGAGACAGGTTTTCAGGACGCAGTCCGCTATTAATGCCAAGCCCTTCCAACTCATCTGAGCTAATCATTGCCGAGACGGCATTTCTAAGCGTTTTACGTCGCATAGTAAAGGCGGTTCTAACGACGCTTTCCAGAGTTTTAATATCTTTAACAGGGTGCGGTAGCTCCTTGTAGGGCGTTAGCCTTACAATGGCCGAATCCACTTTGGGGCGCGGATCAAAGGACTCAGGAGGTACTATAAATAATGGCTGTATCTGGCAGTAGTATTGAGCCATGATACCTAGTCTGCCGTAGTTATTTTCGCCTGGGCCTGCAGCCAGACGATCAACCACTTCTTTTTGCAACATAAAGTGCATATCACGCATATTATCAACATGCTTAAGCAAGTGAAAAATAAGTGGGGTTGATATATTGTACGGTAAGTTGCCCACTAGCCGCAGAGGCTGTCCAGGTGACGCTAGCTGATTGAAATCAAACTTCAGTGCATCAGCTTCATGAATTACAAAATCAGGGTAATTGAAAAACTTAGTCCTAAGAATGGGGATTAGGTCTCGATCTAACTCAACCACATTCAGTTTGCCATCGGTAGATGCCAGCAGCTCTTCTGTAATAGCGCCCAAACCGGGGCCAATTTCTACCATGCATTCTTCAGGCTTGGGGTGAATACTGCGAATGATTCGATCGATCACCCCATGGTCTTGCAAAAAATTCTGACCAAATCGCTTTCTAGCCTGATGCCCTAAGTTGGACGATTGCTTTGCCATCTACTTATTCTCTACTTTGATGGGAGTTCTTAAGTTTAGTGAGTCACATTATAATTCATTAACAATTAGCTCAGATAGCAGGTGACGTGGATGTCGGAAGCTTTGCCATTAATGCAGCTGATTTAATCGCTTGCTGAAGACTTCCCATATCGGCCTTTCCAGTTCCTGCTAAGTCTAATGCTGTACCATGATCGACTGAAGTACGAATAATAGGCAACCCCAATGTAATGTTCACAGCTGAACCGAAGCTCTGATATTTTAACACCGGAAGCCCTTGATCATGATACATCGCCAATACAGCATCTGCATCAGCCAGCCACTTAGGGGTAAAAAGCGTATCCGCCGGCAGAGGCCCTATGAGTTCAACCCCTTTCTCACGGAACTCATCCAACACCGGTGAAATAACCTCTATCTCTTCCATCCCCATATGCCCACCTTCTCCGGCATGAGGGTTTAAACCCGCAACTAATATTTTTGGCTGCGCAACCCCAAACTTACACCGTAAATCTTGATGTAGGATAGTAATAATCTGGCGCAACAATGACGTGGTAATGGCGTCGGGAACATCGGCTAACGGCAAATGGGTGGTCACTAATGCGACTCGCAGCTGCTCAGACGCCAACATCATCACTACCCGCTCAACCCCACACAACTCCTGAAGATACTCTGTATGTCCGGTAAATTCGATTCCAGCATCATTAATAACACCTTTATGTACAGGTGCAGTAACCAAACCCGAAAAAACACCGTTCATACAGCCTTCAGCCGCTACTGTAAGCGTCTTCAATACATAATTCGCGTTTTTGGCAGACAATACCCCCGCAGAGGCTGAAACATCAAGCGGAATAGAATAAACAGATAGGTGCCCCGGTTTGCAAGCAGCAGCAGAGCCCGGTTCCCATAGGTCTATAACCAGAGAAAGCCCAAGTGTTTCGGCCCGGGCTTGCAACAAGTTAGGTGAACAGACTACAACCACTGGGTCAACAAACCCATGCTGAGCAAGCTGAATACATAAATCTGGGCCGATACCTGCAGGCTCTCCAGCAGTAATAGCAAGTGGTAACATTTGGCTAGCCCTTTATACAGCAGGTTAATAGTATAGGAAGTTAACAGTAATCGCGTCGTTAAAAAATTCTTTGCGATATTTTATCTTGATGTTACGTCTACGTTAATGCTTAAGACCTTCTGACTCTTCAGCTTCTTCCGGATCAGTGCGATATTTATATTCGATATAGGCCTCTTCACGTATTTCACGCAACCACAAACTCAGTTCTTCATCATATTTTCGTCGATGAATAACCTGCCTAGCCTGGTTTGCTTGAATCCTGTTACCCAAGTCCTCCATTCTGGTGTCTTGTACCTGAAGGATATGCCATCCAAAATCTGACAAAAATGGTTCGCTAATTTCACCTACTGTACTATTTTGCATAATATCGTCAAAAGCCGGGACCATCTCCCCAGGGCTTACCCAATCTAGGCCTCCACCACTAATCGCCGACACAGGGTCTTCTGAATGCGCCTTGGCAATAGTCGCAAAATCGTCACCGCTAATAATCCGCTCACGCAACTGCTCAATAACCTCTTTCGACTCTCGCTCGGTTCTTACTTCACTAGGCTTAATGAGAATATGTCGAACATTGAACTGTTTAACCAACTGCTCTTTCCCTCCGCGTTTATCAAGTACAGACATAATATGAAAGCTGCTGGGTGTTCTTAATAGTTCGGAAGGTTCGCCTACTTTAAGAACCTGAACTATATCAGCCGCAATAGATGGCACCTCGCTCTCTTTGCGCCACCCAATAACCCCGCCTTGTAATGCGTTTCTTCCGTCTGATTTTGCGACTGCAGTCTGCTTAAAATCTGCGCCTTCGTTAAGCTCTGCAATAATACGCTCTGCACGCTCCCGAGCTTCCTGGACAATTACAGGGTTTGCAGGGTCAGTAATAGACACGAGAATATGACCTAAGTAGTACTCTGTAGCCGTTCTATTTTTACCTTCAGAAGAGGCTAAAAAGGTTTCAATTTCGTTTTCGGTTACCCGGACTTTTCGATCGACCTGCCTTTGCTGAACGCGGCTTAGTAATAATTCACGACGAATCTGCTCACGCGCTTCACGATAGGTAACGCCTTCTGACTTAATCGCTTCTTGAAAGTCATCCAGTGTCATGCCATTCCGTTTAGCAATATTCTGCATAGTTTCATTCAGTTGATTATCATCGACTCGTAAGCCATTTCGTTCTGCCATTTGTAATTGGATACTTTCAAGAATCAGCTGATCCAGCACTCTCTCAGCCATAATATCGGAAGGCGGTAAAGCGGTGCCCTGAGCGGTAAGTCGAGCGGTAATCGTTCGAATACGCCCTTCAAGCTCAGATGCCATTACAATATCATCATCGACAATGACCAAAACATGGTCCAACGGCTCTACCTTCCCATAAGCCATCGAAATAGATAATGAAAACAATACAACCGGCGCTAACCAACTAAACAGGGTGTTCTTCAATAACATAAATCTACACTACCTAATAATATTAAATTCAAGGCCACGTTGACTATCAGCCTCTATACAAATTGCGTGTTAATTATATAAACTTTCTCGACCTAAATACCCGGGCACCTGCTCATCAAGCTCTTCCCCACTTTCGCCAAACCCAGCTAAGCCCTTTAACTCAATACGAAACAAAATAGTGTGAGATAGTTCAGAGTCATCCGTTAAATAACTACTTGATAGAACCTGTGCTCGCCAACAACAACTACGGTACTCTAATCCGGCCAAGGTACCTGCCGTACGTTCATCATTAAGGTCATATAACCAACGACCAAAAACACTTATTTTCTTACTAACTGGAAATATCGTGGATATATTGGCTTGCTCCAAAGGGTCATCATCATCTTTATACGTGTGTCCTAGGTTCAACACATAACCATAATCTTTGGTATGAAAACTAAGGTTGCTACTGCCTTCTACAGTCTGACTCTCGTTGTCATCCCACAAACCGGTTACTTTCAAATCCAAGCCCTGTATAGGTGTCAGTATAAATTCGCCAGCATAAGGTGATTCACTTTCGGTAGAGTCACCTACCCCATCCAAATTAATACTCCGGTCTTCAAAGTAATAAATTTTCCCAATACTGAAAACAGCACTATCAATACCGCTAGATAACTGGGTAAAGCGTGATGTTAGCCCCAGCGTCACACGATTGTTGTCACCGACTCTATCACCTCCCACAAACCGGTCATCGGAGAATAACTGGGAATAGCTAAATGACTTTACCGAGGTGTCAAAGTCTGGAATGTCGTCCTGCGTCACTTCTGGTGAGTAGACGTAAAATGCTCTTGGCTCTAATGTTTGATTGTAATCTTGCGCACCAAATTGAAAGGGGCGGTCAAAATAAAGCCCTGAGTCCAGTGTTGCAAACGGGACCGTACGATTAATATTGTCACTCCCTAGCCCGTTATCTTCCAGCGCATAGTTAGTCTGATCAGCCTTGAGTGATGGAGTCAGATAGCCCCACAACTGCTCCATCGGCATGGAAACTTCTGGTTTTATTCTTAGACGGTTGCCCTGCACCTTGTCATCTCCGGTGAGAAGTTCATCATCCCTGAAAAAATAGGTATATTGAGAACCTACCGTCCAGTCGAATACCTCATTGTCCCAACTACCAATCAGATTAAGTTCAGGAAGCCGTGAATACGGTTTGTTCGCTTCGGTAACGGACGAGTCAACCGTTTGGTATCCGTGGAGAGACCCATCAAACTGCCATACGTCTCCGATATAGCCCACTTTCCAGACTCTATCTAGGTGAGTCTCATTTTCTATACTCAAACTACGGGCTAAATCTTCAAGATAGTCGTTATCACTAACCACATTGTAATCAATAGTTGATGTCCAGCCGTCTGCGAGAGTCGATTCATTCTCAAAACTTAACCCCCATCGTTGGCCATCTCTCCATGGGTAGTCCTTAACGTGCTCCTCATCCTCATGAATATAACCAAGGTTTACCTTTGACTCTCCAAATGTATTTAAGTGACGCCCTTCAAGCTCGGTATAAAGCCCTCGACCATGTATATAGGAAGGCGTTAATGTAGCGTCATAATTAGGGGCCAAATTAAAATAATACGGAGTTGATATAGCCGCGCCGCGGCCTACATTAGAGCTTCCCAAAGAGGGGTATAAAAATCCGCTCTTACGATCATCATTAATAGGAAACGTCACCCAAGGAAAGTAAAAAATGGGGACATCCTGAACTCTAAAACGAAAATGTTCCGCATAACCAACGCCAGACTCCTGGTCGAGGGTAATCTCACTGGCGGCTATCGACCAGGACTTGTCGTCGGGGTCACAACGCGTGATCGTTCCGTTTTCAATCACGACCAAACTCTCGGACGGACGTGTAACAGAAGCAGACTGACCACGAAATCCTTCTTTGTGGGCCAAATATGATGCCGCTTCAATATTAAATGAGCCCGTCGATATGTCGTAATTGACCTTATCACCCGTTAAAAGCATTTCTGGACTTCGTAGCAGAATATCGCCATTGACCGTAACGTTATTAGCCTTTTGATCTAAGTTGGCCGTTGCCCCTGTCAACAAGTAGGGAGGTTGATAGATTTCAACATCACCTTCTATGTACGCATTTTGCTCCGCATCAAATGACGCCTTTTCTGCGCGCACCCGCAATGGTGTTTCAGACGGGACCGATGAAGAAGAAAGACTATCTTCAGGTAGATAGGACGGGGCAACGTAGCCACCTTTACAAATCCCAGACACATTACTGCGTTCAGCATCTGTCATTAACTCAATAGGACGCCAATCTATTTCTGCGGCCGTTTTTGCACGCTTGCCACCAGAACTCAGCTCGTCAGTCCAAGCTTGAGCGGAGGCGATAGTCAGCGGCAGCACTAACCAATGTGCAAATCGAGAAACCGTTTTAGTCATTTTGTGCTGACTACTCCGCAAATGGGTACATGTAAATAGAGATAAATAAACCCGCAATGATAAACGGTTATGACGATAGTCTCCATAGCTTTAACCTAATCACTTCGCTGAACTAAACCAGTCTATGACTTAAGGTTCCATCAGAGCCCATTGCGGGGCATAATATCGCGCAACCCACATGAGTAAATGGTGCTATGGATCCAAGATTAGAACAGCTAAGCGAGTGGCTGGAACAACAGTTTAAGAGTGAGACGTTCAACATCACCCCAGTTTCTGGGGATGCGAGCTTCCGCCGATACTTCAGAGTAGAGCAACTAAAAGGCAAAGACACCTCTCCCCAACGGTGGATCGCTATGGATGCACCACCGGAGAAAGAGAATAGTCAGCCTTTCGTTTCCATTGCTCGCCACTGGGCGACAAAGGGCATTCAAGTACCTCATATTGAAGCATTCGACCTCACCTTAGGTTTTATGTTGCTTCGGGATTTTGGCGACACACTTATTCTAAATGCCACCTCATTAGACCCCGGTACTACTAAACCACTTTATCAGTCTGCGCTAAGCGCCTTGACACATATTCAGTCTTGCAGCGACCCTGATGACTATAACCTGCCAGCTTACGATCACCAATTGCTCGCTCGCGAAATGGAGTTATTTCGTGAATGGCTCGTATCAAAAAAACTGGGAATCACATTAAGCTCAGAAGACCATGCGCTACTTGATCGCACGTTTCAGTTTTTAATCGGTGAAGCCCTAGCCCAACCTTCCGTCTGCGTTCACCGAGACTATCACTCTCGTAACCTTATGGAGCTGAGTGATCAATCCATCGGCATATTAGACTTCCAAGATGCAGTAAAGGGACCGATCACCTACGATGCAGTATCACTGCTAAGAGACTGCTATGTCGTTTTACCCTCGAGATTTATTGAGCAACGCTTGCTAGAGTTTCATCAAGCGACACTTGAGGCGGGTTTACACCGTGCAGATTTTACGCAGTTCCAACGCTGGTTTGACCTGATGGGCATCCAAAGACACTTAAAGGCTGCGGGTATTTTTGCACGGCTGTCATTAAGGGACGGCAAACATGATTACCTGAACGATATACCCAGAACCGTTAATTATATCAAAACCGTCTCGGAAAATTACGTGCCTCTAACCGAATTTCACCACTGGCTTAAAGCAATAGTAATACCCGCGATAGACGACAAGTTGCTTGCAACAACCGCAAATACTAAGCCTCAAGTTAAACCCACCGTCAGTCAGGATTGCTAGCCCATTGAAAGCCATGATATTAGCCGCAGGTCTCGGAACTAGAATGCGACCACTCACCGATCACACGCCAAAACCTCTACTCAAAGCGGCAGGAAAGCCGTTAATCCAATACCATATTGAGAGCTTGGCGGCATCAGGGGTTAATGATCTGGTGATCAACACTTCATGGCTGGGTCAGCAAATTGCTTGCTATATAGAGAACAATTCACTGGTCGACGGCGCTATTCAGGTGATTCACGAAGAGTCGCCTCTTGAAACAGCCGGAGGGATCATAAACGCACTCCCTCAATTAATTTCAAATGGAGAAGCTGCATTCTTTATTGTTGTAAACGGCGATGTCTGGACTGACTTCAATTACACAGAACTGCTAGATATTGCTGCCAACATACCGCCATCAACACTCGCTCATTTAGTGATGGTCAGCAATCCTCCTCAACACCCGGAGGGTGACTTCTACCTATCCTCTAACGGAGAGGTGTGCGACGTACGACCCGAACAGGACAAGCATGCAGAAAGGCTGACATTTAGCGGTATCAGCCTTCTCAACGCCAAACTTTTTGACGGCTACACAGCAGGGAAACGACCGCTTGCACCACTACTAAGAGATGCTATGAACAAGCATCATGTTAGTGGTCACAAGACGAATTGTATCTGGATGGACATCGGCACCCCCGAACGCTTAGAGCAGCTCAACCATCATATCTTATCAAAACCCACTTTTAGTTAACCTTCCTCGCCTGCATACCTGGAGCATTCTTTTTAAGCCAACCACGAATCCTCTGGGTTAACGTACTTACCTCCACTTGCCTCATATCCGCAATGGGCAATTTAACGAACGAATACCCACTATAACTATTGCGTCGCGCCTGCCCTACTCTTTTTTTACCCTCTAAAACCCCTTTACGAGATGATGCATCAACCACGTCAAGCATGTTAAGTGAAAACTCTTTACCTATACTATCGCCAAAACGAGACAGCTGATCCTCTGTGAGGACCGCGTCAACCCAAATTATCGTCAACCCTTGTTCCGGCAAAAAGCCTTTATTGCTGGATAGATAGTCCAAAACCCCCTGTGCACCCTGCTGATAACCGACTAAAACAATATTCTGATAGCCTTTCTCTGCGATATGATCAAGCCCCGCTTTCAGTCTTATTTGCACCTTTTCTTCGAAGGTAGCGGTAGACGGTGTTGACGCTTTCGCATCGGCTGAAATATCAATGACCTCTTCTACCGACTCCTTTAATACTAAGTCTTCAGCCGTCTCAGTAGACTCTTCTTCAGCTACCTTATCCTCTGTTTCGCCTAGCTTAGGTGTACTTTCGCCGCGACCACCTCCTCCGCTTTTGTCTTCATCACCATCAGGGCTACTCAATTTAGAGTACCGTCCTGAAAAACGCGGAGCCGTATCTGAAGATTGAACAGATTCACTCAGTTTTGCCTGTAAGTCCCTGCTGGGCACAGACTGGTAATGCTCATAAGGGAGCATGATCGATAACGTATACCAACCATCATCCGTCAATATTGTTCTCATCGGCTTAATAACTTGAGGCCAATTCGGGTGCTGCTCTACTCCATGTAAAAACAACACCGCCCCCTGCGATTCCGCTGAGTTTTCGTAAAGTTCCAAAGCCAGAAAAGACGTTTCACCACCCTCAGAAGTATCAAGCCACACGATTTGTTTTTTGACCGATTCATCTGCAAGCGCAGCCTGCTCAATAAATTCTGGGGTCAAATGAACCCTTTTTTCAGCATCCGACACTTCAGCATCGCCGCCCTCTTCTAACACCTCAGTATTACTAACCCCCTCAACAGGCATCTCTTCGCCATAAAGCGGAAGTGCTAGAAAAACCATAATCAGACACAACAGAAACGAAAAGCGTGAAAAATGAGCAAGCATCAACCATTGTCCCCTTAAAAAAAATACCTTTTTTACTGCCATAAAAGTCCCATTTGACCACTGTATTTGGCGCTTAGAGGATTACTATTCTGACTCTTTCGGTTAGAATATGGCAAATTTATCCGGTAATGGGAAGTCGCTCAACACAACCTGGGCTATTCCTTATTATGGGTACGATCAAGACTCATGCTTTCAACATCACTCAACAAAAGAGACGCTCATGCCTGACTTTAAAATTGCACCCTCTATTTTATCGGCTGATTTTGCAAAACTTGGAGAAGAAGTTGACACCGTGCTGAGCTCCGGTGCTGATATTGTTCATTTTGATGTAATGGATAACCATTATGTACCAAATCTGACCATCGGCCCAATGGTCTGCGAAGCACTCCGAAAGCATGGCATAACAGCCCCTATTGACGCTCACCTAATGGTCAAACCTGTCGATGACATGATCCGTTCATTTATTGATGCAGGCGCAACGTATATTACCTTTCACCCTGAAGCCTCAGATCATATCGACCGATCACTGCAATTAATTCGTGACGGTGGCTGCAAAGCAGGTTTAGTATTCAACCCTGCCACACCGCTTCACTATATGGATTATGTAATGGACAAACTCGACATGGTACTGCTAATGTCGGTCAATCCAGGCTTTGGAGGCCAAAAATTCATCCCTGGTACACTCGACAAGCTTCGTTTGGCTCGAGAAAAAATCGACCAAAGCGGGCGCTCCATTCGACTTGAGATTGACGGCGGAGTCACCGTAGATAATATTCGTGAAATCGCAGAAGCAGGTGCCGACACATTTGTAGCCGGTTCTGCCATATTCAAGACAGACAACTATAAAACCACCATTGACGCGATGAGAGAGCAGTTGGCACTGACCAATAGTGATCAGACCTAAAGCCCTAGCATTAACAAGCTCCTTCAATTGCGCCAAATAAAGGTATAACCATGACGATACTCGATTCCTTGTTCCCCGATGCGCCTCCTAAATTAGTCATGTTTGATTTAGATGGCACCTTGGTTGATAGCATCCCAGACCTAACAACGGCCATCGACCAAATGCTGCATCATTTAGATCGCCCTGCAGCAGGGATAGATAAGGTACGACCATGGGTCGGTAACGGTGCCGCCACGCTAGTAAAGCGAGCGCTCGCTGACAGCATGGGAACAACAGACCTTGAAAACATACCGACTGACATTTATGAGGAAGGGTTTCGTCACTTTCTGATTCAGTACCACAAGGTCAACGGAGACAAGACCACGCTTTACCCCGGCGTTATTGAGGTCATGAAGAAGTTAGCTGCAGACGAGTGCATGCTCGCTATTGTGACCAACAAACCAGGACGCTTCACTGAACAACTGCTAAACAAACTGGGCATCCACTTCAATTACGTCATCAGTGGCGACACGCTAGAAAACAAAAAGCCAGACCCTGACCAGCTTGTTTATTGCATGCAAGAAGCCAACTGCACCGCTGCAGAAACCGTCATGATTGGTGATTCAGTAAACGACGTCACCGCAGCCAAAGCGGTAAATGTACCGGTTATCTGTGTCAGCTATGGCTATAATCATGGAGAGAGCATACACGATGCCTCCCCAGATGCTGTTATTGATTCACTCATTGAGCTGCTGTAACCTAGAGGTTCTTGATTAAGAACCTGAAATAACCCTTAAAAAGACCTATTTTCTGGAGTATTCCGAAGTGCAGAACACGACAAATAACAACTTTAACTGGCTAGGCGATGAGAGCATCGCTCGATGGCGCCGCTAACACTTACTTCGCCTCAGCTACTACACTGTTAAAGTTCGATATTTAAGCACCGAAGGATACACCATGACACCAGAACAATTTAATCGCCTCGCACAAGAGGGATTTAACCGCATACCTGTTACGCGAGAAGTCCTAGCCGACCTTGATACACCCCTTAGCAGCTATATGAAGCTCGCCAGCGGTCCGTACTCTTACCTATTAGAGTCAGTACAAGGCGGTGAAAAATGGGGCCGTTACTCGATTATTGGCCTACCTTGCCGAAAGATACTCAAAGTCTCCGGACATCAGGTCACTATTACTCAAGATGGCGACGTTGTTGAATCCTGTGAAGTTGAAGACCCTCTAGTCTTTATTGAGCAGTTTCAAACTCGCTACCGCGCAGCTGATTTAACTGACCTACCTCGTTTTAATGGTGGGCTAGTCGGTTATTTTGGCTATGATACCGTTCGTTATATTGAGCCCAAACTTTCTGGAAAGGCCCCTCAAGACCCGCTTCAAACGCCTGACATATTGTTAATGGTATCTGAAGAGGTCGTGGTTTTTGATAATCTAAGCGGCAAGCTTATATTGATCCATCATGCCGACCCTGCGGAACCCGATGCGTATCAACACGCTCAAAAAGCTCTCGACCAACTCGTCTATAAACTACGCACGGTATCAACCTCCTCTTTTGAGAAACAGATAGCACCGGTTGCAGTAACCGAAAGCGACTTTGTTTCAGGCTTCACCCAAAACCGTTTCGAAACATCGGTAGACAAAATCAAAGAATACATCCTTTCTGGCGATATCATGCAAACGGTTATCGCACAACGTATGACGATCCCTTTTGAGGCCGAACCGCTGGACCTATATCGAGCACTACGCTGCCTCAATCCTTCGCCTTATATGTACTTCTTGAATCTCGAAGACTTCTATATCGTCGGCTCATCGCCTGAAATACTAGCCCGCGTTGAAGATAACGAAGTAACCGTCAGACCCATTGCAGGCACGCGAAAACGTGGCGCAACAGAAGAGCAAGATCAAGCATTAGAAAAAGAGCTATTGGCAGATCCAAAAGAAATTGCCGAGCACCTAATGCTAATCGACCTTGGGCGCAACGATGCTGGCCGTGTAAGCCAAACAGGTACAGTTAGAGTCACAGACAAAATGGTGGTTGAACGATACTCTCATGTCATGCATATCGTTTCGAACGTCAAAGGACAACTGAAAGAAGGTGTGTCTGCCATCGATGTACTCAAAGCAACACTACCCGCAGGCACACTAAGCGGGGCACCTAAAATAAGAGCGATGGAAATCATCGATGAGCTGGAGCCCGTTAAGCGAGGGGTATACGGTGGCGCCGTTGGTTACCTGTCATGGAATGGCAATATGGATACGGCAATCGCGATCCGAACCGCAGTCATTAAAGATAAGAAACTACATATTCAAGCCGGAGCAGGCGTAGTAGCAGATTCTATTCCACGACTCGAATGGAAAGAGACCATGAACAAAGGTCGCGCTATTTTCAGAGCGGTTGCAATGGCAACCAAAGGGCTAGACGGCTAATAACAGGGTGGGTGTAGCCTACCCTGCACTATTAAACTTATTACTACTGGAGCAATTTATGCTTCTCATGATCGACAATTACGACTCATTCACCTACAACGTCGTGCAGTATCTGGGCGAATTAGGGGCAGATGTTCAGGTTCACCGAAATGATGAAATTACGCTTGAACAGATAAAAGCACTAAAACCTGAGAAAATTGTTATTTCTCCTGGCCCTTGCACCCCAAACGAAGCCGGCATATCCATGAAGGTCATTGAAACCTTCGCGGGCAAACTGCCTATTTTGGGTATCTGCCTTGGGCATCAAAGTATCGGGCAAGTCTTTGGCGCTAAAATAGTTCGAGCCGGGCAAGTCATGCATGGTAAAACCTCGATGATCCATCATAATGATGCAGGTGTATTCAAAGGCCTCAGCAACCCTTATGAGGCTACACGGTATCACTCACTAGTGATCTGCAAAAACCATATTCCAGACTGCCTCGAAGTGACGGCATGGACCGAAAACCAAGACGGAAGCATGGAAGAGATTATGGGGGTTCGTCACAAAACCCTAGATATCGAAGGGGTTCAATTCCACCCTGAATCAATTCTGACCCAGCACGGCCATGATCTGCTAAAAAATTTTTTAGATAAGTAAGTTTTGAAGCGCTAACTAGGAAAACAATGAACCAAGGAATTCACATGGATATCAAAGCTGCACTCAATGCCGTTGTCGATCACAGAGACCTATCAACCGACGAGATGCAAGCCGTCATGCAACAAATTATGACGGGCCAAGCAACCGACTCACAGATAGGAGGTTTTTTAGTGGCTCTACGTATGAAAGGTGAAAGCATCGACGAAATCGCTGGTGCAGCACAGGTGATGAGAGAGCTGGCCACTAAAGTTGAGATCAAAGGCGACCACCTGGTTGATACCTGTGGAACCGGCGGCGACGGGTCTAACTTATTTAATGTTTCAACTGCTAGTGCCTTTGTAGTGGCAGCAGCGGGAGGCCAGGTCGCAAAACATGGCAACCGAAGTGTCAGTAGTAGCACAGGTAGTGCAGATGTACTTGAAGCCGCGGGCATTAACCTCAACATTTCTGCTGAACACGTGGCGCGTTGCGTTGATGAGATCGGCGTAGGGTTTATGTTTGCTCCCGCTCACCACAGCGCAATGAAGCATGCCATAGGCCCTCGTAAAGAGATGGGGTTGAGAACTGTATTTAACATGCTCGGCCCTATGACAAACCCAGCTGGCGTTAAAAATCAGGTGATTGGTGTATTTAGCCAAGCCTTATGCCGCCCCATGGCCGAGGTACTAAAGCGCTTAGGCAGCGAGCATGTATTAATTGTTCACTCTGCCGATGGACTCGATGAAATCAGCATCGCCAATGAAACTCATATTGCGGAACTGAAAAGTGGCGAAATAACTGAGTACACCATCAAGCCAGAAGACTTCGACATCAAGAGCAGCAGTCTCATTGGACTAAGCGTTGATAGCGCACAGCAAAGTCTAACACTCATTAAAGCCGCTCTAGGTAAAGACCCTTCAGACAATGCTAGTCATGCACGTGATATAATCACCCTAAATGCAGGTGCTGCTATTTATGCAGCAAACTTGGCAAGCTCACTTAGCGAAGGTGTCGATATGGCAGCTGACGCGATTGGGAGCGGCTTAGCACTGGCCAAAATAAATGATCTAGCCAGCTTCACAACCTTACTTAAAGACTAAAGAGTTTAATCCCGTCATGCACACCACTGATATGATACCCGATGCTACGCCGACCATTCTTAAGAAAATAGTCGCGCGCAAGTGGCAGGAAGTGAAAGAGCGTCAAAAGATATTATCATTAGCAAACATTAAACCTATGGCGTTTGACCAACCTCCGACCAGAGGTTTCGTAAATGCTATTGAAGCGAAGGTAACTGCGAGTCAACCTGCCGTTATTGCAGAAATTAAAAAAGCATCGCCTAGCAAAGGGGTCATTAGAGAAAACTTTATCCCCGCGGAGATTGCTACAAGCTATGAATCCGCAGGTGCGGCTTGCTTGTCAGTCCTCACTGATCATGACTTCTTTCAGGGGCATGAAGACTATCTCAAGCAGGCGCGCGAAGCCTGCTCTCTACCGGTTATCCGTAAAGATTTTATGGTTGACCCATACCAGATTTTTGAAAGCAGGGTCACCGGTGGCGACTGTATTCTATTAATTGCGGCCTGCCTCAGCAAAGGGCAAATGCAAGACCTGTCAGGGCTTGCAAAAGAAGTAGGACTAGATGTTCTAGTCGAGGTACACAACGCCCAAGAGCTAGAAAGTGCACTAACCTTGAATACTAAGCTGCTTGGCATCAACAATCGAGACTTACATTCGTTTGAAGTATCACTCAATACGACATTCGATTTATTAGCCTGTATCCCAGATAATCGTATCGTCGTGACAGAGAGTGGCATTAATACCATCCAAGATGTTCAACAGATGCAACAACACAACGTAAACTGTTTTTTGGTTGGCGAGTCCTTTATGCGTACCGATGACCCTGGCCAGAAGTTATCTGAGCTCTTCTTCTAGTGCCGGTCATTAGTTTTTAAAACCTTTGCGGCTATCACCCATATGGCCGCTACCACTTTTTACAGGCGATATTGTCTAAAAGAATAGTTTTTTTGAAAACCTGCCTAACCCCCCCCCAAAAATACCACAACCTGAACTATAGTTACCTATTGAGAGCAGCACTAACACCTCTATTATTTATAACTTAATGTGGTTTTCGATTGTTATTTAATAAAGCTAGAAAAAGCCTGTCAATAACGCTGAAAGTCGTCGTGATGACATCCACTATTCTTACAATAGCGGTCGCACTGTCTGATTGGCTTGTATTTAAAAGCACCAAAGAATTATTGCTTAACTCTGCCCTAAGTAAGATGGAGGGTACTCTATCGCTTGAAATCGAGAGAATAGCCGGAGAAATAGATCATGCACAAGACCAAGCTGAACAATTAGCCAACTCAGCGACTGTGCAAGGCTTTTTGTTCTCTCAAGAGAATCAACAATATGACGTCACAACAGGCACCACGGAGACCGAGTGGAGACGTCATCTCGAAGAGAGTTTCTCGCGTTTAATACAATCAAGACACTATCTACAAGTAAGACTTATCGATGCGGAAAGTGGTATAGAGCTCGTCAGAGTGAACCACCCAAAGAGTGGGTTAATACCGGAATCTGTAAGGGGCTCTAACTTACAATACAAGGGTGATACTGATTATGTTAAAAATGGCAGTTTGTTGAAAAATGGAGAGCATTATATTTCTGATATAACGCTCAACAGAGAAAACGGCCAACTTGTTTCACCCTACCAACCCACTCAACGAATAGTTTCACCCGTCTTCTTTGATGCAGAGCAATATACATCAGGCAGTAGCTTGCAAGTATTAGTTCTAGCAGAACAATTACGCCGTTATGATCAGCGGCGAACACTAGCCTCTATGCGTATCGCCCAATCAGGTAACCTTGCTTGGCAAAACCGCCACGACCAAGCCGTCATGAAACTCAGCATCATACTCAACAAGCTAACGTATTTAATCTCTGGCGATGACTTGGAATTGCTAGAAGCACTTAAACAGGGGAACGCAACACTGCAAAAATCAGAAAAGCTGATTATGGAACATGCTAGTGAAGGATTACTCATAGAGGCTACCCGAAACATTATTGGCGATTATTACTGGTCACAAAAAGACCGCTTCAAAAATACGCTTGAGAAGTTGATCTCATCACTCGAAAGCGAGTACATCACCACAAGCTATAAGCGCAAACCAAAAGCCCTATTGGTCATAAATACTGATGCCACCGCGCTAATGAACACGCTAGCCTATAAATCCTCGGAGACAGCCTTACTAGTGAACAACCTAGGGCAATATATTTATCACCCTGATGAAAATAAACGCTGGAGATTTGAACTCCTCCCGGAAACAGAGGATATACGTGCGGAAGAACCCTGGGTTTGGCAAGCCTTGTCAGAAACACAAAAACCCAAGCTGTCATTTGATGAACATGGTGAACTCCACATTACAGGAAAGGTACTTTTTGTAAGCAATGATCGTCACCGTTTTTTGGGTTTGGTGATTACAAAACTTGAAGAAGACGTACTAGCGCCGATTCAGATAGTCAAAAAACAATCCATTTACTCTTCTATTCTGGCCATTTTATTATCAGGGTTCGCCATCGCCCTTTTCACGCATCGCCAACTAAAACCAATCTCCATTCTGACTCAACAAGCAAAGCTTATTACTGCAGGCCATGATAACTCAACCCTAAAAATTCCCGATGCTCAAGGCGAAGTTAAAACTATGGCCGATGCCTTCGAAACCCTCATTGCTGAACTGCAACAACAAACTCAAGAGGCCAATGAAAATGCCCACACCATTTCACAACTGGCAGAAACCCTAGAGCAGAGAGTTAAAGACCGAACCGCCGAATTAGCAGACTCAATGCATAAAGCCGAGGCGGCCTCCATAGCCAAAAGTCAGTTTATGGCAACCATGAGTCATGAAATCCGAACTCCAATGAATGGCGTATTGGGAATGGCTCAACTCTTAGCCAATACTGAACTAACCGCGAAACAACAAAACCATCTCAGTACCATCAACCAGTCAGGGCAAGCGCTACTCAGTATCATTAATGACATACTCGACTTCTCAAAAATAGAGTCAGGAAAGCTTGATCTAGAGCCTATTGAGTTTGATCTTGAGCATATAGCCCATGAAGCGCTTAACCTGCTTGCAATAACGGCAGAGCAAAAAGGGTTAGAGCTGATATTTAATTACGATATTCATTGCGCCAGACACTTTAAAGGCGACCCTGGTCGCATCCGCCAGATTTTAGTTAACCTGATTGGAAACGCGATTAAGTTTACAGAAAGAGGCTATGTTCAACTTAATATTCATTATGATGAAAACAAACAAACACCGCTCTTGTTTGAAGTCATAGATACCGGCATTGGCATCTCAAAAGAGCAGCAGGGAAACCTATTTGAAGCGTTTACTCAAGCCGATGCCTCGACCACTCGCCGCTATGGTGGAACAGGTTTAGGCTTAACTATATCCAAACGCCTTATTGACCTGATGGACGGGCATATTGGTGTCACAAGTGAAGTAAGTAAAGGCACAACATTCTGGTTCCAACTCCCTCTAAAGCCGAGCAAAATCCCTACCCCCCTTGCTCATGCTAATATCAAAAATATTAGAGTCCTGATCGTTGACGACAACCATATCAGTTGTGTGATACTGGACGAATTGCTCAAATACTGGGGAGTCGAGACCACCATCGCAAGCAGCCAAAAGACCGCTATCAGCTCATTAGAGCAGGCCATTTCGAAGGGTGCCCCTATTCAATTAGTACTGATTGATTACATGATGCCTGACTGCGATGGACTAAAACTAGGCAAGGAAATTTATAACACATACCACATTCCTCAGATCATGCTCACCTCCGCAGCGGATCACAACCGTTCAGAAGCATTACGTGAAGCAGGTATATCGACCAGTTTAAGCAAGCCCTACAGTTCAAAAACACTCGAAAATGCACTAGAAATAGCACTAGAAAACAATAATAGTAACTTGCTGAATGAACCTCGTTCGCAATATCAAATGAATGAACAGCAGGAAAGCCCAGGCGTCGATATAAACCTAACAGGAAAAATCCTGCTAGTTGAGGATAATATCGTTAATCAAGAAGTGGCCAAGGGGCTTTTAAACCAACTAGGACTTGATGTGGATATTGCAGAAAACGGGGTAGCAGCAATAGAGCGTTGGAAGGCAAACTCTTACGACCTCATTTTGATGGACTGTTTAATGCCTGTAATGGATGGCTTTGAAGCCTCACGGTTCATTAGAGAACAAGAGTCAAAACTAAGACGTACCCCTATTATAGCCCTCACAGCCAACGTGATGGCCAGTGATAAAGAGAGTTGTAAAAAAGCCGGCATGGATGATTTTATCGGAAAACCTATTGAGCAAGATGAGTTAATAGACAAGCTCAGTGAGTGGCTAAATCCCACCTTAGAAATCTCGAAAACTAAGGTTCCACAAGATAACAGTGACTCACCGAATGACGTCGTAATTGATGAATCTCAATTTCACAATATGAGTATTCAGCTGAAAACACGTTTTCAAATAATACTAACGGCCTATATAGAAGAGAGCGAAACGCTCATCAATGAGTTACGAAACGCAGGCGAACAAGGAAACATTGAAAGCATGGTTCGTGCGGCCCATAGTCTCAAGTCCAGTAGCGCTGCATTAGGTGCTCAGCAACTTTCTCGCCTAGCTGAACGGCTTGAGGGTCTATATCAATCAGGGCAAGTCGAAAACTGGACATCAGACTCGAACAACCTAATGTCGGTCTATCAAAAAACAAAAACAAAAATGGAGTCTCTTAACGAGACTCATTTAAACAGCTAGTTAGTGCACAGTAAAGACAAGCTATTTATCTTTATTTATTTCTCTCTTCCATTTTTTTCATGCGCTTTTCCATTAATCGCTGCATTTTCTGCTTTTGCTCTTCTGTTAAGATGGCATAAACATCTTTTCTGACTTGTGCAAATGTCAGCATTTTCGCTTTCATGTGAGACGCAGCCATATCCGCCTGTTTTTCAACCTTTGCCATGAATTCAGGGTCATCAGGGCTCAATAACATCATCTCTTTACGCGTCTCACGGCGAGAACCTTTGCTCTCTTTTTTGCCTTCTTTAGCACTTTTCAGAATTACCTTTAGCTGTGCTTCCTGCTCATCGCTCATGTCAAGCATGTCCGACATTTTTTCCATTCGTTCATAGTGATTCTCTCCTCGATCACGTTTGTCTTTGCCGAACCATCCCGCATCGGCATTTGCAGCCCCCATAGTAAATAAGCCAGCCGCAATAACTGAAGGTAAAACAAGCGCCATTCGAGTTCTTTTGTTCGTCATTAATTTCTTCATATTTAATTCCCACCTTAGTTCTATTTGCTAAATTCTGAATACGAAACCAGTTTACCAATCAGGGTGTAAAGCAACGTTTAGGGGGTGTAAAGAAGGTGTAAAGATAAGGAATGCAGATCTTTACATGACAAGCGTTATGCTAGAATCAAGCTTAGACAAATCCATATTTTTCTAATGAAGCACTATGATGAACACTCCACAGATATTGTTAGTTGAAGATGATGCAGAAATCAGTGAACTATTAGTCACACTGCTGTCCAGAGAGGGGTTTAACTTATCCTGCGCCTTTAATGGCAATGAGGGGTTGGATAAAGCGCTGCTCAACGATTTTGACTTACTCATTCTCGATATTATGCTGCCGGGAAGGGATGGGCTTGAGGTTCTGCGCGAACTCCGTAAAACTAAAAATACGCCGATTTTGATGCTAACAGCGAGAGGAGACGATGTCGACCGAATCGTAGGATTCGAGATGGGGGCAGACGACTATCTACCTAAACCTTTTAACCCCCGTGAATTAATTGCAAGAATAAAAGCTATTTTAAGACGAGTAGGGCTCGATCAAGCTGGGTCTGTTAGTCGCACGCCTACCACTCTATCAACCAGTGACATAGAGGTCAGGCTACAGAGTCGACAGGTGCTTCTCAAGTCAAAAGAGCTAGAACTTACCAACGCCGAATATAATATTTTACTTGAACTATTAAACCATCAGGGAGAGGTAATTGACAAAGCCGAGCTGACCCAGCGGGCCTTAGGAAGAAAACTCACCATGTATGACAGAGCAATTGATATGCATGTCAGCAACCTAAGAAAAAAGCTTGGTGGCACTACCGAAGGGCAACCACGGATCAAAACCATTCGCGGTGTGGGTTATTTGTTTCAAGTTATTGGCGAGGCATAACATTTAAATGAATACATTATTTTTGAAAATTATGGGCGTGTTCTGGGTGACCTTTATATTAACCACTATAGCCAATATCACCATCACCTCTCAAATCAGCAGCATCGAACATAAAGCAGACAAAATTCGAAGCAAAATTGAAAACCTCGCCAATGACAGCGTGACCATTTACGAAACGTCGGGGCAAAAAGCGCTGAACAAATGGTATGAGCGAATCTACGAAGATGAAGAAATAAGAGCCGTGCTTTATCATTTAAGCCGTTATCAATCGACTCAAAAACGCGAAAAACTAGGGCTACCAATCGCCAGTCATAGAAAAATCCGAGACGATGATCATAACGAACGTAAGGATGACGATTCAGAGCATCTACTTGAGAGCCCACTGAACACAGAAAAGAAAGGGTTTCGCAAGCATTTTGATTTTCAACGCCCTCCCATCAATACACGCGTCTCTGTTATATCCCCAAATGGTGAGCGTTATCTCTTAAGAATACTCCCGTCACCTTATATTCATAAGGAACTGGGATCCCCCAGTGAGTATCGCTGGTTACGGTTATTAATCACCCTCGGTATTATTCTGATGGCATCCCTATGGTTGAGCCGACATGTCGTCAAGCCTGTTATTACCTTAAAACAGGCAAGTCAAAAGATGGCGAAGGGCACATTATCAACCCGTGTTGGCAAACGTATCGGCGCTCGAAAAGATGAACTAGGACAACTTGGAAACGCCTTTGACGAGATGGCCGAACAGTTAGAAAAGACCATTACTGGACAAAATCAGTTACTTAGGGATATTTCTCACGAAATAAGAACACCTCTAACTCGACAACGTATCGCCATAGACTTAGTCAGAGAGGTAATAGAAGACAGCCCATACACAGAAAATTTGTTACACAAAATTGAAGCGCAAAATAACAAACTAAATGAACTAATCGAAAACCTGCTTACACTCAACAGACTCAATGACGGTGCCAGTCAGTTGTCAACGGAGGCCGTTGATTTAACGCCGTTGATTAATGAACTAATTGATGACGCTGAGATCGAAGCCAGTACTAAGAAAATAAGTATATTAAAGCAAGGCCTAAACTCCGCTATAATCAATGGCAATCGCGTATTATTGGGTAGAGCATTTGAGAATATCCTAGGAAACACCCTTAAATACAGCCCCGAGAATGCTATTGTATCAGTGGATATTTCTACCGCAGATAACGGTGTGATTATCGCTATAGAAGATCAGGGTCCCGGGCTCAGTGAAGATGAGATAAAGCAGGTTTTTACACCCTTTTACAGGGCCGATAACTCTCGTACCCAATCAACAGGCGGCTATGGGCTTGGGTTGTCGATTGTTAAAAAGGTTATTGACCTGCACCAAGGAAAGGTAGAGCTGCACTCTCCTGAAAAGGAGGGGCTTTCTGTGCGAGTATACCTCCCTTTACCGTAAACAACTCTACGATCCATGAAAAAACAATGAGTGATCAGTTTGCGTATTGCGCCTTCTTCGCCACCAGAAGCGCATGGGATTTGTTAGCATCACTTAACATCTGCTCTGACACAAATACCTTTTCAAAATCTCGTAATAGCCGTGGCTCTCTCGTACCTAGTTTATGTTGATAAATCGCATCAAACGCCAATACATTCTTCACATACCGCCGAGTTTCATCGTAAGGAATCGTCTCAACCCACACATCAATCGGTAACGCGGCTGACGACTTTATCCACTTCTTAACGCGGTGAGGGCCTGCATTGTATGCAGCCGTGGCTAATGCTCGGTTATTATTAAAACGCTGATACATCGCAGCAAGATAAGTGGAACCCAGGGTGATATTATATTGCGGATGATATAACGAGTTTTTAGACGGTTTTAACCCAATTTTTTTAGCCGTTTGCCGTGCCGTTGCGGGCATCAGTTGCATTAACCCTCTTGCACCAGCGCCTGATCGTGCGTTTTCAGCAAATGCGCTTTCTTGCCGGGCAATCGCAAACAACCAGGATGACTCAAGATTAACCTGAGTTGCAGCGGCCAAAAAGGCCTCCTTATGAGGTGTGGGAAAGCGTATCGAGAGGTCATTCCAGTGGTCTGCTGCAATAACCGCGGTAATGGCCTTATTATGCCACCCCCACTGATACGCTAGCTTCGCTAATGACATCAGGCCTGCCTGATTTTCTTTATCACGGGCTAAGAACTGCCATTCCCGCTTAGCGGTATTTGTATGCCCAATGTTAAGAAACTCTTTCGCCCGATCAATCTCGGGTAGTCGCCCAAAGGCTTCATAAGTGTCTAGTTCAACGGGCAGAGGCATATTGGTTAAGGTCAGAGGTTTACCCAAAAACTCAGCCGCTAAAAAGCCATAGTAGCTGCGCGTATCAGCCAGTTTCTCCAATTGTATGTGATCGAGACGAGGAACTTTTAGCTGTAATGCTAAATAAGCTTTATGTTTCCAGTAATGCCACTTCTGCTTCATGCCATCTGTTTTCTCAAGTACTCGAATCCACTTAAGTACCGAGTCCCAGTCTCGATTCCGTAAACTAACGCGAACCTGCCACTCAAGCACCTCACGGGAGTGACTCGCATGGTGTGAGCTGTCGTCCGAAGGTAACGACGCTAAAAGACTAGACGCAGATTCATCATATTGTCTAGCCAAGCCCAAGTAGATTCTTTTTTCTAAGGTTACGACTTCAGAGGGGGTAAACTCGAATCGACTATTGTGTTTATTCCAATAGGTTAACGCAGCATCAGGGCGACGCCGAATACGGCGCTTGATCCCATGTGTAACAACCTCTTTCATATAAGGGTTGTCAGTAGGAAAAAGCTTGGTACTGGCTAATATATTAGGGTTTTTATGTACCCAAATCATCGTTGCTGCGGCTTTATGCTGATCACCTTTTAGAAAGTTACTCGCATAACTTGCTAACGATGTATGGCCTTTATTAAGCGCTAGCTTAACGCGTTCATAGGCATAGTCAGGCTTAAAATAGGCAGACTTTAACCATATTTTAAACAAGGGGTTACATGCCTTTGGGGCAGAACCGCTCACTGTCCAGGCTTCTGCTGTTAGCTCTAATGCCTTATCTTGTTCACCAGAGCGGTAGAGCGCTCTAAGGTAGTAACATTTGAGTGTTCGAGATTGTAGCCTGTCATCATAATTTTCAAGCAGCTGCGTCCACTCTCCCCGCTTCGGTAGGCTCAACAACCACTCATATTTTAGCCGATTACTAATCGACTGATTGGGATAATTTGCCAGGAACGCTTCAATCGCTTGAGTATCTTTATAGTTGCCATGTCTTATGCGCTCATATTCTAAATAAGGACTCAGCACATAGTCCGATATAGATTCACTCAGTGATTTAAAGGTATCAACTTTACCCGCGCTTAACGCATCAAGTGCTGCTAGGTAAGTCTGTTGGGTGGTATTGAGCTGTGCTGCAAGCTGTAAAGGCAACAGAGAGATAATAATGGTCAGTAAAACACGATATTGGGTCATGGCATCCCTAAGGTAGCTTTCGTCCTCTTATTAATCCCACCAACCATCAGTCTAAACAATGACGCTCAAAATGGGCTCGAAAAATACCGGTTAACGACTAATAGGACAATGAAAATAAGTAATAATTTAAGGTTACTACTAATATTTTGAATAACAAGGGGAAGAGCGACCTAAAACAGGATATTAACCCAATTGTAATGCAATTAGGCCGCAAAGAAGCACTACCGATTACGACATCAAATAACACGCTGTTGTGACAACCACTTCTTCAACTGCGTGAGAGGAACAGCTCCCGATAAGCGTGCAACCTCCTTTCCTTGACGAAACAGAATCAATGTCGGAATCGACTGAATCTTCCAACGACCTGCTAATGGTTTCTGGGCTTCAGTATTAAGCTTCGCGAGCCTTATACGTGGCTCTAACTCTTTAGCCGCCTGCTCAAACACCGGAGAAAAACTTTTACAAGGGCCGCACCAAGGAGCCCAGCAGTCCACCAAAACGGGGATCTCATTGTGATTCAGCACCGCTGCAACATTGGCGCTGGTTACCTCCATCGCTTTACCGATAAAAAGAGGCTTTTTACATTTTCCGCAGCTTGGTTTGTCTTTCAGCCGCTCACTAGGCAGTCGATTAGTCGCATTGCATTTTGGGCAGGTCACATTGGTGGTAGACATATCACTCATTCTGTATCTGTGAGGGGGGAATCACAATTATATTAAGAAAATCATACTTAACAAGCACTCACTGCCAACTTTAGCTAAGGTCTCTAGACACGATAGTGAGTTCAAATACGATTAACTATCAGCCTATTCCTAGTGGTGAGTTTTCGACGTAAATGGCAAATGCGCCATTCAAGAAGGCAAATAGCCAAGATCATTAGGGGAAACAGACACCTTAATGAGCAGAACGAATAAGCCCTACAAAGGTTACTCTAACTCCGCTAACAACTCTGGACGATAGTCATCAGTATTAATCGTTAAACCAAGGGCAGAAATTTTATTCTCCAATGCCTTAATTTCTTGCTTCAGCTCAGCCAATGTCAAATCATTGTCATCCAGCTCATAAAGCTGAGCACACCCCTTCAGGTTGAAATTCATAATGATAAGCGCATTTAGGTTGTTAGATTCTGCTGCGGCTTTAATTTTAGCCGTATTTCGGTAGATCTGATTTAGCGTTTGCTTTAGTTGCCAAACATACAACACTTCATACATGTAAGGGTGGGATTTAAAATGCCTCAAGATAAGCCCCACAAGGCTCGCAGCAATAACCACACCGATCAAATTAAGAAAGAAGTTAGAGCCACCTAACTCACCAAAAAGTGCAATCAGAAGAGTAGAGCTGCCTAAAGCCAGCACCATAAGTAGCACAATAACAGTAGCAATAACCCGATTAAGGCGCTTGCGGTACCGTGTTTTATCAATCGGTTGTAATTGCATAAAGTAGATATCATTTAGACTAAAGAATCACAAATTATACCCGCAAGTGCCCTTAGAACCAATGAGGGTATATCTCACATATTAATGTGCGATCACATTAAACCTTGGGTAATTACCGAGTTGATAGCAGGCTTGGTATGAAGACCCGCTGCGTAAAAGAGCAACATCGTTACACATACGGGGAAGGGTTATTTCAGACTCATAATCCCCCAATCTGTATTGTGAAAACACCTGAACCCGTGTCAGTATTAACAAATCATATTGTTCGATTGTCGTTATTTCGGGCAACCGAAACGGGACAGGTTTGAACTCCAACATAGACGTATCTGCATTAAATTTCGCTGAACGTATCAGCTCATCTACACTAAAAGGCAGCAGTGTCAGCAATGTACCGAGAAAGTGGCGCTGCCCTGACGCGACCAGAAGGTCATGGTCAACCGCCCCTGCACGACTCATTAGCATTTTTTCATCATCCCAATGGCCCAAACACAGCGTCACCTCGATTTTCTCAGGGATAAAAATCCCCTTGTCATGAAGCTGAGGTGATAAATTCGCCGTAACCGCTACTTGTGGCTCTTGTTCCAACGCTTTTTGCATCACCTCAGCCACGATGATATGTAACTTATGATCATGCTGGTAACGGCAGGCATCTCCTTGAATAAGGCTCACATGATGTTCTTGTAATGCCAGTACTTCAATCAAACTTTCAACACTATCTAGCGACTGCTGATGTATATCCAAAAGATGTAGATCAAGCTCCCTGGGCTTAAACTTCACCAACAATGGCAGCAATAAGGTAGCAAAAGGGCCACAACCTGCGTATAGAATTTTTAATGGCATGTTGGGAAAGCGTATCTGGGCTGCCAGTATCGCGGCATAAACACCCCGAATAAACGCAATACTTCGGGGATAATCCTTAATGCAAAAAGCGGCTGCCTGAGGGTTAATAGCGACCCCGTCATCAAGAAAAGAGTCTTCCGCCCAGGCATTAAAACTTGCATCAGGTGTTATAGCAGTAATGTCACTGCATAGCCGCGCAAAGTCATCTAAAGCATCAGCAAGAGATTCCGGCGAGCTATCTTCATCAAGGATAGTATGTGTGATCTTCGCTAGCTTAGTATTTGACACCTTGTTAAAAATCAAGCCTCACGCCAACTCCAGCCATTGTAGAATCAACATCGGTATCAAATACCAGGTATTCAGCATAAATATCGATGGTATCCAAAATATCAAAGGCAAAGCCTAACCCTCCAAATGCGTCTTCTCCATCAGCATCACTTTTAGTCCCGCCGACATCTAAATCTATACTCGTTGAAGCAACACCTGCCTTAGCATAGACTTCAAAGAATGGTCCTATTGGAACATAACCCACTGCCGCAAGCGTAAATGCAGACGCATCAATATCATAATTAACACCCTGATCAATACCGTCATAACCACCCAGGTCGTAATAGCCAAGTTCGGCAGACATCATAAAGAGGTTAGTATCGATAAAATTATAGCCGGCAAACAAAGCGGGTACCGTATCGCTATCATCAAAACTGTCTTGCTCGGCATATGACTGATAAACCCCAGCACCAATATAGAAACCATCCGCATAAACCCGCGAAGCGCTGATCACAGTGACCATCAGTATGGTCAACATCAATAAATAAAAAGTATTTTTCATGTTAGATCCTCTCTATGCACTAAAAATCAGATGAAGCGTTTTTGCAACCTGTTGAGTGTAGAGTATAAAACAAAAGACAATTACCTTTCGTCTGTTTTTATACCTGTAAACGCTCAATTTAAGTAAGTTATCTATGCACTCAGCTTATTTTTAGATGGTTTGACAACCTAAAAATAAGCACTATATTGTTCAATACTCGTACTAACATAAACGGGTTCTCAGTGTGAGTGCTTATTGAGCGATTGTTAATTCATTCACTGATGTCGATGACCTATCTACCATTTTATATGGAAATATAAAAATGAAAGATAAGTATTGGCTAATGGGCCCTATCTACGATGCGCTAAGCTATCTATTTGCAGGCAACTCCCTCCTTAAATGTAAATGTTCAATGCTTACTTCCGACCACCTAAAATCAGGTGACAAAGTCCTTTTTGCGGGCGTTGGTCACGGCAAAGAAGCCATCCTGGCAGCCGAACAAGGTGCTGATGTAACGGTTGTAGACCTGTCAGAGGCAATGCTAACCAAATTTAAAGTAGGCGTAGAAAAATCTGAAAAAAACCTCAATATCAGAATTATCCATCGTGACATCATGACATTTGAGGAGTTTAGCCATTACGACATGGTAGTAGCTAACTTTTTTCTGAACTCATTTGATGAAGCCTTTATGACATCAGTTTTTAGTCATTTAATAAAACAAGGGAAAGCAGGTGCTCATATTGTAGTCGGTGATTTCGCCTTCCCGGAAGGCAATATAATCGCAAGAGCGACCAAACAGTTTTACTGGTACAGCGCCATCATTCTATTTTGGATGACCACAGGCGCCTCTGTCCATCCCGTATATAATCATGTGGCTCAAATGAAAAAAATGGGGCTAACGTTTATAGACAAGAAGCACACAACGCTTTTAGGGATGAATACCTACACCTCTTATTTGGGGAAGAAAGCCTAGAAGTGTTGGTATAAAAACAAACACAGAAAAACTAAAGTGTCGACAAAAACCGTTGTCCATCAATGCTCACAACAGGGCAGTTAACAACCACATTTGTACGCGTTATTTTTACCCAACCCTGCGACTCTGCCTTAAATATATCACCTTCAGATCTAAGCTCCTGAACATTATCACTTACTAACCACTCAACCAGATACATCAACCAGACGGGGCTATAGTTAATATCCTCACTTTCATAACCCAAAGGCGCTGGGGCAGACGCAAATACGTTGTTCTTCTGCTCACCCTTTGGAAACGCATAAACACGCTCCAAAACTGTTTTTAATTGAGGCGGCTTTGGATAGGCGGGTATCGCACTGGAAAGCCTTGGCGCATAGTTTGCCCCCATCTGACTAGCCATTTCACTATCCGATACATCTGTAGTCACATAGTACACTGGGTTGCCATCAACCCATCCCGTCAACAAGCTGAGCGAGACCTGATCTGGTCTATCAAAGTGTGCACACCCAGATAAAAAAAGCACCAACAGCAGTATTAAATTTACTCGACTCATATCTCATATCCATTACCAAACATTCGCGCTCGGTCAAACAGCACATCTGCGATCATCTACTAAACCTCTATATGACAATAGTACGTCAACAAGGTTCTCTCTTCTACGTTAGGCTCACCTTATTCGCGATAAACATACCCACCAACATACTCGGCACAAATATAAAACCGGGCTCACTTAGTGTTGAGAGTGACGCAATCGCAGGCCCAGGACAGTATCCATAAAGCCCCCACCCTATACCAAAAATTGCAGCGCCAGCCACTAGAGGCGTATCCAAATGAGTTTTAAGCGGCAGTGTAAAGCGTTCATTAAACATAGGGCGTTTTCTACGAAGCACCCACTTAAACGCAGGGGTGGTAATAATCAATGCACTCCCCATCACAAATGCTAGTGATGGATCCCAGTCACCAAATAGATCTAAAAAACCAATCACCTTCTCAGGGTCCATCATTCCAGAAACCAATAAGCCCGCGCCAAAAATAATACCTGCCAACAATGCGATAAAAATAGTCATCATTACCCTCTACTCACCGTATTAACGATAGCGACCGTAACAATCCCCGCCACCATAAAAACCACAGTTGCGACGACTGATCGCAAAGAAAACCGCCCTATGCCACAAATACCATGACCACTCGTGCATCCAGAGCCTAGTTTAGTGCCAAAACCCACCAGAACACCTGACAAAATAATCAGCCAAATGTTGTCATCCTTTGCAGTAGGGAGTTCCCAGTTCAATGAAAAATGGAGCAAAGCTGGCCCCATAATTAAACCTATCAGAAAAGCAGGCCTCCATAGTGGAGAGGGGTCATCTCTATTGATCTTAACCGTCTGCCATACAATACCACTAATACCCGTTACTTTACCTAACAGGCCCATCATCATAATCACCGAACAGGCAATCATTACGCCACCAATAGTGGCGTTTATAAAGTCGGGGTTCATAACACGTTCCTAATCAAGCACATTTGAAAGAATTTTAACTTGGTTTGAATAATAGATCTAAAAAAACTAAAGAACAGTATTCGATAATAAAAAAACGGGCCAATAGGCCCGTCCGTCAGTTTCTCGATGCCATGATCCTAACGAGCGTTTATATAGGCCTTTTCTGAAATTTCATGATACTGAATAACACCATCACGAAATGCTTTGTATGAGTCATATACTTTCGCAATGGCTGGGTCACCATCCGCAATCTCTTTGACTGCACTTTCAGAAATCACCTGTAGTTTCTCCAAGACATCTTTAGGGAACTTGCGAATCTCTACATTATGCGTAGTCGTAAGCTCTACTAACGCTGAGTTATTGCGCGCAGTATACTCGTCTAACATGTCTTGATTAGCCACTCGCGCTGCATTTTCAACAATCGCTTGCAGATCTGCTGGCAGTTTTTCAAACGCTTTTTTGTTTATCGTTATCTCCATTGAGGTACCTGGCTCATGCCAACCTGGAAAGTAATAGTATTTAGCGGCTTTATGCAGCCCAAACGCTAAATCATTGTATGGGCCAACCCACTCAGTCGCATCAATCGTGCCGGTTTGTAGTGCCGTAAAGATCTCGCCACCAGGCAAATTAACCGGTGTTCCGCCAGCTCTTTGCAGCACTTCACCCCCTAAACCAGGTATGCGCATCTTTAAGCCTTTTAGGTCATCAAGAGAGTTAATCTCTTTATTAAACCAGCCACCCATTTGTACGCCAGTATTACCGCCAGCAAACGGTATTACACCAAACGGCTCATAAGCCTCGCGCCATAACTCAAGCCCACCTCCGTAGTGAATCCAGCTATTAAATTCCTGAGCATTTAAACCAAATGGTACGGTTGAGAAAAACTGTGCAGCAGGGATTTTACCTTTCCAATAATAGGCTGCACTATGCCCTGCTTCTGCCGTTCCCTGAGATACGGCATCAAACACTTCTAGAGGGGGGACCAGCTCACCACCGCCATAAACCTTGATCGTTAAACGGCCACTGCTCATGCGGTTAACTTCTTTGGCAAAGCGTTCTGGTGCCTCGCCTAACCCTGGAAAGTTCTTTGGCCAAGATGTCACAAGCTTCCACTTAAATGTTTCTTGAGCAGTAACCGCTTGAACGTTTTGAGCAGTATCAGTAGTTTTCTCAGACGGTGAACACGCCGCCAACATTGCTCCCAATATACTTATACCTACGACTGAAAATAAATGCCGTCTTTTCATATTATCTCCTATTTTTGTTTTTTATTTTCCTGATTAAGATCCATCCAGAAACTGACTGTCATTCCCGCGTAGGCCAGAATCCACGATTTGAGACTACACTAAACACTGGACCCCCGCCTACGCGAGGATGACAAGAGGGTACAATTCCAGAGTTTCAGGGTGAGTAGTAATTAATTGCTTCAGCCTTGTAGTTTATACTTATAATGCCTCAAGCTTAGCATATGACAATACTAACCACTTGCTCCCTTCGCTTAGGAAGTTTACCTGAATTCTGGCATGAGGCCCCTGACCTTCATAGTTTAAAACGGTCCCTTCACCAAAGATCGGGTGACTAACCAACTGCCCTAGTTGAAATGCAGCTTCGGTTGATGCGGCCACTGCCCAACTTTCATCATTAGCCCGCTGAAAACTGACAGGGCGAGTAACCGTATTTTTTAGTCGAACCTCCTGAATCAATGATGCCGGTATTTCCCGAATAAAAGGCGATATCGCATGATACTTTTCTTGCCCATAAAGCCGCCTGGATTCCGCATGACTCATCACCAGTTTCTCCATCGCGCGGGTAATGCCGACATAACAAAGCCGTCGCTCTTCCTCGATTCTGCCGGGCTCTTCTGCTGAACGACTATGAGGAAACAAGCCTTCCTCCATGCCGACCATAAAGACCAACGGATACTCAAGCCCTTTAGCAGAGTGAAGTGTCATCATCTGCACGCTATCTTCATGCTCTTCTGCCTGATTCTCCCCCGCATCAAGCGCCGCTTGCGCAATAAATGCCGAGAGCGGTTCCATTTCTTCATCTTCCGCTTCAAAGTCTCTGGTCGCATTGATTAGCTCGTTTAGGTTTTCTACACGCGCCTGACCTTTTTCGCCTTTCTCACTACCATGAAATTCTGTTAAACGACTTTCATTGATAACTTTCTCAACCAACGTATGCAGAGGCATATCTACAGCACCATCGGCCAACCCTTCAATGACATCAATAAATTTTTGCACCGCATTGGCAGCCCGACCTTTCAGACTACCTAATGAAATCATTTCATTACATGCCTGCCAGAGCGTAACGGACTCCATTCGAGCATGCTCGCGGATATCAGAAATAGTTTTGTTACCTATACCCCGAGGGGGTACATTAATCACACGTTCGACAGCAGCATCATCATGACGATAATGGACCAAGCGAATATACGCTAGAGCATTTCTGATCTCCATTCGGTCATAAAAACGAAGGCCTCCATACACTCTATACGGGACCTGCTGCCTAATAAAGGCATCCTCAATCACGCGGGACTGAGCATTTGACCGATACAATATCGCGACGTCTGAACGTAAGTTACCCTTCTTAACCCAGTCTTGAATACTGTCAGCCACATAATTTGCTTCGTCTTGCTCATTAAACGCAGAGTACAGATCAATCGGCTCGCCTTCGTTTTCTTCCGTCCATAACTGCTTACCCAATCGGCTACCGTTATTGGCGATCAGCCCATTAGCCGCATCCAATATGGTGCTGGTCGAACGATAATTACGCTCAAGTTTTACCTGCATCGAATCGGCAAAATCATTTTGAAAGTGCTGAATATTTTCTATCTTGGCACCACGCCAGCCATAGATCGACTGATCGTCATCACCGACTACTGTTAACGGAATGCGATTACCTGCTAACACTCTCAGCCAAGCATATTGAATAGTGTTGGTATCTTGAAACTCATCGACCAAAATATGCCTGAATCGTTCTTGATAATGCGCAAGTAATTGAGGATTGTTAAGCCAGACTTCATGAGAACGCAGTAACAACTCACCAAAGTCGACCATCCCTGATCGTTGGCACTGCTCTTCGTACCCTTTGTAAACCAGCGCCATGGTACGCATATAGATATCACTGGAAGCCTCAATATACTCAGCACGAACACCATCATCTTTTTGGGCATTAATAAACGACTGCGCCTGCCGCGGAGGCCATTTTGTTTCATCTAGCTGAAGATCTCTCATGATCCGTTTGATCACTCGAAGTTGATCGTCAGAGTCTATAATCTGAAAGTTCTCTGGCAGGTTAGCATCTCTCCAGTGAGCTCTTAGTAGCCGATGCGCAATACCATGAAAGGTGCCAAACCAAAGTCCTCTTGGCGGGAGGTCTAATAGTTTTTCAATTCGCCCCCGCATTTCCTTTGCCGCCTTATTGGTGAACGTAACCGCCATAATGCTAGTAGGTGTCAGGCGCTCAATTTCCATCAACCAAGCAATTCGATGTACTAATACTCGCGTCTTTCCGCTTCCCGCTCCCGCTAAAACCAACAGGTTTCGAGCTGGCGCTGCTACAGCTTCGCGCTGCTCGTCATTAAGAGAGTCAAGAATATGGGAAACATCCATTCAATTAGCCTGTCAAAAAAGTAAAATCTAAAATATCGTGTATTATCATAACAACAGCTCAATAAGTTATGAGTACCTAATCACAGTTTAATAACACATATCAAGCCGTAGATATGCCAAAAAGTTAGAATATCGCACAACACGACTGAATAAGCATATTCAGCTTTACCCATCTAACTTATAGCATTATCCCAAACGCAGTCATTAACATCGATAGCATTCGGTTAAAAAGGGAATTATAACAAGATGACAGGGCCAACAGAGCGCCACCCGTCACCAGAATTAAGTTTAATGACAGAATTTTCTGCCCCTAAACGATCAACTATTTTGCTGCACCAATTAAAAGCCAGTTATCGTGAGAGCTTACCACTATTTATTGCCTCTATCGGCTTTGCGATTCTAGTTACTCTGCTTCTATGGAATGAATATGTAGCGCATACCTTACTACTTAGCTGGTTTATTTCAATATCTCTAGTTTCGCTTATACAGATCGGCATTATTACCAAGTTTCGAACGATATCTAAACAGCCGTTTTCAATTAAATTATGGCAGTCATTACTACTAGCAGGCTCATTCTTAAACGGCGCACACTGGGGGGTTTCTGCCCTAACCATGCTGCCTGACACACTCGGCATTACACAACTCGTTGCGTTAGTGGCCATTGCTGCACTATTAGTGTTTGCCACTACTGTTTTTACCATAAATATCAAGGCATTATTATGTTTCTCGCTACCTCCGCTCTTATGCCTTATCATCCATACTTTTATTACATTTGAAAGCTATGGTTACTCATTTTTCTTCGTCGTAATAGTGTTCGCTAGCTTAGTAATATACAGTGCCTATCGTCATTATAAAAACCGAGAACGAACACTGATTAAGGAGCTCGAAAATGAGTCCTTAATTCAGTACCTCGACAACGGCCGACGTGTTGCTGAAGCGTTGAACGAACAGTTAACTAATGAAGTCCTTAACCGCGAAGACGCGGAACAGCAGTTGCTTTCGGCGCAAAAAACACTCGAATTAAATGTCGATCAAAGAACTCATGATCTCACCGTCACAAACGAGCGTCTAAACCAACAAGTCGCGTTACGAAAAAGCATCAGTGATGCGCTAGTTAAAAGCCAAACACGATTATCTCAAGCGATTGAAGCATCACAGCTCGGTTTGTGGGACTGGGATCTAACGTCCGGTACCGTTTATCAGTCTGCGTTTCATGAAGCATTTAAGCAACGGGAGCTTACCTCAGTCGACTTTATTAGTAATCTAAAGCAAGCCATTCACCCTCAAGATTACCCCGCAGCCAAACAGGCACTGAGTGAATACCTAAAAAATCACAGCGAAACCTATCAGGTACAGTATCGAATCAAACAAGAAAGTGACTGGCTTTGGATTGAAGACAGTGGCAAGGCCGTCAAATTTGATAGCAGTGGTGACCCCATCAGAATGCTGGGTACGCGACGTAATATTAATGCTGAAAAAAAGCGAAACGAACAGGTGAGACTCGCAAAATCGGTCTTCGACCACACCTCAGAGGGGGTTTTCGTACTCGATTCCAACTTCTGCTTTCTCTCAGTAAATCCGGCATTCTGCAATATCACCGGATATTCCAAGGCCGACATCGAGGGGCATTACTTTATTGAATTAAGTAATACACCTCAGAAATATAAAGTCTTTAGCCAGGCAAAAGTTGAAATTGAGCGCGATGGCCAGTGGCAAGCCGAGATATTTGAGAAACAAAAAAACGGGAACTACTTTCCCGCGTGGATACAAATTAACAGCATCACTAATGGTCATGGCGAAATTGAATGCTATGCGGGATTACTCTCTGATATATCCGTTCGCAAAGAGGCAGATGAAAAGCTAAATTACCTACTCAATTATGATGACCTTACAGGGCTGGCCAACCGATCACTATTTAGAGACCGGCTTCATAGCGCCGTTAATAAGGCTCGCCAAGGCGACCTGAAATTTTGTCTCATCATGGTGGACATTGATCGTTTTAAACAGATTAATGACAGCCTCGGCCATGAAACGGGAGACTACCTACTAAAAGAGGTGTCACAACGAATCTCAAGCGCCATCAAAAATGCAGACACTATCGCTCGCTTATCGAGTGACGAGTTTGCAGTTCTCATCGAGTATGAGTCTGAAGAAGATGCGTCTTCACATGCTGGTAATATACTAAAATCTCTCTCAGCCCCTTACTTTGTAGATGAGAATGAATTATTGATATCCTGCAGTATCGGTATAGCTCAGTTACCAAAAGACGCTCTGGAACTTCAACCCCTGCTGCAGCAGGCCGCAATGGCCACACAGCAAGCCAAGTATCTGGGAGGTAATAACGTTCAGTTTTACAATATAGGGCTCCAAAATCAATCCCAGTACCATATGGAGATTGAAGGCGATCTGCGTAAAGCCATGAAAAACAATGAGCTAGAGGTTTTCTACCAACCCAAAGTCAATGTCCATACAAAACGTATTGAATCTGCCGAAGCACTTGTTCGCTGGAGGCACCCTGCTAGAGGGCTTATTTCTCCATCAGAGTTTATTCATATCGCTGAGGACAGTGGACTGATTGCAGAAATCGGAAAATTCGTTTTACTTAAATCATGCTTGCAAGCAAAACAGTGGGCTGATGACGGCACTGCGACGATTACCGTATCGGTAAATGTATCCGCTCACCAATTGCGGCATGAGAATTTGGCGCAGGCTGTTAGCAACGTGTTGAAGAAAACCAAACTTCCAGAAAACCAGCTAGAATTAGAGCTAACTGAAAGCTCCCTGATGGAGAACCTCAGTGCCGCAACAGCATTGCTAAAAAAGCTAAGTGCACTGGGAGTGAGCATTTCACTAGACGACTTTGGAACCGGCTACTCATCCCTTAGTCATCTGAAACGCTTTCCCGTTGACGCGCTAAAGATAGATCGAAGCTTTATTCGGGATATCCATTCAAAGCAGGAAGATGAAGCCATCGTCAATGCCATTATAGTTCTGGGTCACAGCCTTAACCTCAAAGTAATCGCTGAAGGTGTAGAAAGTAAAGAACAACTTGAACATCTCGAACAACTGGGCTGTGATGAGATACAAGGTTATTTCATCGCAAAGCCTCTCTCATCGAAAGATATGGCCACCATGCTTAAACAGCAAACAAAACTTAGCGCTAACGCGATATAAGCTTTTTTGTGACCTACCTCTCAAGAATCTTTAGAACTGTTAACTCTGTCACTTTAATTTCACTTCATTTCTATAACGTAGAGCCTGATCCACATCATTAAAAAGTTGATCGCTTCCAAAGGAGAAATGTGCGCATGAATAACAACAATAATGCCGTTGTCCAGTCAACCAAAACACAATTGGTAGAACTATTTATGGACTTCAACAAACTTGATTCCAAAGCCAAAGTTAAAACAAAAGAAAAATCCACCCCCCAACAAAAATTAGCCGCTAGACGAGCAATAGAACAACATTTTGAGAAAAAGCGCCTCGAACATGATTTAGAAGATTATTGGTTCGATGGTTAAAAAATCAAAGGCACGATAGCGTTCAGTATTCGTCGCTTCTCGATTACTCTGCTATAGTTTTAAGAGTCAATAGCTTGGTGTATCACTCAGTGAAAAGCCCATTGACTCTTAATAACTGATCCGCATTTTCGAGAACACAATGCCGTTACACAAAGACACCTTAACAAACTTGAATAAAAAAGCGTCCATCGCCGATAAGCTAAAGTCCCTTCACTTGGCAACCAAGCAACATCACCCGTTTATTTCAAGAGTCGCGGTAGCACTCTATGATCACGATACAGACCTGCTAAAAACCTTTATTTATAGTAGTGACGACCAAACGCCTCTTGCCAACTACCAAGCCAAGCTTTCAGAAACCGAGTCACTTCAGGGAATCATTGAGAACTCAGACCCTAGAGTGATCAACGACTTAAACACCCTTGAGCACTCGCAGAAAACCCATACCAAAGCGCTTCTCGACGCAGGGTATTTATCCAGTTATACCCTCCCAATGATTTTTAACGATCATTTTTTCGGGTTTGTATTTTTTAATGCTGCGGAGAAAAACGTATTTACAGAACATGTGTTAGTGGAGTTGGACATGATAGGCCACATGATAGGCCTACTCATTTACAACGAACGTTCCAGCATTCGAACACTGGTAGCAACCGTAAAATCAGCACTGGACATGACACACTCTCGGGACCCCGAAACGGCCTATCACCTAGAGCGAATGTCTCGATACACCCGCCTCATCGCAAAAGCGCTAGCTGAAAAATATAGCTTTGATGATCAATATATTGAACATATTTACCTTTTTGCCCCACTACATGACTTGGGGAAAATAAAAGTTCCTGATCGCATACTGTTAAAACCGGACAAACTAACAAACGAAGAATTCTCAATCATGAAAAGCCACCCTCAAGATGGCAGAGAGCTCATTGATTCGTTACTCGATAACTATGGACTCAATGGCATTGGTCATGTGGACATGCTGAGAAATATCGCAAATTATCATCACGAATGCATGGATGGAAGCGGTTATCCAGAAGGGCTTACTGGTGAAAATATCCCTATTGAAGCAAGAATAGTAACCGTAGCAGATGTATTTGATGCGTTAACCAGTGAACGCCCCTACAAAAAAGCCTGGGGCAACGAAGCCGCATACGAAAAGCTGAGAGAACTATCCGGAACACAGTTTGACCCACAGTGTGTTGAAGCGCTACTGGCACACACTGTCGAGATAGAAGAGATTCAACGCACGTTTATCGAGAATGACTATGGTTAAGACGCTCGGACCAATAACTTAATCCCGTTACAAGCTCAAACTCTTTAGCCGACAGATGGAAGCGCTTTGATATGCTGAATTGCCTGACCAATAAAACTTGTAACAGCGGGTGATTCTACCTCTTCCAGATTATCAGTAACAATCTGGTTCCAGTTCATTACCGCCTCAGTTCGATTAGGAAATGTCGCCGAACGTGCGCCACAATTAAAGCAGCATACATTCCAATTACGTGATCCTATTGCCCCTGACTCACAAACAGGCTCACAGCCACAGGTACAGTTAGATATAACAGCCATTCTATATTCTCCCGAAATTCAAAGTCTCATTTCAACTACTCGGGCCGAATCCTTTCAACATATTATTTTCTATTGCGCATAAATAGCAAAATCAGCTATCACCATAACTGAAAACCATTACCATTTAATGACATGGTCATTTTATGGCTGATACATTAGAGTCCGCAACCTAATCGAACCTTAACCTTGATCAACTTAAGCGGTAACGCCCTCAATTACTACCGCCACATGCTTGTGGTAAGGCGTTTTTGCGATAGGATCACAATGCTCTGTTGACGTTAACTCGTTAACCGAAGGGCCATTCTGTGATAACTCACCCTGATTATTCGAATACAGCATTCCATAGCCATGTGGCAGCGTGACCATACCCGGCTGAACTGAGTCATCTTCCATCAACAACACTTTGATCTTACCTGTCTTAGAGCGGCAAACCGCAGAATCTTTATCCTTTAGGCCCAGCTTGATAAGGTCTTCTGAGTGAATTCTCATCGCGCCCTCTTTATCCGTTTTACGCCAATCAGGGGTTCGGAAAATCTGATTAGCGTTATACGAGCGGCGCTCACCCGCCATTAAGACAAACGGATATTCCTGCTCACCACCATTCTCGTCCTCCAAAATAGCCTCATCTGCCAAGGCGTTAAGCGCAGTAAACATCTCCTCGATACCTAATGCCACCTTCCTGTCTGCGGTCTTCATTAGCGCCCAGGTATCACTGTAATCAAAGGTCGCGAGTGCTACCGGAAGGTCAGACGTCAAAATACGTTTAAACAGTGCATCCCCCTGCTGATAGCCTTTACCCGGCGTACCCGCATTGGCCACTTGCCGACTAAACTTAGCAGCATAAAACTGGCAAACACCCCAAAGAGTGGCCGCTGAAGCCATATTTTCTGGCAATGCTTTACCTAATGTTGCGTATAAAATTACCGGTAGATATGGCATCCATTTAGGGTTAGTTTTAAGCGCTGCAGCGAGTGCTAGCGGAAATAACCGCCCCGCAGGGAGCTTTCTATCAAGCTTCGCAATGCCCTCCAGTTTTGGAAAGCGATCAGGTATTGCGCCCATCGCGACTAACAACCGCCTATAGATTTCTGGCTCAGGTAATGTGTCACCTTGAGGCGCTACAACCGGTTTACGCAGGTGAAAGTATGAGGTAGGAAAGCCAAAGGTAAAAAACGTACACTCTGTTTTTTCAAACTGAGACGATGCGGGTAAAACATAGTCTGCGAGCCTTGCCGTTTCGGTGAAGGCCACATCGATAACGACCGATAGCTCAAGTTTTTTAAATGCCTTTCTGTAGGCGTCAGTATCAGCACCCGATAACGCAGGATTAGCACTATCCACCACTAATGCCCTTAAACGCTCCGGGTGATCAGTGTTAATCTCTTGAGGTAGAATGTTAGGAGGAAACAATTTACTAATACCCTGCATACCCGTGACGCGCGTCACTGGCCCACCCTCTTCAGGTTCTTTTGAGTGTCCGATGATAGGCGCAAACTGCGCAATTAGATGGTTTCCGCCCTGCTTGTTAAAGTTACCGGTAATCAAAAATAGCAGTTTTTCGAGATAAGAGTTAAGCGTGCTATGAAGACTTTGCTGAATACCCAGGTCGGCTCTGACTGTTGCTGTTTTGGCTTTAGCAAAACCGGTTGCTACACCACTCACAACCTCATAATCAAGGCCCGCTATCGCTATATACTGATCAACGGGCACCTTAAGAAACTGCTCTTTAATGGCGGCAATCCCATTGGTGTGTTGTTCTATAAACGCCTGATCTTCTAGACCTTCCTGAAGGATGATGGCGATCATGGCTGACAACAAAAATGCATCTTTACCCGGTTTGACCGCAAGATGAACATCAGCCATTTGGGCCGATTCAGTTAAACGAGGGTCTATTACCACCATAGTACGGTTAGGGTCTTTCTTATACGCTTTTAATAAATCGCGGGTTTTAGGTATACCATGAGCATCCCAAGGGTTAGCCCCTAATACGATCGCGTAATCCGCATGTTCCATTCCTTCAACAGCAAAACAGTTCTGCCGCCCAAATAGCTTTCCATTCACCCAAAAATCACCGGTCTTCTCTTGGGCCAACGCCGTGTAAATATAAGGAGTACCGAGGGCCGCATTAAGTGCAGAACTATAGGTTCCTCCAAGGTGGTTACCCTGCCCCCCACCACCATAGTAGGCAAAAGAATGTCCGCCATGAGCCTCACGAATTGCGACCATTTTAGCGGCAATTTCATTAATCGCAGTATCCCACTCGACCTCTTCAAAACGTCCATCAACGGTTTTACGCAACGGTTTAGTCAAACGTTCTCTATGATTTTGATAATGATCTAAACGCGCCGCTTTTTGACAGATATACCCTTCAGATGAAGCGGCTTTTTTATCTCCTCTTATTTTTTTAAAATGCTGACCATCAACCTGAATCTCAATTGCGCATCCGATACTGCATAGCATACAAGCCGTTGATTTCCACTCTTCGCTTATCGCTTCAGCCTTTTGAGTTGAGCTCATTTGACAGTCCTCTTTTCAATATTTAGTTAGTTCTATTTTGGAACTTAGCTTAATAGTAAGTTCCAAAATAGAACTTGTAAAGCTATAATCACACCCAGAATTTAATTTAAAAAAGCACACCTTATGATTTTACGCCACTCAAAACAGGCATTCGACGCAAGATGAAATGGGACGATATTCAAGAAATGCCTTGCTCCGTAGCACGTGCACTATCCATTGTAGGAGATCGCTGGACACTACTTATTCTTCGCGACTGCTTTATGGGGACAAAACGATTCGATAAATTCCAAAAACAGATAGGCCTTAGCAGACACCGTCTAACAGACCGCTTGAATAAACTGGTCGACTATGAAATTTTGAGAAAGGCACCCTATCAAGAGAAGCCAGTACGCCATGAGTATCGTCTGACTCGAAAAGGCGTTGAGCTATATCCGGTACTGATGACTTTGGCAAAATGGGGGGACAACTGGATGGCTGGCGAAGACGGCCCACCCATTGAGTATTTTCATACCACCTGTGGACACAAAACCTCCGTTGAACTTTGCTGTTCAGAATGCGGGGAAGAAATTAACCCAAAAGAGATGATTCCCAAGATGGGCCCCGGATTAAGAGCCTTATCAGAAAAAGCACGACCTAAATAACAACCACCCCTAGCACAGTTACTCTTCCGTCAACTGCTCAAGAATCGTGCTGCCAGCCCCCCCTTCACTCAGTAGTTTATCTAATACTGGCAACACCATTTCCATATCAGCTCTAAGCGTATAAGGAGGGTTCACAACAATCATGCCACTTCCAGTCATTCCTCGCTCGACATCAGGCAAAACACAATGTTCTATGCGCAACATATTGCGAACGCCTGCGCTAGCCATCTGGCCAATAAATTGTTCAGTCGCCTTACGCTCTAACACCGGATACCAGATCGCAAATATTCCCGACGAAAAGCGTTTATAGGCCTGCTGTAATGCAATTACTATCGTTTTATAGTCTTCTTTAACTTCATATGAAGGGTCTATTAAGACTAAACCCCTCTTTTCCGCTGGCGGTAGCAACGCTTTTAACCCCTGCCATGCATCTTGTTGATAAACATTTATTTTTTTTGATTTTCCCACCAGCTCTTTTAAGTGCGTATAATCAACAGGATGTAACTCAGTCAGCTGGACTCGATCTGTAGGACGCCTAGCCGATAACATAATTTGTGGCGAACCTGGGTACCCATTCAGTCGTCCAGTCGGGTTTAGAGAGCCAATCAAGTCAACATAGTGATCAATGACGCCAACGCCTGTACGGCGACCAAATAATTTACCAATACCGCCTAGATACTCACCATTCTTCTGCATCTCTGCAGAGGCTATCGTGTAGCCACCCGCCCCACTATGGGTATCGTGATAACAAAAGGGTTTATCCTTTCGTTTCAGGTATTCAATAATAGCTAACTGAGTGCAGTGCTTAAGCACATCTGCAAAATTGCCTGCGTGATAACTATGTCGATAACTTAGCATACCGATCCGAGCCTATAATGGTGATAGATACCCGCGACAATGCCCTCAATACCGCTTAAAATCAATAAAAAACCCTACTACATAGGCACTTAATAAGCACTATCACCACAAAAGCAGCATCATTGAAACCTTATTGATCGAACAAGCGTAGTATTTTTAAACACTTAACAACAGGGTGTCGGTATTTTTTACAGTCGATATCTAACAATTCGTCAGCTAACTCTAAAACCCTACCAATCGACCTAATACCATTATGTAAAGACTAGTTTTTTATAAAGCTGGCTCAATAAGTGCTTATAATGCAGAATACTAATTACAAATCAAAAGGTGCAACGGGGATGAACTCCAAACAACTTATAGCAGGAATATTCACTTTATTAGTCGCTAGCACTGGCCATGCCGGCCCAATATCTCTTTGGGGTGACGATGGATGGACTCAGTTTGCTGACGACGAAGGTGTTAAAAACGGTGGATATGTTGACCCAGGTTATGGCGGACAGGATTTCGATGCAGAATACCTTTTTTATAAATTAGAAGGGACTGTTCTATCGATCGGCATTCAAGCGGGTTTTGACCTCCTTGATGGAAAAGTTCGCTACAAGCACAAACGCTATTATGCAGGTGACTTAGCGCTATCGTTTGATAACGATGCATCTAACTACGAGTATGCCGTTGACTTTGGTCTTTTGACTAAAGATTACTATGGCAGCGATAAAGTAGAAGCAGATGGTAACGGTGACGGTATCGACGCTGCAGGCTTATACAGTGTATCAAGCTGGAACAATGATATTATTTATAGCGCTTCTGCGCCTTTCGCAATGGATGGCGGTACATTCATCAAAGGGCTTGAGTCCAATACAGCCGGTAAAGATGGCGTAAGCTATTTCAGAACCGTTTCTTTCGACGTAGCAAGCCTTGGATTCGGTAGCCAGCTTGAACTGGATGCTCACTGGACCATGTCTTGCGGTAATGATGTATTAGAAGGCCATGTATCTGCAGAAGTACCAGAGCCTAGCACTATTCCAATGCTTGGTTTAGGCGTTTTAGCACTTGCAGCGTTACGTAGAAAGAAAAACGTATAACGGCCAAAGCCTTCCGCACATAATAACGGCGCTTTCTGCGCCGTTTTTTTTAAATTCCCGTAAGTCTTTCACGTCATCACTATTTTTTGTAAAGCGCTTCCTGTCCATAGCGAAGCTCTAAGCCTTGTCTTTCAATTTTCTTCAGGCCTTTTACGATAAGCCCATAAGAATGATCAATCATCCGCTCTATTTCACCGGCCGGAATAGAGCCATCCAAAATGACAGTATTCCAGTGTTTTTTGTTCATATGGTAGCCGGGAATAACCGCATCAAATATATCACGCAACGCCAATGCCTCATCAGGGTCGCACTTTACATTTAACTGCCCTACTCCCTCTTTCATACCCAAAATAGCAAACACTTTATTTCGAACTTTAAACACCGGAATACCCTCACCAAAAGGTTCGCTCTCCTCGGCTTCGGGCTTGCTTAAAAGATATTGTTTCGATGCTTCACAATCCATAACTCCAACCTGAATAAACTAATTATCATCATCGTGTTCGTAGCACTTTAGGCATAGTGTCGATATCAAAAAAGGGCGCTAATGCGCCCTTATTGAAGATAGCGGATTACCTAAAACTCTTCAACCGGGGTAGATGATTCCAGCTGTTCTAAAAGATGTACCGCTACGCCAACAAAATCTGTATCGGTAATAATGCCTTTCAGTTCACCGTCCGTCACCACGGGCAAGCAACCGTGTTTATACTTTCTGAGCAGCATAGCGGCTGAACGCAGACTGTCCCGCTCATCTATCGTTTTAACCTGGCAGGTCATTATCTTTTCAATTTTATGCTGTTTTTCCAATTCAATACGGGCGTCATTGCTAGTCGCATATAAGGTAGATTCCGATGCACTAAGGAGATCTCGCTGAGTGATTAGCCCTACCAGTTTATTAGTGTCATCAACAACCGGAATGTGGCGAATATCCTGTTCACTCATCAACATTCGCGCATCATACACACTATTTTCAGGCGTTAACGTAAACACGTTGGCGGTCATAATTTCATCGACACTTATCATAGTGGGCGCTTCCTAGTATTATTGATAGTGATTGCTACAACCTCTAGATAAACAGACATCATCAATTGAAACATTGATACCCGTCAAACTTAAGATGGGCACTAAAAGCCAGAATACCGCCCGCATACGACTAAAGTCTAATGGGCTTTTACGTCAACTGTGTTTAGCTACATACTGTCACTTTTCTGTAACTTATCGTTGTTAGCTTGAGATGGAATTTACGAATACGTATGTCGAATTTTCCCGCTGTAGTCCAGATTTAACAACTAGTTTGAACAAAGAATCCGGCAATAGAAATATTACAACCATCAGCTTCGACGCTTAAACCATCTAACCAAGATAGGTATTGAAATGAAAGGTCTATTAAATCTCAAATCGCTAGGGTTAATTACCGCAACCGCTACATTTATATCTGCGCCGATTCAGGCAGAAACACTAAGGCTACTTACATGGGGCGGATATGCACCTAAAAACGTGATTAGTGACTTCAAAGAAGAGACTGGCATATCTGTTAAAGTCACCAAATCTAACAACGAAGATATGATATCAAAGCTACGTGCCACCAGAGGTGCCGGTTTTGACCTAGCACAGCCAAGCCAAGACCGTATCAGCAGTGCACAAGCCGATTTTGATATCTATAAACCTATTGATTTAAGCAAAATTAACGCAGACCAGATCATAGGGTCTATGTTTGAAGCCACTAGAAAAAGCACCATGCACAACGGTAAAGTGTACGGTATTCCTCACGTTTGGGGTACCAGTGGCCTGATTGTTAATCGTAAAACAGCAGGGCAAGTGGCCGACTATACCGACCTATGCGATCCTAAGCTAAACGGGTCGGTGTCTTACCGTTTAAAGCGTCCTACGCTTATTGGGTTTGCGTTCGCGATGGGTGAAGATCCTTTTGCCGCCTATGAAGATAAAGCCCAGTACCAAGCAATCCTCAATAAAGTCGAAGGAAAACTAATTGAGTGTAAAAGCAACGTTAAAGCCTACTGGAGTGGGGGTGATGCATTGCTAAACCTGATGCGTTCTGGTGAAGTAAACGCTGCAATGGCATGGGATGCTGGCGGCTGGAAGCTAAATAAAGATAATAAAGACATCACCTTCGTCGCACCAAAATCTGGCGCATTGGGCTGGATCGATACCTTTGCCCTGCCACGTAAGAGCAAAGCGGATAGCGCTGCATACAAGTGGATCAACTATGTCATGCGCCCGGAAGTAGCGGCTAAAATCACTGAGGCAGCCGGAAACTTTACGGCAGCGAAAGGCAGTGACGACCATGTAAATGAGACGTTGAAAGCTCAGTTTAAAGAAAGCTTTTCACAAGAAGCTATTGATAACATCCAATGGTACCCACCGGTTCCAGCGGGCTTGGAAGAGATAGAAGGCAAGGTACTTGACCGTGTAAAAGCGGCTAGCTAGCGCCTGCTTTCAATTACTATCACCCTCGTGAGTGCGAGGGTGATTAACCCCAGTCACCTTAACACAACCAATAAACTACCACTGGAACCACTATTAATGTCGACTGATGATCATAGCAACCCACTCTCATTCGACTTAGAGTGTCACAATATCAACAAGGCCTTTGGAGATTTCATTGCTGTAGATGATGTGTCGTTTAAGATACCTCAAGGCTCATTTTTCTCTATTCTGGGCCCTTCTGGTTGCGGTAAAACAACATTACTCCGAATGCTGGCGGGATTTCAGCATCCCAACTCAGGTGATATTTTCATCAAAGGTCAATCGGTACTGCACACCCCGCCCAATAAACGCCCTGTGAATATGGTATTTCAACACTTGGCGCTTTTTCCTACCATGACCGTGGCCGAAAATATTGCTTATGGCCTCAAACGTAGAGGCATCAGCAAAACTGAGCAGCAAGCGTTGATTAAAGATGTGCTTGAGCGAATAGATTTACCCGACGCTGGTAACAAGCGCATCGACCAGTTATCGGGAGGGCAAAAGCAACGAATTGCCATTGCCCGCTGCCTGGTATTAAAACCCGATGTTCTGCTATTAGATGAGCCCTTAGGCGCGCTAGACTTAAAGCTTCGCGAGCAAATGAAGATAGAACTAAAGCATCTGCAGCAAGTGTTCGGCACTACGTTTGTTTATATTACTCACGACCAATCAGAAGCACTGGTAATGAGTGATCAGGTCGCCATCATGAATAATGGCCGCTTTGAACAAGTCGGAACACCTCAAGAACTTTACTACCAGCCTAAAACCCCTTTTGTGGCAAGTTTTGTCGGTGATAGCAACCGCTGGCAAGGTAAAGTCAGTACAGCCTCTGGAGATTTACTATCACTGACCACTGAGAACGGGCTCAAACTCAGCGGCCTGCCGGCTTCATCTGAACCGTTTAAAGAGAATGATACGGTTATCGCCTATATACGACCCGAAGCCATATCGATCATACCTGTTACAGAGAACCTATCGACGGTTTCAGCAATCGACAACACTGACGATATTAACCAGTGCCATGGGCGTATCGTCAATATACTATTTGACGGTGCCAGGAGTCAGGTTTTGGTCGACACCCGCTGCGGTGAACCCATGCATGTTTCGTTACCCCAGACAGGTCATCATACCAGTTTATCTAAAGGCGATAACGTAACGCTTCAGTGGAACAAGAAACAATGCCTGTGCTTTCGCCCGGCTGAGAGCAATACCTCCCCTCATCAGAATTTGACCTAAGAGAGCAACGCTCATGCCCCCTGTATCTACCGCATCGCTTTCTAACACTAGTAGAATCGGCTTGTGGCTATTACTCGCCCCGATACTACTATGGCTCTCGTTACTGATCATTTTGCCTCATGTTGATATGATCCTGATCTCTTTGCAGGAGCGAATATCTTCACGAAACTATAGTTTTAGCGTAAGTAACTACACTGAATTTTTCACCGAACCCCTGTATTGGAACACCTTTGTTAGAACCGCCGTCATGTCGGTTATTGCAACAGCGCTCACGCTGCTAATCGCCTTTCCGGTTTCATACTATATTGCCAAAATGCTCACTGGCCGTCTTAAAACCGTACTATTTGTGCTCTGCCTCATTCCCTTCTGGGTTAGTGAGTTAGTAAGAACCTATGGCTGGATGATCATTCTGCGCGAGACAGGCCTTGTCAGTACATTTCTTCAGTGGCTCGGATTAGCCGACCAACCGATTGAGATGCTATACAATGATGCGGCCATTATGGTCGGTCTAATCTACACCTCCATGTTATTTATGGTGGTGCCTCTGGTATCCACGCTCGACAGCCTCGACAACAGTTTGATAGAAGCGGGCTATGACCTCGGCGGGAACAGCTGGAATGTATTAAAAGAGATTGTTATCCCTCATGCGATGCCGGGCATTGTCAGTGGTTGCGTTGTGGTATTTATGCTCACTCTGGGCAACTACCTAACACCTGCATTACTAGGCGGCAAAGATAGCCTATGGTTTACAGAGCAGATTTATACTCAGTTCATTACCCGCTTCAACTGGGAGCAAGGCTCGGCCTTTGGCATGCTATTGCTTATTTTGTCATCTCTAATTGTCTGGGTCGGCCTTAAGCTATCCAAACAATCATTTTCAAAGGTGATGTCATGATACCTACCATCGCCAGCAGCCGTTTTTTTCGTTTCTCTTACATATTTTATGTCGCTTGTTTCTTTATCTTTCTGATGGCGCCGTTAGTCGTGGTCGCGGTATTTTCCTTTAATGATTCAATGTTTCCTTCGTTACCCTGGAATGGCGGAACACTAGATTGGTATCTCAATGATACAGAGCCCAAACTAGGCATATTTAATGATGAAGAGTTGCTAGATAGCATCTGGACCAGTATCAGCATCGCTATCGCGACCACCCTAATTAGCTTGTCGTTAGCGACCTGTAATGCATTCTTATTTGAACGAGAGCAGTTTCCGGGTAAAAACCTGCTTTATGTACTAATGCTCACACCGCTCGTCATTCCGGGTGTGATATTGGGGGTATCGATACTGGTATTTAGTAGCACGATTGCCAGCTGGGTTGAACTACAGTTTGGTTATGATATCGAAGCACTCAGGCCTGGCTTGCCGTTAGTCATCATTGGGCAGTTTGCCTTTATCACCACAATTGCCACATTAGTGATTTCCGCACGTTTACGCAAATTTGATATGACCTTAGAAGAGGCGGCGATGAACTTAGGCGCCAACCGGTTAACTGCCATCTTTACCGTCACACTACCATACCTAAAGCCTGCCATTATGGGCGCAGGCATCGTTAGCTTTCTAATGTCGTTCGAAAATTTTAATACAACGTTAATGCTAGTAGGCTCAGATGCGCCATTAACAATCGCCATGTTTGACCGACTTAAAGAAGGCTCGACACCGGTACTAAATGCGGTATCGGTGATTTTAATGTCAGGGTCTGCCTGTTTGGCGCTGTTGTCGCTGTTTGTGCAACGCAAAGGGGAGTGAATGGCTAACCTATTTAAGGGCTCGAAAAGAAGTTAACAATCCACTGAGCAATCACTAAATGATCCGTTTCATCCAACAACGAAGCCAGCGCCTTTTCTATGACAGCATCTGGGATAATCCCCCTGCGCATCTCCATAAGTTGGCGACTATAACCCCGAATAAATTCTGGGTGCCCCTGAAACCCAAGTATATTATCACCCATTTGAAAGGCGGCATTCGGGCAGTAGTCGCCACGGGCAATGACGGTTGCGGTAGATGGCAACTGCACGACTTGGTCTTGATGGCTCACTAATAATGAAAAAGACGTTAAAGGTGGCTGCATCCAAACAGGGGTAGCCAAAACATCGCTAGACTTCACTCCCACCCCCCAACCTACATCACTTTTCTGGGTGATGCCACCCAACACATGCGCCAACAACTGGTGACCAAAGCAAATCCCTACCATTTTTTTATGTTGACTGGAGAGGGTTCTGATATAGTTGCGCAGCTCACCGATCCACTCATCGTTATCATATGCGCTGCTCTTGCTGCCGGTAATAATATAGCCGTCGCACTCGTCAATATCCTCAGGGTAAACGCCTTCAATCACCTTATAAACTGCGAAGTTGATAGAGGGCGCAACCTGCATAAATAACGTCTGCATCATGTGCCCATACGAGGCATACTGTGCGCGTAACGACTCATGTAACTGGTCGCAATCGAGTATGCCTAGCTTTAACTGTTGACCGGTCACGCCACAAACCCTATGCCCGCAACAGCGGTGCTAAATAGAATACCGTAGTCGTCTGCGGTTAACGGTATTGGGTTGCCTCCGGCTGAAGGGTCTACCGCTGCCATATCACCTATTCGTTCACTAAGCTCTGCGGTGATACCAATCTCTGACAGCGAGTGGGGGATATTGAGCGTCTGCCGAAGATCAATAATCCAGGCGATAAAGCCATCAAAGGTTTTATCTTCGAGCCCAATACAGGTCGCCACATGTTCAATCCTGCTTTCAATGGCCATTCGATTGCGTACCAATACATAGGGCAAGAGGATCGCATTTAGCAGTCCATGGTGAGCATCAAATAACGCTCCTAACGGATGAGCCAGCGCATGAACACCGCCCAAGCCTTTTTGGAAAGCGGTCGCCCCCATAGATGAAGCCACCATCATATGACTACGAGCGGTCAGGTTACTGCCATCTTCGACTGCGGGCACTAGCCACTCTTTAATAAGCCGCATACCCTCTAGGGCGATACCATCTGCCATGGGATGATAACCTGGCGCGCAATACGCTTCGAGGCAATGAACAAATGCATCTAAACCCGTTGCAGCCGTTAAATTAGCCGGCAATCCGCTCACAAGTTCCGGATCGGCCAACACTACTTGGGGCATCATCTTAGGGTGAAAGATGATTTTCTTCACTTTCTGCTCTTCATCTAGAATAACCGAAGCACGCCCTACTTCAGACCCAGTGCCCGATGTTGTCGGTACTGCCACAATGGGCGCAATGCCTTCCGGGTCTGCTCGCAGCCAGTTAGTACCGACATCTTCCAAATCCCAGATTGAATGTGTCTGACCACTCATAAGCGCAATCGCCTTGCCTGCATCAAGGGCGCTTCCGCCTCCCAGTGCAATTACGCCATCATGGTTGCCTTCCCTGTAAGCCTCTACACCCGCCTCAATATTAGCGCCTGTAGGGTTAGGTTTGATATCGCTAAACAGCGCAATACTAGCACCTTCGGCTTTGACAAACTCCATCGCTCTAACGACAAAAGGTAGCTCAACCAGACCCGCATCGATCACTAATAATGGGTTGCGAATTCCCAGTGATTTGCAGACAAAAGGAAGCTCGCTTAAGCGGCCACAACCCATTCGAATAGTCGTCGGGTAGTTCCAATTGCCTTGAATATCGTCAGGTGTTGTAAGGTCTAATGACTGTTCCATAAATGCTCTCACTCATATCTGGTCTTGTTATCTTTTAAGTATTGGATCTATTCTAATTTCACTATATACGTTTCAGATGAAACGACTTAGGTCGCGTTAACTGCTGATACCCTAATACAGACAGTGCACACCCGCGGCCTGATTGCTTAACACCGGCCCAAGGTAGTGCGGGGTCAAGATAGTCACAGCGATTCATAAATACCGTTCCTGTTTCCAGTTGATCACCAATCGCCAATGCCAGCTCTTCATCTTCTGTCCAAATAGATGCTGTTAATCCATATTGGCTATCATTCATCAGCTTAATCGCTTCTTCATCATTAGCCACTGACATCACACCAATAACCGGCCCAAAGCTCTCTTCTGCCATCACGCTCATCTGGTGATTAACATGACTCAATATCTGCGGTGCGATATAAGCCGTGCCTTCTTCATTCTGGTCAAAATAATGCTGATCAACACCTACTCTAGCGCCTTGTGCAACCGCATCCTCTATTTGCTGACGCACCGATGCTGCGGCATTAGCATTGACCATAGGCCCAATCGTCGTTTCTTGATCCAACGGGTTACCTAACTTGTGTTCATATACCTGATTAATGGCACCCGTCAAAAAACGCTCATACAACGATTCATGCACATATACTCGCTCAATACCGCAGCAAGACTGGCCAGAGTTAAAGAATGCGCCATCTAATACACTTTCAATCGCATGGGCTAGATTTGCATCTTCTCTTATATAAGCTGGGTCTTTACCCCCTAGCTCCAAAGCTAGGCCCTTAAAGGAACCCGCCAGAGTTTTCTCAATTTTTTTACCACCCGCGACCGAGCCAGTAAACGAAACAAAATCAACGCGCTCATGATTAATCAGTGCCGATGTACTCTCATGATCTAAATGAAGGTACTGGAACACACCATCAGGAAGTCCTGCCTGCTGAAACGCTTCGGCAAAACGCTCTGCACACAAAAAGCTTTGATTAGAGTGTTTAAGTACCAGACTATTACCGGCCATAATAGCCGGTATTATTGAGTTAACTGCGGTTAAATAAGGGTAGTTCCAAGGGGCGATCGTCACCACAACTCCTAGTGGCTCATGACGAATAAAGCGATTAAAGCCCGCATGTTCCTCTATTAACTCGTCAGCCAGTGCGGTCTCAGCAACATCAATCATATAACGGCCACGTTCTTCGATACCGCGCACTTCGCCTGCAGCATATTGAATTGGCCGCCCCATTTGCAGGGTAATCTCCTCTGCAATGCTCTCTTGGTTTTGCACAAAATAATCAATCGCTTTGTGACAGATAACCGCACGTTCACTCAGTCCAACCTGCTTCCAGCTTAGCTGTGCATTAATGGCACGATCAACCGATGCTGAAATCTCTTCAGCGGAAGCCAGTGTTCGTTCAGCAACTACTCGCCCATCAATCGGGGAATGTAATATGATATTCATTCACTCGTCCTATCTTTATTGCTCTCTAAGTAACAGACCATTAGATAATTTCAAAATACCGGTCCAGCTCCCAATCAGAAATATGCTTTCTAAACTCCCGTTCTTCCCACTCTCGGGTAGCAGCGAAGTGGTCAACAAATGCGTCACCAAAGTAATGTCGTGCAACTTGTGATTTCTTCAGTTTCTGCGCAGCATCCCACAAGGTATAAGGCAGTTGAAGGTGGTCAGGAAAACGGTGCTCATATGCATTTCCCTCAACCAATGGTTCAGGCTCAGCCCTATTCTCAACCCCCCATAGCCCAGACGCAATAACAGCCGCTTGAATAATATAAGGATTAGCATCCGCTGCACCTATGCGGTATTCAATGCGTTGCGAGTTCTCTGAGCCCGGAATAAGACGAATGGCGCACGTACGATTATCAATGCCAACACTCGCTTCAGTAGGAGCCCAAAAACCGGGAATCAAGCGCCGATAAGAATTTATGGTGGGGGCTATCATCGCGAGTAAATCGGGCATCAGCTTTTGTTGCCCTGCGTAGAAATGACGCATAGTGTCGCTGATATTGTCTGGCTTACTTTCATCATAAAACATCGGCGCCCCACTAAGGTCTCTTACCGACAAATGAATATGACCACTCTGCCCAGGGTACTCGGGTGACCACTTAGCCATAAATGTGGCCATTTTGCCTTCTTTCTGCATGGCAACTTTGGTAAAGGTTTTGAATAACGCGGCTTTATCGGCAGAGGCTAATGCATCATCGTGAGCAATAGCGGCTTCTAGTACGCCTGGACCTGTTTCTTCGTGAAGCCCTTCAATGGGGATATCCATCTTGGCACAGAGGTCCAGTAAATTGAGATAGCTTTCAGATTCTACTCCGTTGCGAATCATCGAATAACCAAACTCGGCGGGGCCCATAGGTTTAAGTGACTGATAGCGTTTTTCGCGAATGCTTTCAGGGGTCTCATTAAAGACAAAAAATTCATATTCGAACCCCGTTTCTATCTGCATACCCAACGCCTTTGCCTTCTTGATAACGTTACGCAGAACACCTCTCGGGCAAATAGTCTCAGCTTCTCCCACGAACTCGGCCAGAAACAACAAACCATTATCTTCCAATGGCAGATCTCGGCAGCTTTCCGGGATAATTCTGACAGACGCGTCCGGGTAGCCGGTATGCCAACCGGTATATTTTACATTATCATAAAGCTGGTCACGCACATCCCAACCCAGCACCACATCGCAAAAACCAAAGCCTTTATCCAGTGACGACAAGAACTTCTCTTTCGACATATATTTACCGCGCATCACGCCATCTATGTCGAACACACCTACTTTTATGTGGCTAAGCCCTCGCTCTTCTATCAGCTCTCGCGCACCTTCGATGCTATGAACATCTTTCGCTTCCATGGCTACCCCCTGCCTCAATTCAATTCTTTTTTGTTTAATCATCACCCAACAGTAACAAAAGTGAAACGGTTAGCATCCAGGTAAAAAAACTGGCCTCTGCTAACCGCTGCACCCATCCTCTAATGTGACTAAATGACGGTAACAGCATCAACACAAGACTCAACAGTATCACCGAACCGCTCAATATTAAATAGACAGCCACCTGAAGCGAAGCAGAAGACCTATATGACAACACCCCCATCAAGATTAACCCGACCCCCGACCCCAAATACTCAAATAGCCCCGCTACATTATGGATCTGATTACTCACTGAACCGCCTATAGGTGACCCGCTATCACAAGGAAACAGCGCTGCGATTAAGTATCCGACCCCTACTAGCCCTAACAGCGCCCAAACTAGCGTTTCTTGGGTCAAAAACGAGATAGCTGACTGGCTAAACAAAACAAATGTAATAATGGCGAGGCTTAGAGGCAGAAAATAGAACCGAGAGACCGATTTTTGATGCGGGCTTCCTATCTCTCCTAATTCACTCAGAGTGTTAAACCGGGCTGAATAACCGGCCGTTTTGCGGGCATAGTAAACAGGCATAGCAAGCGCAAAAGTAGAAGTCATAACTCCCAGCAATCCGAGTAGTTTTAACACTAAGCAATACTCCTTGTTAACACTAAATATAAGCTATCACACGCTAACCAAGACTAAAGTATAGTTCTATCTTTTTAGTAAAAGCATTTTGCTTAGCGTCATTTAAGGCTAGACTGAAACACTATTCATTCGCAGTGTAGCCTAGGTGGCTCCGCTCCCGTTTAGTCAATATAGAGGCTTAAGATGACTCAAGCGCCCCCCGAACAGTTTAAAGCATTGGTGCTTCGTCAAGATGACGGAAAAACCGTTAGCGCAGTAGAGCAACTCAGTATCGCAGATCTGCCTGAAGGTGATGTATTACTATCAGTCGATTATTCTAGCATCAACTACAAAGATAGCATGGCGGTAACCGGCACAGGAAAAATTGTCCGCACTTGGCCAATGGTACCCGGTATCGATCTAACGGGAACGGTGCTGGAATCTCAGGCCGACAACTACAAGCCGCGAGACAAAGTGCTACTAACGGGCTGGAGCGTTGGTGAGCAATACTGGGGGGGGTATTCGCAAGTTCAACGAGTCCAGTCCAAATGGCTTATCCCTCTGCCAAAAGACATTGAAAGCAAAACAGCCATGGCAATTGGGACAGCAGGTCTCACCGCGATGCTCTGTGTTATGGCCCTTGAAGATGCACATATAACCCCTGACCGAGGCCCTATTGTCGTAACGGGCGCAGGTGGAGGTGTAGGCAGTGTCGCAGTAGCAATCCTAAGTAAGCTCGATTATGACGTCACAGCCGTATCAGGCAGAGCATCCACTCACGATTATCTCAAAGGGTTAGGGGCCAAAGAGATAATATCTCGCGAAGATATGCTAAAACCGTCTAGACCGTTAGAAGCACAACGTTGGGCAGGTGCCATTGACACAGCGGGTGATGCCATTCTTGCGCGAGTATTGGCTGAAACGGATTACAACGGTGCAGTGGCCGCCTGTGGACTAGCTGCAGGTTTTAAGCTTCCTACGACCGTCATGCCATTTATTCTTAGAAATGTACGTTTGCAAGGGGTTGATTCTGTAATGTGCCCAAATGAACGCAGACAAACCGCGTGGAAACGTCTTGCGCAAGACTTACCACAGTCTGCTCTTACTGAGATAAACCAAATCGTCTCTCTCGACGACATTAGGCAGGTAGCAGAAGACATGATGGCGGGTAAAACACAAGGTCGAACAGTGGTTGATTTAAGCCTTTAACGCGCTTTAAGATTCATTAAAGCACGTCCGTTGCCGATACATATTCGTACCCCAAGTCACTTGCCACTGGTTGACAAGTGACTTGCCCTTTAAAGACATTAAGCCCGTTTCGAAGATGTTTATCATCTAACAACGCCCTTCGATACCCCTTGTTTGCCAGTGCAATAACATAAGGCAAGGTCGAATTAGTTAACGCAAATGTCGCTGTTCTCGCTACACCACCCGGCATGTTAGCCACACAGTAATGCACCACACCCTCTATGCTATAGGAGGGATCTTGATGGGTCGTCGCTTTACTAGTTTCAAAACACCCACCTTGATCAATCGCGACATCAACTAGCACCGCGCCTTTTTTCATTTTTGCCAGTGTGTCTCGTTTCACCAATTTTGGCGCCGCAGCACCCGGAATCAGTACAGCCCCCACAACAAGATCTGCTTCGCATACCATCGATTCAACAGACTCTACTGTTGAAAAACGTGTTTTGAGCCTGGGCCCGTATAGATTATCAAGCAATTTTAAACGGTCAATAGAACGGTCAAGCACAGTAACATCAGCACCTAACCCCATTGCCATTCTGGCGGCATTTTCGCCCACGACCCCACCACCAATCACAACCACTTTTCCCGGTTCAACACCAGGGACACCGCCTAGCAAGGTGCCATTACCGCCCTGTGCTTTCTCGAGCGAATGCGCGCCTGCCTGTATCGCCATCCGACCCGCCACTTCGCTCATCGGTGCGAGTAATGGCAACCCCCCATGATCATCGGTCACGGTCTCGTAAGCAATCGCAATTGCGCCCGAAGCCACCAGCAATTTCGTCTGTTCAGGGTCAGGCGCGAGATGAAGGTACGTAAATAGCAACTGGCCCGGTCGAAACATCGCACACTCTTGAGGCTGGGGCTCTTTTACTTTTACGATCATATCGGCACTAGCAAAGATCTCTTGAGGGCTTTCAACCAACGTTGCCCCTGCGGCTTCATACAACTCGTTAGTTAGCCCAATAGCAGTGCCACCCTCTCGTTGCACAAGCACTTGATGCCCTTGATGAATCAACTCCCTAACACCGGTAGGCGTCATTCCAACTCGGTATTCATGATTCTTTATTTCTTTAGGTACACCAATAATCATACAACGTACTCCTATCAATACAACACATCCTGAAACACCGTATAGGTCATCCTCGCGGGAATGACAGTGGTTTCCGAGTGGACACTAGTTAGTATAGATGCTATTCACGAATAGATAAGTTAAACGAGTTTTTCGTATCAAAACATCAGAGTCAACAAGCAACATCAATACTGCTATAATCCTCTGATTGATGACTCTCTCTTTTGGAATCCGATATCTTATGACCAATATTGCCACTCCAACCTATTTACAAGATGCCACCCAATTGCTATCAACGGAAGGGTTTAAAACAAGTAGCCAGTGGTACCACGGTACGGCATCCGGATTAACCGATGCCATTTTGAAAAACGGCTTAATAGGCTCCGGCGACGCAGAGATTAACAAGAAGACAAAAAATGCGATGGCTGCCATCGGCAACAGCTATACCGAAAGAAAAGACCCTGTATTTTTAACTCAAAGCAAACAGCTCGCATACTACTGGGCTGAGAAAAAAACAGAACTGCGTAATTCTCGTTTGGGTGCTGATGAAACACCTGTTGTTTTCGAGCTTACTCTACCAGAAGCACTCACTAGCCAAGTAAAAACAGACGTTGGCGCCGCGACATTATTGCTGGCAGGTAACGACCCGTATATCGAATATGTTGAAGCCCTCTATACACAAAACAAAATACTACTGCCAGAACTAAACCCAGCCAGTATTGACCGTATGGCGTATCTTAATTTATTAGGTATGGCATATATCGGGGTTAGTATTCAGGCTGAACACCTCACACGATTAGCAGGCTAACGATTAGGTTGAGGCAAGCTGTTAAAGGAGCAAGCTTGCTCCTTTAACAGCTTTCAGCGCTGGCCACCCCATTTAAGTCATTTGCATTCGGTCAATTTGTGACGGTCAACACGTTTACATCCACCTCCTTATTTCTTGCACATTTCTTCCCTAATTGTTGCGTATTCTGCTCTTACTATTTCACCACTAGAAAAAGTAAATGTAGTGCTTAGTCAGATGATCGTTGAGCATAGAACTAACGCGAGGTTGGCATAATGAAAACAACAAACGATAGTATGGGAAATATAAACCCCTTGGTATTAGCCAGTACATTAGCATTAATGTTACCGATGCTATCAGGCTGCAATTCAGGTGATAGCGGTAGTGAGTCTTCAGCAGATGCAGCAAGCGCAGAATCAACAGACACCACAGTGGCGCTCACAGAGCAAGACATTGCCTTACAAACGCTGATATCAGATCTAGGCCTTACCGATGACCCTTCTGAAAATAGAGATTTACCCAGTATTGACGACCCATTACCTCAACTAGGCAAGATACTTTTTTTCAGCAAAAGCTTAGGGGGGGAGTTTGATTCAGCCTGTGTCAGCTGCCATCACCCTGCACTTGGAGGCGCTGATGGGTTATCACTACCTATCGGTGTCGAGGCCGTTAACCCTGATTTGCTTGGGCCTGGCCGAACACACCAATCAGGAGTCCCCCTCGTGCCGAGGAATACACCCACTGCATTCAATACTGGCCTTTGGGATACCGGTCTGTTTTTTGATTCTCGCGTAGAAAGCATAGGGAAAGAACCAGGCACCAACGGGTCAATTTCTGGCATCCGCACGCCTGATAGTAGCATCTTTGTTGAGGATGCCAACGCAGGCGCAAACTTGGCGGCTGCTCAAGTGCGCTTTCCTGTCACTTCGATCGAAGAGATGAAAACGTCGACGTTTGAAAGTGGTTCTGATAATGACACCATAAGAACGCACCTTGCGGCTCGAATAGGTGACTATGGCGTTGGGGCAGGAGAGCTAGCGGTTAATGATTGGTTACCTCTATTTCAACAAGCATTCGCCACCACTGAAACAGCAGAAAACCTTATTACTTTTGACAATATTGCTCAGGCGATTGGGGAATACGAAAGATCAATGGTATTTGTAAATACACCTTGGCATCGTTATGTCGGAGGCGATACAGACGCAATAACAGAAGATCAAAAACTAGGCGCTGTATTATTTTTCACTCCCGTGAGCGAAGGGGGGGCTGGTTGTGCCACCTGCCACAACGGTCCACTTTTTTCTGATGGCAGCCACCATACCATTGCGTTTCCACAATATGGGCCAGGGAAAGGCGATGGCACTAATGATGATTTTGGGAGAGAGCGTGAAACAGGCGACGCTGTTAATCGCTATCAATTCAGAACACCTAGCCTACTCAATATTACCCTTACCGCCCCATATGGCCACACCGGTGCCTATGAGACGCTATCTCAAGTAATCGGACACTATCGAAATGCCAGCCGATCCGTAGACAATTTTTTTGATCGCGGAGGATGGTGCCAGTTAGAACAATTCGAGTCGATCGCCAACTGCTCAACGCTATACCCTGACGCAGAAAGCAATAGTGAGCTAGCACTAAACAAGTTAAATACAGAGCGTCAAACAGGTCAGTCACTCTTTATACCAACGGGGATTTCAAATGCTGAAGAGACTCAGCTAATAGCGTTCTTATCCGCGCTAACCGACGACTGCGCTGCGAATCGAACATGCCTTGCGCCTTGGATAGCCGACTCAGCAAACAATGGCCCAGACAATCAACAGCTCAACGCAGTGGATAACCAGAACACAACACTTTAGAAGTTTCTACTAACAATAAGGCGCTATTGCGCCTCTGTTTTAAGTAAACATTAACAGCTTGAGCCATAAAGAATTAACTCATGTAAGAAGATATATCGACCTCATCTACCTGTTCTGGCTGAAGGTATTGTTCGCCATACACTCGATATATACCGGACGTTAAGAAAAGCTCGAATATATCAGGGTCAATATGATGATCTTTCTTCATAAAGCCCATTATTTCAATCGCCTGACTTAGAGTTTTAGCCTTTTTATAGGGTCTATCAGAGGCTGTCAATGCTTCAAATATATCTGCTATTGCCATCATGCGGGCACTTAACGGCATGTCTTCTCGGCGCAAACGTTTTGGATACCCGGTGCCATCCATCTTTTCATGGTGCCCCCCTGCTATTTCAGGTATTGCACTCATTTGTCTGGGAAACGGCAATTTGCTCAGCATGATAATCGTCTGAGTCATGTGATTGTTAATAATAAAACGCTCTTCTTCCGTCAAGGTACCACGCCCAATGGACAAATTGTAAAGTTCGCCCTTGTTAAATTTATTTTCCGGTACATCTAGCTTAAAACCCCATGGGTTATTAGGGTCTTCATATATACTGGGTTCACGCAGAGTAATATGTTCAACTCGATCAGCCACCAATGGTTCTTGAGTCGGCAAGTCTGAAGCCGGGGTTTTGACTTTTCGCTGCAACTCCTCCCATGACAGCCCAAGACGATCGTCCAGAGTACGAGTCCAGGTTCTACTGGCAATTTGTGCAAGCCTATCTAGCTTGTCAGGCGCCATAAACTCACCCCCTAGGTTGCATTCCGCAATAAAGGCAAAATCTTCATCTAACTGAGCAAGCTCTTTATCCAGCTCTGGTTTCAATCTGTCTTCGCTACCACCACCTGCAATGGCCTTCCAGTACCCCAGTTCAGACTCTCGCTTAATCACCTCAAACCGCATTCTGATCTCATGAATACGGTCATAGATAGTTTCTAGTTTAGTCGACTTATCAATCACATATTCAGGTGTCGTCACCTTGCCACAATCATGTAACCAACTAGCAATATGCAGCTCTTCCCACTGCTCTTTTTTCAAATCGAAGCTAGCAAATCGATCATCATTGCTATCACAGGCAGCCTGAGCAAGCATATTGGTTAACACGGGGACGCGTTGACAGTGGCCGCCAGTGTAAGGGGATTTTTCATCAATCGCCCCTGCAATCAGTTTTATAAAGGCTTCTAACAAATTTTTCTGTGCCTCAACCATTTGCGTGCTTTCGATGGTCAATGCACTAAACCCCGTAACCGCTTGGATAAAATCCAGTTTTTCAGCAGTGGCGGCCGCATCATTATTAATAAGTGGGTCAAACAGCAGGCACAACATACCTATATGTTCAAATTGTCGATTTTTAAGCGGAAAAACCACCACTTTAAGCTCATCGACATCAAGCTCGTTTAATACGTCCAGTACGCTTTTTTGATCCGCATCGTTGCGGCCGTTCCTTTCTTGTTTATTCACCGTAAACATAACTGGTTGGTGGCTGTGAATACTTTTATGCAGCAACGAGTCACTATCAAAACCCACATCATCTAACACATTCTTTTTAATGCCGTCAGGGGTCATAAAGCAGGCAGGTCTAAGCTGTTCTTCATCTTCTGAAAGCAGATAGACAACCGCCCCTGAAGCAGAACTGACTTGAATAGTATCGCTCGTTATTTTTTCCAGCAGTCGTTCAAAATCTTTTTCTCCCGCAACCGCGTTAATCATTTCAATAAAGTTGTGAATCGTATCCTGCAAAAGCTGTATTGAATGCCCAAGGTCACTAATTTCAAGAATAAATGATTTAACAGGCACTGGTTTACTAAAATCAAATCGTCGTACTCGGGAGGTTTGTTCCGCTAGCACTTTTAACGGATTAGATATCTTGGTAGCAATAAACAACGCTGCCGGTATAGATAATACGATGATAAAGATGGTGATAAATATGGACTGGTCTCTCACCACTAAAGCTTCAAACAACAACTCTTCTTTTGGCACAATAATGAGCAATCGCAAATTAAGGTCATCACTTAAATCAACATCTCGAGCAGCGGCGAGCCAGTTTTCACCCGTTACTTCAAAAAAATCTCCGTCGTTATTATATTCACCGTCTCGGCTAATCACTCTATTTAACAGCGGATTATTAAGTTCCTTCAGGGATTTCAGCTTGGTCTCATTCAGTGAGCGACTAAGGATGAAATCCTCATTTTCTGAGTTCGCCAACAACCGGTGATCTGCATCAACAAGGTATAACTTTGAGCCTGGCGTTATCTCGCTTTGCTTGAGAGTTTTGGATAGGTTTTTAATTGAAATGTCGGCCGCTATCACCGCATCATCAACGGCGCTATATTTCGCCACCGTAATACCGACTATACCCGAGAAATAAAACATGTAAGGTTCAGTTGTGATTATATCATCACTCGCCAAAGCCGTTTCATACCAATCTCTTTTTAGAGGGTCATAGGTGGTTTGATCTAGTGATCTCACCTCTAATTTCTTCAATGAGGCATCATAAAAATATCTATTTAAAATACCCACTCCTGAGTCGGTTTCAATATCATCAATAACATAAGCCGTTTCAGCAGAAGCACCATACTGACTTCGGGCTTTCGAGTCATCAACACGACGAACAATAAACGCGTCACTAGAGGCATATCCCACCACTATATTGAGAAGCTCTGGTTTGGTTTTAAACACACTGGCGAGTTGTTCCAGATATTCAATACGCTGCTCAAAATTTGAAGCGCCCAATAACCCTGAAAAAGAAAGTAAATCAACAGTGGTGGTAACCGGATGATAGGCCGTTTCAAACTTCTGAAATACATCCTGTGCAGCCCGATCAAACATCGTCTGGGCATCATCAATAATCAGTTTTGTAATCTTCAGGTAATGAAAAATTCCGAGTGAAATACCGAGCAGTAAAACAAACGATACAATCGCTACAAAGAGATGTATTCGAATAGGATAGCTATACCGGTTTGATGTTGACTCATCCATTAAGCTCACAACCATCTCACTATTTTGTTATTGGAAGGGGGGAAGGTAGATTTGATTAATTTTAATTATATGTATCAATTGTATGTATTAACGGGTAAAGCATCAATCTAAGAATATTAACGTTTATACTTTCAATAAGTGTTTTTCAGACTGAATGTTAATATAATTCCCCACAAACATGATGCAGCCCCCTATCAGCACGGCCCAATCAAGCGGCTCGCTATAAAATAAAAAGCCAACCAGCGCAATCAGTGGCAAGCGCATAAAATCCATAGGAACGACAACCGAAGCATCGACCAACTGCATCGCTCTTGCGATGCAGTAGTGGGCCGTTAATGCCATCGTCGCAACTAGAGAAATCAACAGCCACTCTCCTGCCGAAGGAAGAGTAAACTCAAATAAAACCGGCAGAAGCCCTAACGGAAGCTGAATAATGGTCATATAAAACAATATACAAAGAGGGCTGTCTGTTTCGACCAATGATTTGGTTTTGATATAAGCAAGACTGTAACAAATGGCACTCAACAAAACGGCATAAGCGGCGGGCTGTATAATCGCCAAGCCAGGTCTTAGAATTATTAGCATCCCGATTAAGCCCAGCAATATTGCAACCCCACGACTCTTTGTCATACGTTCGCCCAACATCAGTACCGCAAGTACTCCGGTCCACAGCGGAACCGTAAATTCGATGGCAAAAACACTAGACAACGGGAGATAGGTCAACCCAAAAAACCAACCAAATTGACCACCATAATGAGCAAGGTTTCTCGTAATGTGTATAGGTACTTTATCAGTACGAATAACAGACCAGCCTTTATGACTGATCAACACACTCAAAATCAGTAAGCCTACCAAGCTTCTAAAAAACAGTATTTGAAATGTACTTAGTGTGGCTGATAGCTCTCTCGCCGCTACGGCCATCAACGTGAATGATGAAAGGGTACCCAGCATCCATATAACCGCAACTGTTGCGGGGTTAACCCTTTTCATACCCATATTTCCCAAACACTACGACACTTATACCACCCAATATCAGAGCCCCAGACACCATTAGGTCAACGCTAATTGATTCAGAAACAAACACCACACCACCTAACGCTGCAATAACAGGAACCAGCAGCTGCACCACAGCGGCAACTGTTGCCGATAAACCTCTTAGTGCCATATACCAAACAGCATAACCAACGCCGGAGGCAATCCCCCCCGACAAGCCCGCTAACACAACGCCCTCGAATGACAGCTGCATATCCTTCAACGTAATAATCGCAAGTACGATCACCAAAGGAATAGAGCGAAAAAAATTGTAAGCCGTATCACTCAGTGGGTTTTCAGACCCTCGACCTTTCAAGGTATAAAGACCCCATGCGATACCAGCAACAGTCATCAATGTAAATCCGATAATCGACGGGGTCTCTATGCCGGGAAACACTAGGTATACGAAGCCACCAAATGCGATCAACACCCCTAATATCTCAAATAGTTTTAGCCGGTCACCAGACAACATAGAGAGTAAGATGATGGTCATTTGTACCGCACCAAAGAGGATAAGTGCACCAGTAGCAGTATCTAGGGAGATATACGCATATGAGAATGCCACAGCATAGGTAAACAACATAAAACTTGCGGCCCAACTGCCCTTAGATGACGGTTGCTGTGGTTGTTTATTAGGCTTGACCCACATTATAAACAACAATACCAACGCACCAAACAGTAGACGCAACGCAGAAAAACCTGCGGCATCAATCAAGCCCTCACCTAATGCCAGCCTACATAATACCGAATTTGCCGCAAACGCCGTTAAAGCAGTGGTCGTTAATAACAAGTAATAAAAAGGGCTCTTTAACGCAAGTTTATTCATGATATAAAAAAATGATTAGTCTTATAAAGGAATTATCATCCACTGCAAAGTGGGCTATGAATGCTCAACTAACGATGTTCACCGATATAAATATCAATAAAACACCACAATTTTAATCGTACAGGCTATTTTTCGCTTCTGCATCTGATATGTTTTGATTACACTTGAAACTGACTAAAATTGGATCAGTATGACTTTAGCTAATTTTCATGTTAGAGTAATTGCTCTATAACGATTTTTTGCATGGCATTACACGTGCAACCAAGACAAGGTATTGTGTCATCAGGCACGGGGATTTAATTAAAGGGTTATAACAATGCTATTTTCACTTCAGGTTAAAGGTTATCAAGGTTTAATGGGGGCGATGAAGTTCGCAGCGAAAGTCGTACCAATGCCTAAACCAACATTATTCACAGGTGTAGACTCTTCACTTGAGCTTTGTGACGCGATTGGCCAAATGGGCATGAAGAAGGTCCTTATTGTGACAGATGAAGTGTTGGTAAAGCTCGGTGTACTCGATAAAATCCAAAAAAAGTTAACCGAAAATAACATAGAATTCGTGATCTATGACGGTATTTTACCTGACCCAACTTACGACCAGGTAGAAAACGGCCTTAATGCCTACAAGCAAAACAAGTGCGAAGCAGTATTGGCTGTCGGCGGTGGTTCACCTATTGATGCGGCTAAAGTAATCGCTGCACGCACCACCAATAACCGTTCAATCAAAAAACTAGCCGGTATGTTTAAAGTGTGGGTCGCTCCAGCACCACTATTCGCTATTCCAACAACAGCTGGCACAGGTTCAGAAGTAACGATTGCAGCCGTTGTATCTGACCCGGTCACACACCAGAAAACACCATTAATTGACCCTAAACTGGTACCGATGATGGCGGCACTAGATGCAGGTCTTATGACCGGTTTGCCAGCACCTGTCACCTCCGCAACGGGTATGGATGCACTAACCCATGCAGTAGAAGCCTATATTTCTATGAATGCCTCTGCAGAGACCGATGGCTACGCGATTGCCGCCACCCGCCTTATCATGGAAAACCTGTCTACTGCCGTTAAAAAAGGTGACAATCTTGAAGCACGCCAGAACATGGCATTAGCTTCATACTATGCAGGCTTAGCATTCACTAAAGCAAGCTTGGGATATGTTCATGCAATCTCTCATAACTTTGGCGCTAAATATTCAACGCCTCACGGCTTAGGTAACGCTATTGTACTGCCTTATGTACTGGACTACTCTAAAGCTGAGATCAATAATCGCCTAGCTGACTTAGCAGAAGTAAGCGGCCTTAAAACCGGTAAAGAAAGCGACTCTGAGTTGGCGCAGAAGTTTATTGATAAGATCCGTGCAATGCTTAAAGAGTTTAAAATCCCAGAGACGCTAGAAGCACTAAAAACTGAAGATATTCCAGAGATCGCAAGACTAGCGTTGAAAGAAGCGCATTATAACTACCCTGTTCCTAAGTATATGGATCAGGAAACATGTGAATCCTTTATTAAGCAGATGGTTGCTTAATAAACAATATTAGCGTAACGCAAAAGGGCGAGTTGATTTAGTCAACTCGCCCTTTTTTATACCTTACTATTCAGGGGCCCGCGGGATTCATTCAAGGCTAATTATTTACAGCTCGCCGGGGAAATAATTGAACCGGAAAGATACTAAGCTACTGTTAGTATTAAATGTACATATATTGAATCGCGCTATCTTTTACAATTGTTTAAACTACTGAGTCAAAAATAGCGGTAAAATACGGCCAACAAAACGACCTCTGAGTGAGACATAGCATCTGTGGTAAATAAGAAAAGTACAGTCAAATCAACTAACACCAAAGGCTTTACACTAATAGAGCTTGTAGTTGTAATTCTTATACTAGCCATACTGGCAGCGTTTGTGCTACCTCGCTTTGCAACACTTGAGGAAGACGCTCAACGTTCATCGGTTGAGGCCACATCGGCATCTTTCAACGTGGGCGTTAGAAATGTACACCTACAATGGAATGCAGCAGGCAGCCCTGGTGCAGTACAAGATTTCATTAAGATAAGTGACCCACTGGTGCTAGGAGACCTCAGCGTAAACGCAGCAGGCTGGCCAGCGGATACCAGAGGTGTGAGCTTAACCCTCAACAGTCAAGCTGACTGTATAGATGTATGGCGTGCAGTACTCGCATCTAACTCTGAAGAAATTGACAGCGCGAACGGCAGTGACTATCAGGCAATTTATAACGGATCTAATCGCTGCACTTACATTTATCAAAAGAACACCGCGTTCACCATTACCTATGATTCAAATACAGGCGTAGTAGTATCCAATACCCCTTAGCCTATAGAAAAGCTAAATTATATACTCGGATAACTGTCTGCGTAAGGTGTATAGCGTACCGTTCATTTGGCTCATTCTGAGCCCCATACCTCTCTTTAATCTCATTTTCTCGGCGACAGTTCACATTTTACATTCGTTTGCATTAGGTTTTGAAAAACTGAGTTATTATTGTTTGCATATTATATATTCAGTTAAAGCATAAAACCGAGATCCGTTTATGAAAAAGACATCAGTATTATCAGCCGCCGCCGCACTCATTTTCAGCTCGACCGTAAGCGCCAGCCTGATATCACTTGATAGCAGAAGCATTGATGCAGGTATCAACAATACAGACTTTGCCTCTTCATGGACTAACCAAACATCAGTAGTAACCCATACTGAGATTGATACGTTTGATTTCTACCGCACGGGTAATAACACCATTAACCTAATGACTATCGACTTCGATATGGCATCATCAGGGTCTTGGGGGTTTGATTTGGGCCTGGATGCAGGTTATGGAGCCGCGTTTTATCTCGACGACATATTGATAAGCAACCGAACTGATAACTTATGGTGGTCTTACAACTGGAATCACAGCGATGTGATGCATGTCTTAGACAACACCTTAACGGCCGGTGAACATAAGATCGAAATTTATTGGGCAGAAAACTGCTGTAATGGCGCAAGTAGTGCAAAGTTCACAACTGACGGTATCAATTGGCAGGCACTATCAAATGACAATATTGCAGCCGCTGCATCAGTAGCAGAACCCGCGACCATTGCTTTATTCAGCATCGGATTAGTGGGCTTATCGCTCTCTCGTCTAAAGAAAAAGAGTTAATACGCGCTTATAACCCTACCTGCATATCAAGTGCAGGTAGACTCCATACCCCCATTATTAGCAGCCCCTCAGCTTCTGAGACTCAAACTCCAGCACGATAACCGACTTATAACTGGAGCTCTTCGGATTTCTAAACTACGCTAAATTAACACCTCTCGCTAACAAGCGGACGGCAACGTTATGCCAGCACCACTATGCAAAATCGACTAACAACTCTGCTGATTTCAAGCCTTAATATCTGTCGCAGCACAGAGGTGCGCGGGCTCTTTCTTATCGGATATCTTTTATTGTTGATGTGGCCTTTTTTCACAGCCTCACCCCCTTCTCTGTGGCTACTATACCGCTACTACCATAGTATTTGGGGCATACTCGTCATAGGTTTAGCCATTCAAGGTTATCTGGTACTAACATCAGAGCAAAAACCTAAGGATGGCAACCATGATTAGTGTAACCCTATTAGTCTCAGTAATGCTGGGTTACATGGGCATACTGTTCTTAATTGCCCGCTGGGGGGAAAGTCACTCTCCCACCGCCAATAAGTTTGCCAAACACCCCATTACCTACGGCCTGTCACTCGCTATTTACTGCACCTCTTGGACCTTCTATGGATTGGTAGGAATGGCGACTAACTCCGGCTATCTATATATGGCTATTTTTTTGGGACCATGCCTCATCATGATCTTTAGCTGGAGTATTCTCAGAAGGCTCATAAAAATAAAGAACCAGTTTCGCATCACCAGCATGGCTGACTTTTTAGCCGCTCGCTATAACAAGTCAAACACACTTGGTACCCTAGCCGCCGTCTTGGCTCTGGTGGGTAGCATTCCCTATATTTCAATTCAGCTAAAAGCAATTATTATGAGTTTTAACGAGCTTGCAGCCTTTAGCGACCCATCATCTAATGAAAGACTATTAATCCACTATTTTGACTGGATCATTGTAATCATCATGATCTTTTTCACCATTATTTTTGGTGTAAGGCGTCTCGATCCCACCGAACGACATCAGGGGATGATGCTCTCCTTAGCGACCGAGAGCATTGTAAAACTAGCGGCACTTCTCGCTATTGGCGGTTTTGTCTGCTATTCACTCTTTGATGGCTTCGAAGACCTATTTGAAACCGCTCAGGTTCACCAACAGACTCACCCCGTGATTGAACGTATGGCCGCCGCACTTCCTTCTGAGCTTTGGATAACACTGTTACTGCTAGGCGCAGCCAATTTCCTATTTTTACCTCGCCAGTTTCATGTGGCCGTCATTGAGAATCACGACCCTAATCATATAAAGACTGCCCAGTGGATGCTGCCTGTTTACCTGCTCGCTATCACCATGTTTGTCGTACCCATAGCCTTGGTCAGCCTTATGTCAGGCCTACCATCATCTAATGCGGACGTATTCGTACTGCTGCTACCGCTTTGGTCAGATGCCCTCCCCCTTGCTTTTTTTGTATTTATTGGCGGGTTTTCTGCCGCAATGGGTATGATAGTGGTGAGTTCAATGACCCTATCAACTATGATTACCAACAACCTGATTTTGCCAATTATTGAACGCTATGAAGTCTGCCTTTTTATTAGAAAACACCTGTTAGCATGCCGCTGGATTGTTGTCGCCTGCATTATATTGAGCAGTTACTTTTTTTATCTTACCGTAGGTGGTTCCTATATGCTGGCCCGCACTGGACTTATTTCGTTTGCCGCCACACTTCAATTCGCACCCGCCATACTCGGGGGAATTTATTGGAAAAAAGGCAACCGCTATGGCGCTATTTCGGCCGTGTTAGCCGGTTTTGCCGTGTGGTTTTACACCATGGTCCTACCCGCCTTAGCTCACAGCGGTTGGCTACCGATGTCGCTCATGCAAGCCAGTTCAGATTCAATCAGCTATCTAAACCCTCAAGCATTATTCGGTACCAGTGGCGTTAACGCATTAACTCACACTGTTTTCTGGTCTCTGCTGGCCAATGTTGCGACTTATATTTTGGTCTCGCTAGCAACAAAAACCTCCAAAGAAGAGATGGTGAATGCAAATCTCTTTATCGGGATACTCGATAAAGATGAATTAAGTCACCTAAAGCAGGACAAAAAGATAAAGATCAGCCAAAAAATAGAGACTATACAAACCATCTACGAGGATTATTTCTCAAACCGAATTGCCAGCATTAAACTTCAACAAACATTAGAACGGGAATCACTAAAACCAGAAGATCAGATCAGTATTTTACAGCTTTCACAGTTGGTAAGCGCGGCAGAGAGCACGTTGGCGGGATCAATTGGCGCAGCCTCAGCACATATCGCCATCAAGCGCTCAGGGTTGCTTAACCGAAGCGAATACCAAGAACTATCTGCAACCTATGCAGACGTGCTAGCTGAGCTCAATATATCACCCAGTGCGCTGAAAGAACAAGTCGACTACTACCAGGAGCGAGAGAACCTCTACAAAAAGAATGCAAATGATTTGAAAAGTCAGGTAGATAAGCAAACCACTGAGCTAAAAGCGACTAACGATCACCTGTTAAAAACACTCGTTGAACTCAACGAAACTCAAGAGAGCCTTGCTGAAGCCGATAAAATGGCCGCATTAGGTGGTTTAGTCGCGGGGGTTGCACATGAAATAAATACGCCACTAGGCATATCAATTACCGCAGTATCACACCTCGATGACAGCGCCCAACAATTCAAAGACAAATTTGAGTCAGGCCAGCTGACCAAACCCGACTTTTTGAAATATATCGAAACCAGCAATGAAAGTATTCGCATACTGACCAACAATACCAGCAAAGCAGCCGAGCTTATAAAAAGCTTCAAGCAGGTAGCGGTTGATCAGTCCAGTGAAGGTAAGCGATCATTTGATCTAAAAACATATCTGGATGAAACACTACTCTCACTAAAACCAAAGATAAAACACACATCACACCAAATCTCGCTAAATTGTGACACGGGTATAGAGGTCAATAGTTATCCGGGTGCGGTATCACAAATCATCACGAACATGATCACTAATTCGCTGATGCATGCCTTTGAAGCGTCAGATATTGGCCAGATAACAATTAATGTCATGATAGAAAAAGACTATGTACAGCTTACCTACAAAGACAACGGAAAAGGCATGAGCAGTGACAGTTTGGAGCATCTGTTCGAGCCATTTTTTACGACTAAACGAGGGAGCGGAGGCAGCGGATTGGGCGCACATATTATGTATAACCTAGTAGTTCAAAAGCTACAAGGCTCTATTCAGTGTAAAAGTGCACCTGGAGAAGGGCTGGAGTACAACATTAGTTTCCCGATAGAGGCAGATTAAAAGGCCATGTCAGCACACGCTTAGCCCTGCTTATAAAATCACACCTATATAGGACTCAATCCCGAAAACGAGCACGAATCGCCACTATCTCATCGAGATTATTAATCAACAGGTCAACCAAGTTAGGGTCAAACTGCTTTCCTCTCTGCTGATTAAAATACTCAATAACATCGTGAAGCGGCCACTCTTTTTTGTAGCATCGACGACTACTCAGTGCGTCAAAAACGTCTGCTACTGCGACGATTCGCCCTCTAATATCAATATCTTCACCCTTCAATGATTGAGGGTATCCTGTGCCATCCCATTTTTCATGATGCTGCTGAGCAACCACTGCTGCACATTGAAGTACGGGGCGAGATGACCGCTTCAGCATTTCATAGCCGATGGATACATGCTGGCGCATCAGAGCCACCTCGTCGGGTGTATGCTTACCTGGCTTGTTTAGAATGATATCGGAGATACCAATTTTACCCAAGTCATGTAACGGTGCTGCTGCCCGCAAAATATCAATTTCTTGCTCGGACAACCCTACTAACTGACCCAGAAAACTCGATATGTCTGCTACACGCTGAACATGGCTACCAGATTCCTTCGAGCGATTTTCCACCGCCTCACCTAGCAGGCATACCGTTTCTCGTTGAGTCTCTTCAATCTCCGTTTTCAAGGAAACATTTTCAAACGCGATAGAGGCATTGGTGCAAAAAATCTCAACCAACTGTTTGTCTGTCTCTGTCAGAGGGCTAAAGTTTTCAATGTACAGTAAATTTCTAGCCCCCTGGGTCGACTCAAAGAAAATCACAATGTGGTGCTCAGAATAAATGTTATGCCGTGCACTGTTGGCTTCGCATAACGCCTTAATGACATTAAGAGGCAAGTTTTTGAGTGTTTCACCACTGCTTAGTGCCGAGTAATCTCCTGTTCCAGCCATGACCTCAAAGTGATCTTCAACAGAGGTAGCCGCAAAGCCTTTGGCCAGTTTTATATAAGCGGCGTCGCTGCGAAGGTCGAGTAATGAGGTTAGCTGCATTAATGCAGCCGAGAAAAATCGACGTAGGGATTGGAGTTCAAAAATAGTAGCCGACGATTCGATAACCTGCTTTAAGCCTCGACGATTATTGTCTAACGCCACAATATCACGATAGCTGCGGAGGCTGGAGTAAAGTAAGGTTTTAAGTTTTATGGAAGTGAGTTCAGTTTTGTCTTTATAGTCATTGATATCATAATCAACAATAACTTGTTCTTCAGGCGCTTGCCCTGGCTGACCGGTACGCAGTACTAAGCGTGTTTTACTGTTATTAAGGGTTTCACGAATCGTTCGTACCAGCTTTAGTCCTGCATCATCGGTCTCCATGACCACGTCCACCAAGGCAACCGCAATATCATTCTCTGCACGTAGTATGGTTTCAGCTTCGCTTGCAGAGTGCGCACTGATGAGTTTGATGCCTCGCCCGGCAAACTCAAAATCAGCAAGCACCATATGGGTGACGGAATGAACTTCTTCTTCGTCATCAATAACCAGCACCTTCCAAAGGCTTTCTTCAGGCACTAACGCTGAAGGCACTACCGAAGAAGACGATAAGGGCTCTTCATCTGCAAATTGAAATAGTTCTTCAGTCGCCATAGAGACACTAATCCAGAGAAGTAGTTAATGAACTATTCTAAGTATAGTGCCTCTTTTTAAAGTTGCGTTGCTGGTTTAGCGTTATCTACCCTCTATACACCAGTACGTTGTCAAACCCCTCACCTTTGAGGTGGCTGGCATGCAGCTGGCTCATGGTGCCCTTTTCACAATACAACAGGTAGCGTTTAGACAGGTCGATTTCCTGAGCTTTACTCATTAACTCAAAAAACGGAATATGAATAATCTCATTGTTGGTTAAGTGAAGCGGTTTACGCTCAGCTTCGTCTGGGTGGCGAATATCAATAATGACATCATCAATAGAAGGCGTCGACACCAATTCGACATCTTCAACCGTCACGACAGAGTCCATAACTTGATCAATGGTCACCCATACTTGCTCTTCTACCGCTTTATCAAGCACTGCAAAATCAAAACGTTCTTCTTCTCTGACAATTTTATCGAGCTTGGCGCGCGTGGTCGGTCGATCAGAAATTACACCACAATACTCGGGCATGGTTTTAGCAAAATCTTCCGTACCAATTTCGGCAGATAGACGAATGATTTCAGGCTTGTCCATCGTCACCAATGGCCTTAGGACTAATGTGTCCGTCACCTTATCAATTACCGATAAATTAGTCAGGGTCTGGCTCGACACTTGCGCCACACTTTCACCGGTTACCAGCGCTTGTATATCCATTTTTGCTGCGACGTCTGAAGCCGCCCTAAGCATCATTCGCTTCAATACAACGCCCATTTGTGAATGATGAACACTCTTAAGAATTTCAGCGACCACCTCTTCAAACGGAATGGTGATAAATTTTACTTTATGCGACGAGCCATAGCGCTCCCACAAATACAGAGAAACTTGCTTAACACCAATTTCATGAGCCGACCCACCTAAATTAAAGAAACAAAAGTGCGTTCTTAGGCCTCGTCTCATCGTTAAATAACTCGATACCGTAGAGTCAAAGCCCCCCGAGATTAATGACAATACAGTATCAAGGCTTCCGATAGGGAACCCGCCTAAGCCTTCAAAACGCTTCTCAATGATGTAGAGCTTTTCATCTCTTATTTCAAGCTTAACAGTGACCTCTGGATTACGCAGGTCAACCGACTTTCCCTCTGTTAACTTGAGCAAGCCACCGCCCACATAGCGCTCAACATCGATGGATTTAAAATCGTGTTTACCCGCTCTCTTCACCCTCACCACAAATGTTTTACCGGCTATCATTGGCGCATAGGTATGACGAGTTTTTTCTAGAATGTCATCAAAATCACCATAGGTATGTTCAGTAACCTGAAGAATATTCGCAATACCCGGTATACGCTTAAGCGCATCAATGACATCGATAGATATATCCGTTAGTTCAGCTGGCAAATCAACTTCAATTTTATCCCACTGTCCAATCACCTCAATGTTATCGTCAATCCGTTTCAGGATTTTTCTGATATTGCTCTTCAGTTGTTTTACAAACTGTTTGCGAACGGGCTTACTTTTAATGGTAATTTCAGGAAATAGCTTGACGATAAATTTCATTTTTTTGCCTGTAGAACGGGGTCTATAAATGTCTAGATAAAAGCGTAATCGCTTATTTTACCTGTTTGTCATCAAGATTTCACAACTACTTCCCATCCTAAAAATATCATCACTCTCACTAAATCAGCTACGCTTATGGGTAGATCACTAACATTATCGATAGAGGCAATATGTCCAATACTGGAATAAACGCACGAATCACCCCCGAAGGCACAATGGAAGTGCTATCAAGACATGAAGTAAGCCTGCTTAAAGACAAAAGTAAGAAAGGGCTTTATGACCTTTTCCGCCAATGCGCCTTAGCCGTACTTAACTGCGGCAATGAAAGTGACGATAGCAAGGCCATCATGGAAGAGTACAAAGACTTCGACATTAAACTCGTCAATCAACCCAGAGGGATCAAGCTCGAAGTCATCAATGCACCGAGCAGCGCATTTGTAGATGGGGAAATGATTAAAGGCATTAAAGAACACCTGTTCTCTGCACTGCGGGATATCGTTCACGCCAATAGTGTTTTGGTCAAAAGTAGCGAGTTTGACCTTAATTCAACAGACGGCGTGACGAACTTTATTTTTCACCAGCTACGCAATGCCCAGATACTCGCTGCAGGTACACAACCTAATATAGTCGTTTGCTGGGGGGGGCATTCGATTAGCCGTCAGGAATATAACTTCACCAAAAAGGTTGGCCATGAACTAGGACTAAGAGGGCTCAGTGTATGTACTGGCTGCGGCCCCGGGGCGATGAAAGGGCCAATGAAAGGTGCCACGATTGCTCATGCTAAACAACGGATTCATGATGGTCGCTATATCGGCATCAGTGAGCCCGGTATTATTGCAGCGGAGTCGCCCAACCCAATCGTAAATGAGCTAACCATTCTGCCTGATATTGAGAAGCGCCTTGAGGCGTTTGTGCGCACCGGTCATGCCATCATCGTTTTCCCCGGAGGGGTCGGTACAGCAGAGGAGATTTTGTATCTGTTGGGAATATTACTCCACCCGGCCAATCAAAAGCTGCCCTTCCCTGTTATCTTCGCTGGCTCAAAAGAAAATGAATCTTACTTTGAGATGATCGATACATTTATTGGTGGTGCATTAGGCGAAGAAGCACAAGCTCGTTATAAAATTATTATCGACGACCCTATTAAAGTAGCCCAAGAGGTTAAAAAAGGAATAGAAGAGGTGGCTCACTATCGTAGAGTTCATCGAGATGCATACTACTTCAACTGGCTACTGAAAATTGACTCGCTATTTCAGCAACCCTTTCAGCCTACCCATGAGAATATGGAGAACCTTCAACTTCACCGAGAACAACCTGTTCATATACTCGCAGCCAATTTGCGTAGAGCGTTTTCGGGCATTGTGGCTGGGAATGTTAAAGATGAAGGTATAAGGCGGGTAGAAAAGTTTGGACCATTTGACATTCATGGCGATAAAACCATCCTAGATCCGTTAGAGAGTTTGCTGGAGTCGTTCATTCATGAAAACAGAATGAAGTTACCGGGAAAAGTCTATACACCCAGTTATCGGATTGTGAATTAGATAATAGTTTGCACCGTTAAAATGTAAAAAAGCAGCGAGCATCTGGCCGCTGCTTTTTATCAACCGTAAGAAACGGTTTAGCCAATCACAACTCTAAGCCGAATTACTTTAAGCTCGCGAAGTATGCCGCCAAGTTAGCGATATCTGCATCACTGAGTGCAGCCGCTTGGCCTTGCATGATTGGCGCTTGACCACCCGTACGCTGCTTAGCTTTATAGGCTTTAAGTGAGCTTACAAGGTACTGCTCATTCTGACCGGCTAAGTTTGGGTAAATTGGAATCATGGCGACACCTGCTGGGCCATGACATGCAGCGCAAACGCCTGCTTTTGCTTTCCCTGCAGCAACATCGCCGCCCGCGCTTGCCATCATAGGTGCAGATACAGCCAGTGTAGCGGCTATAGCCAAGACAGAATTCTTCACTGCTCTCATATGCTTGATCCTCTCAAATCATAGTGTTTTTTCTAATAGTGTTTTATATAGCACACCATTTAATCAATACTACTGCGTATTGAAAATGATATCCATCAAGGAGATACAGTTTAATGATTCATTTGATGGCCACTATGCTGCATGTCCATTTCATCACTATCGTTTCCCTCAGGTGGATGCGAAACCACCAACTGCATATCGATACGCCCATGATGTTCAAAAACCAGTGTAACAGGAATCATGCTACCTACTTTAAGTGGCTGCTTTAAGTTAATCAGCATTATATGATTGCCTGCCGGTTCAAACATAATATGCCCTTTCGCTGGCACAACAACATCCTGTATCTTGGTCATTTTCATAATGCCATCACTCACCTCGGTAGCATGCATTTCGACCACCTCACTCACCGGTGACTCTATTGCTATCAATCGATCATCTTGCTGGCTGTAGTTATGCAACATCATATACGCAGCCGTCGTCTTTGCAACGGGTGGTACTGCTCGAACCCACGTCATATGCGCTTGGATATCTGAAGCCTTAGCGTGCTTCATTTCGGCTTCTGCCGTTAACGTCACTAAACTCACCAGCAAAACTAAACATGTTGTCGCTAAACGTTGAAGCCACTGCATCGTAAACTCTCCCATAATGTTTAAAATCAGTAATGTCTAAAAGGCCAGACAGTTATTCTAACGGCTAATGAAATAATATACCCCGCCGCATATGCGTCATTTTGTCACACCAAATATGTTTTCCGATAGTACATATGACTCATCTCAAGCTATCCGGTATTCGCTATAAAAAACTGAGATAAATGGTTATATCGCCCGTATAGCTTGCCAACCACCCTTTCGGGCGATAATCTAAGGCCTCTGATCAATCCCGTGCGATTCATAGCAAGCGCCTAGTAAACTATATTCTGATGAAGAGATTAGCATGACCCCCAACAACGCAACCAAAAAAGCAGTTCTTTTGGTCAACCTTGGTACGCCGGATGAACCCACTGCTCCGGCTATTCGTCGCTACCTCAAAGAGTTCTTGAGCGACACTCGCGTAATTGAAACTCCGAGATTCATCTGGTGGTTTGTGCTCAACCTTATTATTCTGAGGTTTCGCCCTGCAAAGTTAATTGAGCCTTATACGGGCATCTGGCAAGACGGAGAGTCCCCCATTCGCCGAATTACCAATCAACAGGTTAGCAAATTACAACAACGGTTAGACAAACACCTCCGGGCGAAGGTCAAAGTCGCAGCTGCCATGACCTATGGCAACCCATCATTTCAAACAGTACTACAAGAACTGCAAAATGAAGGCTATGAGGATATTTTGGTTTTGCCGCTATACCCTCAGTACTCAGCCACCACTACCGCAGCATCTTGGGATGCGCTCAGTAACGCGCTAAAGACCATGCGCAACATCCCTCAAATACATTTTATTAAGCGTTATTACCAGCACCCGTTATACATCGAGGCGTTGGCCGCTAGTGTTCGGAACCACTGGAACAGCACCGGGCGACAAGCAAAACTATTCTTCTCATTTCACGGCATACCAAAATCATACTCAGATAAGGGTGATCCTTATCCAGAAGAATGCATTAACACCGCGCACCTAGTCGCTAAGGCTCTAAATCTCTCTGATGAAGAATGGCAGTTGAGTTATCAATCTCGCGTAGGCACGGCCGAGTGGCTTAAACCTTACACCGACGAAACGATGAAGGCGCTAGGCAGAAACAACCTCAAAGGGCTTGATGTTATCTGCCCTGGGTTTTCTGCAGATTGTCTTGAAACAATCGAAGAGATTGACGAAGAAAACCGAGGATACTTCGAAACGTCGGGCGGCAGTGACTTTCATTATATCCCGGCACTTAATGATCAGGACACTCATATTGACCTTTTAGAGGCGTTGGTTAAAGAGAACTTATAGTCACCCGGGCTGAACTAAAACCTCACACATTATCGGTACCTTACTTTCTTATATTCGCTAGGCGACATCCCTACCACTTTTTTAAATAGCCTGGAAAAATAATAAGCATCATCATAGCCTAGCTCTCGCGCTATCTCGTTAACATGCTGAGTCGATATATCCAACAAGTAGCAGGCATGCTCCATTTTTAGATGGATAAAGTGCTGAATAGGCGATCGCCCAGTTAGCTCTTTATATTTTTTAGAAAAGTAGTACTTAGATAAATTGGCTTTTTTTGCTAGCGAGTCCAAATGCTCATGGATATGATGCTGCATAATGCCGTGAATTTCATCCAGGTTAAGCGATTTACTCTCGCCAGCTTTAACCTTCGGAATCAAAATCGCAATATAGGTCATCAGTTGTTTAAGGTGATTGGCGATATGAATATAAACCTTTTGCCCAAACCCTGACGCACTAATCGCCAACAGTGACTCAAACCCTGCCACCAAACGAGGCGGTACCCCCAATGGAATAATCGGTGTTTCAAAGCTGTAATTAAGATTATCAAGATAGGCCTGACTCAGTTCACCATCAAAATGAATCCAGAATATCGTCCAAGGGTTATCTTCATTGGCAACATAGGAATGAATACTGTCTTTTGGCAGCATCACTAGGTTCCCTTTTCGCACTTGATGATGGCGCCCCTCTACGATGAGGTCAGCCTCCCCGTCAACACAATAAATTAATAGGTGATCATCATGCTGATCACGCTGCATATGGTGCCCTCTTGCTTTTGGGTAATACCCAAAACGAAGCGGATATAGGTCTTTGCAGAGCACATTTTCCGTGAACAGCCTCACAATAAAGTCAGGAACAAAAAAACGAATCCCATCAACCGGAAGAGGCCAATCTGAGGTTAAAGACATTCTACCAACCTGAATTAAAATAATATTTTAATGAATGACGACTCACTACCTGATCGCAATAAAGCAATATAGTCCATCAATACAGCAATTTAGTCAATCCAGTGTCGTTCAGCATTCAGTTTACAATCTCTCCATCGCTGCTAATCAGGGTTCGATCAAGAAATCGAATTGCTCAATGTACAGATCTAAATATGGATCACCCTACTTGAGATAAGTTGCACAACGGCAATCGAATAAAAATAATAGCGAACGTGCAAAAAAAATAAAAAAATAAAAAACAGTGAATAAAAATAATAACGATGCGGAAGGATGGAATCGTTACTGATTAGCAGTTTTGTTCTTTCTTCGGTCATTTGTCCGATAAACAGTAATAAAGACCCATTCAGACCTAACCATAACTCTGTTCCTAACTTCGTACTTAGTCTTTACAGCACATTTTCTCAATGCAATTCTATTGCCTCAACCAGCCGCACCTATACTAATAAAAATTGGTTTGATGAAGATACCGTTCACGACCCCAGCATGACGATTACACTTAAATAATCAACAAGAGACCATGAGTTAAGCCTATGGACTTTAATTTAAGCGATGAACAAAAATCCTACCAAAAAGCAGCGGCCTCTTTCGCCGAAAAAGAGCTGACCCCCAATGCGGCAATGTGGGATGAGGAAGCGGTCTTCCCGATTGATGTCATTAAACGCGCAGGCCAAACCGGATTTTGCAGTCTCTACACCCCTGTAGAGCTGGGTGGAATGGGGCTTGGTAGACTAGATGCGAGCCTTATATTAGAAGAACTTGCCAAAGGCTGCACCTCAACCACGGCGTACCTCACAATTCACAACATGGCTACCTGGATGATCGCCAGCTACGGTAGCGAAGCACTGCAACAAACGTGGTGCCCAAAACTGGTTACCGGCAACCTGTTAGCCTCTTACTGCTTAACAGAACCCAATGCAGGGTCGGATGCGGCATCACTCAAAACGACCGCTACGCTAAAGGGTGATTATTACATTATCAATGGCAGCAAGATGTTTATCTCTGGGGCTGGAGCAACAGACGTGCTGGTGTTGATGGCACGTACCGGTGAATCAGGCGCCAAAGGCATTTCAAGCTTTATCATTCCGGCTAACCTAGAGGGCATTAGCTACGGCCGAAAAGAGAGCAAAATGGGCTGGAACAGCCAACCTACTCGAGCTATTACCCTACAAAACGTCAAGGTACCAGTCGCTAACCTGATTGGCGAAGAAGGCGAAGGATTCAAAATTGCGATGAAAGGGCTCGACGGCGGCCGCATAAATATCGCCACCTGTTCACTGGGCACCGCTCAAGCGGCTCTCGAACAAGCACAACGCTATCTTCACGAACGACAACAGTTTGGTCGATCGCTAGCCAGCTTCCAAGCATTACAGTTTAAACTCGCCGACATGGCAACAGAACTGGTCGCTGCCCGACAAATGGTTCACCTTGCTGCATGGAAACTAGACCAAAACGACCTAGAGTCCAGCATATACAGTGCTATGGCAAAACGCTTTGCAACAGATGCGGGCTTTAACATCTGTAATGAAGCACTGCAAATACATGGTGGTTATGGCTACATCCGAGACTATCCACTGGAGCGCCACGTTCGAGACAGCCGGGTACATCAAATTCTAGAAGGCACCAATGAGATCATGCGGGTAATTATTGCCCGAAGGCTATTAATGGAAGACGCCACTGAGATTATTAAATAGCCGTAAACATTCGCATTACACATTCAACCAGGCAATAAAAGCAGGTTTGAAAATGACACCTAAAACATCAAAACTACTGCTTGAGATCATCGAGCACACGGCTGTTGTCACCATTAATAACCCACCTGCCAATACGTGGGACGCTGAAAGTCTGCCAGCACTGAAATCCCTCATTCTAGGCCTTAATAAAGACCGAAATATTTATAGCCTGATACTCACCGGGCAGGGAAGCAAATTTTTCTCAGCCGGCGCAGACCTTAACCTTTTCGCTAGTGGCGACAAAGAGGTTGGCAGAAGCATGGCTAACGTGTTCGGTGAAGCATTTGAAACCCTCAGTCAGTTTAGAGGCGTTTCGGTCGCGGCCATTAACGGGTTCGCGATGGGAGGCGGTCTTGAGTGCGCGTTGGCATGTGATATTCGTATCGCCGAAAGCCAGGCTAAAATGGCCTTACCAGAAGCAACCGTTGGCTTACTGCCATGTGCGGGCGGCACTCAAAACCTGCCATGGCTAGTAGGTGAAGGCTGGGCAAAGCGAATGATTCTATGTGGTGAGCGTATTGATGCCAACAAAGCCCTAACCATTGGTTTGGTAGAGGAAGTGGTTGAAACCGGTTGCGCTCTGCAATCAGCACTAGAACTTAGCAAAAAGGTAACTCAACAAAGCCCTTCATCAGTCGCCGCATGCAAAACATTGGTACAAGCGGCTAGAAACAACCCTATGCAACAATCGCTTCCTGAAGAGCGCGCTTTATTTGTAGACCTATTTGATACAAAAGATCAAACCGAAGGTGTTAATGCCTTTTTGGAAAAACGCAAACCTACTTGGAAGAATCAATAGCTACATGCCAACAAAACAGGAAACCTCACACGTATTATGAACCCATCATCACCTGTTATTTTTGAACAACAACAAGCGCTCAATGGATACTCTATCGGTATCGCGACATTGAATGCAGAAAAATCACTTAACGCGCTATCACTCGATATGATAGACACACTTACCCATCAACTGATGGAGTGGTCTATCGATGATAAACTGGCTTGCGTGGTATTGAGAGGTGCCGGTGATAAAGCTTTCTGTGCCGGCGGCGATATCGTCAAGTTATACGAGTCAATGAAGCAAAGTCCCAATGGGCCCAACCCTTACGCCGAAAACTTTTTCACTCGAGAATATAATCTGGACTACCTCATTCACACCTACTCAAAGCCTATTATTTGTATCGGGCATGGGGTTGTCATGGGGGGCGGGCTAGGCTTATTTGCTGGGGCTACTCACAGGGTCGTCACAGAGCACTCTCGTATTGCAATGCCTGAAATCAGCATTGGTTTGTTTCCTGACGTCGGAGGCACCTGGTTTCTCAATAAAATGCCCGATAATTGTGGTTTATATCTGGGGCTTACAGGCGCTTCGATAAATGCGACTGATGCGCTCTACCTTACACTAGCCACACACTTTATTTCGTCTGATAACCGAAGCTCTCTAATACGACAGCTCAAGAGTGCAAAATGGAGTGACAATACTAAGAGTAACGGAAGTGTGGTCGATAACGTACTTAATTCGCTTTCAGAATACACTGAATCTATTAAACCTCCAGCACAAGTTGAGAAGCATCAAACACTGATAAAGCACCTGACCTCTCACAACTCGCTACCGGAAATTGTATCTGCGATTACCGAATTAGAGACCGAGGACAAGTGGCTTAGCCGTGGCGTTTCAGCACTTAAAGAAGGCTGCCCCACCACTGCAAAAATCGTCTTTCATCAGATCACCAATGGCCATAACCTTTCATTGAAAGAGGTATTCAAAAGCGAACTCATCATTGCCATACAGTGCACCCGACATCCAGACTTTACAGAGGGGGTACGAGCGTTGTTAATCGAAAAAGATAACACTCCTCACTGGTTCTTTAACAATATTGAAAGTGTTACAGAAAGCTGGTTAAACGAACACTTAACGCCCCCATGGCCCGACAATCAGCACCCGCTAAACAGCTTGTAGCTAAGGTGTGATTACACGAGAATATGGCTATGAACTTACTTAGTGCAGGGCACACCCTGAAGCAGGCACACTCACGTTTATCGTAGGCGGCAGTTCAGAGGCATTGGCGCATTGGATTTTTCGAGCATTCAGGCATTATTCAATTCTTAGCGATCGACCAACCTTAAACGCAAAAAGGCGCTGCAATCCATGCAGCGCCTTTGTTGTTTGGTGCTTCCTTTACCATTCCTTAGGTAACCGGCCATCCTGTTTACTTCCTTGTCCGCATCCTTACGTTGCGATGTCGTCCTGATGCAAATCATGGTACTTAATCAATTCTTTGAAATATATAGTCAATCTCTCAAAGTTGCGTGCGATATCTCTTACATTTGTAGAGTAAAAGCTCTAAACCATGTCGAATAGCGATCGCTGAGCGGAGCATATCAAGGTGTTACATTAAACCGTGCCGACACTAACTCATCGCCTCGGCTAGTCGTCACCTGCACTTTCCAATCACCCATCATATACTGGTCAATAAATTTGCTCGAAGAGGCTGAGGTTTGATTACTTCGTACCTTGATTTTAACCCTTGCCATTTTTTTTCCAGAAAGATACCAGTCATGATAAAGGGTTTCTCCCTTAAGTCCTTCCATACCGGTAAACAAATAGACTCTAATAAGCTTATCCGCATTCATTGAAACAACATTACCTAACCGGTCAACGGGCTCACTTTTATTAACCCCATGGGTCAGCTGAGCCCTAGCAATGCGGTTAGACTCGATCACAATAGGGTCAATAAATACGGCCGCGGCGACGGGCGCCTCATCAATGGATGGTACACTCGTTTCATCAACTAGATCAGCACTTGTATCGACAGTGGTTTCAGCTGCGGTAGTTTCATCGACTATTATTGGCTCAATCACTACAATAGCCGCCTCGGCGACCGGAGCATTACGTTCGACCTGCTCATCCTGAATGACACTTGAGGCGTCTTTTTTCACAGCAATAATCGGGTTTTCACTCTCTATGGCAATAGGTTCAGACACGACTAATTTTGATACGTCTGGCTCAGGTACAGTAGATTGAGAAACCACATCAAAGAGCTGCTCTTCACTGGCCGACTCTTCAGAGCTAAATATATACCAAGCACCACACACTAGAACGACGAGAAACGACACAACAACGGCTACTGTAATCACTCGATCCCAACGAATAGCGGTTTCTTCTGCCACCTCATAATCGTCACTTGTTTCGATATCTTGAAGGTTATTAATTCGAATGACTAGTTTCTTTGACATAGTATTTTGTTCAGCTTTTGCTCAAGTAGTAAGGAGTGTTGAAATCAGAGGGCATTATACGGACGAATAACACCAAGGGATATATACCAGCAAAAACCTGATCGTGAAACATAGGAATTTGTACACAATGGCATAAAGTGTCTGGCTAACGTCTAAGAGGTTGCACCAGACTGAACCAGTAGCATTTCCAGGTCTGACAAGCCTTTTTCTTGCGCGATTTTTAGCGCCGAGTTACCACTTTCATCACTAAAATTAACGTCTGCGCCTGCCGCTATCACGACCTGAGCCAACATCAGGTCATTGTTTTTAACGATATGCATCAAAAGGGATTTTCCTTCAGGCGTCACATTCACATCAGCTCCGGCTTTTAACAATACCTTAACCGTCGTTAAGTGCCCTTTATAGCTAGCAAGCGCAATCGCGGATTCGCCTTGGGAGTCAACGTAGTTTACGTCAGCACCAGCGGCTAGCAAGCCTTTCACTACGCGGTTGTCCGCTCGCTTCGCGGCGCTCATGAGTAGCGAGCGCCCCCCTTTTGCAAACCCATTATTGGGATTTGCTCCCACACTAATCAGATAGAGCGCTGAAACTTGCTGGTTTTTTTCGATCGCATAACTCAATGCGGTCCCTTGTGGCGTTACAGTATTAACATTGCGTCCATCACCAACAAGATCTTGAAGCTCTGACAGATCTCCTTCCGCCGCTGCGAGCATTAATAGCGTGGGTTTATCGGTGGTCGCGGGGGTACCTTCACTCTTAACGGCACTATCTGCTGATGCCTTATTACCGTCATTTACTTCATTTTGGCTTCCAGACATCGTGCTACAACCTGTAATAGTGCTCACCAATGCTACTGCCAATAATGCGTTTGTTATTTTAATCGTCATATTTCTCATCCGTGATGATTATAGTAATCGTCAAACGTCATTCTTCCCCAATTCGCTTAAATGGTAAAGCCCGTTGGTCACAGTTATGAAGTTTTCTGCGTTATATTAAAGATCTCCTGACCGGATTAGGGCATTCTGGCGTACAATAGCGCTCAAAAAGTAGTATGAGCTGGCACACAACAGAACCATCTGTCACATAGTACCTAGACTTCGCCACCACAAGAGACCGAACTTTACATGCAACTGACTAATGAGCAAGAAGCTATTATACAAACAGGCTTCGAACATTGCGTTATTACAGCGGTTGCAGGCAGCGGCAAAACAACTACGCTAGCACACCGAATCAAACACCTGCTAAACGAAGGACATGACCCTCAACGCCTGTTGATTTTAATGTTCAACCGCAACGCCCGTGAGGACTTCGCCAAAAAGCTGAGTCGAGTCATTGACCGTCAATCCCTAGCCCTTCCTGAAATACGAACGTACCACTCAATGGGCTATCGGCTCTATCGTCGATTTATTAACGAAGGCTATCTTGCACCGATCCAAACCGAAGTTCTGCAAGAGCATGAGATTCACTATCAGGTTTGGCGCCTTATCACCCAGCTTGCGCCACCGTCTTTGCAAGATGAGATTAAACGCAGCAAGAAGGAGCATGTAGAAACTGCCTCTAATTTTATTGACCTGGTCAAATCTACGCTCTCACCCGCTGATATTGTGTTCGAAGAACTGGAAATCGCCGACAAGTACCGCTATCTGATCGAGTTATTTGACCGCTTCGAACAATGGCGCAAACAAGAACGCCGTATTACCTACGCCGATATGCTCTATGAACCTGTTATGGCGATCCATCAAAACCCGGTTTTACAAACCTTGGTGAGCAACAAGATGGATATTATCTTGGTCGACGAATACCAAGATACCAACGAGATACAACACCTTCTGCTTAAGTACATCGCCGGCACTCGCGCAAGGGTAACCGTTGTAGGTGACCCCGATCAGACTATCTACGAATTTAGAGGGGCACGACCAGAGTTTATTCTTAATCGTTTTGCTGAAGAGTTCGAGAGCCCTAAAGAGCTAACTCTGTCTTACACCTTTCGCTATGGTCACAAGGTCGCACTGCTGGCCAACCACCTTATAAGTTTTAACAAAGGGCGAAAAGACGTTATCTGCCACTCACACCCCAGTACGCCTGCCACCGAAATCACCAAGCATAGCTCTACAGATGACGCACGTTTTATTGCCGATTATGCCAAGCAGCTGGCCAGTGATGGCGGTGACCTCAATAATATTGCAGTGCTTTTTCGTGTATGGAGCCAGAGTGTACAAATCGAACTCCAGCTACTTGAACAGCAAGTGCCCTACAAAATAGACCGCGCTCGCGGCGCACTGTTTACGCGCGAAGTGCAAACCATCAGTGCCATACTGGAGCTAGCTGCCGGGCGCTTTTCGGCAATGCCTGCACCTGCAAGGCAGCAGCGGTTTGAACAGATCTTACGCTTTCCGCATATCGGTCTAAAAGAATTTCAACTACGGCAACTCTGTCAAGCCTTAGCCGAGCAGCCTACGGGCTGGGGAACGCTCCTTGAACAGATGAAATTGCCAGACCTCAAGAAAATCCAGTCAATCAAAATCGACCGCACAGCAAAACTATTTAGACGACTCGAAGGCAAGTCAGGCAGCGCTTCAAGCATTATTCGTTTTTATGTTCAGGAATCTGACCTATACGAAGGCATTCGCAGCCTAGCGATGACTCATGAGTCCGCAGAGGAACGTATCGGCACCGTAAAAGGCGTCATTCGTTATCTGCATTCACTCAACCACCCACCAGAAGAAACCCTAATTCATCTGGATGAACTAAGGGCTAGAGCCGGCAAGCAAAATAATGAAGCGGGTCTATTATTGTCAACGATGCATCGCACCAAAGGTCTTGAGTGGCCCATTGTGATCATTCCAGGAATGATGGATAAGTTTTTACCTTATACACTCCGTACCAGCAATGATATGCAGTCGTTAATGGAGAGTGAGCGCCGCCTATTATATGTGGCGATGACTCGCACTATTGAACAACTACACCTACTCGTGCCCCCCACGGTGGAGCAAGGTGGCTCAGCGACTAACGAATTAATGCCGAGTCGATTTGTTAAAGAAATGCGTTTTGACCTATGTAATGAACTAGGTGAGAAACTACAGCCTGCGGATAATCCATCGGAGTTAACACTTAATCATGTACCCACAAAAATCGCTCGCCGCTATGCTGCATTAAAAAACATCACCCTTAAGCAACTCGAAAAACAAAAAACCAAACAAAGTGACGAACCTCCCGCGTGGCATCATGATGCGATACACCATGCCATATTTGGAGACGGCAATGTGATAGGCGAAGACGACCGCTCGTTTAAAGTAAAGTTTGAAGATGGTAAAGAGATGGATTTCAGTAAAAAAACTGCGCATCTTTATTTTAGTAAGCGCTAAAGCATAGATATCCCAATGAATCTATTTCTTCACAAGGTGTGTTAATGGAGGCTTTTGCTAGTCAACACACGAACCATCTGACATTATTGGTAAGATAATACAACGGCTAACGAGTTTCGATATCACGTGAATAAACACTGCCACTACCACCCCACATCTCCGGCAAAATGGCACTGTCAGAAGTGTATGACTTTTTTCTGCAAGAGCTGCATGCCTGACGCAGACGAAACTAAACAGCAGGGACTCTGCCCAAAGTGCAGTAAAAATCTACGCTATCAAGGGGCTGCTAACAATGTAGAGCCTTTTTGGACACGCATCGGCACATTCTTCGCCTACCCCTTTGCTGTCGACCCTATGATACTGATAGCGGTTTGCACCTTTGTGCCTATCTTTTTGGGCCAAAACCTGTTCGGTTTACTCGGTGCATTTTTGCTTTTCTGCATTCTTACCAAGTATGTCTATAGCATTGTTGAACGCACGTCAGAAGGCCATATGACGCCTCCGACCTTTGCATCCGCCTTTACCGGTGACGGGTTGGGAGTCATCTTTCAGCAAATAGGTGTTTTCATTATCATAGGGTTAATGATCGCAGGAGCCGGCCGTGTCGGTGGCCCCGTATTGGCCATTATTGTGTCGGGCTTTTTACTATTGAGTTTTCCTGCCAGTGTCATCATCCTGGCCTTGGAGAAAAATATTACCGATGCGATTAACCCGTTAAGACAACTTTCGTTAATGGGCGCTATAGGCTGGCCTTATATGGTGCTCTACGCGCATTTGGTCTTGCTGTTTTTTACCCTAACAGCCATACAAGAATTTGTTACTCAACACTTCCCCATCATGATAGCGAACCCTATTTCAGGTTTTTTGTTCAGCTACTTTATGGTGATTGTATTTCACCTTTTAGGCTACATACTATTTCAGTATCAAGATAAGCTGGGCTATGCAGCGGATGTTCAGGATGAGCAACCTGACCCACCTTCAATGCTACATAACCGTAGTTTACGAATTGATGCAGATATTGATATCAACTTAAAAGAAGGTCGTTACGACACGGTGCTAGGCATTATTGAGGAACAACTGAAGAAAAACCCAAATAATGTTTTCAGAAGAGAGCAACTCTACAAGCTATTATGGGCTAGTCACAACCTAGAAAAACTAAGTCGATACGCCCAGCCTATTTTAAGGCTGTTCGTCAGCAACAACACGCCTGAAAAATCTGCTCAGTTACTGAAAACCCTACTCAAACACAACCCCTCATTTCAACTACAGGATCCTGAGCTTATATTTCAGCTCACCCAACAACTTTATCATCAGGGAGAATACCGCCTTATTTTAGTGCTGGTAAAAGACATGCATAAACGATTTGATGCATTCGACAAACTCCCAGATACCTACCTTGTTGTCGTCAAAACTCTCGCCAATGGCTTACAGCAATGGGATAAAGCAGCCAAATATTTAATGTTTGTAAAGCAAAGGTTTGCCGACCACCCATCACAAAGTAAGTTGCCTGATTATTTGGCTGACGTTGCAGCTCACAGACGGCTGGTGTTTGGGTGAACTACCATTAGGCACGTTATGAGCCTTTCATTTCAGTAACAGGCTCTTATTGATGTGTCCGCTCTTTCACCGGCGAATAGAATTTAAGGTTTGGGTCTTGTACCGGCCCTTTTCTCATCAAACCTTTATCCACCACATAATCCATCGGAACTAACCAAGGAGCACCAGCGCCCTGACGAGGCAAACGACTCAGCGCCCGCAGCACATAGCCCGCACCAAAATCTAACAACGGGCGAGTGGGCATATCTGGCAACGGAAGCACAGGACAGCAAATCGACTGACCATGACTATCCATATGAGACAATATACGACATAAGTGCTCGCATACCAGTCCAATTTTTAACGTCCAAGAAGAGTTGGTATAACCAATCGCAAAGGCAAAGTTTGGTATACCATCCAGCATCAACCCTTTAAAGGCAACTTTTTTCGACATATCAACCGGCTGGCCGTCGACCGACATATCAATGTCACCGAATAATTGCAGATTTAACCCTGTCGCAGTAACAATAATATCAGCGTCTAACCCCTGACCAGATTTCAGCAACACGCCCTTCTCGGTAAAGGTATCAATATGGTCAGTAACTACCGATGCCTCACCTTCAGATATCGCCTTGAATAAGTCGCCATTAGGTACTGCACATAAACGTTGGTCCCATGGGTTATATGGCGGGTTGAAGTGTTTATCTACCGGGTACCCTTTAGGCAGTGCTCGTTTGTTGCTAAAACGAATGACTTTGCGGGATAACGTTGGAAAGCGCTGGCAAAAGCGCCAAATACCGCGAGCAATGGCTATATTTTTTCGGCGGGTTATCGCATAAGCCATATCACCGGGTAAGACCTTTCGGAGCCCATTGGCGATCACATCTTCGCTAGGCAAGCTCATCACATAACTAGGCGTGCGCTGAAGCATGGTCACGTGTTTCGCCTTATCCGCCATAGCCGGCACCAGTGTGACTGCAGTAGCCCCACTGCCTATTACCAATACACGCTTTCCCTGATAATCAAGGTCTTCTGGCCATTCTTGAGGGTGAATAACCGGGCCGTTAAACCTATCAACATTCTTAAAATCGGGAGTATAGCCTTTATCATATCGATAATAGCCTGCGGCTGAGAACAGCCAGTTGCAGGTCATACTGGAACGCTCACCTGTATCCACGCGCTCAACCTCAACATGCCAACAAGCGTTATCAGTAGACCAATCGGCGCTGACAACCTTTTGCTGAAATCGAATACGGCGATCAATATCATTCTCTGATGCCGCTTGGCGTAAGTAAGCCAGTATTTTATCCGCACTGGCTATAGCTTGGTTATCAATCCAAGGTTTAAACTCATAACCGAAGGTATGCAGGTCAGAATCAGACCTAATGCCTGGGTAACGAAATAGATCCCATGTTCCCCCAGTCGTTTCTCTCGCCTCTAATATCACAAAAGACTTTTGCGGGTGCTCCTTTTGTAGATAATAGGCGACACCAATACCGGACAGCCCTGCGCCTATAATGAGAGTGTCTATATGCTCAATAGTATTATCTTTGGCGGGCATCGCTAGTGCTCCTGATTATTATTTTAGTTGGTGGAAGAAATAGCCTCTCACAAGCTACCTTATTTTAATACTCGGAAGGGATTCTATTAGCTTTCGTTTAATCAGGTCTGGAATTTTAAGCGGTATAATATCTTTCAATATCTTCATAAGATAACGAATCATATTGGTTCTCTTAAACCAGAGTAATTTACGTATCTTTGCCTTCATGGGGCGATAGCCCTCCATTACTAACTGATCAATACAATCCGTATTATCGGCTCTGCTGTAACTAGTAAGATCAAGTGACAATACAATATCAGCGCCTTTCAACTGATCTCTGGTTTTGAGGTCCATGCAAATATCAATTGCATTGCCAAGCACATCAATTATCCCTGTTGGCTCAGGATAACGTTTAACCCCATTGAGGTCGATACCTACAATAATCCCTGCACCGAGGTCTTCTGCTAGTGAAACAGGAACATTTTCAACCAACCCTCCGTCAACCAGTTTTCGTCCATTTATCTCTACCGGTGAAAACACCCCCGGTACAGCAACAGAAGCACACACCGCGTCGGCCAAACGACCCTTTTCGAAAGCGACTTGTTCCCCACTTACAATATCAGTGGTGCAAATGGATAGAGGAATAAGAGCATCTTCAATATTGACATCACCAAGGTCCCGCAAGATCATCTCTTGTATTGCATTCGTGGTGAAAAAACCACCCATCATCCTTAGGCTAAAGCTGGTCATACGTTTAAAACTCAGCTGCCCTCCTACCGCCAAGATCTCATCAGGACTTTTGCCAAACGCATAATAAGCAGCCACCAAAGCACCAATACTCGTACCCGATAGGTAAGATATTCTAACGCCCTCTTCCTCAAACGCTTTTAATACGCCGATATGGGCAATTCCCTTCGCAGCCCCCCCCCCTAAAGCAAGACCAACAGAGGTGTTAAAAGGGTTCCATTTCACAACAATACCTCAACGTAACTATTATTTTACTAATCCAAAAGCGCTCAACCAAACAGCAGTCATACTGAGCTGAAAGAGGCTAAATTACCTCCCAACTCTTACTTGGATAGACCTACATCGAACTATTGGAAGTGACCTGCTCAGTTTTCCGAAAATACAGTTCTACAAATACAAATGCAAAGGGGATCACTGAGGCCATTAGTAGAATTAGCCACCCCCAAACCGGCCACCCTTTTTTACCCGATAAAACCAGAGATGCGATAAAATAAAGAAAGAATAGTACTCCATGCGTCATACCCAGAGGAAAGACCCATTCTCGACTGATAATTCCAAGCGTAACGCTCAAAATAACTAAATACGACAAACCTTCCAAGACACTAATAGTACGAAATACATTGATCACTTTATTACCTTCTTCATATCCAGACTAAGCATGCTTGCCCCTTTATGTCGTTCTGCCGTTTCGATATCTGCGTATATGTCAATAAACATTTAATTAACTGTACACTTAAACCCTACCTGCAAGCGCTCAGTGCCGTTAAGCCTGCTGTAAACCAAGCATAGACCTACAACTGTGACATTACCCTTTGATATTGATTGATTTTCATGGTCTGCTGACGTTTTCTAAACTCTTGAATCAGTATCTGGCAAGCCTCTTTAAGCAACTCAGAAGAAATATCTGGGTGCTTTCTCAAGTTTTCAAATGCACGTTCGGCCTCTTTTACCGAATCGTGCCTTAAGCAGGCATAAAGCACTTTGTTGTGATAAACCACGTCTAACCGGCTATCTGACTCAACTCGTTTTAAATAGTCTTTATAGGTATCGAGCATGAGAGAAAATACATTCTTTTTTAGAGATGCCTCTATCAGTTTCTGGGCATGCTGATGATAACTATCATCATTGTGATCCAGTTTTTCTAAATGGTATAAATGCTCTAGCATGCCGAGATTATCTGGGTACTGTTTATATAATGCTGTGAATCGCGATTTCGCCTGCGTAAACTCCATTTGCGAGATTAACGATAGCGCTTTTGAGTAGCTTTTCCTGAACTCGTCATCTTGCTCTGTTTCATCAGGCTCATAAAACTCTTCTTTAATGTGTAACCAGCTTTTACCTAATATCCAAACCATTCCTGCTCCGGCGATTAGGCCTCCTGCATGAGCCATATAAGCAACACGCGAGGCTTCCCCCAGCCAATAATCATAGACCTCTTTTCCGATCCATATAGGTAAAATAGCGAGAGCTGGGGCGGAAAAATAATTAAAGTAGACGCCGAGAAAGTAGAAAAATCGAATTTTTTGCAAACCAAATATCGCGACATACATGCCCATCAAGCCTGAAATAGAGCCCGATGCCCCCACCAAAGGCACAAGGCTTTGACTATCAAAGGCTGCGAAAAACAACCCAGACAATACCCCGCACAGCAAGTATGCAATAAGAAATTTACTTTTACCTAAGGCTCTCTCGACGGTAAAACCAAGTAAGAACAGAAAAACCATATTACCGAGTAAGTGGCCAATACCTCCATGTAAGAACTGGTACCCCACTAAATCAGAAAGCTGAATATCGGCAGGAATCAATCCCAGTCGGCGCGCACTGATCTGATCGATATAGTTTTCAACAATACTTGACCTGACCTCCTTCCACTTAAAATAAGTATCGTTTTGCCAAAACAGCATGCCTTCATCGACCAACATGGCATAAAACCCTGGGTCAAGCAGTATGACGTAGGCTAACCATTCAGCATCTTTATCATCTATCGCGTTCGCTACAGCAATAGCCAATTCCGTCCGGTCATCTTGTTGCAGTCTGATACGGCGCTCTAGGTAATCTAGGTAAACCGGTGCTTCTAACTGTGCTAGGTCAGCACCTAGGTATTGATCAACTGCATTTTCCAGTAATTCAGAATCTTGAGACTGATAAAGAAAAAACACCAACAGGTTAATCAGAATAATGGCTAGCGTCATTAAGGGTGGTTTACGCCAATCAATTTGCCGTTCAACAGGGATGATAAGCATCTAACAGGCGACCTTTTCTATTATTTTACTCATATATCAAACTATTTTATTCGCTACAGGCGTTAACGTTTTTATTAGGGAGTCTTTTATAACATTAAATTATCCGGTTTAGAATTTCCCACAGTGCCACATTTCATCACATTACAGCGTATTTTCGCCACTTAGCCCCCACCGCCCTGCCACATCAGTTTTGTTTAATAACGATCAAGGAGCTAACGAAGCTCTAGGTTAATAGCCATCATCATCCCCTTTTAATCACGGAGAATTTGATATGAACAAAACAAAACACAACCAAACTATATTCCCCACACGCTTTACACTAAAGCCTTTACTCGTCGCCATCCCATTGTCGGTGTTAGCGGCATGCGCCAGTAACCAGGGTGCTACAGTATCTAGAGATCAAACCCAACTAGACATAATAAGCCCTCATGCAGAAGAACATGGAAAAAACGATACGGTTGCTGAAGTAGAGGCCCCAATCAACGCAGGCCCAGACCTTTCAGTCCATGAACCGGTTGAACAATCATTGCCCGACGCTCCGATCACAGTTCAAGTATCAGAGCTTGACAACACATTGGAAAACAACAGCCGCTTAATTGATAGCACTCAAGAAGGAAGCGACCCCATGACCGTACTCGTCATCGAAAACCCTGAGATCTTATCCAAATTAGCTAGTGCAAACATTACGCAAATAAATACGCCTCTACCTGCCTCGCCGTCAGAACCTTCACTCCGTCCAAGCAAGCGAGTGTTTCATTTTGGTTTTAATCAATCAAGCCTCACTGAAGAGGATATTGACTTAATAGAACAACATGCAAAATACCTTAAAGCCAACCCAGAGCTCCAGGTCACGGTTCACGGCCATACAGATGCCCAAGGTAATGCCAATTACAACTTAAGATTATCTCAACAACGGGCGAATATGATGGTTTCTGAACTGACCAAACAAGGCGTCAGTAAAGATAGAATTAAAACGGTCGGCTGGGGGGGCGGTTACCCACTCGTCAGCACGCTCAATTTTGCAGAAAACCGTCGCATTGAAATCGAATATTCCGTCACACACTATGCAGCAAACTAATAACGCCTCCCTTCCCTAACCCCCTATTTGCTACCTCGCAATGAGGTGGCTTTTTTATGCCAGAAATTAATGAGATAACCGTCATAATAACAAGGCTAACCAGCTGATTTAGCATGATTTTCAAACTTTCATAATACTTTAGTCATAATTTCATGATTTTCTCCCAAAATGGATGGCATAATCATTCAATCTAGGCTAAATAGATAGGAGGATATTAAAAATAATAAAACTAAATGGATGATTGATGTGCACTTTATCAGCCAAACGGAATCCAACGCTGTCATGAAGGATATACAATTAACCCACACGGGCGTATTTCACCTTGAGCGATTGGAAGATCTGATTTACGAGAGATACCACGAAGAGTTCAACATTGAAGATGATAATTCTCTGCGAGAGCTTGTTCGGTTTGCCTCAAGACTTCAGGACACGGACATTCAGCGCGAATTTTTACTTTTCTTCCTTAATTGTGGCTCTGAAATGCAATCGAAACTGAAAACGGGAGATGAAGTCGATAGTGATAATTATATTCGACGTAACTAATCAGCGTGCCTAAACACGACTAATATCATTGAAAAAGCCTCAAATAGGGGCTTTCCTCTAGACCTCACAAGCCCATTAAAAAAATTAGACAATCAGTAACATTTTTTTCACTACAGTGGTTTCAAGCATCTACAACATTTCTTACTTATTCTTAGCGTCTTTTTACTTTGTCAATTCTTACATTTTTTTTATTGCACACTATAATTGCCGGCCACTTTTCGTAAACTCTGAACAAGGCATCATCGTTTCCGCCTTCAGTGTTTGAAGTATTGACCGTTCATTTTTTTTGCAGGTTGTTGTGTGATCGTTTTTACCGTTACGAATAATGAGTCTGACCGTGTTTTTGTGGCGTCTAGCCGTAACGCTCCTGAAGATAGATGGGAGCAATTAATTACCCAAGCGAACGAAGGTTCTGAGGGTGAAATATTTGATGAAATTAGAAACCACGACACAGATGTTTTTAGTGTTGAAGAGTGGGGGTTTGGAGAAGACCCAAAAGAAATAAGGCAGCTGATGCGAGAAGCTCAGCATGACTTAGGTGCAACCGTTGTTAATACCGGTAAGGTAGACGCCTTGCCGTCTGCTAAACGTAAGAAGCTAACGGATAGAGAAGCGTCAAAACTACTTGAGGATATCGAAAAATCGCTGGCAAATGATAGCGACGACGATTTAATTCCAATACCGTCAATACGGGCAAGTGATAAGACGGAGGCACAGGACGATATACACGATTCCGATGAGTCAGTCACCGCAAATGACACACCTCCTTCAAGTAAAGCAGAAGCAACTAAGCCTGTAGCGGTAGACCGAACAGAATCTCTCATTGAGCAACTTGCAAGAAAGGTTGAAAGAGAGAAAGTCGCCGCCAGCGCGCAAAAGCTGACCGCCAAGAAGGCTTCCGTTCAATCCAAGCCTTCTGCAAGCCCTAAAGCGGCTACTGATAAGCTAGCAAAAGAAAAATTGCCAACAGGTCGTACTTCCTCAAGAGTCAAAGAGCAGCAAATCCGAGAGCGGATTGACAAAGAGCGTGAGGAACGAGCCCAAGCGAAACAAGCCGCAGAGCGTCGTGAAGCTGTTCAGATGAGCAAAGTCATCGCCTCTATTGAGCTCCGTAGAAAAACACAAAAGCCTACCAAGGCAAAAGCTAAACCTGCAGCCAAGTCAGGGACATTAACAAAAACAGCAAAAGCAGAGCAGCCTGTTAAATCAACGCTGACCCGCACGCCTACTGCTAATAAAGCGACGATCGCTGACACGGAACAACTTACTCAGGCTCTAATCAAAACGGGGTTCATTGAGAAAAGTGAGCCCGTTGAAACGCCGACCAAACCGCTGTTTGACCGAGCAATGGCAATAAAATCAGCCCGAGCACTTAATGAAATTATCCGAGCAAAACGGGCGCAGCAGTATGCACCAAAAGCGCCAGAGACAGCGAAAAAGAGTGAATCAATTTCAAATGTTCAAGATAAACGCTTACAGCGCATGATTGAAAAAGAGAAAGCGATGCTCGAAGCCAAAAAGCAAGCGATGGCCTCTTCGTCAGCGGGAGAAATGGCAGAAATTGTGGCGCGGATTGATTCTCGCACTCAAGACAATAGTAATAGGACGCTTAGAAGACGTTAGTAGTGCGATCTTAGGTGAGCGAGAATCCATTGTTTTTATGCAATGGATTCTCACTTACAAATCTTACACCTCTGCAATTTCAATCACTTCACTCTCTTCAGCCCCCTCTTTAATCCAGATAGCGACATCAGGGTGTGAAAGCACTCGTTCAGCATATGCCTTTAATTCACCCTCGAGCACAATGCCATACCCATGAAAGCGAATAACGACCGGCGCAAACATACAATCAGCAATTGAAAACTCACCACATAACCATTCGCCATCCAAACCAAAGCGCTCTCGGCACTCTCCCCATATAGCCTTAATACGTTGCACTTCACTTAATGCAGCAGCAGAAGGCTCAAAGTCTAAAAACTGTTTTCGGCAATTCATCGGAAGTTCGTTACGAAGTGCGAAAAATCCAGAGTGCATTTCTGCACATACCGACCTCGCTATCGCTCGAGCATCAGCGCTTTTGGGCCAACCTCGATTACTCAAGTGTGATTCAGAAATATATTCACAAATAGCCAATGAGTCCCAGATAACCCGCGAGGTTTGAATAAGAACGGGGACTTTTAATGAAGGTGAATACTTAGCTAAATTCTCGTGCGTTTCGGGGGTATACAGCGCCACACGAATCTCTTTAAAATCAATATCAAAGTGCTTGAGTAGCAGCCAAGGCCTTAGTGACCATGATGAGTAGTTTTTATTACCAATAACCAAGCTTAGTTCAGACATTGAGAGATCCTTCTATCGTATAAATCTATTGTTTTGTCACCGAGTCACAAGACTATCAGAATAATGCATCTTCCAGAAAAAAGGTAAGTAGCCCATTGATAGTCAGGTGCTCTCTGACATTACTTCCAAAATGGCTTTTCTGCTTCTTTCAGTGCATCTGCCCGTGTCACACCGATATCTTTCAGTAAATAGTCAGGCAACTGTGCGAGCTTTCTGCGCTGCTGCACGTTCTGTCGATATTGATTGATCTTGACTAACCAGCCTCTTAGGCGCTCTAGTAATGCTGGGCTGATTCTGTCGCGCTTTAATAGCACAACTTGATAGCGGCCAAATCTAACAATTGATGTCATTTCTCTCTCCTTACCTGTCGTTGAGCGGGGTCGTCCACCGTAAGATAATGATAGAGAAAATCATTGAACCGAAACAGATTCAAAACTAGACTATTTAAACCATAACAGATCAATACAAACTTATCTGTTATGGTGTTATTGACCTTAATCTGTACCGATTGATCATGAGTCCACCCCAATTATTAAACCAATCACTGGATACTCTCCATGGAACAGCACCGTTATAGTCAAATAGCGAACCAAGTACAGCAACATATTCGTGAAGGACTTTATAAAGCTGAAGATAAGCTCCCCTCCGTAAGAGCTTTGGCTAAACAGCAGCAAGCGAGCGTTTCAACCATTCTTGCGGCTTATGGCTTACTAGAAGACTGGGGTATGATTGAGGTTCGCCCTAAGTCAGGTTATTACGTAAGACGGAACCTGAATAAAGTGCCTGAGGCGCCATCAATTACTCAGGCAGCAAATTCACCCGAAGAGGTCTCCACACCTGAACTCGTAATGGAAGTGATGCGGGACTCAAGTTCTCCGGACTTAATTAGCTTCGGGGCAGCTGTTCCGGCAAGTGATTTTCCGGTCATCAATCAGTTGAAACGAATTTTCTCTCAAAAGGTTCGCACTGAACCATTCATCGGGATTGGTTATGACTCAAGCAAAGGCAGCGACCCATTAAGGCGTCAATTAGCCAGACGCGCTATCGATGCAGGCATACTAATATCACCAGGAGATATTGTGATTGCCGAAGGCTGCCAAGCGGCCGTGGGGCTTTGTTTAAGGGCACTCACAAAACCGGGTGATATCGTGGCTGTTGAAACACCTAGTTACTATGGTTTGCTTCAATTGATCGAAGCGCTTGGGTTGAAAGCCATCGAGATTCCCTCTAACGCCGAACACGGCATGAGTATCGAGGCATTAAAACTGGCATTTGAACAATGGCCCATCAATATTGTGTTAAGCATCCCCTGTTTCAGTAACCCGGTGGGCACGCTGATGCCCGATGAAAACAAACAGGAACTGCTTGATCTAATCTACCAATACGATGTGCCCTTAATTGAAGATGATATCTATGGTGACCTAGGCTACGGGGCACAGCGCCCGAAAGCGGTAAAAGCGTTCGATTCAAAAGGTCAGGTGCTGCTTTGCTCTTCGGTTTCTAAAACACTTGAACCACAACTGGGTATAGGCTGGGTGATGCCCGGAAAATACCTCAAGCTAATCGAATACCAAAAATTTCTCAGTAGCACCGGCAGCTTTCGCCTACCTCAAATGGCTGTCGCTGAGTTTCTGGCAGGTGGTGGATATGACCGCCACCTAAGATTGGCACGAGACGCCTATCGCCAACGTCGCGATAGGCTGACAGATCTCATTTCGCTGCACTTTCCCGAAGGCACCCGAATGTCCGCTCCTCAAGGCGGTTTTGTAGCGTGGATTCAGCTCCCAAAGGGCGTTGCGGCGACCAAACTCTACCAGGAGGCTCGGGAACACCGCATTCTAATTGCCCCAGGAGAAATATTTTCATCCGACCCTAAAAAGTATCCTCATTCTATTCGAATCAGCTATGCCAATAGTTGGACAACCGAACGTGAAGCCGCCATTCAAACATTAGGCAAGCTAGCCAAACAGCAGCTTTCGATTGATAGCTCTGCATGAAAGCACATTATTTAAACTCATGTATAAGCCTGACTTGTAGGTCGGGTTAAAACCCGACCTACAAAAAGCCCCCAGTTTTTGTAAATAGCTCAGAACTGTCTGTTAAGAAAACTCATACTGCCTCATTGGCTGTTACAACATAGCGTAACGGGCCGCCTGCTTGAATCGAATCAAACGGATAGCAGGTAACCAGCATCAACCGAGGAGGAGACTGCTCATCTTCGGTAAGATCTATCATATGCGTTTCAGCGTTAATAATATCGATCTCAGAGACCACATAAACCCGCCATAGGCCATGAAGGTCCTGAACCGATATTTCATCACCAATACTCAAACCATTGAGTGAACTAAAATGGGTGTCTCGATGACCTGCCACCACCATCAACCTTTTATTCTCAGCCCCTCCTGTGCCCAACATTCGACCTGGCCCAAATGCCAAGGCCTGACCACTCACACTATCTAAAACAATCATCGGATCAGCAGTACCTAACTGTAACTTTGCCACAGGCCAAGTATCAGCCCAAGGCCACGGCTTTTGGCTTTGGTGATGTTTCAAGGAGCTCTGCCAGGCATATTCGAGCATCCATTGAGCGGCCATAGCCTTTAGTTGAATAGCGCCACCCAACCCCATCAACAGCGACCCTAAAGACATCAGTAAAATCATTTTTTTCATGATGACTCTCCTCCCGTTGATGACTCCCCTTTCGTTAAAGGTATATGCTTTTTAAAGGGTGCTCTAAAACGGCTCTGGTAAAACAGCCCAACCCCCAGCATATAGCATAAAAAACCGGCGAGCATATACAGTTGCGATGAGGTTGCGGTTTGAGGAAGCCGAACCATTTTGGGCGTGCTGCCTTTTGGCAATAACTGGGGGACAGCATCTTGCTTTAACGCTAACGCTTCAGGCCTTGAAACAACCTCTTCAACCGCAACCAAGCTAGTATAAGGGCTAACTAAGTGATGCTTCAGCGCGACGGCAATCACATCCCCTCGAAGGCGTTCTTTATTCTCTTTAGCATTATCAAGAGAGGCTGAATCCACCAAAGACTCAATTTTCTGTCTGGCCCAATAAGTCGCGATACCTTTGGCTTGTTTAGCGCCATTGAGGTCAATAGTCTGCTCCCAAAGAGGTGTCTGACTTTGATACATCCCAACACTGTTAGCCGACAACCTGATAGCAGATGCTTTTTTAGTATGCTTGATCACCTGAACAACCGGCTCACCTAAATAGAGGTCATTTATTTTGCTTGGGTAATGTTCAAATCTGGTTGAAGAGCCGTCTTTAGTGAGGCTCATCGCCAAGTCACTCAGCACCGGTGCTCTCAGTTTATCAAATAGGCTTTTCAGTTTGGCCTCCACTTCGGTTAAATCACCAATATAGGTAAAACTCCCTCGACCAAACTCCGCAGCTTTTCTCATAAAGTAGCTATTCGGTGCCGACCCGATACCGATAGTAAATAACCTTGAGTCGCCCAGTTCCTGTTGAATTTGATCAAATAACGCCGCCTCGTTCCCCACGCTACCATCTGTCACAAAAATTACCTGACGAAGGTAACCAGGATAAACCGCGCCTGAAAAACCTGCCGTCAGTGCGGAAGACATTTCAGTTCCACCGCTGGCTTGCAAGCTTCTAACATAATCAAGCGCCTCAGCGACCTTTTGAGGACTAGCAGGTACAGAGCGTTTAAACAGCGAATGAGTAAAGCTGTTAAACTCAATTACATTAAACCGGTCTCCTGCCCTCAGGCTATGGAGAGCCTTCACCAATGACGCTTTTGCTTGCCGTATCGACTCTCCGCCCATTGACCCAGACGTGTCGATCACAAACACCTGCTCTCTGGGCAACATCATCTCTTCTGGCAATTGCTGAGGAGGCATCACCATTAACAACGAGTATTGCTCCCCTTTCCACTCTTCACTAAACAACGCCGCTTTGGGCTCAGCCCCCATCTGAGATTGCCATGTCAAAACGAAATCTCGATCCATTGGGCTTTTGCCACTATTGAGACTCACCTGATAGCGACTCTGCCCTCCCCTTTCTTGACCATCATAGTCTTGCGACTGAACAACCACCTGATGACTCAAACTGCTCATATTTTCAACAGGGAAGCCAGCATCAATGTCTGCCACCAGTGTGACGTTATGGGAGTTCGCCGGCATCACAGCAAGAGGAACTGTAAAAGGAGATATTAAATGAGCATCCGGTACTTGAGTCGTAGGTAAAGCCCACCCGGTCATAGCATCAATAGTAGATGACGGATTTTGTTCGTTAATATGACTAGCAATGGCTTCTGCTGATTCAGCGCCCATTGGAACTTTGTGGCTGACACCATCCTCAGAAATAGTCGTGCCAGGGAAGTATCGAGGCGTAGTGGTGAGAGGAAATCGAAGCTCGAACATACCCTGGTCATAACGAGCCACCTGATTGTATTCCAGCGTGATTTCAATCGTTTCTCCAGGTGGAATATTGGCGATATTATTAGTGAATAAGTTGGGGCGATGCTGCTCTACCAGTGCTGATTTTTTCCCAGCAGCCTTGGCATTCTGGTAGATTTTTTTCGCTTGAGCCTTCTCCTTAACCTCTCCTTTAATCAGCCGAGTTCCAACCTTCATTTCCATTTTATAAAGTGCGGCATTTTCAGGCAGAGGGAACGCATAAATCGCTTCCAACCATTCTGACGTATCATTTTTAAATCTCTGCTTTAGGGTGGCCGTTAAGATTAATCCTGACACATTAATCGCAACGTCTTCTGCTAATAACGTTGCAGGTTTATAGTGAATATCTCGACCAGACGTTGCAGTGCTACCGTTCGATAATAGCGGCTTCCATAGCAACCGGCCGCTATCCACCTGATCAAGAGTTACCTCACGCTCAACACCTTGCTCTGTAAAAGCCTGTGCAGACAAGCTGTACCCTGTCAGCAACATCAGTAGAGCCATCAACATAAGCATGTCTTGTATTCTTGAATACCACCAAGATCTAGTTAGCCGTTTCTGAGCGCTACCACACTCACCTTGCCTAACAACGAATTGATCCCCCGTTACTGTAAGTCCCATTTTCCAGCCCTCTTATTATGACATTTAGCTCGCGTTCAATTTGAATCTACCGTCATTACAACAATCAAAAGCGTCGATTCAGAGGACGAAAAGTGAAACGTTAGGGATGAAATGTGATGAATTATGACAAAGCATCTTACAGGGATAGTGCTATCGCCTCAGTCATGCTTTAATTATCATCACCTTAGCAAACAATATTGATAAATAGCGCTGTACTGGAAACCAAGAGCCAGATAAACCATGAAACGAAAAATAGCCATCATAGAAGACGAACCTGCGATCCGCGCAAACTATTGTGATGCGCTCACCAAGTACGGCTATGAAGTAGTGGACTTTGACAATCGAATCGATGCACTCGCGCACTTTGAAAACACATTGCCAGACTTGGTGATTATTGACGTAGGGCTGGGTGATGACATTGAGGGAGGGTTTGAAATATGTCGTCAATTGAGGGTTAAATCTCCTGAACTGCCCATGATATTTCTCACCGCCAGAGACAGCGAACTAGACCAGATTTTAGGGCTCAAACTAGGTGCAGATGACTATCTCACCAAAGATATCTCGCTGCCTCATATGATGGCCCGTATTGTTGCACTTTTCCGCAGGGTAGAGGCTATGCAACGCAATGTAAAAACACACGAAGAGCTACTCACTCGAGGCTCGTTAGATGTCAACGTTGATCGTATGATTGTGACTTGGAAGTCTTACTTGATTGACCTTACTGTAACCGAATTCTGGATGCTTCACGCATTAATCAAGCACCCCGGCCATGTAAAAAACCGCACTCAATTGATGGATGCAGCCAACACTGTATTAGATGATAATACTATCACTTCACACATCAAACGGATACGCAAAAAGTTCACCTCTATTGATAGCGGTTTTAATAACATTCAAACGGCTTACGGCATGGGCTATCGCTGGAAACTTGATGACGCGTAGATACCCTGCAACCATTCGATTAATTATCGCCCATGACACAACCCTGTCAGGACTACCGTTTTGAGGTTACGTCATCAGTTATTTCTGATTAGTTTGCTCACGCTTCTTATTCCATGGGCAGGCTATCTATTCATACAAGAGTTAGAGCAAACCTTACGTCAGAACCAACTCACCAACCTGAGTCAGCATGCAAAACTAATTGCCGAGCAGCTAGCCAAAAAAAACATTGAGCAACCATCACCCTCTATTAAAGACTATCACTCCGTTTACGCATTCAAACTACCTGCCCCTATTATTCTGGACGGGTATTTCGACGATTGGAGAGCCGCCGCTCAAGAACTCACCTCGCTAAAAAGCTCAAACAACGAACTATCTGTTGCCTATCAAGCAGGTGTTCGTGGCAAGCACCTTTACTTATTTATAAAAGTCACCACCCCCAACACACGTTATCGAAACCCTGCTAAACGAGAACTAAAGAATAGTGACCACTTGCTACTTAAATTTAACACACAACAAGGACATGTAGTCGACACTATTGCTAGCCCCATTGCCCCTGGGCCTGTCGACCTACTGACCCGCAGCGGCACCAGACGTTTTATTAAAGATACATCCCTGAGAGGGTATTGGCAGGATACTCGCGAGGGCTATCAAGTTGAGCTAGAGATGCCGTTATCTAGGGTGAAAGGTGGCCTCGGGTTCACCATCATCAAAGCCTCTGGTCACGCGGCTCAGAATGCATGGTCTGGCATTACACCGCCCGAGGAGCACCGTAGGCTACCCACCGTTGTCCATCGCACCAGCTCATTAGAAACACTGATTGAGCCCTATCATCGAGACTTCACTCGTATTAGTCTGATCGATAGCAATCACTGGGTCATCGCACAAATAGGTCAAACCAACGAAGAAGTCTATAGTGCACCATGGCAACAGGGGGAGTATGAATCACTCGCTCGGGATATACTGTTGTCGTTATTCAAAGCCGTATTGGGCCAACAAAAACCTGCCGACGCAGAACAGCAAACACCCCCTGGTCAACGTAATAATCAAGCGATTCGTACAGCCTTAAAGAGCCAGCCTACAACCAACTGGTTTCATGACCCTGTCAATAATCAAGCCATCATCGCTGCCGCATACCCTATTGATCTCATTCACCAAGACCCAGTCGCAAAGATCGCTCCAGGCGTTATTTTAGTTGAGCAAACTACAGATGCAATCGCCTCACTCTCAGATAGCGCTATGGTTAAATTAATTGCGGTCAGCTTTTCCGTCGTACTGTTAATAGTGCTAGTACTGCTTGGATTCTCATCTCTGCTTTCTTGGCGCGTCACACGACTACGCAACCAAATTGATACCTCTATCAGTGAAGATGGGCGTATCAGGCATGACTTTTTGCCTTCAACCACGCAAGACGAGCTAGGCGACCTTTCACGTAGTTTCGCGGCCATGCACCAAGAGGTTACCCATTACACTGAGTATCTTGAGAACTTTTCACGCAAGCTTTCTCATGAACTCAAAACACCACTCGCAATTGTGCGCTCATCGATTGAAAACCTATCGATTAACGAGCAGTTATTTGTAAGTGAACATTTCAATGAAGTAAGTACCTACTTACTTAGAGCAAACGAAGGTACTAGACGCCTTAGCTTAATTATTCAGTCGATGAGTGAAGCTTCAAGACTCGAAAAGAGTATCGCCAATACAGAAAAAGAGCCATTTAATCTAACAGAAGTGGTAATCAGTACCGGAGAAGCGTTTAGAAGCCTACTGACCAAGCACCATATTGAAATCCTGGTTAGCCCTGAAGCCAGACCTACATCAGGGGCGCCTGAACTAATCGCTCAATTGATGGACAAACTGGTCGATAATGCCAAAGATTTCACCCATGAAGGCGGAAAAATTTCAATCGAGCTAACCACTAAGCCTCACTATTATTCACTATCAGTGAGCAATGAAGGACCATTGTTACCTGAAAATATGCAGCGTGAAATTTTCAGTTCGTTTATTTCGCTGAGAGGGGGGCAACAAGAGGAGGGGCATATGGGGCAAGGCTTAGTCATTGTTAAGCTCATTACCGATTATCACGACGGAGTCGTACACGCTTGCAACCTAAAAGATAATAGCGGAGTATGCTTTGAGGTGCGACTGCCGTTTTAGCATCGATAATCATGCAGGCGTTATTTCTCTGTAACCGTGACGAAAAAAGGTAGCGCCTACCCCGTGATACGTTTTGGGCACGACTGGAATCAAGGAGGCTTATCGATATTACAATAACTCCTGATTCCGCTTCGAGGCTGTGAAAGTATCAACAAATAAGAGGCTTTTTGCCTTCA
>CAJXUY010000016.1 GCA_913060665.1 uncultured Oleiphilaceae bacterium
CCAAAAAAGTTATCTTATTTCAACATCTTAGCCTTCTACCAACACCCTGTATTCCGGTGCCTTCTGCAGAAGAGGGGCGCATTATATATTGTTAAGACGCCCCGTCAATAGGCTAGCACAGATAAACCAATAAAATATTAGATGCTTCGCAGCCAACGAGATAAATCGATAGCAAGAACCCCTGCGCGAGTTTGCGCCAATAGCTGATCAACACCCCCAGCCATAACATCTCCAGCTAGCAAATCATTTAAATACTCAATTTCAGAATCAAACAAACCTGCAGAAACGAACGCTTTCGAGCTATCGGCATACTTATAATTCGAAACAACCTCTCGCAAAACGCACAACACCCCCGCCATATCAGCTAACAACGACCTACTAAATTCAACGCTCGCCCGATCAACCAAATACAACCAATATGCCAGGTTTCGTGATACTAGGTTTTTCACATAAGCTTTATGATCACTCACACATTCATAAGAATATAAAAACTCATTAGATAAGCTATTATCCTTCAGGCGATAGCCTTTTTCAGCCTTACTCACATCCGCAAGCATTACAGGCATCGTTTTTGCGATTATTGATGCCACCTCAAACAATACATCAACATCCCCTTGCATTAGCTCAAGCTCTATCTCAGCTAAAGGCACTTTAGCTTCATCTGATGAAATGCACCCCTCATCCACAGCCAGCTCAATTTTTGCGCCACTACATTCAATTATTGCACTAATACGCTTAAAGTTAGTTTCAAAAACTGCATCCAACTCTTCAACAGGAATATCACTTGGCCATAACCCCTCATGCAGCAGTGAGACGTCTAACTTATTTTCTGGCACTACCCACTCCCACTCACCTCTTTGACTTAACCCCCCTGCACTATACCCTTTAGTTTTTAGGGTCTGAATAAATAAACCCTCTTTTTGCCTAACCCTAAGTGCAATGCGCGCTTGATTAAGCAACAACTCACTGGTATCAAAATACGCATTAACTAACCAAGTCTCTTTAACCTCTTGCGCACCCAACCTATTAAGCAACACAGGCAGCACGGACTTTAACGCTGCAGGCATTACAACCATCTTTAATTCAATTTCTTTTGACATACTCATTCCAGGGGTATTTTGTGAACTAAATTCGATTTCTAGCTCACAATGACGGCTTAGACTTGAGAGTGATATTAGATGAAAGAGCTAAGGGAGGGAAATAGAAGATAAGAGGCTTTTAAAACTCAATCTAGGAGAAAGAGAGTTATCGATCGAGACTGACCCTATTGAAATTGTTGAAACCTTACACACAAAAAAACCGACCCTATTAGAGGTCGGTTTTCGATACACAACGCAAACCAATCAAATGATTAGAAGACGTATGCAGCACCCATAGCTAAAACAGTACCATCACTATCTGCTGTACCAGCCACACCTGGATCACTATTAACAAAGTATGCTTCCGTCCACACATACATATGGTCAGACAAGTTGTGCAAGGCCTGAAGCGCGACACCAGAAGACTCTTCACTGCTACCAGGCGCATCACTTTCGATCATTACATAACCAGCTGCAAACGTATTAGCCCCCATACTATACGTACCCATCAAACCATAGGTGCTTTCTACATCTGAACGAGTGTGGTATTCACCAGTAAGGCCGAAGTCACCCATATCATAGGAAGCCATCAAACCGTATGTATTCTCATCATTTGGAGCTGAACCGTCAGTAGCGCTAGAGTAAGCACGATCACCGTCATTTGAGTCCAATGCAAATGCAACCGTCAAAGCGTCAAGACTATAAGTCACAGAAAGCTGGTACGGATAAGACTTGTCACCTTTTTCTCCATCACCATTAATTTGAACAGCAACACCAACTTCAAAGCCAGCCATTGAAGGGGTTGTATACTGAACCAAGTCACCCTCACCAGTATCATACGAAGCGGTATCGATTGCGCCGTCACCAAACTCCCAATGGTTAGAGATTATATCCACTCCACGCTCATAAGTAGAATCATCAGAACCTACCCAAACCTTACCAAAGTCACCTTTAACACCAATGTATGCTTCATCAAATCCACTCAGACCACCATTACCAGCCTTATCATCAGCATCAAATTCAAGCTCAGCTTTCAAGAACGCCGTTATACCAGGAGAAATCTCATGGCTATGCTTGAAACCAATAGTAGAACCATTATCGATCAAAGCAGACTCACTTCCACCTGGATCAACATCAGCGTGATACCATGCAAGCTGAATATTACCGTACACTGTAGGCATGCTATCAAGCTTTGAAGCCAGCTCGGAAGCTGGATCCATAGCGAACGCAGAGGTAGATAGTGCTGCTGCCGCAACTGCTGAAGCAATCAGAGTCTTTTTCATTTCGTCTTCCTTTTGTTTATTAATTTTTTCAACTTCATTTTTCTTAATGAAAATTTGAAGGCTGAAGGGTTAAAACTATTTTTAAGTTTGCTTAAATTTCCCAATGAACATTTGCTGCGTCCATTTGTAGTAAAAAGATATGTCATTTTCATGACAAAGTGCAAATTTTATTACTCATCGCTCTTTATCTTGACTACTTATTTGCATTCCAAATTGCTCAAATACATAACTGTCACACCTTCAACACCCACAAAAGAGCTCAACTACGCATTCAATTAACGAATCACAGGAACCTTAATTAACACTTATATAACATCACAAACCATGTAATTTTATATAAGCACTAACAAACTTCAAATAAACAGTACGTTACAAGTGTTTCTTAAAGTTTATAATCATATTTACTATTTAATATATGAAACGTTTTTTTGCAAATTAATCCTATTATTTTTTGTAACATTTTGTTAATTTAAGCTAATAACATAACCCTTAAACCACCACCATCACCTTACCTTTCAATAAGTTAGGGAAAACTCAAGTAACAACTTGCAATCCTCACACTAAAATAGCCAATGCGCATCCTACCAGAGCTAGCGCTAGACATATTTCATACTTTCGTCGTAGTTTTGTAACAACCGCCCCCTAAGACCTTGCAAGAAAACACGAACCACCGACAACTTCCTAGCACTCCAATAAAAATGTAACCGGACCATCATTGACTAGCGATACTCTCATATCCGAGCCATAACACCCTGTTTCAATTTTCGGATACGCTCGTTTTGCCTGAGCAACAAAGTAGTCGTACAACTTCAACCCATCACCTGGGGCCATCCCTAATGAAAACCCAGGACGCAAGCCCTTTTTGGTATCTGCAACAATGGTAAACTGAGAGACTATCAGGAGCGCACCGGCTACATCCGTTAGGCTTAAATTCATCTTCCCTGACTCATCATCGAATATGCGATAGGAGAGTACTTTTTTGAGTAGGCGATCAGCTTCCTGCCGAGAGTCACCACTCTCTACTCCTAGCAGAAGAAGTATACCTCTGTCGATCGCACCAACCAGAAACCCATCTACTTCAACAGAAGCCTCCGAGACCCTTTGAATCACCCCTTTCAAAACAGAACTCTCAAACGATAATCACCACACAGAGCATCCAGGAAATAGAGCCTTTGGAACAAAAAAACTGAAACAATAGTAATCATAAAAATTAGAATAGTCAGCCTAATATCAATCACATAACAAATTTAGCTATCAACCACTGGGTTAAAATACATACAATCAACCTAAGCAATATCAGGGCCAACCCTGTCAATCAACTGATTAATGGAATTAAGTATCGCATCTACAATTGCCGGCTCTGCAATCGAATGCCCAGCATCACGAATAATATGAATTTCCGCCCCACTCCAGCGCCTCTGTAGATTTAACGCACCACTTAAGGGCGAAATTAAATCATACCGTCCATGCACCATAATTCCTGGTATACCTGCCAGGCACTTGAGCCCCCGCTGAATTTCAGCTTCCGCCTCAAATCCCAAATTAGAGAAGTAATGGCACTGCAACTTCGCCAGAGCAATCGCCACATGAGGGTTCAAATAATAATCTACTACCGACTGATTTGGGTGAAGCGTTGAACAACGAGCCATCCAATACGCCCAAGCCTTTGCCGCCTGCATCTGAACAAGCTCATTACTGTCGCTTAATCGGTTAGCATATGCGCCAAGTACGTCATCACGCTCACCCTCCCCTAGCAGTGCGGTAAACTCCCCCCAACTATCTGAAAAAATTCGATTACAGCCATCCTTGAGCAACCAATCTACCTCTTTCTGCCCCCCAAGCATCACACCCTGCAACAACATACCCACCACTACCTGCGAATAACGCAAAGCGTAGAGTAGCCCAAGCGTTGCACCCCAACCGTAACCAAACACCAACCACTTATCAACGCCCAACTCTTGTCGCACAAACTCCACATCAGAAATAAGTGCATTTGTATTATTATCCAACACCTCTGCAAGCGGCCGCGACCTGCCAGCCCCACGCTGATCAATCATAATAATCCTGAAACGCTCCGAATCAAAAAACCGCCTTAAATAACGACCACAACCAAGACCAGGCCCTCCATGCATAACAACAACAGGTATTCCGTTCCGGTTCCCCGCTTCTTCAACATAGACTTCATGGACATCCGAAACAGAAAAACGGTAGGTTTGATTGGGAGCTAAATCAGGAAATAACGTCAACATAAAAGATCAACCATTGCAGCATAAGTTAATGATTATCTGGCACTTCTTACGCTTACACCCATTCACACAAGTAAGCGCATAACAACTACCATTCAATACCAATATAACTCAAGTGTAATTCAGTCATCACTATTGTTAAAGGACGAAAAAACAAAAAAGGCGACCCTGCTTAGGGGTCGCCTTTTTACTTAAAGCCAAACGAACTTGCCGGACGCTTAGGCTCTCACACTATCAAAAAATGCTATTTTGCTCGCTTACGCTCATTCTCTGTCAACAACTTCTTACGAATACGAATACTTAAAGGCGTCACTTCAACAAGCTCATCATCCTCAATAAACTCCAACGCCTGCTCCAACGTATGCTTAATAGGCGGAACCAAGGTTAAAGCCTCATCAGTACCTGACGCTCTAACGTTAGTTAACTGCTTACCTTTAATAGGGTTAACTACCAAATCATTAGATCGCGAATGAATACCAATTACCTGCCCTTCATAAACATCCACAGCATGCCCTAAGAACAACTTTCCCCGAGCCTGAATGTTAAACAACGCATAAGCAGCCGTTTTACCTTTAACCATACTGATTAATACACCGTTTTGACGACTAAACGAGTCACCCTGCTTAACCGGCCCATAATGGTCAAAAATACTAGTCATAATCCCCGAACCAGAAGTCAGAGTCAAAAACGTCCCTCTGAATCCAATCAGGCCTCGTGAAGGAATAATAAACTCCAAACGAACCCGACCCTTTCCGTCAGGCTCCATATTTGTCAGCTCACCTTTACGCAAACCAATTTCTTCCATTATGGAACCTTGATGAACTTCCTCTACGTCAATTACAACCTGCTCAAACGGCTCATGAATCTCTTCACCCACCTGTCTTTGCACAACCTCTGGACGAGAAACCCCCATTTCAAAACCTTCACGACGCATTGTTTCAATCAATACCGATAAATGAAGCTCACCACGACCCGACACGATGAACTTATCAGGCGTATCACCTTGCGCAACGCGTAACGCAACGTTATGTATTAACTCTTGATCCAATCGATCTTTAATATTTCGAGTGGTAACAAACTTACCCTCTGTACCTGCAAACGGGGAGTCGTTGACAATAAATGTCATACTCACTGTCGGCTCATCAACACTAAGCGCAGGTAACGCCTCTATATTTTCAGGGTCGCACAAAGTATCTGAGATACTCAGGCCATCAATACCATTAATACAAACAATATCGCCCGCGGTCGCCAACTGAGTTTCGACCTGTTCAAGCCCTAAATACCCTTTAACATTTAGAACCTTACCTTTACGCTCATCGCCATTTGCACTTTTAACGATAACCTGCTGATTAGGTGCCAACGTACCTCTCGTAATACGACCTACACCAATAACACCCACATAACTATCATAAGCCAGAGCAGACACCTGCATCTGAAATGAACCTTCAGGATCAACATCAGGCGCCGGAACCTGCTCAGTAATCATTTGATATAGCGGAGTCATATCTTCAGCCATATCTTCAGGGTCAAGACCTGCAATACCATTAATGGCAGACGCATAAATAACAGGGAAGTCCAACTGCTCATCAGTTGCACCCAAATTATCAAACAACTCAAACACCTGATCCATCACCCAGTCCGGACGAGCACCCGGACGGTCAATCTTGTTGATAACAACAATCGGTCGCAAGCCCTTTTCAAACGCCTTAGAGGTTACAAAACGTGTTTGAGGCATTGGCCCATCAACCGCATCGACCAATAACAATACTGAGTCGACCATAGATAAAACACGCTCAACCTCACCACCAAAATCTGCGTGTCCGGGAGTGTCTACAATATTGATGCGGTAGTCGTTCCAGCTAATCGCTGTATTTTTTGCCAGGATGGTAATTCCGCGTTCTTTTTCCTGGTCATTAGAGTCCATGATGCGCTCAGCACCTTCATCCTTGCGCTCAAGGGTGCCGGACTGGCTCAAAAGTTTATCGACCAACGTTGTTTTACCGTGGTCAACGTGAGCGATAATTGCGATGTTACGTAGATTCTGAATCACAGGCTTTACCAATCTGACAATAAAAAAATGGACGCGAATTGTACAGTATTGAAGAAAAAGGATAAAGGAAAAGCTTCCAATCTACGAAAGAGTTAAACCCCCTTCTTAATAGCAACGCCACACCAACCAAAACCACCGCACCATATAAGGGCTTTCACACCTAAACGCACACAATTAAGGCAGAAATACTATACACACAACTAACCAACTGTTTCACTTCTATAAATCACCCAAGCAACTCTTTGGCCAGCATATTGCATAAAGGAGTGCAACAAAAACTTGAAGAATCTTCCTAACAGTCATGCTATTCTTTCGCTGCTTTCTTCAAACGTGTAGCCTTCTGTAGATACCCTTGGCGTCACATTAGGGCGCAACGTGCGAGGGCGACAAAACAACAATCATCAATCAGATGGAGTACATAGAATGTCAGAGAAAACTCTGAATCTCATTAAAGAACACGACGTAAAATGGGTAGACCTTCGTTTCACTGATACTCGAGGAAAAGAACAGCATGTATCTCTTCCTATTCGCGAAATTAGCGAAGACTTCTTTGAAGAAGGCAAAATGTTTGACGGCTCATCGATTGCAGGCTGGAAGGGTATTAACGAATCAGACATGATTCTAATGCCTGACGACGAAACAGCTGTTATTGACCCCTTCACCGAAGACACCACACTAAATTTGCGTTGCGACATTGTTGAACCTACTACGATGCAAGGTTACGAGCGTGACCCACGCTCAGTTGGGCGTCGAGCCGAAGAATACTTGAAGTCTACTGGCATTGGCGATTCTGCACTATTTGGTCCTGAGCCAGAGTTTTTCGTATTTGACGATGTTAAATGGAAAACCGACATGAATGGAGCGATGTACTCCATTAACTCTGAAGAAGCCGCATGGGTTTCTCATGAAGATATCGAAGGCGGAAACACCGGTCACCGTCCAGGCGTTAAAGGGGGTTACTTCCCAGTTCCTCCTGTAGATTCACTACATGACCTTCGTGCGGCCATGTGTTCAGCAATGGACGCAATGGGCTTAGTAATTGAAGTTCATCACCACGAAGTCGGCACGGCTGGTCAGTGTGAGATTGGTGTAGGCCCTAACACGCTAGTCAAGAAAGCAGATGAAGTTCAGATTCTTAAGTACTGTGTACATAATGTTGCTCACGCATACGGCAAAACGGCAACATTCATGCCTAAACCAGTAGTAGGTGATAACGGTTCCGGTATGCACGTTCACCAATCTATTTCTAAAGACGGTGTAAACCTAATGGCTGGAGACAGCTATGCAGGCCTGTCTGAAAACGCATTGTTTTACATTGGCGGCATCATCAAGCACGCTAAAACAATCAACGCGTTCACCAACGCATCTACCAACTCGTACAAGCGTTTGGTTCCAGGTTTCGAAGCACCTGTTATGCTTGCATACTCTGCACGAAACCGCTCTGCATCTATCCGTATTCCTTTCGTTAACAGTGCAAAAGCTCGTCGTATCGAAGTTCGCTTCCCTGACCCAACAGGTAACCCATACCTAGCATTCTCTGCAATGTTAATGGCTGGCCTTGACGGCATTCAGAATAAGCTACACCCAGGTGATGCAATGGATAAGGATCTTTATGACCTTCCTGCAGAAGAAGCAGCAGAAATCCCAACCGTAGCAGCAACCCTAGAAGAAGCTCTAGACTGCCTAGAAGCAGACCATGAGTTCCTGACTAAGGGCGGCGTATTCACTAAAGATATGATTCAGGGATACATAGACCTGAAGCGCGAAGAAGTTGAGCGTTTAAACATGACAACTCACCCAATTGAGTTTGACATGTACTACTCTCTATAAACAATAAGAGTAGAACAAGGTCATATTGTTTATCAGAGAAGATAGGGATCACTATTAAACCTAGTGACCCCGTTAGCTACCCCTAGGCAGCTAACACTAAAAAGCCCCACTTTGCTGGGGCTTTTTTTTCGCCATTTCAATCGTCTACTGCTAAGATGTCTATAATATCGCGGCTAATTACTAATTCGAATAAACCGGTTGAATAATAATGAACATCATTAAAACAAGTATTTTTTTAACGGCTTTAATGGCTAGTCATAATTTAGTGCTCGCGGACATATACAAGTCCGTTAATGACGAAGGCGTTGTTGAGTATAGCGACCAACCCCGTGAAGGCGCAGAAAAAATAAAAGTCAAAAACCCTCAAAGTATCAAATTACCCAAAGGCGCTGATGTCTTTACATCAGAGAACTCAGACACTTCAACCGATAGCGAAGCCACCTATCAACGCGTCACAATTACTCAGCCTGCAAACGACAGCGCATTTAATTCAGGCAACGGCCTCGTATCCGTTTCTTCAGAGGTAAACCCAAGCCTTCAAGCAGGCCACTCTATGCAGCTTGTTATGGATGGAACCCCTTATAACAGCAACACAAGTGGTAGCTTCGGTTTATCCAACGTCGATAGAGGAACACACCAACTTCAGGTCAATATAATAGATAACACAGGCAAGACACTGATCAGCAGCGATATTACAACATTCACCCTTCACCGCCCTCAAGCGCCTAGAATAACCCCAAGAGCTAATTAACATATAGCCACCATGCTCCAACGCACCATAATAGCGCACAAATATACTTAACTCAGCCGATTCGCATCAACATTATGCATTAATATTCAAACCTCCGACTCTCGACTCCCTTATATGGGGAGGGCTTTCCCTTCACTATTTGCTATTTAGCTCCTTTTTGGGGCGCATCCATGGTATTTTAAATAAATAAACCCCGCCTTTGTTGAGATTTTACTAATTTCATAGATAGGTGGTTTGGTTTTTGCTTTAGCAATGTAAATACAGGATTCTATACGATGCTAACGAGCAATTTTCACAAAAGCCTGCTAGAAAATCTTTCAACAGCAGTGATTCTTTTGGACCAACAACTGAAGGCGGTTTACTTTAACCCTTCAGCAGAGGTGCTGCTGGAGGTCAGTGGCAAACGAACCATTGGGTCATTCGTAAAAGATCTTTTCACAGAGACACCAGACAACACCGAGTCGTTAAAACACTCCATAACAGCAGGTCACTCGTATACCAAGCGAGAAGCCGAGTTCTCTCTGCATAGCGGAAATAAAATAACCGTAGATTACTCTGCCTCCCCTGTAGCCGGTGTATCTCCTCCCGTTTTGCTTATTGAGATTCAGCCTAGAGACCGCTTGATACGTATTAGTCGAGAAGAAGAACTTCTTGCTAATCAAGAAACCACTCGCATTCTCATTAGAGGCATGGCTCACGAAATAAAAAATCCGTTAGGGGGAATCAGGGGCTCAGCACAACTACTAGAGCGAGAGCTAAAACACCCGTCGCTACACGAATATACTCAGATTATTATTGAAGAGTCAGACCGGTTAAGGAACTTAGTTGATAGGATGCTAGGCCCTAATAAAGTATTCCAATTAGAACCTACCAATATTCACGAGGTACTTGAGCGGGTTTACAGCCTAATTAACGTCGAAGCAAAAGGCCGTGTACGCCTCATCCGAGACTATGACCCCAGTATTCCCGAATTCATGGGTGATAAAGAACAGCTTATACAAGCACTTCTGAATATATCTCGCAACGCAATGCAGGCATTGACACAACAAACAGATAGAAAAGAACCTGGAAGTATTACATTTAGAACCCGACCATTGCGTCAATTTACGATTGGCCATACACGACACCGACTAGTCCTTCGAATAGACATTATCGATGATGGTCCTGGAATTTCTGAAAACTTAATTCAAAATATATTCTACCCAATGGTCAGTGGGCGTGCAGAGGGCACTGGGCTTGGACTATCCATCACCCAAGGTATCATCGGTCAGCATCAAGGGCTTGTTGAATGCGAAAGCGAACCTGGAAAAACAAATTTTATAATTTTTATTCCCCTAGAGAGTAAATTGGAGCTTGAGTAATGACCGGAACACCAACTGTATGGGTTATTGATGATGATCGTTCAATTCGCTGGGTGTTAGAAAAGGCACTAGGGCAAGAAACCCTTGATATTGAGTCGTTCGAAAATGGCGACGGTATTCTTAATCGACTACAACGAGAGATGCCGGATGCGATTATTAGCGATATCCGTATGCCTGGTATAGACGGCCTTGAATTACTAGGAGAGATCAACAGTCAATACCCGGAAATACCGGTTATTATTATGACTGCTCACTCAGACCTTGATAGCGCGGTCTCATCCTATCAAAGTGGTGCATTCGAATACCTCCCGAAACCGTTTGATGTCGATGAAGCCGTCGCACTGGTAAAAAGAGCTGTCACCCATTCGCAAGAGCAGCGAGCACAGAAGCTCGAGAAGTCCACCGAGACACTGCAACAAGAGACCGAGATCATTGGCGAGGCACCTGCTATGCAGGAAGTCTTCAGAGCCATTGGGCGCTTGTCGCAATCCAATATAACCGTACTCATCAACGGCGAGTCGGGCTCAGGGAAAGAACTTGTTGCCAGAGCACTGCATCAACATAGTCCCCGTTCAAATGAGGAGTTTATCGCCCTTAATATGGCCGCTATCCCTAAAGACCTTATCGAATCCGAGCTTTTCGGCCATGAAAAGGGTTCATTCACTGGCGCAGGCGGCATGCGAGAGGGACGCTTCGAACAAGCCAATGGCGGCACACTATTTCTAGATGAAATTGGAGATATGCCAGCAGATACCCAAACTCGCTTATTAAGAGTGTTGGCAGATGGTGAGTTTTATCGTATTGGTGGCGCCAGCGCCGTAAAAGTCGATGTACGAATAATTGCGGCGACTCACCAAAATCTTGAAAAATTAGTACAAGAAGGTACCTTCCGGGAAGATCTATTTCACCGCCTCAACGTCATTCGAATTCATCTGCCCAGACTTTCAGAGAGGCGGGAAGATATCCCCCGGCTCACAGGTCACTTCCTAAACAAGGCAGCAGAAGAGCTAGCAGTATCGCCCAAAATATTAAGGGAAGAAACGGCTGAGTACCTTAGTAGTCTTGCATGGCCTGGTAACGTCAGGCAATTGGAAAATACCTGTCGCTGGCTCACCGTTATGGCTAGCGGGCGTGAGATTCACATCACCGACCTGCCCCCTGAACTACTGGATCAGGATGAAACATCTGCTACCGGTACAACCTGGCAAGAAGGGTTACGAAACTGGGCAGACCAAGAGTTAAAACGCGGCAAGCAGGGAATTTTGGACACAGCAGTGCCTGAGTTTGAGAAAATCATGATCGAGTCTGCCTTAAAACACACCGCTGGGCGTAGACGAGACGCATCAATTCTACTAGGTTGGGGGCGCAATACGTTGACTCGCAAGATTAAAGAGCTTGATATGGTATCAGCAGGGGATGACGAGGAGTAGAACGAGGATGACGAGTCAGGTCTTGTAGCCGTGATGCAGCGAAGCGGAAGCGGAATCAAGGGTTGTGTAACCATTGTGACCATTCCTTGATTCCAGTCGTGCCTCCTTTCATCACGGCTACAAGTGAAGTTCACACTATGCACACAAGCCCGTAGCCTTTGATGGCGTACAACGGAATCAGAGTCTGTTAATTACTCACTTCTCGCCAGTAGATAATCCGGTCGTGACCTCTGTAACGGCCGAATGTGGCAGTCGACATAGGGTTATCGTTATCTCCCATTATCGAGCTAGACGAAGCATCACATACCTGCGCCAAATTCAGTCCATCATTATTCCAGTCAAATTTAAGCCAGTTTTCAACATTTAAACAAAGCTGCGCACTCCCCTCGTGGGTCAAACCGGGCGCGGAGAGCACCACTTGCTGTGCCAAAAGGGCCTCACCATTGATAGCAGTCCCGCTACCCGACGCAGACGTTGATCCACTATTCGCCAAACTAGGATTAATAACCATGTCAATGGCATCATAGGTAGAACAGTTATCATCTGTATTGGTAATGAATACCGTTCCATCATAAAACTGAGCTAGCATCGGCACTTTTAATGAGTTAGTCTCTGGTCCAAAAGCATTCTCTAACTTCCAGCGACCGTAACGAAGAAACTTATCATCGGTTGCATTATAGTTACTCCCACCCACATCAAAATCACCAGAAAAACCCATATTAGCCAACGTTTCATTGCCTTGTACACTGTCCGAGTCTGACAACTCAATCGTTAACTGAACATCCGCATCAAAAGGCGCCACTAAACCTGTCGTCGGACGACGGTATATGAATTCATCGGTCATCGTATTATGCAACGTTAACGTCACGCCACCACCTACATCAGATATATCACCATAACCTTGATCGGCTTTGGGCGCTAATAGCGTGGTAGCACCCGCTACATTATCCGAGTAACAAAAACCTGTAACAGTGCCGGCTCCGGTACAACCGCTGTCTTCCGATAAATCAGTGCCTAGCTTCCAGAAATCTCCCTCGTAATTCTCTGTTTTAACCCCATCCACATTGATCGCTTCAATGGTCACGACAGGGGCAGTCAAAAACAGAAAAGGCTCATCCATATACGTGAAAGAGTCGGTAGAAGTGCACGAGGGCTGAAAGGTGCTATCAACAATCCCCACATTAAACTGGTCAGGATAGAATCGACCAATATTAGAAGAGGTAGATGGCGCAACAGTCTCGCCAAAATAGTTAGGTGGTACAGTGGAAAGGGTAAATACACCTACTTCGCTGATTTTTTGATTACTCTCGTTAACTTTACCCGCGGTGGCACCTGTGCCATCAAATACCAACTGAGTTACATCGAGAGCACCCGTCACACCGCTAGTAGGTGCGACCAATTGATGGGTTAAACCAACTGTACCGCGGTAACTTTGCGCTACAGTGCTGGAGGCATCGCTACACACTGCTTGCCCGGTGATCGAAAATGGAGCATTGGCCTTAGCTAGTGTTGTACAGTTTGCTAACGGTGCAGTACAGGCAGACAAACTATCATCTGCGTCCACTTCTACATGACCAGGAGAAACTACAAACAAACCACTTGATGCAGCTAAAGAAGACAGCGGAGGCTGACTGCCGTCGTAAGGTACATCATCATGAATCACGTTTATATTAAGGACCTCTCCTACGTCAAGGTAGCTCACGGGAAAGGTAGACACCCCCGAGGCAAAACTCAACGTAATATTAGTTGAAGCTGGCACGGTTTCTGCGATTGGCTGACCATCAATAAGCACACTCACAGGTAATCCACTATCTTTAACACTTGGTGCTTCAGTCGGGTCAATATTAATATCAGACCACGCTTTTAAATTTTTATTCCCCGAAAAACCAGTCAATTGAGAGCAACTCGCCCCCCCAGTCGTATCTTGACCAATAGCGGTTAATGTCACTGAAGAGTTTGCCCCGCAAACAAAGTTATTAGGTGCAGTCACCGCAAAACCAGAGGTTCCAAAATAGGTACCTGTAAGCGCTTCGCTGGATATTCCGGCGACATTATCATCCGCCGTTACCTTAAGCTCAGGGTTATCATTTTTGTGGAAAAGATATAGGTCAACATCCCCCAACTCCGCACCCGTAAAGGTATAAGAATTGATAACAGAGCCACCGCCGCTAAATTGATAAAACTCACTCTGACTATTTTCATCACTACTAAGGTCAATGGTCCCCGCATAATCATCTTTTACGGTAACACCATCTGCACACATCGCTTGAACATCAATTTTTGCCCTAGCTTGTGGGCAGGCAAGACCGTACGTTGGCTGGGCAATGACAAAGCTACCTAAACTACAACTTGAGGTACCACCACAGGCAGCTCCTAGGTCAATTGTTGAGATCGCATTGGCATCATATGAGACCTGCGCATTAGAGTTTAAGCTAACATCGCTACCTGTTAACGCGCCAAATACATAGGATGGCGACCCCAATGATATATTGCCTTTGGCATACACTACTGCCGAAGTCGTACTCTGGGAACCAAAGCTCACATTGCTGTAGCCAAATATCAATAACTCTTCGGGTGAACCTGATACATTGTTTGATGGCGAATTAATACGCGTAGAGCTGCCGACCGAGATTGCGTTTTTAACAAACAGTCGAGCAGTACCACCACCCACTACGTTTATTTTCACACTCGAATTAACGGAGAGTGTTTCTATCCAGTAATCTCCCGCGGCAAGGTTAAACTCTCCGTTGTAACCCAACGACATGTTTTTGATGAAATACTCTGCATAAGTACCACTTACGTTCAACGTGCCGGATACAGAGATGTTGTTATAGGTGTCTGTACTACCCTCATCACCCAGTACTTTTGTGTCACCCGAACTCACCGTGATGTCTTGCGTCGACGAAAAAACAGGGAAATTACCAGGGTCCAATAGGGCAACCGCACTGCCACTTACAGAGCAATCCACAAAATCACAGGTCAGTGTTGTGACCGCTCCGCCATTTCTAACAACAGTGCCGGCATCAAGCACACCATCAGGGCTCAAAAATAGCTGAGCTTGATAACCAAAATTCACCTCACCATTTTCATGGCTACTGATACCATCAGGGAAGCTAGCCGCGCACCCGCTAATGGGAGCACACACCCGTGTTTCAGTAAATAGTGTCGTAACGTCCGTATCCGTCAGAACACTGGCGAAGATTTTTACCTCATCGAGGTCCCCTTCAAAATACTCGGGCGTTCCGCCAGTATCTTCTATTTGACCGATACTGGAAAATGAATTGCCAATAATACCGGTTGCAACCGTTCCACTTTGGTTAAGGCTACCGTCTATATAGATTTTATAGGCCCCGGACACAGCATCACGTGTTAGTACAATATGATGATAGACATCGTCGTTAATAGGTATTGTAGATTTGGTGGTAAAGTCATTTGCGACAGATAACCCTATATGGCCGGAGGCATCTAGCCAGCCCCAAAATATATCATCTGAACCACCGGACTGTTCAATGCCTGCGATACCTGGTGCCCTCCAACCAGTATCATCACCTGTCTGAGTGGTTTTAATCCAGAAACTCATTGAAGATGTACCCTTTAGTAAGTCATAGACCTGACTCGATTCGATATAATCGTCCACCCCATCAAAATCACCCGCGCGACATAAATGCCCTGGGTCTACCGTATTTAAACCGCCGCGGGCTGTTGCGTTATCGTTGTTTCCCGAGTCATCTATAACTTCACCAGTCGTGCCATCCCAACTTAGCTCATCCATTCTAAATTCGAGCGCTGAAGGGGGGAGTGGGGTAACGGCAGGAATAGAACAGGTTGTAAGGTTGGCGGTAGGAATGTTTTCCCAGCTTCCCCCATCTCGCCTCCACTCTAATTGAGCATAGGCTCTGCCTGTTTGCTCAAAATGCTCCATTTTCACTTCATAGGTTTGCCCTACGTTAAGAGCTTGTGGTGCAGAGGTAGTAGAATAACGCGGCGCGTGAAGGCTCCAGTCATTGATAATTTCTACTCCCTCGAGATTTAATCGAGCACCATCATCAGAATACATTCTAAATTCATAACTACCCGCTATAGCCGGCGCAATATACCCTGTCCACTCAATGCTAAATCGTTCATCATTGCCCGATATATTCGGGAATACGGTTGGAGTAGCGGTATTCCAACTAAAATTAACCTGACTATCAAGCCTTAAAAACTCACTCCCGGTAAAGAGCCCCCCGGGATATGACACCTTACTGCCTCCAGCGTTTCGTTGATCATAATAACGCCCCATCAAACCGTCAAAGCCCACAACATGAGCATTGCCTTGTACGGTTAATGTATACGTCTGCCCGCCAACCAAACCATCCGTCGCGAGTACAACAGTATTATCATCCTGCCGTGTAATACCCGTAATATTGGCATTAGTTAGTGTGTAATTACTTACATTTAAAGCTTCATCATTAGCAGGAGAAGCATACTGAACGACGATTAAGTTGTCGGTACCGCAACTACCTCCTGCACTGCTTACAGCAGGTAACGCAGTGCCTTCATTCAACGCCACTAAGTGACCGATAGCATCATCATTGTTTTTTGAAGCTGTCGCTACTTTATCACCACTCCCTCCGGTCGAAGCCTGTTGCTCATAAGCCGCCATCGCGGTCAACCCACTGTTATTATTGTTTTCTTCAATATCGTATGCTTCTACCATACCCGAAGCAGCCGTAAACGATTGGTTACCTGCTGCCAGTGAATAAAACCCGACCAGCATGGCATTCGTCGCAGATATTGTTACCGATGGAGCGGTAACGCTGGAGCCCACCATACCGGACTGTGAGTTTTCATCATCAACCGGACTGGCCGTATCAACACCTCGAAATACCGACATAGCCAGAATATAGCGGCGACTACCATTACCATCAAAATCCCACTCATAGCTTATACCTGACCCAGCATCAGCAGCTGTTGCCACCCGATAGTATGAAGATTGTAAGACACTGCCATCATCAATTTGTGAGCCAATTTGAGACCAGCCACTCGGTGCCGTAACGCCATCACTTCCATTTCGATCCCTTATAGCAACCTGAACCAGTAGCACATCATCAATTACCGTCGAGGTGGGCACTACCAAAGAAGCGCTGTCACTGTTCCCCTGGCCACTAACAGAGGTGATATAGCTAATAGCTGCCGCAGCACTCGCGCTAAAACACAGAAGGCACATAAATGCGATAAAACGACTAAACATAGGATCTACTGCCTCGCCCTTACAACTATAACGCGCTCAGCCGTATCGACTCCGCTTCCACATGAGCCGATGCTGCCAATCGTAAAATAAGATGCTCCCCCATCGATATCGATATCGACATTGCAGGTTAAAACGGCTGTACACCCATTCAAACCTGACGAACTAAAGCTGATAGTAGTGGGCGAGATCGATGAACAGGTTCCTACGGCTCCTCCTGCGGGAAACACTTCGGCCATGGCCACTTGCGCCCCACTCTCAGCGGCATAAAACGCGCGCATTGAATTAATATCAAGGCTGAAACTAATACCAGAGCTTTCTTCAAGGTCAGTCAGCGCCACCACAATCAACGCTAATACCGTAATGACAAAGAGCGCAACCGGTAGGCCGATACCTCGTTGCTTGGTTGGGTCTGAATAGCTAGGCTTAGGGTACATTTCTGATTTGCACCTCTTGATCAACAGTATGAATTGCCCCACCGGTCAATACAAAGTGCATAGCCACAACGGCGTTTCTTGTCAGAGATGCAGGCAGTACATTAAATGTTCCGCTTTGGATTTTATCGACAATAATTTGAGGAGCGCCCTTTGATCCGCTAAAACCATAATCACTATAACGATTCAAGCGATTACCCGTGAAGCAATAGGTAATAGGGTCTTGTGTAAAGTAGAATCGTCGCTCAGGTGATTCAGACAGAAAATCAAAATCACTCGACAGCGTGATCGTATCTTCACTCGATGCAGGGATAAGAGTCGATATGGTACTGCTAACAGGACCTGGGGTTGATAACCCATATACAGCACTCACCTCGGTAGGGTAAACCGCGACCCTTGTATTTGAAGGTGCAGTTGAAAAACCAGACGCAATCGCGGTTATGGTTCTGGGTGTAGCGCTGGTCGGTAACGTTTTATAATGTGAACCACCAATGACCGGCACAAACTCAATACAGGTTTCTGCTGCACTCAGCCGAACACTGTTTGGTAATGCATTGCGTAGCTCTCGGGTCATTTTTTCTGACGCAATCCAGCCTATTGTGGCTAATTGCTGCCTATCGGCCGCATCAGAATAACCTTGCGTGGCCTGCCCAACAAACTGAACGGAACCCACCGCTAAAATACCGGCAATCACGATTACAATCACTAGTTCGACTATAGTAAACCCTTTTTGCACGCTTAAGGTATTCATTAGAAATTACCGCGATAAACACTAAAAGGCATAGAAGCTTGGTTTGGCGGCGTTACGGTCACCGTTATTCGTTTTGCGTTGTTAGTGGCAACGCCTACCTCCCCACCCGCACAGGTAACTAATACTTGTACCCGATACCCGGAGTAGTCACTTAGTGCACCGGTCACCAATTGGGGAGGGCTATCATTGATACCATTAAAATCATCAACATCATCGAACAATGCCCTGTCCCCCCCTCCCGCTGGAACATCACAATTAACCGAAGACGGAAGAACGGCAGGTATGCCTCCTAAGGGAGTATCCGCATCAAATTTTTTACTGAGAATTTCATCTAAATAAAGCTGTGCTAATTTGAGCGATTTGTTTTTCCATAGCGGATCTGAACTTCTGCCCATTGACGTGCTAAAAGCACTGAGCACTGCGGTAATGGCAATAGAAATCAGCACAATTGAGATCACCATTTCAACCAACGTCATACCGTTTTGATGGCGAGTCAGCTTCATGGGCACGCTCCTGACACAGGGCTATAGGCATAACCCGAAGCTGCCAAGCAAGCGGTATGGCTATTGTCAGCGGTAAATACAATGCTATGGCTGGTGTTGCTGGTTAAACTACCTGAACGGTTGTAGTTGAAAGCTCTCGACCCGACAAGGGTTGCGCCATCTATCGTCAAGGTTCCACCGGCAGTCGCTGCGGTTAGTTCCGTAAGCGGAGTCGCTAAGCCGGCTTTTGTTACAGTGAAAACCCAATTATTCCCTGATACGGCCACGGTTAATGTCGAAGGGGCGGTACTACTTTCTAGTGCGAGCGCTACTTGCTGGGCTTCTAATGCACTGGCAATAAATTGGTCTTTGGCGAGAAAGGCTGAATAGCCGCTTCGTGAAGAGAACAGAGACATGGCGCTAGCACTTAGGATACCTATTATGACTAGCGTCATGACGAGCTCTACTACTGTAAAGCCCTTGGATTTTGACGGGTCGACAACGCCCACCTTTTTTACTCTATCTAACATTCCAAATACGCATTAGCATCCATCAGCTGTTGCTGCGGTGGTAATCGCGATAGGCGCTCCAGTAGTTGCACCTGTTGCTTCAGTATAAGTTGAAGTACAAGCTCCAACCGTTATGGTTCCTACTCCTGACGCTACTGCATATGTAATTCCGTCAAATGCAGCAGCCACATCAAGGTCAGCGGCTGTCGGATAGCCATATGCTAGGTTAACCGTCTGCCCCTCAAGCGTGACAGTTTCACCTGAAGCTGCAGTCTTACCCTCCGCGAGAGCTTGCGCATGAACGATTGCAATGGCTGACCTAGACGCACCGTTAGCCCCATCAAAAACAGCCTGTCTTGCCTGCCCACCCAAATCTGCAAAGCGCGGCAATGCAAATGCAGACAAAATACCCAAAATAACAATCACCATTACCAACTCAATAAGGGTAAAACCAGCCTGTTTCTTGTTCATTTTTTGCATATTAATCATGTATAACTCCTACTCAATAAATATTAGTACTTACTTTATAAAATGTTTACCGAACGTTGTCGATAAGGGATTTCCAGTAGTTAGATGAATTCATCGCAATACAAATCATCTAACCCGAAATTTTTGTATAATCCGTAGCCTTGTATGTAGCGCAGCGGAATCAGGGAGTTCTTTGCATAGGCCGACCATAAACCTTGATTACAGTCGTACCTCCTTTCATCACGGCTACGTATTATTAGGGGTGTCCCCTAACAAAGCATAACCACTAATTAATTTGTGTGAAAACCTCTCCATTATTAGGGTCGTACTGTACATAGTTGCCAAACGAGTCTCGTTGATATGTATATCGGCAGTCACCGCCCACTATTGAGGCCTGATAATCACTTCCGGTTCCAGTACTCACACTCGGAGCACTGCTTTGCAGTAACTTAACCCACAAGTCACGACACTCGGTATTGCTCATCGCATCCGGGTTAGTGTTGCCATTCACTCCAGTCGGCCATCCATCAACACTGGTATCTATCGTTTCGTCACCGTAACCGGGTAAATCAATAACCGCGACAGCATTGCCATTAGCCAACCACTGAGATCGCGCTAGTGCAACCGCCGCGGCCATCGCACCACCGCTACCTTCAACACTACTTCGGTGCGCTTCATCCGCCATATCAGCAAAACGCGGCAGCGCAAATGCGGCCAGAATAGCGAGAATAGCGATGACTACCACCAACTCTATTAGTGTAAAGCCTGCATCTGCTTTATGCCGTAACGTTTGGTTCATTAATTTACCCTTTAAACTTCTTAACCTTTTGCTGTTTCAGTTTATCTGTTGTGCCGCATTGGCATCGATTGCAATCCATTGATAACGCTGTAATGATGCTAGCTTTAATCCGACTAAACGCTCGCGGAGCTCATCAAACTGCTGGTTGTTATTACTATCCAGATAGTTAAGTGCCACACGAAAACGCACAAATTCAGTCTCATCGGCCCCCATTATCCGGATCATATCGGTATTGATGACCCGGTAGACAATGGTGCCTTCCTGCTCAGAGAAAAACCAGTGACCCGGTACTGCGTTAGCATAGTCACCTTCCTCAATACCACTATAGTTCACGGGGGTCGACGCCATCCACTCCATAGGATTATGATTTACAAAGTTTTTAATTTCCGCCTTTTTGTTTTGAGCGATTTTTTCGGCCGTTTTATATACCAGCATGGCGTTTAGCTCTGCCACTACGGTTCTAAACATAGCCTCTTCTGCTCTGGCCATTTCACGCTCAAGCGCCTGGGAAAACACCACCAACAGCCCTGCAATTATACAAACTGACAACCCAAAGAGTAGCCGCTTTTCGCGTTTATACCAGTGAAATAACGCACTGTTTTTCATGAACTTTATTTATTTCTCCAATACAGCATTTAATTCCCAAGCGCGGCCTTGCCGAGGTCCCATATTGGCAAGAATACGCCCAATGCAAGTATTAAGACTAAGATACCCATCGCAAATATCAGTATAGGCTCTATTGATTCAGCCAACTTAGACAACCCGTAATCGACCTCTTCATCATAAAAGTTTGCGACATCAATCAAGAGTTTATCAATTTGCCCAGTCTCTTCCCCTACAGCTATCATCTGAAGCACCAATGGCGTGAACATTTCAGAGGCATTGGCTGTTCGTAATAAACTATCACCCCGTTCAATGCCAGACTTCATCCCTAGTATATGATGACCAATATATTTGTTGTTAGCAGACTCCGCGGCAACGGCCAATGCATGGGTAATCGGCATGCCGGCTGCTAACATCATTGAGAAGTTCCGAGAAAACCTGGAGAGCGTAATCAATTCGAATAGATTCCCAACAATGGGAAAGCGAAGTTTAGCGCGATCCCATTTATAGTGTCCCGACTCTGTTTTTGACCAGCGCTTAAACAACACTACACTGATAACAGAGACCCCTAACATTAACCACCAATAATCGATAAAAAAGTTCGATGTTGCCACCAATATCTTGGTGAAAATAGGCAAGTCCGCACCGAGTTTGGCAAATACAGATGCAAACTTAGGAATAACAAAGAAGTTAATGATCATCAACGCCGATAGCAGTGCAATGATTACAAACGTAGGGTAACGAGTAGCTTGCTTGATGCGTCGACGAGTATCCCGCTCTAACTCCAAACTCGCACTAAGCTGCTTAAATGCATCTTCAAGCTGCCCTGTATTTTCCCCCACATGCACCATACTGATAAACATATCATCAAAAATTTCCGGGTGCGACTGCATTGATGTGGCCAAATTTACCCCTGACTCCAGACGATCAGTTACGTCATGTAGGGTTTCATGCAGCAACTCAGAGCTTGTGGAATCAGCCAGCCCCCTCATCGCCCGTATTATCGGTATTCCCGCACGAGTCAACGCATTCATTTGTCGGCAGTAAATAATCAACTCTTCAAGCGAGACTTTACGCTTAAGTATCTGTATTTTTTTAAGGCCTTCGAATATATCTTTTTGCTCAACATGCTCTGTTATCGCGACTGGAATCAACCCTCTTCGCTGAAGCTCAGAAGCGGCGGCATCGCCATTGGCAGCCTCAAGCTGTCCGTTGACGGCGGCTCCTTTAGCATCTCGACCTTTATAATTAAATTGCGCCATTACGAGGGTTAACCCTATTATATTTTTGCTATAAATATCATTTAGACATCATTACGAAAGGCTAAGGTCGCCGATATCGTTACGGTACTCTGCGTCTTCTAGCGTCGCCGAAATACGGAACACTTCATCAAGTGACGTTAGGCCTTGTTTTGCATATTCAAGGGCACACTGCTCTAACGGCTGATAATAACGACTCTTTTTCGCTGCCGCTGTAAACTCTGAAGGAGAGTTTCTTCGCAACGCATCAAGCATACCCTCATCCATTTCGAGCCACTCATAAACGCCCACTCGACCTTTGTAACCTGTATTGCTGCACTGATAGCAACCGCTACCTTTAGTAAACTCGCTAGGCACGTGAGCGCCAGAATGTGCCATTGCTTGTAGCCAGACCTTTTCCTGATCGTTCGGGGTATAAGGTTGCTTGCAGTTATCACACAATTTACGAATCAGCCGTTGTGCAAGTACCCCCAACAAAGAACTGGCCACCAAATAGGGCTCTGCCCCCATGTCGGTTAAGCGCATGGCGCTACTAACAGAGTCATTAGTGTGGAGTGTTGATAGCACTAGGTGGCCCGTCATCGCGGCTCTAAGACCTATTTCAGCGGTTTCCTGGTCTCGCATCTCACCGACCAGAATCACATCTGGATCTTGTCTTAATGAGGCTCTAAGCACGGTTGAAAAGTCCAACCCCACCTTCGAGTTAACTTGAACCTGCGTGATTCTTGGCAAACGGTATTCAACGGGGTCTTCTGCCGTAATGATTTTGACTTCAGGCTTATTAAGCTCACTCAGCGCGCCATAAAGTGTAGTGGTTTTACCGCTGCCGGTTGGGCCTGTTACCAACACCATGCCATGAGGTCTGCTGACCGCAATCCTAAACCGTTCCATCACCATCGCCGGCATTCCAAGCGACTGTAAAGAAAGCATGCCATCGGTCTGGTCAAGTAGACGCATCACTACCGACTCACCATATTGCACGGGCATCGTCGATAAACGCACATCCACACTGCGCCCCTTAACCCTAATATTAAAGCGGCCATCTTGAGGAATTCGCTTCTCAGAAATATTAAGCCCTGACATCAGCTTTAAACGAAGCACTAAGGCAGCATTGATTCGTTTCTCTTTCATGACATGTTCTTGCAGCACACCATCAATTCGTTGACGAATACGCACAACACTTTCATCTGGCTCGATATGTATATCCGATGCACGTGCTTGTACCGCATCCTCAAAAATAGACTGCAGTAGTTTTACAACAGGTGCTTCATTATCATCACCTGTTGCGGTTAGGGCTGCCAAATCAAACGCGTCATCACCTAGCTCATCTTCTAACTCTTCAGCAAGGTGGGAGATTTCTTCAGTACGGCGATATACCAGATCGAGGGTATTCAGCAGTTCGCTCTCCCGCACGACCGCTTGACGAATAGGCTGCTTAAGGATTCGCACCAGCTCGTCGTATCCAAAGATGTCCATGGGATCGGTCATACCGACCAACAGCTCACCTTGCTGCTCATCCAGAACCAATGCTCTAAATCGGCGTGCGTGATTCTCAGGAAGTTTTTTAATTAATGCATCATCAAATTGATAATGGCGAAGCTGAACAAAAGGGATTCCCAGTTGTTGGGACAAAAAATTGAGCAGGTTATCTTCATCTACATAACCTAAATCGATTAATGTATTACCGAGCTTTCGACCACTGGTTTTCTGCTCTTTAAGCGCCGTCATAAGTTGATCTTCCGAGATCACCTCATTCTGCACCAGCAGATCACCAATTCTTATCTTTTTCTTGGGCTCAGCCATTTTTTACGACCTTCAATTATTCACTCATCTCACCCTCACAAAGGCAGGGCTCTATTATTTTCGGGCTTCGTGCTAACCGCCTAACGTTGCCAGCCTTTGTTTAGCAAAATCTGCAAGCTCGTATCTCAGACCTTCCATCGTCAACGCTTTTTCATACGCTTTTTTGGCAGACGGGTATTGTTGACTACTGTCTAACGCGATTCCCATTCCAACCCACCAATCAGCCATATTAGGGTTATAACTAAGTAGCTCTGCATAAGTGGCAACAGCCTCAGAGCTAAAGCCCTGTTGCTGATACAATGCGGCCAGTAATACATGATACTCAGGGTCTGACGCAATATCCGGGCGGGCAGAGTTTAACAATGCAATAGCCTCATCAGGCTGACGACCTTGAGCCAACCAATGGGCCTTAAGTCGCCTCAGGTGACTACTTTGTGCGACCTTATCATCGGTCAGTAGTGCGTTAGCACCTGCCATATTGCCATCCTGCATTAACAACGATGCCAGTAATGCACGACTTTTCACATCGACGTCATACTTGTCTATAAATGCCATTAATTGTGTTTTAGCGTCCTGTCCCTTCCCTGCATTAACCAAGCGCTCCGCCGAATCAACCATTTGCTCATCTCGCTGCTCGGGACTGACAACCAACACCCTGCTTAGCGCGACGGTTTCACTCTTAGGGCGATCTATGACGGTATTTTGAGCGACTTTCGTTTTTACTGGCGCTTTTTGAGCTCTAGCCTCTGGCATCGCCTTAACTACTTTAGCTTCCTCACTAGGGGGCTCCGCTAATGGCGTCTTCTCGGGTAGTTTAGCGCTAGCTTTCTCTACTGGAATGTCATCTTGCGACACTGGTGAAGCCTGAACGTTAGACTTCTGACTCACATTTTTCTGTTCAAGCAACTCATTCGGCTGAGCTCCGTTGCTTAAGGGCAGTTCAACATCTGAGCGAGATGCCGTTGCAGGTGGCACCTTTACGGCACCACTTGATAATGCAGGCTCAGACGCGGGAGAATCCATCGTAACTAAAGCCTGCTCTGTCGCACGCCCGACTCGACCTACCACAGATCCTTCGGCAGAAGCGTCATTATTAACCACTAACGCCCCCGCTATTTCAGACCCATGATTGGTTTGTGACGTGGCTTGGATATACCACCAGCCTATTGCGAGCCCAACCAGCATAACAATGATAATACCCAACAATAGAATGACGGCACGACTTGAATCATTGTCTGTTTGTTGAGTTAACGCCCCGTACCCTTGGGCCTCTACTTGCTGTGTACGGTCTGGCGCTTGCCGCTTTTCGAGGTCACGCAGCATATCGTTCATCAAGCTCATTATGAGCCTCCTAACGATAGCCAGGAAAACCGAGGCATAGAAACGCTTTCGGTATCCTGTATCGCTTTTTTGACATGCTTGCGAGTCACCACCCTGTCCCCCTGTCCAAATGCCGACATTAATGCTTTATGGCACAGAATATTAATTAACCGGGGAATCCCATTGCTGGACCGATACAGTAATGCCACGGCCTTTCTATCGAATAACGCAGGGCCGTTATACCCCGCTAACGACATTCTATGACCAACGTACTGCTGCAAAGCTTGCTTATTTAAAGCGGTAATATTGTGCTGAAAGGTAATTCTCTGTTGTAACTGCCTTAAACTTGGACGTGAAAGAAGCTCGTTCAGTTCCGGTTGCCCAAACAATACCACTTGTAGCAGTTTGGCCGATTCCGTCTCAAGATTACTTAATAACCTGAGTGCTTCAATGGTCCCTTCTGGCATTGCCTGAGCTTCATCAATCACCAACGCGACGCGCTTTTGCTGCGAAGCCAGTTCAATTAACTTAATATTAATCTGCTTCAATACATGATGCCCACCTAAGGCTAGGTCAACATTCACATCAAGCTCTTCAGCAACAGCGAGGTAAAGGCTTTCAGGAGAGAGCCCCGGATTGGGTATATAAGCGGTTACATACTCATCACCTATCGTGTTTAGTAATTTCCTGCAAACAAGGGTTTTTCCTGTACCGACTTCACCTGATATTTTAATGAAGCCCTCACGATTTCTGAGCGCAACCAGCAGCAACTCTAGAGCTTGCTGATGAGTTTCTGAATTAAGATAAAAATGAGTATTAGGAGTTAATGAAAATGGCAACTCCCGCAACCCGAAATAACGCTCATACATAATAAAATATCTCTTTCCCTGCAATTACTTAAAAAGAGGGAGGAATGGGGGACGCAAGAACATCTCTAAACTCACCAAAGCGTTTACGGCTATTTCGAATCTGTTTCTCAAAAACCTCATCGCTAGAAATGACAGGCCTTAATAGAATCACTAACTCACTCTTTCGCTGCTCATAACGCTTTTGCTTAAAGAGCTCACCCAATAAAGGGATATCTCCTAGAATAGGCACAGATGAGTTCGTTTCTCGGCTAATATTTTGAATGAGTCCTCCGATTACGACTATTTGGCCATTTCTAGCTTTAATGACACTATCTGTTTCGCGGATGGTACTTAACGCCAACGGAAGTACGACATCTCGATCCCCCAGAGAAACCACTTTCTCCTGATCATTAACCTCACTAATCGTAGGGTGAACATGAAGAATAATATTACCCTCTTCACTTATTTGAGGCGTAACGTCTAACGCAATACCTGAAAAGAACGGTGTCAACGTTACATCTGTCGAGGTCGTGTCGCTGTTGCTACTGCTACCCGTATCTTCATCAATATCTATATCGGTCACGAAAAACTCATCGGTACCGACTTTAATGACGGCTTTCTGGTTATTCACCGTAGAAATTCGCGGACTAGAAAGAACCTGAACGCTGCCTTGCGTGCCTAATAACTGCATAAAACCACTAAAGTCACCGACTTTAAGAGTCGCAGTAAATACCCCCCCCAAGTCTTCATTAGTAATTAACTCAGATATCATGTTACCGCCAACCAGCTTTTTGGGAAGTCCGTCTGCACCTACCGACCCACTAGTTTCAACGGCCGTCCAGTCAATACCTTGCTGGTAACCTTCGTTCAACTCAACTTCTAATATTTTAGCTTCCAGCACAACTTGTCGCTGCATAATGAGTTCAGTCTGTCGCAAGTAGCTTTCTACTGACTTTAACTCTTCAGGCATAGCTCGAACCACAATGACACCCGCATTAGGCGTCGCTACCACTCTTCGGCCATCGCTATCACCGGTTATTAACAGTAATGTCTGGCTTAGCTGTGCCCAGAAGTCACTTTCACTTGTCGTGCTTATACGAGTACCAATGACCTTATCTGAAGTAGAATCACTGCTACCAGAGCTACTACTGTTACTTCCACCACTACTATCACTACTATTGCTGCCTTCTGAAACACTACCCGAACTAACACGGGTTTCAGAACCACCTAAGCGTTTTATATTGAGGTAATTAATTTGAAAAACCTGAGTTTTTAACCCTCCAGGCATAATGCGGTAAAAGCGACCATCTTCCAGAAAGTCATAACCATACAATTCTTTAGTCAATGACATCACTTGTGGAACGGTAACATTGTTCAATTCAAGACTAATTTCCCCTTTGACATCAGGGTGAACCACCACATTGTATTTTGTTCCCTTTACTAAACTTCTAAAAAACTCTCTAGCATCAACACCTTTTACAGCTATATCAAATCGTTTGTCTTGCAGGGTCTTAATCGCAGGTGCGCCCATAGAGGGAAGTAATGCATTCGCGACATTAGTTGGGAGCTGTGCAGGCATTTGCTTATCATATTGAGTAATATCCTCATCTAGCATCTGTGTTAATTCATCAACACTATCAGTCGATACACTTCGATTAGACTGCAGCAACCCGTTACTAGAGCAACCAGACAACAACCCCAACATCACCAGTAAACCTAAACCAGCCGACCACCTGGCCGAATGGATCTTGGCGACAAGGCCAACTGTTTTAACCTGTAAAAACATAACTACTCCACCTTACCGTGTGCGCTTGATAGACGCCGGCTGTTTCCAGCGCAACACTTTTGACCCGTACTCTGTCGACAACGTGACAGAGTTCTCTGATATTTTCATGACTTTGGCGCCACTAACTCGATCGCCTTCAACCACCGACTTGCCATTAATAATCGCCTGCCTTCTATCATCAGCATAGAGCAGATAATTCAGTTTATAGCTTCTCTTAACTTGGCTGACTGTTTTCGGCTTAGCCCAGTCTGACGGCTGCGTTGGATCTTTTAGTACTTCTCCATTGGAAAGCGTCATCGTAGCAGCAAGCCCCACTGAACTATTAAAGAAAGCAGCGAACAAAAGCAACAGGGGTTGCAATAATACTCGTTTAGACACCAATCCAATCCTCTTCAAGGCTAAGCGTTCTGATCTTGATCGTCACTCTCGCACGGGGGTAATCAATCACATCATAATTGAGCATCTGCCAATTAAACCCTTTCAATTGTTCAAGGCGTTTTATATAGTCAAGAACATCAAAATATTGTCCATCGACCACTAATTCCATACTGTGAGAAAACAGTGCGGTATCTTGAGTTTCAACATTTTCATCAACCAAATTAAAAGGCTCTACCGGCAGGTTCTTAAGGCTAATTAGCTTTAATGCTTGCTGGTCCATTAACAGAGCCCTCAAGACATCAGCCATTTTTTCCGGCGCAATCAAGCCACTTAGCTGCCCTTCAATTTGAGTTTTCATTTTATCTAACTGAAGCTCTAACTCTTTACGCTGGGCCAACAACTCTCGATTGGGGTCATCAGCCAACTGTAGATCAAGCACTGCAATCTGATTTGTAAATTCTACCTGCTGCTGATCCATCGAACGAATAGAGCTTGAAGCACGTTTATATCGATCTTGTAGCGGGAAAAAGAAAAGCTGCCCCCACATAAACAGAACACCGACAGCAACAGCCGATACAACAATAATTCGCTCCCTAACCGTCATCGCCTCAACTCGAGATGATAACTTATCCCATTGACCTTTCATTCCTCACTCCCCATATTCAAGAGTGAAGATGAAAGGGTAAAGTGCAAAATTTTCTCCTGATCCTCATCGATTGTCAGTTGAAATAAATCGAATGACCGCCCCAGTAACAACGCCTCCCCCCTTAGCATTTGAAGGTAATGAGGAACGGCATCTGCCTTAATAGCTTTGCCTTGCAGACCAACGGTCTCGCCACCATTTGCAAATTGAATGTGTGTCAACCACAACGTTTCTACCCGCTGTCGAGCCAACCCAATCAATAAGTTGGAAAACGGGTAACGGTTTGCGGTAACCACTGAGCCCAGTCTCGCTAAAAGCTGTTTTCTGGCCTCGACCTGCTGACTCAATTTATGATTAAGTGTAATGAGCGACTCATCTTTCTGCATCCCTCTTAGCTGCTCCTCTTTTGTCATCACTCTCTGCTGAATTTGCTCCACGCCTTGCTGTTTAGCAGGAACCTGAGCCTCAAGCGCCACCACTTGAGCACGATAGAAAAAGAGGAAAATTAACAGCACCACTATCAACAGCGATAGTCCGGTCGCCATCTGGGAAAGCGGTAATACGATATGCTTAGGCTTCAGCTCCTGGGTATATAAATTTATCTGCTGCATCAGGACTCCCTCTCCCTTAACGCAGCACCAATAGCAGCAAAACTCTCGATGAGCGTCTCGCCACCGCTACTTTGATCTGAGAACAAGGGAGAAACATCTAAGTTGTTAACGCTAACCGCCACATTCTGACTTAACATATTCGCCAACGGAAATGATGTATCGGGACCGATCAACAACAGTTCTTTCGGCGGAACTTGCCCCATCTGACTTTCATAATAATCTAAAGACCGCTGCACCTCTAACGCCAACTGCTGAATGGTCGACTCCTGAGAAGCGGTGTTTTTAAGCGCGTCTAGCGAGAAGTCAAAGCGACGGGAAAAATAAACAGTATCCCCCTTACTAACCAGAATCATACCGAACCCCGGTCTCATAAATAACAACGCTAGGCCGTTTCCCGTTGAGTCATATCGCACGGATACGTTTCGCAATACTAACTCTGTAATGTCGATACTCTGCAACTCTAGACCAACATCACCAATCAGTCTGATATTTTCTTGCAACAACACTCGTCGAGCGCTGACCACGTTTACCAGACTACCCCGCCCCCTCGTCGCATCTTCAGGAAAATCAAACACATCAGTTATTGCATCATCAAGGGGGTAATCAATTAGATCTTTGACCTTCCAGCGGATAGCTTCAGACAACTCGCTTTCAGCCACCGGCGGCTTATCGGTTTGGAATATTTGATACTGATCAGAAGACAATACCAAGTTACACGGAAAACCTTTTAGCTCATGCTCATCAACCAACCCTGCAAGCGCATCTTTGCGCTGCGCAGCTTTGCAGGCGATAAAGTCATGAAACACTACTTGAGCAGAGCTTTCATTATCACCCAGCATGGATTTTGCAATAGATATACCATCGGAGCGCACCTCCACACCGACTAACCCAGGCTTGTGTTTTTTCTTAAACAACGAAATCAGAAGATAGTCTCCCCAAGTAAAACGCACTCTTTATAATTATAGTTAGAATAGTCCAGTAACTATTTGTTTGCCAACCCATTACTTATAAACAATTGTAAAAGCATAAAAAAAGGGAAGCTTAACTAGCCTCCCTTTTGACGTTCTTCAAATCTCATGCAAACAATCCGATGTCTACAAGCGTGTGCAAGCAAAAATATTAGTCAATAACTGCTCACCCGACAATAATGAGATAATACACAAAAACCACACAAAAACCAGCCTATAGAGCCCGCGTCCCTGCCATACAAACTCGAGTCAGCCAACTATACACACTAGGTTTTATCGGCATACACCCCAGGCGAGTCAGGAGTTGCCGCCGACCGATCCAGCAAACCAACATCCAAAACAGGTGAGGCATCAATATGCTGCGCATCCATCATTTGAGCTACTCGCTGCAAACTTGAAATAATCATGGTCTTCTCCCAATCCTGAAGATCATTAAATTGGCGAGCAAACTGATCTTGTAGCGGAGCAGGCGCCGTTTTCAGTGTTTCATTAGCCCCCTCTGTTAGGTAGGCATGAACCTTTCGTTTATCCGTTTTTGAGCGCTCCCTAAATACCAGCTTACGCTTTTCTAACCGGTCAAGGATCGTGGTGACAGTCGCCTGACTCAAACTAATGTCATGGGCAAGCTCCCCTATCGTAACCTCACCCTTATCTCTAATCGCTTGCAATAACAGAATCTGAGGAGCTGTTAACCCTGTTGTTTTTGCCAGATGCTTCGAATGCAAGTCCGTTGCTCGAATAACTCGCCGCAACGCTACTAAGACTTCATCTACATGATCCAAACCAACACCCTCCTTAAATCACAAAAAGCTAAAATATAACTATACGGCCAGAACAGCTCGCTTGATAGAAATAAATCTTTATTTAGTGTACTATGTTTAGACATCTAATTATTTAAATCATCAAAAACCTAATAAAACGACATATATTGATAATTTTTTAAACAATACTGTACATATTTTACTTAGAGCTCTAATTTATATTTCGTTAAAAGCGAAAGGTTTCATAATAATGCAAAATATTACACTTGCCACTCCTGAAGGCACCGACGGCTTTGGTGTATCTCAGTTAGTAGACCGGTGCCCCCCACTGGATGGCAATTCACGATACTGCAACCTTTTGCAATGCAGCCATTTCTCTAACACATCTGTCATCGCCAAAACTGACAATAAAACCGTAGGGTTTATTTCAGGATATTTATTACCCCAATCAAACAATACATTATTCATATGGCAGGTAGCGGTAGACAACTCAGCTCGCGGTATCGGATTAGCACAAAAAATGATACACAATATCGTTGAACGCAACGTTTGCGCACATGTATCGCACATTGAAACCACGATCACCAACGACAATAACGCCTCCTGGGCATTATTCGAAAGAATAGCTAAACACTACAGAGCGCCATTGTCTCGGTCAGTTATGTTTGATCGTTCAACTCACTTTGCAGACGCTCATGACACCGAATTTTTAGTAAGGATAGGCCCTCTCAAAAGCGATAACGCTTAAGCCCTAACCTCAAGCCCCCCTATTTATAAGCTTATCTCCAAGGAGAAAGAATGCAGATCTTTAAAGAAATTGAGTCCGAAGTACAAAGTTATGCACGCTCATTTCCGGTTGTTTTCAATCGAGCAAAGATGGAACACCTCTATGGCGAAGACGGTACTGAATATCTTGATTTTTTAGCTGGCGCAGGAACACTTAACTACGGCCACAATAACCCTCTTTTTAAACCACTACTGATGAAGTACATTGAAGAAGATGGAATCACCCATGGCCTTGATCTTCATACAAAAGCAAAAGGTGCCTTTTTAGAAACCTTCAATGAGAAGATACTGAAGCCAAGAGAGCTTGACTATGTCATGCAGTTTACTGGCCCTACAGGGACAAACGCAGTAGAGGCAGCACTCAAACTTGCTAGAAACATTACCGGTCGAGAAAACGTTATCGCGTTCACCAACGGTTTCCACGGTGTAAGTCTTGGCGCACTAGCTGCAACCGGCAACTCACATCACCGCGGAGCAGCAGGCGTAAGTCTAAATGGCGTCAGCAGAATGCCTTTTGATGGCTATATGGGCGATGAAATCGACACTACAGCTTATTTGGACAAAGTGTTGTCAGACTCAAGTAGCGGTATTGATCACCCTGCAGCCATTATCGTTGAGACCGTGCAAGGAGAAGGGGGCATAAACACCGCCAGCTTCGAATGGCTACGTAACTTAGAGAAGATTTGTAAAAAACATGAAATTCTTTTTATCATAGATGACATCCAGGCTGGCTGCGGCCGAACCGGCACATTCTTCAGCTTTGAAAAAGCAGGCATTAAACCTGACATGGTGACATTATCTAAATCTCTCGGAGGGTACGGACTTCCATTCGCAGTGGTTTTATTTCGCCCTGAACTCGACCAATGGAAACCAGGCGAACACAACGGCACTTTTAGAGGTAACAACTTCGCATTTGTCACCGCAAAAGCCGCTATTGATCACTATTGGTCTGATGATAAGTTTTCTAGTGAGGTCAAACGTAAAGGCGAGTATATAACCACGCGACTCAATAACATCGTTCAGAAGTACGGCGAAGGCAATTTTACAACCCGTGGTCGCGGGATGTTTCAAGGCATCAATTGCATTAACGGCGACCTAGCAGCCAAAATCACCCAAGCAGCATTTAAAGACAACCTCATTATCGAAACCAGTGGCGCTGACGATCATATCGTTAAACTGCTATGCCCTCTCGTTATTAGCCAGGAAAACCTCACGAAAGGCATCAATATTATCGAAAAAGCTATCCGTGAAGTGTGCGCAAAAGAAAACACTATCCCTGAAGAAAGTGACTACTTTGATGATGCAAAGATGGCGGGCAACCTTTAAAGCCTCAGCTAAGCAACCTATACCCACCTTACCGACACAACTAAGGGGAACCAAGCAGCATGATCATTAGACAGTTAAACGAAGCAAACAATTCAACCAGGCGAGTCGTTTCACCAGATGGAAACTGGGAAAGCACTCGACTTTTGCTGAAAGAAGACCACATGGGTTTTTCATTCCACATCACCACCATATACAAGGATGCTGATTTTAGAATGCACTATCAGAATCACCTTGAATCGGTGTACTGCATGTCTGGAACAGGCGAAATAGTGAACCTGGAAGACGACACCGTACACCCAATCAAAGAAGGGACGCTTTATATTCTCGACAAACACGATAAGCATATTCTTCGCGCACATACCGAAATGAAAATGGCCTGCGTATTCAACCCGCCACTAAACGGCAAAGAAGTACACAACAAAGAAGGCGCTTACGAGCTGACGTAAAAAAGGCGCCCTTCATACTCTTGCGCGATGGAGCAAGGAAATACCCTCAAAGAGAAAACAATGCACTTACATACCGTAGAAAAAATTGGCGGCACTTCAATGAACAATTATGAAGCTGTTCGCGACAATATTGTTCGTAACCCTGCACTAGAAGCTAACCTCTTCAAGCGTATTTTGGTTGTTTCAGCCTACAGCGGTATTACAGACTTATTACTTGAACACAAGAAAACGGGTCTACCAGGTGTTTTTTCACTTTTTTCAAACAGTACAAACGACAATGATTGGCGCTCCATGCTTGAGAACGTCAAACAAAAGATGTTTGACATAAACCACTCACTATTTCAAACATCTTCCCAAATAGATAATGCTAATCAGTTTGTATCTGAACGTATTAATGATGCAGAGTCTTGTCTAAATGACTTACAACGGCTGTGTACTCACGGGCACTTCTCTCTCGAAACCCACCTTGACTCTGTGAGAGAGATGTTAGCGTGCATAGGGGAAGCCCATAGCGCCAGAAACACCGCACAACTATTAAACCAAGACGGTATCAACGCTTGCTTCGTCGATCTTACGGGGTGGCGAAGTCCTAATCAAATATCTCTAGATAAACGCATCAAACAGGCGTTTTCCGATATAGACTTGGCATTCACAATTCCCGTTGTGACAGGCTATGCCCATAGTGAGGAAGGCCTCATGACTCACTTCGATAGAGGCTATAGCGAGATGACTTTTAGCCGCATAGCGGTGCTAACCAAAGCAAACGAAGCAGTCATCCATAAGGAGTTTCACCTAAGCAGTGCAGACCCACGTTTGGTGGGCGAAGAAAACGCTGTACCAATTGGCAGAACTAATTACGATGTAGCCGACCAACTTGCGAATCTAGGCATGGAAGCGATACACCCTAAGGCCGCCAAAGGACTACGTCAGAATAAGATCCCCCTGCGTGTCAGAAACACCTTTGAACCAGAACACTATGGAACACTCATTACTCAAGATTATGTGAGTGATGTACCCTGTGTCGAGATTATTGCGGGACGCAAAGGCATCTGCGCAATTGAGCTATTTGACCAGGATATGACCGGTAATATCGCTGAATACGACCACTCAATAATCAGCATATTTAAACAACTCAATGTCTCGACTATTGCCAAAGATGTTAATGCAAACACGATCACCCACTATGTCGATGCAGACTCTAGTAACTTAAAACACATCACAGCACAACTCGAAGGCCGTTACCCCGACGCAGAAATAAGCCAACGTACAGTCGCCATTGTGTCAGCAATCGGTAGCGACATGCAGGTTCCAGGAATGCTGTCTAAAACGGTTAATGCCTTAGCAGAACAGAGCATCAGTATTCTGGCCATTCACCAATCCATGCGCCAAGTTGATATGCAGTTTATTATTGACGAACGAGATTATGAAACAGCAGTAAAAAGCCTGCACCGCTGCCTAGTTGAGGTACATGATCACGGCAAGGCGATATGCCTCGCATCGTAATAGCAAACAGCTAACAGGTTAATATCTCTAGCCTCACTCAATTCCCTATAACTAATCAAGTAATCTTTAGTACGGGTCAAAATGGTTATACACACCCATAAAAAAACAGTGACAAAAAAAGTCGATACAAATCATATCATTAACAATCAAAAGCTTGTCAAAAAATAAAATATGTAATGTTTTTTGTAAAATTAATCGAATATAACCCTATATACTTTACATAAGATGTAGCTCCAACTGCAATCTAAATGGCGATTATTTACATCAGATAATGACGCTAGCTCATGTTTATTTGATACCGGTAAAGAGTCGTATTTTTATACCATAGAATCATCAGGCGCGCCTCGTGAATAATTTCATAGAAAAATGTGACCGATTACTGGCATTCTCCATAAGTCTTAATCCAGAGCGCTATACCTTTTTAAATAACTGTATCAGCCTTGCAATCAATAAATACTATGTAATAGAAGCAAACCCTTTTAAATCGCGATTCTCCTGAACTTCATCATGAGGAATTAACAAGTACACCCATGGCTTACCACCATTTTTGATTAAGTAATCCGTAGCATTGGCACACCATTTTTTTGCAGCTTCAGCTTTACTTTCTACCAAAACGTCGCCTATATCACGACGGGCCTTGGTTTCAACCAGAATAACTTTGTCATCTAGTTCTGCAACAAAATCGGGTAAATACTCTCGATGATGAATACCGTCTTTATAGAAAATCTGGAATTGGCCGCTCACAGGCTTAAACCACTTTTTCGCTTCTCGTTCTAGAATTAGAGCAAATGTACGCTCAGTATCTGAGTCAAATTTCTGCACGTCATACAGGCACTTTCGGAAACCACCGAAAAGCATTTTTTTGATCTTTCCTTTATCTTGAAGCGTATTGCGAAGGTTATGAATCTCCCTTTCACCAGTGGTATAGGCTGCATCTCTTAGGCGCACAAAACCAGAAGTTACTGTAACCTCATAACTACTCGCTTTTTCCCAATAATGCTCAGACATTTGAGCGTGAATATTATCAGCGATACGTTTGCCGAAGCCGAAGAATATGTTGTGCAGTTCATCTTCGCTGTATTCGCTTACGTCTCTAAAATAATTGACTGATTGAGTAGCCAAGTCATAAATAAGCTCAGCATGTTCGTCATAAGATATGTCGTCATAATCAACTAAGTGTTCAACAATATAATCTTCCAGACGTACATACTTTTTCTCTGGCATCGAGGCAATACTAATTTGTTCACTGGTCTGCAGGCTTTGTGATATCAAGTCACGGTTAGTTGGTTGTAGATTAAGTTGCCCCATCTCTAGAAGAAAAGGAGTATAACCATAGGTAATTTCTCCAGATGGTACGACGATAACACGAGGTATGTCGATTGTTTGCTCTACCACTAACTCAGTGGCCTTCGTTATCACCTCTTGCAGGCTTACTTTTTCTTCATCCTCTAATAAAGATTGCTGTTGGCCACTAATTTGTTCACTAACAGCCTGATATACCTCTGCTTGAACTTCTTTACTCAGTAACGCTTTGCTCGTAGGCGCTTCGCTTGGTTTGCTTTGATAGCCTTGTAATATGCGTAAAGTCGCTAATGCAACTTCTCGCTCGGCTACGCCATTAAAAACTGGTTCTGATTTCTCTGTTAAGGTCTCCGAGGCGTTAGAGGAGTAGTCGAAGCCCGTAGCGCTTTGTACAGAAATTCCGGTGAAAAGCCCTTCAAGTCTAGAGACTACAGACACACTATCTTTAGGTTGCTCAGGGTCATTTTCCTCTAAAATAACCTGCCGTAACCTTAGAGGATTATTTGGGTTATTAGCTTCATCAACAATATCCTGAAACCGGTCGTGCGCAACAATATTTAATCGATCAACAGCATCTACGCCTGTGCGTTTGCCATAAGGCAATCGTAGGCCTCGACCAATAGACTGTTCGATTAGCGTTCTCGCATTCGCCGCACGCAAAGGAACGATGGTATAAAGATTGGTAACATCCCAACCTTCTTTTAGCATGTTTACATGAATAACAATTTCGGTAGGTTCATCGACACTTTCAACCGCTAGTAATCGCAAAATCATTGTTTCTTCAGCGGCACCGCTTTTAGAGCTATCTACCTGGATAGCTTTACCTTTGTATGAACCATTAAAGAAAGCATCAGATTCAATTCGCTCAAGTAATTCTGAAGCGTGAGTGGTATCCCGTGCAATGACTAGCATAAATGGTTTTACTAGTTTAACGTCATGCTGCTTAGCGTAAGTGAACAACTCTAATTTAGTCGCTTCGTGTAAACGAATACCATCTTCTAACTTCACTTGCTCTAATTGCTCAGGACTGTATTGTTTAGGATCAAAATTACGCTGGGTTACGACAGCAGGTTCTTTGACAAAACCATCATCCATCGCGCGAGCCAGTGGATAATCGACAACGACATTTTTGAAAGGAACGGGACCTTTATTTGATTCTGTAAAAGGCGTTGCGGTTAGCTCCAACCCCAAACGAGGGTTTAATTCATTAATAGCTCGCATTCCCGCATTTGCACGATAGCGGTGAGATTCATCCATTAACAAAACCAAATCATCAAGTTCAGATAGATAGTTAAAGTAACTATCGCCCAAGTATTCGGATAATCTCTTCATTCTAGGTGCTTTTCCACCTCGGACTTCAGACACTATTTTGGCAATATTAAAGATATTAATACGGACTTCTTGAGCCTTTCCAAAAAGATCCTGCCTTAGTAGCGCCCCCTTTTGTTCATAATTATCACCAGTAATGACGATAGGCCGATTAACGGCGAACTCTGCAATACCTCTGAATACGTACTTAGGGGATGACGGGTCGTCAAAATCAGCTATTAGCTTATTGTAAATGGTCAGGTTAGGCGCTAAAACAAAGAAATTATTAATACCATGAGCTTGGTGCAAATAGCTTATAAACGCTCCCATTAACCTTGTTTTACCTACGCCAGTTGCGAGCGCAAAACAAAGTGAGGGGAAGTCACGTTCAAAGTCAGATAGTGTAGGAAACTCTGCACTTAGTGTTTTAAGTAAGGGCTCTATATCTCGGGACTGAGATAATGTTTCAGGGGCAGCTTCAATAGCTAAAGCTAAAGCACTCAGAGATTCCTCCTGAGGTTTACGTAAACTTAAGCGCCCAGTAATAGCCTTAAGGATTCGGGCATTGCCAGTATTGATTGTATTTGCTGTCATTCTTATATTCCGCCCTTAACCTTGTCCATTGTCATCAAATAATCCTGCTTGCATAGGTTCTTCTTCAGGTTTTTCCTGCATAGGCAAATTTTCGATATTTAAACTATAATCGTCATGTCCGTATTCACAGCGAGATAAAACCATTTTAGGGATTTTCTTTAGCGTTAGATTAGGAAAACGATCAGCTTTACAACGGAAGGCACTGCAACAAACTAAAACACTTTGATCTTCACCTACCTCTTCACTCAATGCTTGTAGCTGCTCAGTCGATAGTGTTTGTGTAGTCACATATATGCGATCTTGCTCTGTGGAGTACCCATGATTCCACCATTCAGATTCCGAAGGCGAATAGGTGAAACCTTCTAATTTACAAATAGCTTCAGCCAACATAGCTGAATCATAATCGTTGCTTATGACCCAGCGACCCCAGCGATCTTGTTCCAATAATGAGGGTGCTAAACGGAAATATCGAAAACCGCCTCCGCCCTCCCAATTTGTAGACTTCGTGCTACCCCATTCATCCTCGCCATCAACGACTTTTTTTAGACGCGGTACGATATGCGTATGACAAGTTTCTTCTAATTCGATCAGTATCCAATTGCGTTTCATTTTATGGGCTACTGATCCTGTTGTTCCAGAACCGGCAAAAGAATCTAAAACTAAGTCACCCTCGTTAGTGGCGATATGGATTATTCGTTCAAGTAGCTGCTCAGGCTTAGGCGTTGCAAAAGGTTCTATATTTGGAAGCAACTTTCGTAAATGATCTCGTCGCGCCGACTGGTTAGAACCTACTTCAGATGATGGCCACCATGTTTTTGGTACCATCCCTCCTTTTAGCTCTGACAAATATGTCTTTATTACTGGTGAACTATCACCCTTTTTCCCAAAATAAACCCTATCTTCTTTTAATGCTAAGTCGAACGTTTTTCTGCTGAACCTCCAATAGTTTCCAGTTGGCGGAACTAGTATTTTTCCTGAAGGTAGAGTAATTTCATATCGAAGTGATTCATTTCCACTTTTCGCAGTGCCATCTGCACCCTGTCTCCAGGGGCCTCTATGATCATTATCAGGATTTTTAAATCTTTTAAGTTGCTCCTCTCCTCGCTCAAGAGGATTTCTCACCGCTTTCCAAGAACTCGCGTTTATTGCATAAACCAAAATATAATCATGTGAGGTTGATATTGTGGTGTCATTTTTTCTCCCTGCATCTTTTTCCCAAATGATTGTCGAAACAAAATTATTCCTGCCAAATATTTCATCCATAATAACTTTAAGATACGCCATTTCGTTATCATCAATAGTTACCCATATTGATCCTTCAGCGCAAAGTAAATTTTTCAAGACAATAAGTCTTTCTCTGATGAGGGAAAGCCAAATGGAATGCTCTACTCCATCATCGTAATCTTTAAATGCATTCCCTGTATTATATGGAGGGTCAATAAATACGCATTTTATTTTTCCAGCGTGGTTTTGCTCCAAAGCTTTAAGTGCCAACAAATTATCGCCAAAGATCAATTTATTGTCGAAGATATCATTTTCGGTAACTTTATGGCTTGCGTGATAAGATTTCGTCGAGTCTTCCAATAAAATACGCGGTTCGAGTTTTGGCCGTTTATCTTTACCAATCCAAGTTAACTCAAGCTTAGTTTTGTTTGTTCTACTCATTATTCCTATTATTCCTATGCTTGAGCCAATTCAGCCATCACTCGACCTTTAAGCGTATTTAAATCTGTTGCATTTTTAAACACAGATTCTGGTGTTTTATTCCAATTAATTTTTTGATACTCAGATGCAATGGTTTGAACTATTGTTTGTGCCGCAGTTCTAACTAGATTCTCATGAGTTAAAGATAGTTTTAGATCTCTATGGTCAACATATTGAAATCGTATGTAAACAATATGGGATAACAGGAATGTACTATTTCGAATAATTCCTTTCTCAACACCTGCTGCTTGTCGGGAGTCGCTTTTAACTACATTACTAACAAGTAGATGTATTTGAACAATACGCCATAACTGCCGTGCTTGCAGACTATCTCTAAATAGTCTGTTATACGTAGGGCTTTCCAATCCGGCGCCAGCTATTCTAGTAAATAGCTTTTTTCCATCTTTTTTTGCTTGAGCGACTAACTGGCACCAATCATTACCGCTAATCCAGCAAGCTAATGCTTTAGCTGCAATCTCCACATTAAAATCTTCTTGATTCAAATCACCAGATTTATACCGATAGTTCACCCCAGATTGCTGGAGAGTTTGAGCCCATTGAACTTGGTTTTCATCGAGCGAAGCAAAGTCAACATCTGACACTGCATTCTGATTATTACGATAGCGTGTGACCATCGACCCAAAATCTACTGGTGCAGCATCTAAAGTGATAAACGTAGCTAACACCTTTACATTGGACATATCAGAGCCTGATGCTAAACCATGAGAAAGGCTACTGACCGTTTGAGCACCATTAATAACCGACAGGTTTTCAACTCTGAAACGACCTGTTGACCGAGTATCGTCGCGTGGACCAATAGGTTTGAAGGAATCACAGATAAAAGTAACTCCATTATTGAAATAGAAAAAGTGCTCCGGGTTTTCTACAATAGTTTTGGAAATATCCTGATTAACAACTGTACTTCCTTGAAAGTGTCGAATATTTGCATCAAACAGCTGGTCGCTATATTCGTCCTTTAATGCCTTTAGTTGCTCTCCAGATAAACTACCGAAATAGCATAAATATGGAGCACTAATATGCCCATAGTTCTCGATTGTAATCTCTGCACTAATTGGCTGAGGTAGATATTCATCCAATTGAAGACGATGAAATGATGCTAAGCCTCTATTTAGAAATTTAAGGAAGCGTGGGTCTGCGGGCTGATTTAGCGCTTCTTCCAAATCACTCATCAAACGCCTGCGATCATCGGAAAGGGCATTTCCCGTGTAAGCTAGCACTGCCTTAATTTTTACAGATCCAGAGTCAAAGCCATAATTTAATTGAGGAACTTTTTCCTGTAAGTATTCATTGAATCTATCATACTTCTGCTTGGCTAGATCTCTTACGCCATCAACAAACTTCCCTACGTCAGCTAGCTCAACTTCACCCTCGCCCCTGTCCTTATATTTTGATTGGACTAGCCAAATTGTTTCAGCATTGTCCATATAGACTGAGTCAATGCCATGATCACCACCTCCGTCAATAGAAGCGTTAACCGCATCTTCATCTGTAGCTCCGGCTTCCTGAGTTAAGAAATAAGCGGCTAATGCTTTAGAATAGTAATTTCTTTTCTTTGCTTCTGCATCAGTACCTGTTCCTAGTATTTTCCCCTGAAATTTTTTATCTAAAAGCGTACAAAGCTGGATTAACTCGTGCGGCTTAACTCCATTAGCCATTAAACAATCTCCCATGTAATAGTAAATAATTGTTTTTCTTCAATTTTTTGATTCATTTTTTCTTCTAATGATGAAATTAACTTGTCACGACTGTCATCCACTTCATCTTGCTTATCAAATAATTCTCTACGACTTTTATTACGCAATTTTTCTAGCTCTTTTTGACGCTTTTGCCAATACAGTTTGTCATTGAGGTCTGGCGCTAATTTAGCGGTGCGACGCACCTCATTTATTTCTCGGTCTGTTTCTTTAATATCTTGTTCCAATACAACTTTTAAATCATCTGCCCATGCATCAAGCTTATCTACTTCATCTTCAAAGTACTGAAGGTTACGCTGAGTTATTTCACTGACAATTTCAGTTTTCCTACGGGATAACTGCTCTTTTAATAGCGCCGACTCACTAAACGAGCTTTCAACTGTTTTAGTAATAGGAAATGCCAATAATTTCTCTAATACTTCAGAGTTAACAGCCTCCCCGCTATCAGTCAGACCAGTTAGTACGATGAAGTCTTCTGCTCGCTTCATTGACTCTATAGTGACTCTAGACGCTTTTAATTGACCAGATTTCCCCTTTAAATCCTGCACAACGGACACTTTTGTTGCTTTTGCGTCAGAGCAGAATATCAAATGTGCTTGTTCTAACTTATGAGCCTTAGCCTTTTCAATAGACCATTGCGCTAAAGGGTGCTTTAGACGGTAGATATGAGAGTCGCCATTTCTGCGTGGTAATTCGTATTCACCCGTAGGTATTTCTTGTGGCGCATTAGAAGGTAATTCATTAATTACAAATCCACCATCTAACTCTTTAAGATAGCCAGCAAGCTCACTTTTTGTAAGGGCTAGGAGCATTTGTTCATATTTATCAAGAGACTTATCTGTATCTACTTTAATTTTTTGAAGAACATCTTCATCAAAATGCTCAAACAACTTTTCACGCGTATTAACCATCTGCGCGTTGATTTCATGTGCTAGGTCTTGCTGAAGCTTATCAAAGGCTCGCTGTGTATCATCTGGATGCTGACAGTTTTCATAGATTTCTCGAATTCTTCTTTCGAAGTCAACCCCATTTTCAATTGCACCTAATACTTCGTCAGATGCGCCAAAGACACCATCAAAAATATTAAACTTAAGCTTTAATAACTCGTGTACTCGCCTGTCCGCCTCGTTGGTTGTATCAATGAAGTTAAGCACCACTACATCATGCTTTTGACCATATCGGTGGCATCGACCAATTCGTTGTTCAATTCGCTGGGGGTTCCAGGGTAAATCATAATTTATAACCAAAGAACAGAACTGTAGGTTAACACCTTCCGAAGCGGCTTCAGTAGCGATCATGATTTTGCCTTGCTCTCGAAAATATTCTACAAGAGCAGCACGAGTATCAGATGTTTTTGAGCCTGTTACTTTGTCACTTCCGGAATGCTTTGTTAGCCAATTTCTGTAAATCTCTTTTGCTTGTGCATCGTTGTTAGTACCATTAAACAAAACGATCCCGCCTTTATAAGGGCTGCTCTCCAAAGCTCGAAGAAGATAGTCTTGAGTTTTTCTAGATTCAGTAAAAATAATGGCTTTTTCCTGAGCCCCCAGCTTTTTAAGGTTTTCGAATGCTATTTTTAAGGCCTCGAGTAGTTTGTTTCCTTTGGAATTGGGCCCAATATTTTCAGCTAGTGTCTTAAATGACTTCAGCTCTTCGATTTCTTCTCGAATAGATTGTAAGTTGCTATTATTCTCTTTTGAATCTGCACTCGAGTTTTCGCTCCATTCCTCAGATGTTTCACGCAATACCTCATAATCTGCATTAAGATCGTTAAAAACACCTTCTTCCTTCTGCTGCTCATCAATATCGTTTTCAAGGCGTTTTATGATGGTTCCTAAAGCGCCCGCTATTGCAAAAGAGGAGGATGCTAACAACTTCCACATAACCATTGATATCAGCTGACGCTGACCTGAAGGTAATGCATTAAGGTTCGGACGACGTAAGTATTCTGAAACTAGACGATATAATTCTTGCTCATTTTCAGAAGGGGTAAATTCTTCTACCATCGCAATACGTTTGGTGTACTTTACGTATGCTTTTACATCTTTTCTTAAAGTCCGCTTGCAAACAGGCTTAATACGTTGCCTTAATTGACTAAACGAGGCTGCATCATTGATTCGCCCATATTTGATTCTAAAACTATCTAAATCACCAAATATTTTTTCATCAATTATGCTCACCATGCCATAGAGTTCGAGAAGCGAATTCTGCAATGGTGTCGCGGTAAGCATTATTTTATAGGTATTACCAATCGCCTCAGCAATAGCTTTGGCAATTTTGTTACCTTTTTTATAAATATTTCTTAAACGATGGGCTTCATCGATTACAGCTAAATCCCAATGGGGGATCCTTTTAATATCGTCAGCTTTTGCCTTAGCAAATTGGTAAGAGCATATGACAACACCTTCTTCGATATCAAAAGGGTATTTCTGGCCTTCTTTCTTCGCTTTTTTATAGCTATCACCATCGAGAATAACAGCCTCAACTCCAAACTTCTCTTGTAGCTCCTGGTGCCACTGTTTACGTAGATTAGCCGGTACGATAATAAGTATGCGTCGGCGTCTTTCAGCCCACTTTTGGGCGATCACTAGACCAGCCTCAATAGTCTTACCCAAACCAACTTCATCTGCCAGTATTACGCCATTTGAAAATGGGTTTCGAAAAGCAAAAAGAGCAGCATCAACCTGATGAGGGTTTAAGTCGATCTGTGCATCCATGATTGCGCCAGTTAGCTTGTCTTCATCTTCGCTATCAAGGCGACGAGTTAGCTGCCATGCAAAGTACTGAGCCTGATGCTTACTGTATTGCTCCTTACAGTTCGGTTCGCTACTCGACATTGGAGCCACCCTCTGTTTCTTCTTTGATGTGCTCGGCTAAATCGCCAAGTTCGACTTTAAAATATTCGCAGAGTTTGTCGAGGACATCGGTCGTGGTGTTATATCCCTTTTGGTTAGACACCTTGGATAGAGTAGTCCGGTGAACATCGGTCGCTTTAGCGACTTCTTCCAAGGTAATACGGCGGCTTTCCTGGAATTCTTTTTCCGCTATTAGTTCTTTTAATCGAAATCTGATCATTCTAGACACCTATTGACTAAGGTATAACTATATCAAAGTACAATTATAGATCAAATGTAATATATGATGAGTATAGTCATCATTTCACAAGTAACAGTCACGAACTGTAGTTTCTATACCTGAATTCATCAATCACTTAGGCATTCCTCTTTCTCGTATTGGAAAGCCCGCCTCACACTACAGTAATTCAATTTCACAAACCTATAGGTTTTAGGGTCTACAGGACGAAGGTACCTGAATGTAGTGTGGTAATGCTCATTCAGAGTTTTTTATCAAGTTCTGAGAGTTCATTCATAGTATCTAGCCGTTGGTTTTCTAATGCAGAACCAACCATTTCAGATTGATTCCTCACACAATCCAACACACAAGAAGCCTCTATGATGGTTAATTCACCCGTATGATACTGAGTATCTATCCATACATGGTTGCCACTAGCTACGAGGGCATTAGCCACATGACCATGGACCACTGCATCCACCCCCGTTACAACATGTACTTTTCCAGCTAAAGCATCTTCAAACTGCCCCCTACTCCATAACCACTGTTCTTCATGTAGACTCGAGTCATTTACTACTTTTTTCCAGTCATTAGGTGCAGAAGCATGCACAACACCGATTTTGTATTGTTCCGTTTCAACGGTTATTGAGGTGCTCATATTATTTTTAATCAGTTCTGCCAAGCCTTCTAGCTCGCTTTGGCTATATTGTTCTATCCAGCCACCACCGACATTGGCACCGGTATGAATACTACGAGTCAAAGGATCTTGTAATCCATGAAGGAATAGAGACTCGTGATTGCCAATTACGCTGTAGATGTCTGGTGTGCATGTAGCGAATTTGATTAGTTCTTCGCTATGGTCACCACGATCAATGAGGTCCCCTGTAAAAATCAGAATATCTTGCGCATCAACAAAACCCACCTGATCTAATTTTGTATTCAGAGCCTCTTTATCGCCATGAACATCTCCACAAAAGAAGACACGTTGCCCAGGCTCTGGCTTAATTACTTTATGCTGAATCGTCACCATAAAAAGAGATCCTTCTTCAGTCACGTTATCTAAATTTGAGTAGGTTTTTATACTTCACTGACGGGTAACCGGAGACAAAAATGGTAAAACGGTGCGTCATAGTCCATGAAGTGTGCTCTGTAGCTGTCATTCTCACAGAATATGATTGACCTTAACCCTTGATACTTAGCTTTATCGAGGTAAGTTCTAATCGCGTAAGATCGATTGTCGTGAGGGGAAAGCTGTTCCAGTCCCCATAGAATCAAAACGTCTACGTCATTATCCGTTCGGCTTGGCTGAGGGTCATCTGAATAAAGGTCGACCTGACTTACCTGAAAAGACGCCTCAGCCAGACTGTCTATCGCCTGATCACGAAAGTCCGTGAGCTCTATTATCGACCCCGTGACAACCACACAGTCGGAAATGCCTATTTTTAGGGCGGATATTAATTTTTCTACCTGTGCATTCATCATAATCTCTATGGGGTTTATTGCTGTCCAATACCAAACGTATTGAGTTAGCCTTTCTTTGGTTCATCAGAGCACTTCACATAGTCGAAAAACTCAGGCCACAGTCTTTTATCATGATGCAGACACCAAAATGAATTTTGTTTTCGGGTGACTAATACTCGCTTAAGGGGATGATTTTCATTATTAATATTTCTGATAATACTGCTTAAGTTGCGCCTAAAACGAGAAAGTCGAAGTAAGGGGCATGACAAGTTCTTGATGTAAAGAGCTTCTCTTTTGACTTGTACTTCAATTTCGTCATCAGGTAAAAAGTGCCCTGATGCAATCAGTTGCTCTGGTATCGTAAGAACTAGATTGTCGTTATCATCTACTTCAATCTTTGATGTCATTTTCATTCCTACAATTGCTGAATTAATCATACGTTAATGCACTTAAAAGGCTCATAATCTGGGTTCAATTCTCCGGGGTAGCCCTTCGGATTACAGTAAACGCGGCACTGACCGATTTCATACTCTGAACTATTGTGAAGGTGCCCATGAATCCAGGCATTCGGTTGATGCTTTTGAATGAAGGTGCTGAGGTCAGACACATAAGCGGCGCTGGTAATATCGTTTTTATAATTTAAGGGCACTGAATTAATGCTAGGGCCATGATGGCTAACGACGATGTTAGTCTCACCTTTTAGCTTTTCTAAGGTTTCATCTAACCATCGTGCCGATATACTGTGAATGATTGCGGTATCAATGGATCGCAATTTTGAATAACTTGGTGACCTTCGTATTCTCTTATAATCCGTCATCACTTGCTGGCATTGATAGCCTGTATTCTTAGGGTCACCAAACAACTCAAAATTAGTCCAAAGCGTACAGCCTAAAAAGTTAACACCATCAATATTAATAGTGTCGTTCTCTAATACATGGACATTAGAGTTTTTGGCGGTATTTTTTATCTCACCAATAAACTTCGGATACGCCCTTTTGTAGTACTCATGATTGCCGAGTACGTAGATGACAGGTGCTTTGATATTTTCCTGAGCCCAGGTTATGCCTTTATCTTTTTCGTGAATATCCCCGGCCAGAACAACCACGTCGGCATTGGTCTCAGGATAATCGTAATCCTCAAACTCAATATGTAGGTCGCTCAATAGTTGTATTTTCATAAATATCCTTCAACCAATTACCGTTACTCCCCATCCTCGCTGGGAAGTTGGGGTAGATTATCGAGCGCCTCAGTCGCGACCACGTCCTGCATTTCCTTTTTAAGTGTGGTGACCTTCAGGTCAGCGTTCCCCAAAACATCCTTATAAGCTTGGTATATAAAATGTTCTACTTTCTCTTTTTCTCGTGCTTTTAAGGCATCCAGATTTTCAATGGGTTGCAGGTATTTCTGGCAGTCACTTAGAAAATGGGGAAAAGAAATATTTTTAGCTGTTTCTGCATTTTTAACTATGACGTCCCAACAGGGGCCTCGTATATCATCTCTGTATTTATGAAAATAAACGGCAGCGCCTGATGAAGCATGAAACTCATTATCTAGCTGTTCACGCGCGTTTCGGCGATAACGCAACGCACTCGATTTAAGCGCCTCTAATTGTGGCTCCAGACCGTTGGCCTGATATTGTAAGTCCCACAACGTATCCCCATCGACATCTTTACCGTGATCAGGCCCCTCGACCAATTTGTGAGGAATTAGAGCCTCGATAAGCTCATTAGCGATACTCTCTATTTCATCTGTTAGGTAGCCGCTCAGGCTGAGATGTGTCGAATAGTAAAAGTTTCGTTCGCTGTCTAGTAACCGAACCCAATTATGATTGAGATACAGGCGATAATCGCGCTTTTTGTAGCTACTGGGATAGTAACTTATACGGGCCTCTTCTTGGTATTCGTAGTCTGCTTCATCCATTTCGTAGAGTGAATCAAAAACAGTAAGATCAAATTCTGTTCCCTGTAGCTCACACAACCTAAACGCATTCTCTCCGATACCAACAAGCGCTGTAGTATATGCATTGAGTAAATGGTTCTGATCACTACTTAGCGGTTCATCATCCGTTTCTGAGTCGTATTCAAGATCAAATAAGGCACTATATAAATAAGCATTGACCCTGTCATATTCATTATCGAGGAAGTACTGACGACACCTATTTTGCTCTGTGACAGAGTACGAAAAGAACAGTGGATCTAATTCAATCAGTAATCGACTAATCAGGCTCATATCTGGTTTATATGAGGTCATACTTCCGGCCCCTCTCCATGAATGAGATGTGAATAGAGTACTTTTTTGATACAGGGCTCTAATTCAGCATCCAGTGTCTCTAGAATGGTATTCGCAATTTTCAGGTCTTTTATGGGTGTTGCATTATGAATAGATTGTGACCATTGATCATTGACTAAATCCAAATAACCAATACCTGGGATAGCTCTTGCAATATCGACGTTGGATATAATAATCCAGCGATATGGGTCACTGGTTTGCGCAAACATCATCCTAAAGGCATCAATATCGTCATCCGACAATTTAATTTCTGGCACATCTGTAGATAAGTCCAGGTTTGATGAGATATGGTTTACCTCTACTAATGGCAACGCTGTAATGGCTACTCTTAGCCATAAATCAACTTCCTTACAGACCCTGTCATTCTCTGAGGAATTGATGACCTCTGTCTCTTCACCGGCAAAGGCCTCATTAACCTGGTCAATGATTGGCTGGTCATAGTCAGCTAAGAGCATGCCTTCCAGACGGATACTAGAACTTCCATTCTTTATCCTTTTATGGCGTTCCAACACCCACTCTTCAGCCTTCTCTTTAGTCTCAAAATGAGGCACTTGCACGAGAAAAAACTGTTCAGGTATCGAGATCGATTGCCCATTTTTTAAATAACAGATAATTTCGCCACTCATTTCTGGCAAATAAGCGCGGTCAGACTGGAGTGCCTCCAACGCATCCCGAAAATTATTAAGTGGTTCAGGGAAGTGATGACGCATATCTATCGCTTTAAAGGCTAATATTTTCTCGAGGTAATCCATCTCTTATCTGTCCTATTCAAATGGAGAAACACTAACCGCTAAAATTTCCTGCCGGAATTGGCCATACACATTGAGCGTTGCCTCATAGACCTGAGTAAGTACCGATGGAACGTTTTTAGGCGGCAAACTATCAATGGGGCGTGAGGCAATTTCGTATCCGCATTGAAGCGTATGACCAACAGGGCTCGACGCTTCAAATTCAGTATTCTCTGTATCTAACGAATTCTTTATCGAAATGGGTCCCTTTGATTTTTCAAAACGCACTACTGCATTTTCGTCAGGAATGTCTTCTTCAACCCGTAGAGCGTAATCAATAAGTTTCTGCTCTGCAGGCATAAACAAGTAGGCTTCTTGGTTTGGGCTATCAGTTATGCGAAGGGGGCGCCCTAAAACCTGCCTGAAATTCAGTTCTGTTTTAATCCTTGTTAAATGGCAACACACCTGGAGGCGAGGAATATCTGTACCTTCACTAATCATACCAACCGATACAATCCAAGGCGTTGAACTCACTTTAAAGTCATTAATAATGGTGGTCGGTTCATTCTCTTTATAGGTGGCAATAACGGCAGGCTCATTTAACTCATTACGCAAAATGTTGAGCATTCTTACCGCATGCTCAACAGATGAAGCGACAACTAACCCTCCTGCACAAGGGTTAATTTGGCGAATTTGGGTGAGTTTGATATTCGCCTGAGTGACGATGTGTCGCATAACGGTTTCGTTCTCGATAACCTTCTGATAGGGGCATGAGGTTTCTTCTAAGAGCTCAGAAAAGCTACCAAAGGTCTCAGCATCTTTGTCATTCTCTTGTATCGTAATGTCGTTATTGTCCGTTATAACTATTTGAGGAACACGGCAGACCTTATCTTTAATGGCATCAGCAAGGCCATAAATATAATCACAGACAATATGATCATTGGTATCTTTATACTCTGCGAGCGCAATAGGTAATTTGTCAGAACGCCAGGGGGTCCCCGTTAGGGCCAGCGTATATGCCGCTTGTTGTTTAATATTACTAAGAATTCCCTCACCCCAAGCGTTTGCATTCTCTGGAGTTGTTCCTGCGCAGTGGTGTATCTCATCAAAAATAACAAAGACACGGTGAGATTTTAACAATGCCCGTATTTCACTGTTTAGAGATTGCATCCCCTGATAAGTGAATGAGCCACCATCTGCGCCTATAAGACCGTGAAAAGGTCTCTGTGTGCGTTTTTCCATAGTGTCTCGAATATTATCTGCTGTAATGTTCGATGGCGAAAAACACCATACAAAATCTATAAGACCTGCGTTAAATAGTCGAGTTACAACTTCTGCTGCCATCCTAGTCTTCCCAGCACCAGGTGAAGCCTGGCAAAGAAAGTGTGGGTGATTTGATGTGTACTTTTTAAGGGCTAAATCGGCACATTCAGACTGCCATTTACGTAGCGTCATTAGTTTCTTCCAATATTTTCTGATCTTTTATTGTCGTTTCGAATGATTTGATCAAGCCACCAATGTCATTAATATTGTCTCGTGCAAGGTTATAGTTTTTCTGAAGGCCTTTAAGTTGAGGGAATTCAGCATAAAGTGATTTATATCCATTCGATTCAGCGATAAGGCTTTGTAGTTCACCTTTATAGCGTTGAAGCCTATTGGTAAGTTCCTTAGTCACGTTTTGTCCGCCTGAAATTTCCTCATCTTTTTTCACTGATTTAGAGGCACTATCCTTTGAAATAAAATTAACGGTATGAAATAGATCCGTTTTTACATAGGTGGTTTTTTTCGTAGTTTTAGAGTCAATACGTTTTAATAAACCTTTATTCTTCAGCTTCAATATCTCACGATAAACAACACGTTGAGCTTTGTTTTTATCCAACTCGCTACCTGAAAGAGTCATGTACAAAGTTCTTAACTCTAGGACTGTAAATTTATCAAAGTCTGGTCGAGTTAAGATTGAAAAAAAATCATTACTTAAATTAATGGTAACTTCTGACATCAGTGCGCTGTCTCTTTTAGCAAGCCGTAATTAAATTAGTTAATTTGACCCAATAAACAGGACAAACAATTAGTTTAAAATACGGATTATAATCCGTGGTCATTTAATCCGCAAATTTGGATAGTAATAGTTTTTATAACTGGACTATTTAAATGGATGATTTAGCAAAATCCTTTGGCTTGAAACTAAGAGGAAAAAGAAAAGAATTTGGGATTTCACAAGATGAGATAGCGCTTAGAACGCAAATTGATAGGAGTTATATCGGCCGTATAGAACGAGGAGAAGTTAATATTTCGTTGGAGAAGGTGTACCGTTTAGCAAAGGCATTAGGTTGTAGTTCGAAAGATTTGTTACCTTGAATTGTCCATAGCTCATATCTGATCTGACAGAATTTATTTTAAGTTTAGATGACATCATACAACCGAAAACTTCAGCAATTGCCACAAAGAAGACGCTGTAGTTTGATTATTAGCGCATAATTTTGAGTTCGTGCTATCGTTTACTTTCGGCCATTTTGAGAGGTTGAGGTTTATAGCGCTTTGACCCTTTAATTTGGGGGCAATATTGCATCACATCTTAAGTAGCAGCTCTTAGCTAAGCTTTTGATCTAATTAGAGACAAAGAAAAGTCATCGTTTACGTTTGACGCTATTTTCAGTTAAGCGCAGCATAAAAGGATCGATTCATACGCTACGACATTCAAGATGACCCCAAAACATATACTCACCCCGCGCTATCCTCAAGCAATCTAATTGCAGCACTCGAAAATACCGTTGATCCACTTTTTAAGCATATGCCCCGAGATAATTTCAGAGAATGCGACGCTGTTGTTAATTCTTATCAGGAACTTGAACTGTCCGAGCCCTAAGGGCAATAACCAAATTCATCATCATCCCATGTGACAGTGCGGCTGAAAGTCAAATTTCCATTGGCTAGACTGAGTGACTGAAAAATCCAATCTTCCACTGCGGCTCCAGAACCGCTTATGGACTGACCGGGATCATTCAAAACCACGTCGCCGTATCTTGGACGATAGCTTATATTGATTGGTTGGTTCGCGTTTATGGCCCGGCCAACACCTCTCACGCCAAACTCCCACTGCCCGCTACATGGCTTGCTAATCCAGATGTAACCATATTGACGGCCAGGCCCAGCGGAAGTTACCACCCTCATCGGATTTTCTATAGTTCTCAGGTGAAACCCCTCGACGATTATATTTTCAAAAGGTGTCTCTACAAGCTTGGCTTGGTCAACAATGCCTGTCTCGCGGCTGTGGTCTACCCATATTGGGAGAGATTCATTGTAGGGTGAGGCAAATCCACCAGGTTTTAGTTCGGTACCATTGTATTTGATAACGGGCGATAGCCCGTGTGCGACAGTGTCACTATCAAAACTATCCCACTCGAACTCCACCAGGATAAATGCCTCTCCGCCACCTCCTATTGCTGGCGCCTCAGATGTTGGTTTACCAAGCGTCGACATAAGGACAATCCCGACAATAAACCCACCCAAGAAAACGTCAAGAAACATGTATGCTAAGCGTTTTCGCTTCCCATTTTTTCTGTTCTGAACTTGGTGGGCGAGCCATTCCTGGTCTGTAATATCAGGCGCCATCTATCACCTCCTGCTTATCCAAATCTATCGTGGCGATCAGGGATGAAGAGCGCGAGTATCTGGAAAAATTCTTCCTTGGAAGAGTATAGCCTGCGACCGTTACATGAATATTTACTTCAGTCACGGCCGCATTGTTTGACTGCACAGAGTGCAGATCAATCGAGTTGCCACCCAAGCCATCCTCAAAGTGAAAAATGCGATACTCGCACACAACATCGCCTATTTTTCCACGCATCACATATTCCCTAACGGCATCCGTCGCCCCGTTCCAGTCCATTCGCGTAAGCGCTTTTTCAGTTCCCTTAGCCGGGTTTGACGTACAATATTCGAGGCGCACACGAACGACAGGAAATGTATTCATGTCCAAACCAGGAGGGAATTCCAATTCCCTCTCAGCATCGAATTCACCGGCTCCTCTTATCTTCACGACCTGCAAAAACACCAGCAAAACAATAATGACAGCCATGGCGCCCATCATCAGATCGGAAAAAAGCATCGCGAATAGTGAGTTGTTTTTTTGAGAGGCCATCATCCGTTCCCATTTTCAGACAAATGCCAAATTTTATGGTCTTCGTAGGCCTGCAGCTGTTCCCAAATCGATTCAAGCACGATCACCCCGGCCACAGCGATCGCGGTTGTAGAGAACGCAAGACCAAGTTGCTCGAATAGCGCACTCACATCGCTCGATCCACCCATGACCACGGCGGCAGCCTCGGGCAAACCTAACATTATCCCAGTGACGGTACCGAATAGCCCGAGCAATGGGCACACAGAGATAAGTTGGTCGACCAAGGTGCGAGACGCTGCCATGTTGCGGTCAATATCACACACCTCACCTTGAACGATGGTAGCCTTTGAGATGATAGCCATCTTGTTGCTCTTACGACCAGAATAAGCAGCTTTCCAGCGGAAGATAAGCATGAAGAGAATATAGAAGATAAAAACGAAAAGTCCCCATTGAATTGATCCCTTTAGCGCCTTGTAGAAGAAACGCTGATACCGCACTTCACTGTCTCTCAGCACCTCATTTATCAGCAAGTTTCCGAGTAGAAAAACACCATTATTCAGCTCTGACGCGTTTTGATCGTTCTTAAACCATCTCGTGTCAGATAATGTTTTTGTACCAGCCGCACCGGCAATTTTGTCATACCCCGCTCCATTGTAGGCGTATGTAGCGATTGTAGAGTCCGCAGTCAGAGTATCCGTACTATAAATTCGCCATTGTTCCTCCATATGATCCTTAATGACATCCTGCAAACTGAGTTCACTCGTTTCATCTAGGAATGGAATCCACCTGGGCGGCTTACCTGCAAGAATATCTACGAGAGCTTGTGACTGTGCGTGAATCGATGGTTTGAACACGTTACAAGGATCAATAGAGGTTTCTGAACCGCTTCCGTCATTACTCCCAAGCTCGGAGAATAACGCCATCAAGGCTGTTAGTGTGCCGACTTTATTTGGCTTATCACAGCCACTGATTGTGACAGTCGGATTGCTAAGAAGAAGCTTGTACAAACTGGTTCCTGATTCAGAGGGCGTACCCAAGATGGAGTTCATCATCCAAGGCCCGACACCATTCTTCTGGACATTCAATATATCCTCAGACTTCACGAGATCTTTTTCCTTCTCGATACCCGCCTCCGTAAAAATGATGACAAAGTCACGGGGCGTCAGATGGTCGACAAACTTCTCGTCAGAGGTCATACCAGATTCACCATGCTTAGATAGGATGTTTTCTATCACCTGCGCCTCTTGTAGTGCCTTTTTATAGTCCTTATAAAAACTGTCAGTTATCCACCAGTAAACACCACTTCCGACCAGAAAGGCGAAGAGCATTAAAAAAACTTGGTTAAGGATAGGGATTGGAAAAAACTTCGTTCTCACGCTCATAATGATCTCCTTCACTTATAACGAGCAGTTAACTGAATCAAAATTCTGAATGGCATCCAACAACAGCCGCGGGCTGACTCCCGTTTCTAGTGTTGGCCGATCTAGCTTGAAATAGTCCCGAATATCACCGTTAAACCCAGGGAGTTTGTCAAAGCATGCTTTGAAGTTCGATTTGGGTATACCCAACCCCTCAAACACAACGGGTTTCGTAAATGGACGGTTTGTATTTGAGAGCGGACGAAGCAGGACCGTATTCTTCTCTCCACCAGCTAGCTTCCGGAATACGGATACTTCAAATTGCTCTTCGGTGTTGACTAAAACCACCGCTTCGTCAGAGCCATACTGACGAATAGAACGATAGAGCTGTATCAAATCCTCAAGTTCAAAACTCGTTTTATTGAGGTAGGGATTAAGTCGCTGAACTTTAAAGTCTGCGTGCCCAACTTGTGCCTCAATTCGCTTAACGGTCTGTAGTTCACTGGCTTGGTCTCCGCGATTCATGAAAAGCAATGCGCCGTCCACCGAGTTTTCTTCAGGCGTGAGCCACATACGATGCTGATCCAGCCACGCATTGGCGTTATCCTGGCAAGCCAGGAACGAGGCCATTGCCGTAATCACAACGTCATCATCGGAATTAGCCCAATCAGCATGCGGACCAGCTTTATCAATATTCAGGTTACTGATCCGCTGTATGCCATCCGTTGAACGCTCAAAGCGGAATGACAGTTTTTCAGGGTCATCGAAAAGCTGTATCGATTCCAGGCCGCACTGCGCAACAGCGGTATCCGGCTGAATGAGAGATCCTCTCGCCGGAGGTTTCTCACCACGCAGAACGCTAGGAATCGCGTCGTTCAATACCCATGCCGTCGCGATTGGATCCTGGATGATTGGCATTTTATCTGGCTGTATATTGACGTTTTTCACCATACCGAGTGCCAAATCATTTGCCTGCTGAAATGGAACATCAGAACAGATCTTGCTGTCACGAGGCCAGCACTCATACAAGAAAACAGCCTCAGTCACCTTTTCATTCACTAAAATGGAAACATAGTCATGCCCGGGCTGAGTTGTCGCTGACTGTGCAACAGAGTAATCCACCTTATAGGTCGTATTACCCGAGAAAAAGTTGCCAATACCGCTCACAACCCCATCGGCCTCATTGATATCAATAATGGCGTCTGCTCTCAGCCCCTCTTCTTCGAGATAATAGGTAACGCGGGTCACCAGAAGATTTAGCTTACGCCGCTCTCGAGTCGTTAGCTTCGCGCCCTGATTTTTCTTCTTCAAGAGATCAAACCATGGCTCCAGGCGCTTACGCTCACGTTTTGAAAGTGTAATCTCTGCGTCGTAGGAATCCGATTTTGGAGATTGAATATACAAATACTCAAAAGGTTGTCCCCACAATCGCCATCTAGAAGGCTCCTTTGCAGGCTCAGGCGTGGTTTGCCAGACATTGTATTGGGCAGCAGCTGACACACACTTCACATCACCGTTAGCGAGAGGGGTACATTTTTTAGAATCGTCGCGATAACGAGTGTAGCGAGAAAGCGTTTCGAGTCTTGCAAACTCATCCTTGATGGTAAACGCACCGGTCTGAGCTTCCCAAGGACCACTTCCAATCCGCTCGCTACAGACAATATCGAATACGTTTTTTGGCAACCGCCAGCCCCAGAAGAACCATCTCTTGGACCAGGTTGAATAGTACACATTGCCCCATCGCTGCTGCTTCTCATGGCAGGCGCGGATGGCTTTACCATCATTGCTCGCATCACGTTGACGAGATGCCACTATGCCATCTGGTAGTGCAGATTTTGAGAGTAATTTTTTCGGATCCTCATCCGAGCTACCACCAGGTAAGGCACCAGCATCACTAGGTTTCTGGTTTGCGCCCGCGCTTGCACCTGTGCCTTGATTGCCACCTGAACTAGGAGTGCCGCCATCATCCCCTTTCCCATCAGTCGAGCCGCCGCTCTCAGACGCGGGCTTTCCAGCCGGCGCAAACTCGATCTTAGGTTTCTTGAGCCACTCCAAGACGTCTTCGATCTTGACGTTTAGCAGAGAGGCAATGATCTCAGCAATATAGGAAGGCGTCATGTCATTGAGTTTGGGCGTCGACACATTCAAGCTAAGGAAGAGTACCTTCGCCTTCAGGCGTGCTTGAAGAATGCTCGCGTTAAGCGAAGCCTGTCCATACTTTTTACCGAAGATATCCAAACCAACACTGAGGTTCGCTTTCGCATCAACCAAGAAGGGCCCGAACTCCGCGCCTATGGTACCGTCACCCAAGAGAAAATCGATGTAGGCCTCTGCTTTAATACATCGCTTGGGGCACTTCGCGATATCGGCAACAAGCATCGTTTCCGCGAGCTTAACACCTAGTAAAACCAGGTGGCTTTGCATTGCCGCGGTTCCTTCTTTACCTCGCAGCTCCCCATTCACCTGTGCGGACAAGATCTTGCCGAACAGCTCAGAGGTCCGTCCGTTGAAAACAACGCTCAGGTCGGCAAAATTAATCCCGCCCTCAACGATAACTACAGGAATGGTATCCATCAGAACCAACTCACCGAGTATTCCTAATTCCTCAATGAACCGACTCGCGTCACTAGTGTAGATTTCACCATCAATGTGCAACAGTTTATCCACCGGCGGTGCGATGATGGTCAAGGCCCCAAGCGCCCCTACACGCTTACGTTCAAAATCGTAGAAGATTCCAGGGCGCGTAAAGTAGATCGGTACTGGAGACGGAGATAGGATGATCGCATCATTGAGTCGCATTTCAGCTCGACCTTTAAAGTCAACTCCTCTTCCAGTGATGTTGATATCCTTAAGGGTGATAGACCCAAGCTCGTCAAGTTTAATAGCAATTCCTGTTGTGAGCGTGACGTCGTATGATGGAGATATATCATAGACAGGTGGCGTCACCTCTACCGGACCACCTTTGAGTGGAATCAGCGGGTTGAGATATGACGCCAATAGACCAGCAGCCTGAGTTCTAAGAAATTCCTCATTCAATGCAATTTCGGCATCAAGTTTAGGGAGAAGCGTAATACTGGCGGGTATCAGGATCTGCTCATTCAATTTGACTTTAAACGTGCCTAGAGCCATGAGCGTATTGGTGTAAGTGATTTCAAAGTCGATATCTACGACCTCTTCCGGAGCAAGCCTTCGCACAATTTCTTCGAGTTTTGGCTCGAGCACCGCCGCAATTTTATTTGCAACGATTCGGTCCAATTCGCTCTTGAAAGAGTGGCGGCCGTCAGCCGAAAGTGTAAATGTCCCTAGCTCGACTCGGCCTAGCAGGTCGTTTGGTCCAGAAGGCAGTAAAACTAAATCCACAAGTAACGCATTCTTACCCGTGGAAACGTTAAGCTCAAAACGCTCCGTCCCAAAGCCTTCCATGAGGCTTGCAAACTGGCCCTTTAACGCTTCTACCAACTCGCCTTGCACCTGAACTTTGCTGAAGTCGAAACCCCATTTGTTTCCTGCTCCCAAGTTCGCGATTACAGGAGAAAACACAACATCCTTACTCGCCAGCTGACCTTTTATCGACAGTTCGCATCGATCACCCGTATCGCTTATCAGAGTGGTGTCGAGGTCTGCCATGCCGAACAACCCTTCAGTGATAGCATCGCAACTAGGCAAGCTATCTCTCACAACCTCAGCAACCTGACGTTCTAATCCGCAACTGACTAACTCAACTACTGCCCCAGCGACATCCCGACCATCTCGTGACTTAATATCCCCAGTCGCAAAGTCAAAATCCAGCGCTAAGTTTGTTGCGGCACACGTATCTGAAAACACTTCGAATGACATGGGGACGGTCAATTTTGACCAATCAACCTTGATAGCAGGCGCGCCTAACTTAATGCTGTACTGCCATCCCGACAGATCAACACCAAACAAACCATTCACGAAAGATTTAAGTTTAGCCTCAAGGTAAGCGTTAATCTCTGGAGGCACGTCTCCAAAAATAGCTGATTTAAGAGACACGCGATCTGGATAAACGTTTACACCAGTCGAAACAGGCCAAGAAAAAGGCTTCCCTGATTCTATCTCCCCCTTCACCACTAGCTTCACGTCAGCCGCCATTCTGCTTTCAATCAACGGCTTCAAAACCGAATTGCTTCCAGCCGTGTAAGCTTCACAATGAGGAATTGATATCGACTGGCTTGCGGTACCGGCAAGCGTCAGGGACGAGTCTCCAATGGGAATTTCGACACGGTCGCTCCAGCCTTTTACTAATATCGGGGCAATCGCTTCCTCCACCTTGTTGCATAGGCTCGCACCGAGTGTGCCAAGATCAAACACAAATTGCCCATTAGCAACGATCGGGATATCGACACTGTCTCCCATCAGAGGAAGAGTCATAGAGATGTTTTGAAAGTCGTTGGATACGACCCAATCTGGCACATCTGTCATCCATGCACCGGGTATACCAAGCTTTTCTAGAGCAGATTTAATTTCGATAGTTGAGATAACGTTATTGCCGGCAACCGCTGCAATACGAAATCCGTTTGCAAATTCGTACCGAGATTGCTCGTCACGATATACATCACTGATGGTAACGCCCAAATCAACGGCAATATATGTACTGCTTGCTAGATTCTTACAGGTCACGGAATTACCCGCCACATCTATCACCGGATTATGCGTATACTCGGCACCTGCGGGCATTAAAGCGAGCAACTCTACATTAGCCGTGTAACTCTCCCTCAATTGACCGGCGTACCGCTCCTTTTGACCGGTTGGCTTAAATACAACTCGAAAGCCAAGCGGATTATCTTCCGTAGGCTTGCGACCCCACATCAGCGATCCCCAGTCAATTTCCTGTTGAGTCGAAGCCAACGCATCACATAATTCTTGGCCAGATTGCTTCAGAGGATCAACAATGGTTTCGTCGACCTGAGCTTCAAGCTCATCTAGGAAAGAAGTGTCAATAAAACTCGAAGCAAACTCATCCACGAAACGCTTTATGGCAGCTTCTGCTTCCACTCGTGCACTGTGCGATATAGCTTTAGGGATAACGATCTTGCCTTCCTCATAGACCGCCCTTGCAGCCTTAATTGTATCGAGAGCAGATTTTGCCTGTCGCTCTAGTCCGGAAAGTGAGTCAACAACAAGCAACAGCGATCTTGTTTCAGAGGGCATCGCTGCGTATATCTCAAACAGGCTCACATAGACGTCTGCAATGATTGCCTCTTTAATTTGATCGACCACTAGCGAAACGACTTCAGCGTGACTTACTGCGTCGTTTTTGGCAAAACTCATTAAAGCGTCATAGAGCTCTCCCTGCTCTGTCAATGTTGCCTGCAGGCGCGGTAAATAACGGTGAAAAGCGGTTTTCAAAGAAGCATTCCATTTGTCGAGGATTCGAATAGGATTTGGATGTCCATCAATGGTTATGGCTTCGTTTAGTATTTCTTCCTTCAATGCATCAGGACAAGAGTCTGGATCATCCACCACACAGGAAAGAGCACTCGCCAATTTTTGGATGCGTTTGCATGCAGCAGCTATATGCGGTCCTTCACTACCTTCCAAGCCAACATCGCCACTGACAACGGCTCGTTTTAGTGCAGATAGCTCTGCCGCGCCCCAGAAAATTTCAATACCCTGCTCTTGGATCAGGTCCAGGCGGTCTTCAGCGTCACCCCCATCCCCATCGACCGAAAGCCCATCGATATCGAGATCGCCACATTCAAAATCTTCTACAAAAAACTGACCTGATAAATAATCACGCCATGTCGATACAAACTCTTCTACCAGGACGATGTCGATACCATACTCCGACAATACATCAACATTGGACTTGCGGGTCAGCTCGACAAGCTCGTTATATTGGTACTCGATTTGTGCTGCCTGAAAAGCAGCTGGCGATTTACGGTCTATCGCACCATTAGCATATAAAGCCACGACCCATAAAAAAACAACTAGGCCGGTCTTGATGAGAGAAATCCGGTTTAGTAAAGACATGCGTCCTTCCTTTTATAGTGGCGTTGGTAGTAAGCCCTTACAAAATATGTGCCGGGGCACTTATTCGTTATTTTTAATATGCTGTGGTCTTAGTAGGCATGTTGATTTCAAGCTCTCCCAGCAACGCAGTCAAATTGGTTTGGTCAAACTGATAGATCATCTGGCCATTCAGCTTTACGTAATACGTTGGGTACCCATCATGCTTCCCGCTGACGGTGACGACCTTACGATTCGTGTCAAACGCTACGTTTAACTGGTAATCAATGTCGCCACCCAGGCCCAATGAGGCAACCGTCGCCGTTCGACCAACCACGTTGAAACGAAAACCGTTGCCGTCCTGCACAAGCCCCTCTACCACAAATCGATCATTAATGGAGCTGAACTCACAACCCAGAATGGTAGTGGTGCCGGTCATATGAGACGATTCCACCTCACGAGTAGCAGTATCGATCACGATTTTTTGGGCGCTTTTAGTACCAGATTGGCAATCCGGCTCTTCAATTGCTGTGACAACTTCGAGGGTCACCGTTTTGGCAGAAGCAGTTAAAGGCGAGACAAACGCCATTGCTGCAAACACCGTTGTAGCGAGTGCTTTAAGGTTCATAACATAGGTCTCCAATTTTGTCGCTGCCACTCCAAAATAACCATTATTTTGGTAATGAACAACATCATATTACATTTGGCACCGTATGCACGCAACCAATTGATACTAAATAATTAACTATAATAAAACTGAAGAGAAAAACTCAAAAAACACTGAAAACAGGTGTTTCTAATGGGCTATTTAAATACTTGTATAATGTTATTTCAGGCCCTTTGAAAATCGATCAGAATGAGGAGTTCTCAGCAGATTTTAAAGTTCTGATAATTTCTGAGATGTGCCTGCGATATGATGCGAAAACATCTAGAATTGGGCCTTATTAATGATACCGAAGGAGAAAAGGTCAATGACCAAGATAGCTGTTTGCGACGATTCGACAAAATACAGAAGAAATACCGTCGATTATCTTAATGAGAATGGATACTCAGCATTTGGTTTTGAGACCCCCTCCGATCTCATGGATCTAATTAACTACGACTTTAAGTTTGACTGTATTCTCATGGACCTTTATTTCGACGATGAAAATCAAAAGCCGCAACTTCTGGGTATTGAGGCAGGCACCAATATTAACCCTCAGAACGAAGCAATTGATCAACTTGGCTATTCATCTCCCGGCACGCCCATCATTTTTATCAGCGGCAACCTAAATGCCCATGCAACAGAAGCTGATGCGGAAAAATATGAGTCGGAATGCTTTCAAGTTGGCATTTACTTTATGACCAAGCCAGTCAAATATAAGGTTCTGCTATCCCAGATTAAAAGAGCTATCCAAATATCACAGCCAGCAATACCTGAACCTATTGAGATTATAGAGTCTATCGATACGTTTAAATTGGATGAGCCAAACGAAGTGTTAATTAATACCTCAAATGGCCTGTCCGCTTCGGTGAAAAATCAAAACTTGGAAAATCTCAAATTTCTTATAGGAAGGGCCGATAGCATTGTGACTTACAAGGAGCTAGGAGGAGCTGAATCAGCCCACACCTCTATCTACGCGCTCAGATCCATTATCTCTACCGAACTTAAGTCCAAGGCAAAACCAATAAGAACTTTACAAACTAAGGGTTATAAGTGGCTTTCAGCGCACGGTACAGTCTAATGAAAAGAAGAAAAACTTACCCTTTGCCATAATTTTGCTAATTTTCGGATTCGGGTATTTGCTCGCTCTACAAGCCAATGTTATTTCTACGACGGTCAATCTTACTGTGAACTCCGCCAGGCTTGCTGTTAGCGACCTGGAAAAACTGATAGAAAAGACGTTAAAAACTGAGGTGTATACAGCGAGAAAAAGCACGGGGATTTTCAATGCTTCTGATCAAAGCACGAATCTTGGCAGCATAGGAGAGTTCAATGAGTCCCTTCTCGGCTCATTAGATTTTAAATCTTATTTCTATGAATTGAAACGATGGAATCCCCCCCGCAAAGAAGGAAGTCAATGGTCGCAGCCAGGTCGAGCTGGATGCGACTATCTCTATATCCAAGTATAGAGTTGGTGCAGATAGCAAAGACCCAGGATTACTCATATACATAGACGTTAATGACGATTTGCAGTTTCATGAGAGTAATCGAACTTGGATAGAAAGCGATCACTTAAAGGTCATGTTTACGGACAAGGAAATTAACGAGCGGGTTAACATCATACTGACAATGGATGATGACCGGCCGTCCTCCGAGAGCAGAGCCAAGGGCGACAGATATTCCGTCCATTTGAAGGGTGCTCGCCATGAAATCGTCGAGGGAAATAGATGGGTGCCTGAGGCGGGCAAAGAGGATCAGCACTCGTTCAAGGGAAGGTTAAGATTCTTCGAGAGCTTTAAACTTTACGAATACCATATCCATATTCCACCAGAACAAGTGGCGAGGATTGATTGGGATACTTTCACATTAGAAATTTTTGACTATGACTCTGGTGTATTTTTGAGCACAAAAAATCTCTCTTATCAGGTAGCTAAAGAAATAGGCTCAGCTGATAAATTTAAATACTTTTTCGGATCTAGCTATGTCACCAACAATGCGCTCATTCTTCCTACAAAGATTTCACTAGAAGAGGCAGAAACAATTCTTTCCGACTCTGGGTTTGAAGTTGTTTTGCCAGGCAAGGGAATATTTGATAGATTTATGAGTCTTATTTTCAATTACTATCTCAGCGTTTTCCCAAAGGTAGAAAACGATCTCCAAGTACTCGCCCAGACCAATGGGCCCATGGGGAGAACGGTTCAGTTCAATGAACGATACTTGTTTGTTAAAGCGGTCAAAGGCCAATCTAATTATTATATCCTTTTCGATATAACCAATGACCTGCTAAGCAATATTGAAAACACGATTATTCAAAAAATAGTACCCACATTGCTATTCGCGGGAATCATATTCATTATCAGTATTGTATACATCCTCATGTACTCAAAATATGTCGTCATCGCCCGCCGCGTGCCAAGTATCGAGGCTGAACTCGAAGAGAAAGAGAATGATCTGATCAGCTCTACATCGAGCCTTGAGACGGTCACACAGTTGAGTGCGCATGAGCTGCGCAACCCACTTAACGACCTCAGTAGCAGCATCCAATTAAAAGAGGGTCAGATTGAATCCATGCCGTTGTTTTTAGATTTGGAGTTAGTGCGACAACTGAGTAGATAGCTGATTGATTAAAATCCATATATAGCAATTTTCTGAGTTCAATACTTCCAGTGGGGATCTATTAGAATAAGCTTCTTACTTTCAGTATTGAAAACTATTTGCTCATATACCCTTTCATGTGGGTTTCTCTCCACGTCACACATAATCTGCTTAGCTGGCTAAATATTGTAGCTATAGATGCGAGGATAATAGTCTTCATATTTAAATTTCCTCAGTGCTTCTTGAAATGTACCGCCGCAATTTTCGGCGAACGTAGTGAGTCTGATAATATTACAATGTTAGCCTTTAGCTGGTAATGCTCTATTTAACATTTCAACAGTAACTCCATGAGCATAGGAATTATATTGCCAAACCTGAAATTGAGCTAGTAATCTATCCTGCTCACGCAGTAGCCGAGCATTTTCTTCTTCCAGTGTTGCTATTCGCCTGGCTGCTATTTTTAGTGACGGAGGAGTTTTAGGCTTTGATAGCCCTGTTCTTAGTATTTCTTTTTTATCTAAGTATGCATCTTTGATGCGTGTGAATTTTTGAAGAGTTTGTCTAGTTGTATTGAGTGATAATTTTTTTTCAGCACAAACGCAAAGTGCCCCCCATGTAAACTTACTGTTAAGATCCCATCCATCAATCAATTTGACAAGATCTAATACATTCTTATCTGTCAGATGATTAGCCATAACTTAAGCTCTCTTATTTTTTAAAAAGTGTTTAAGTGCCCTAGGTTTATTAGGTAGGTCTTCCAAAGCAGGCCGCTTAATTTTTTCTATTTTTGGTAATCGTTTTTTATGATTTTTATCCAAGGCCTTATCTAAGCCTGAAACCCTTTCAATAGATAATTTCACTGCGGTGCCATCTGGTAAGTTTTCATCTGAAAGAATCATAATAAGATCTTCACAGCGCTGGATCGTGGTCAGCCGTTTTTCATAGTGACGATCTGCGCCAAGCAACCCATCATCCAAAGCGGCTTTATCCGTTACAATTATTCTTTTTTCACGCTCTAGTCTCTTTCGAAGTCGCTCTAACTTTTCATCATCTCCTTTAATACACACTTGCTGTTCACAGTTAATACAGTCTCGGTGCTTTGAGCAAGGCGACATGATAAAATCAAGAATACAAGCGCCATATTCAGTGACATGGGCCGTCTGTATTGCTCGAGTATTAATCTCCTGAAGTGTTTCAGGAGTCATAATTTCATACTCACGCAACCCTAATTCGCTTTCACCTTTATTTTGACTCTTTATCAGAGCGTACCTCTCAGAATACTGCTCTGGGGAGGTATGATTGTAAACTCTATTATGCTTAGCATCTGCACGTGCGGCCCACTTAGTTAATACTTGGTCCGACATACCATTCACCTTCGCAATGGTACTCAGCATGTGCCTGATTTGGTGCGAGGTAATAATATAAGATGATGGATAACCATGTCGCTCAAAAATTGACCGTACATTTACCAGCGCACCTGAGCCTTTTTGTTTTTTCTTTGTTTTTGCTAGATCTTCGTTTAACGTATTGATATTAGGCATCCAAAGTAGAACTTTATTTGTACTTTTTTGTAGGTTTAACTGGCAAGAGTGAAATGAAAATAGTGCCTCAGACCATTTAACCTTAACATCATGACCTGTTTTAAATGGTACATAGGGAAAGCCTTCCGGCATAGATTTAATCAACGCTGGAATCAAATCATTCAAACAATACATACCATCTACAATTCCTAACCCCCTATTACGCAGATACCCCCCAGCATTACTCACGAATTTATTGCTATTCACATCCAGATTGTATCCTAGAGCTTGGGCTACCTGATTTCGTGTAAGCGGCTTGTCGTCCGGAACACTTGGACAAAGCAGGTGTACAGGAAAATTCGCAATTTCACCTGCATTAACAGCACTATATACTTCCTCAATTTTTTCAGCCCATTGCCTCGCGGAAGCAGATAGCACCTTCAACCGTTTGACGGCCTCCTCTACAGTTGACACCATTGCATCAGGTACCCATTCAACTTCATGGCCGAACCCTTTTCCAGAAAACCATTTTAAACCAACTGCATTGTTTCCTTTTTTGTCTTTATCATAATGCAGACAGTCAACTTTCAAATAAAAAGGTTCACTTCCTCTTGCTGGTGCGCAAAGTAAAATGGCCATAATTGAGGTTGTAAAATTATCTCGATCGGATAGATTATCTACCCCCTTATTAAATATATCTGCGATAGCTAACAAAGCATCTTCGTCAGGTAATTTTTTCTCTCTGTTCCTAACACCTTCCTCTCCGACCTTTTCGACCGTATCGCTAGCACGTGGTATCGGATTTTTCCATGTGAAACTTGGAATAATATGTTTCCCTACCAAAAACTCTTGAAGTTTTTGTAGTTGAGCCCCACCATGATAGGCAGTCCCAGAGCCTAAATTATCTCGAATTATTTGAGCTGCATTATCCAAAACAGCTGTATCAAGTTGAGTAACATCGACAACTCCATGACTTTTTAGCATCGCTGCATCTATAGCTCTTAATGCCTTAATCTCGTTTGGGTTACGAGTTCTATTCTGGGTTTGAGTATACGTTAGATACGCCTTTGCAAAGGGCATTATTGATGGGTGAAGTTGCGCAGATTTATCTCTGCTTTTTGAAGACGCACCAAATTTTGTAAAATTTACTACTCCTGACCAATATGCTGAATCATAATCAAGCTCTTTACTTAACCTAGGAAGCTGCTGAGAAAACTCAATAAAGTCATTCAAACTTTCCTTGCCAACGATCTTTGCTTTGGGCTCAAAAATAACGAAATTAGTCACAGGCCAATTCCTTTCGTAAACTTAGTTCATGACATTGTTTAATCACCTGCGTTACAGCTACGATTGCACGATCATTTATCGAGGCAATAGCAAGGTCACCGGTCTCTTCAGAAACTCGATCACGCTCATCCACTAAGTATTTCAAAACTAAATGATGTGGTGCATCTTGCCATGGCCTGAATTTTGGACACAGATAGCAAGCAATTGGAGCGTAGTCTTTACAAAAAGCACTTGTACCACAAGATCCGACATTGTCAGAACTATCATTAGTACGAACACGCTGAGCCTTTGGCAACTCTTCTTGCGCCTCATGTTCATTTTTGACGACTTTACCTTGAAAGGCATTCGCATAAGACATTAACGGAGCACTCATAATCGCAGATATTTTGGCAGCATGATCGGGGTGATTCTGGACATATACACCTGCATGTTGAGTATCAACGTGATCAAGTAATGTAGCGATAGTGAGCACGCCTGCATTTTCTCTTGCTGCTCGAGTTCCTAGAGTATAGCGAAAGCGATAGGCATTAACGTGTAGCAATTCTTTGGTACGCTCCGAAGTGATATGCAAACTATTAACTGCTGTAACCAACTTGTACTGAAGGTTAGCAACTCTTATATGAAATACGTCCGTATTTAGCAATTTAACCGCATCATATCCTGTAGTTTCTCTTAATACTGCTATATCCCTGTAATCTGGAAACATAGGTAGAAGTTTTTTTTCTTCACCGCTCAATACTCTTCCAACTAGACTTTCAGCTTGTTTTTCGACTTGCTTGATGTACCTAGTGAGAACTTGTCCGATATCCTCTATTAACCCACAGTCAGTAAACTCTGCCCGAAAGCTTCCATCACGAACTTTTGCTCTTGGGATATTCAAGAGGTAGATTGGAGAACCTAAAAGCTTTGTATCTACTCGTAGATCGCCTAATTTCAATGCTGCAATTTGAATAGGGCGACGACCAGTAGCGGCAAACAACCTAATTATTGAATATTGCTCTTCATTAATAACTCCTTCAGCGAACAGGTAATCCAATTTATCTAAAATTGCTTCGAATTCAATATCACTAAATGGCCCATCTTTAGGGCAAAGGGAGAGAACTGGAATACCTCTATCTCCCCCCGAAAGACGCCAACCATTAAGTAATTCAAGACATATATCATCTAGTGCTTTATATCCTAGAGAGTGCATTTGTTTTAGAAAAGACCTAAGTTTACCTAAATCAGGCTCTCTTTTTTTACCAAGAATTGATTTCCATTTGAGCAATCCCTGTTCAGAAAAGGATAATTGCTCTGTTTCTTCTTGATATTTTTTAATACATTTCACTATGCTCTGTGTATAACCTGCAGATTTTTGCTCAGCAAAATAAACTAGAGCACCACGCACATCATCTTGAATAGCTTTATCAAAATCAGAAAGAAAAGATAGCGAGAAATTAACATCCTTATTTAAGCTCCACCTATCAGCCTCAGTATCAAACTCGTACCCATTAAAAGAGGTGGTTTTTGATATATGCCCGAAACCTTTTATTACCTGTTGAAAGCTGCTCATTAATATTTATCCTTAAAAGTCGATATCTTCATCGTAGCGACCTACAACTTCATTCACTTTTGATCGTCGTTTTTCTTGTAACCCCAAACTAAACCGTACCGCTTTCTTCTTTTGATAGCGCTTTGTATACGTCTTAGCAGTGCCAGAGCCTTCCTTCCACCCCATAAGATAACTCCTCGTTTCCTCCGCCTCACCTTCCGTCATTTCTTCACCTTCAATAAGACTTTCCACTTCAGCACTGAATTCATCATTCCACGTATGTCTAAATGCGTGCGGGTTCACATTAAAGCCAAGAACAGCTGAAAGCTTTCTAAATATTTTATTAAGCCCAGATATAGATAGAGGGCTTGCAGAACTCGCTCCCTGCTGGTGGCTCAATACGAGAAATGAAGTTCTCCCAGCACCTTTAACATTCGAACGATAATACAAAACATAATCATCAATCATCGTAAATACATCTTGAGAAACAGCAACATCACGACTCATAGTTTTTACCAATGGCTGATCTTTCCTTGGGTCGTTTGCATCATCAGCACTTCTTCGTATTTTTATCTCATTTGACCCACTATCTAGGTCAGTTGCTTTCAAGTTTAAAAGTTCAGCTTTTCTGCACCCTACATCGTATAATAAATTTACAATCATTTGATTTCGGTACCGAACCGCTTTGCTCTTCCAGGGGTTCTCACTAGAATCAGGGCGAACAACATCCAATAACCTTATAATTTGATTTTCAGTGAGAGACATAAATCCTTCATCGTTACCATCATCACTTTGACTTGTTCTTTTCTTAGGGCGAAAAGCTAATAGCTTCTCACCCATTAGATCAATATTTTTCTTAGCTTCAGAAGGAGCTAAAGTGTTAGCAAGCCAACTACAATATTTTGAAAAGTGAGTAATACGATTGTATGTAGTTATAGGACTAACAAGATCAGAATCAATTGTTACTACGAAACGACTTAATTCAATACGTTTTGATTGAACTTGTACTATATTTTTAGCTCGTTTGATCGCCTTTGCTTCTTCAAGCGACTCAATAGATTTCTTAGACCAATACGCAATGGATTCCAATTCAGGGTCAGAAAGTAACAGCCCTTTAGTGAACCGGTGCTGTATATCAACATCAAGGTATTCAAATATTTGTTCCAACATTTTCAATGCACCTAAGCATGCAATGATAGTGTTAATAGAATCCCCTGTATTTCTATGATGGATAGTCATATAAAGGTTTTGGTACATTAGGGGTAACCCACTTTCAGACATAACCAAAAGTGCACTGCGCTCACCAGAAGAAAAACCGAATCGCTTAATTTTACATTCCATAAAACAACCATAAACTTAACTTAATTTAATGGTATCTAATAACCCACAATAAGGCAAAAAAAAGTTCACATTCCTTGCCAGGAGAAACGTGAACTTTTTACAAAAAAGACAAGCTAAACAACAACTTAATCAATAAAACTTTACAATATAACTCTAAGGGACACCTTAGAACGGGATATCATCATCAAAGTCGTCCATCGGCGCTGGCGCAGCAGGTGCGCTATGAGCTGGAGGCTGCTGTCCGTATCCACCTTGCTGTGGTGGCTGGTATGCCTTCTGCTGAGGTGCAGCCTGTTGCGGTGCGTGCTTTGGTGCTGCTTGCTGTTGTGGGGCTCGTTGCTGCGGGGCGCTTTGTGGTGCTTGAGGTTGCTGAGCGTAACCGCCTTGCTGTGGAGCAGAATAGCCACCCTGAGAAGCGTCAGCTCCGCCTCGAGAGTCAAGCATCTGCATTTCATTCGCGACGATTTCAGTGGTATAACGATCCTGACCGGTCGCTTTATCCTGCCATTTTTGCGTCTGAAGGCGACCTTCAAGATAAACCTTGGAGCCCTTTCGTAAATACTCTTTGGAAATTTCAGCTAAGCGATTAAACAACACCACACGATGCCATTCAGTTTTAGGCACAATTTGACCCGTATTTTTGTCTTTGTAACTCTCGTCAGTCGCGACACTCAAATTTGTTATTGCGCTGCCTGAAGGCGTATAACGAGTCTCAGGGTCATTCCCCAAGTTACCGATTAAAATTACTTTATTAATGCCGCGTGCCATTTATATCTCCTAAATACCGGAACACTTTGGTTCAAGCCTTTAATTTTTTATCACAGGGGAAAGCCCCGATCAGTGAAACAAATGCTACCAGAAAAGACGTCGTTAGGCATTAACGAAGCAACGATTAATTATGACATTCCGTCACGCTGCCAGATCAAATTATGCCCCCTTCAACACCATCCTATTTTGCTAATGCGCCTTTGCGGAATTACGAAATGAGTTTAAAGCCTCTTCATCTAAGTGTGCCTTATCAACTTTCAGGTATGCCATTTTCTCTTCAATCACGACGACCACGTCTTCAACTCCTTGAACCTCAAACAATTCATCTGATACAAAAGCGGCTTCAGACTCAGACAGAGACATATTAAGCGCTAGTGTCCGACTAGTAGAGTAGCTGGGCGTGCGCATAGTTAAGGCAATCAGAAACCAAACAGCCCCAAGAACGGCAGAGGTATAATAGATAACCTCCCCCCCCCAATTAGAAAGAACCCAGCCACCGATGGCCCCACCAAGAAACGCCCCGAAAAACTGACTGGTAGAATACACGCCCATAGCGGTTCCGCGAGCGCCAGCAGGCGCTTGTTTACTGACAAGCGAAGGCAAGCTCGCCTCAAGAAGATTAAAGGCCATAAAGAACACAAACAAAGCCCCCCACATGGCAGCGAGAGAGCTGCCTGCCCAAACAAGCAAAATGGAGCCAACAGCCAATTGCAAAACAGCGCCAACAAAAACAGTCTTAATTTTCCGTTTCTTTTCACCCACAATAATAAAAGGGATCATCGCAAAAAACGCTGTCACCATTACCGACAAATAAACCCACCAATGTTGCTGCCTTTCAAGCTGTACATCATTGACTAATGATAACGGCACCGCAATAAAAAGCGCAGTGAGGATAAGATGTAATAGAAAGATACCGATATCAAGTCGTAACAAATCTGGTTTTTTTAATAGCTCGAAGAACTGCCCCTTGACGGCTCGCGTATCTCGGTGAGCATGCGTAGTAACAGGCGTTGGCACCACAAAGAGCACCATACCAACCCCCACTATTGCAAATACCGCGGTCAACCAGAAAATCCCACTAAGACCAAAAAAGCCAGCAACTAAAGGCCCTGCAACCAACGCAACAGAGAATGAAAGGCCAATGGACATACCGACCACAGCCATTGCTTTAGTTCGGCTATCTTCTGTCGTTAAGTCACTTAACAATGCCATTAGCACGCTGGCAATAGCCCCGGCACCCTGCAAGAGCCGGCCAGTGATAACACCGTAAATACTCTCAGATAAAGCAGCCACAACACTGCCTACACAAAAGATAAGCAAGCCGATAACAATCATCTTCTTGCGACCAAAGCGATCTGACAACATACCAAACGGCACTTGAAATATTGCCTGCGTTAGACCGTATGCTCCGATAGCAATACCAACCAGAAAGCCATTTGACCCATCAAGCTCGTCACCAAGCAAGACAAATACAGGCAAGATCATAAACAGACCCAGCATACGCATCGCATACAACAGCGCGAGAGAAAAAACGGAACGTTTTTCACTGACGTTCATTAAGATCGCTACTCCGAGCAAATAAAAAGGACACAGATTTTACAAGGGTTGGCATTTTAGCAAAATGATCTACATCGTGCTGACAAATAATTATACAACTTAACTTTGAGGACTCTGGCCATAAAGCAGTATAATCAATCTCTTTCTTCAAATTAATTGGCTGTTATGGATAAAATTCTAGTTCGCGGGGCTCGCACCCACAATCTTAAGAACATTGATATCGAAATCCCGAGAGATAAACTCATTGTCATAACAGGCCTTTCTGGCTCTGGAAAGTCCTCACTAGCGTTTGATACTCTATACGCCGAAGGACAGAGACGATATGTAGAGTCATTATCAACATATGCTCGACAATTTCTATCAATGATGGAAAAGCCTGACGTTGATCATATTGAAGGACTTTCACCTGCGATATCTATCGAACAGAAATCAACATCTCATAACCCACGATCTACAGTCGGCACTATCACCGAAATTTATGATTACCTCAGGCTATTATTCGCGCGCGCAGGCGAGCCTAGATGCCCAGAGCATAATGAACCTCTTGAAGCACAAACGATTAGCCAAATGGTCGATCAGGTCATGGCTCAAGAAGAGGACGCCAAGTTAATGATGCTGGCACCCATTATCAAAAATCGAAAAGGGGAACATCAACACGTATTTCAAGAATTACGTAGCCAAGGTTTTATACGAGCACGTATAGATGGAATTGTGACTGACCTTGACGACACGCCAGACCTAGAAAAAAATAAAAAACACACTATTGAGGTGGTAATCGATCGATTTAAAGTCAGAGACGGCATACAGCAACGACTTGCTGAGTCATTTGAAACCTGCATAGCGCTTACAGATGGCATTGCATTGATCGCACCAATGGAAGGCGACGGAGAAGAACTAATATTTTCAGCGAGATTTGCCTGTCCTCACTGCGGATACGCCATCAGTGAGCTAGAGCCAAGAATATTTTCGTTTAACAACCCTGCCGGCGCATGCCCTACCTGTGACGGGCTCGGAGTCAAGCAGTTCTTCGATTCAAAAAAGCTCATTAAACATCCCGAATTAACACTTGCTGAAGGGGCAATAAAGGGCTGGGATAGAAGAACCGTCTATTATTATCAGATGCTCACAAGTCTGGCTGAGTATTTTGACGTTAACCTCGAGCAGCCTTTTGAAGCGCTCCCCGAAACATTTAGACAAACCGTTCTATATGGTAGTGGCACAGAAAAGATCTCATTCAATTATGTCAATACGCGTGGCGACATAGTACAGCGTGAGTACCCTTTTGAAGGGGTAATGCCTAATATGGAACGACGCTACCGAGAAACAGAATCCCAGATGGTCAGAGATGATCTATCCAAACTACTAACACATCAATCCTGCCCGGATTGTCATGGGTCACGCCTCAAAGAAGCAGCTAGACACGTATTTATCAAAGAGATGCGACTCCCTGATATTACGGCAATGCCTGTCGGTCAGGCTTTCAAGTATTTCTCAACATTGAAACTAGAAGGGCGACGAGGCGAGATCGCCGAAAAAATATTAGCAGAAATCCAATTAAGACTTCAGTTTCTCGTCAATGTTGGACTTGACTACTTAACACTTGATCGCAGCGCAGACACACTATCTGGCGGAGAAGCACAGAGAATCCGCCTAGCTAGCCAGATAGGCGCAGGACTGGTTGGCGTTATGTATATTCTTGACGAGCCTTCAATCGGTCTGCATCAGCGGGACAACGAACGACTTCTGAAAACCCTTACGCATCTTCGTGATCTCGGAAATACGGTAATTGTGGTTGAGCACGATGAAGACGCAATAAGGCTAGCCGATTATGTGGTCGATATCGGACCAGGAGCAGGCGTACACGGAGGCGAGGTTATTGCTGCAGGTACACCTGCAGAAGTAATGTCCAACAACGATTCAATCACCGGTCAATACCTATCAGGCACAAAATGCATAGAGGTTCCAAAAAATCGACGCACTTACGATCAAGCCAAGACCATGCGTCTGAGTGGGGCAACAGGCAACAACCTTAACCACGTGGATCTCACGATCCCATTGGGATTACTGACTTGTATAACCGGCGTTTCCGGCTCAGGAAAGTCTACACTTATCAACGGAACACTCTATCCAATTGCAGCGACAGAATTGAATAACGCCACCACTTTGACAATACAGCCTCATGAAAAGATTGAAGGCTTAGACCAATTAGATAAGGTTATTGATATTGATCAAAGCCCAATCGGACGAACACCAAGATCCAACCCGGCAACATACACTGGGATATTCACCCCGATTAGAGAACTTTACTCAGGCACCCATGAAGCCCGCTCCAGAGGCTATAAACCCGGTCGATTTAGCTTCAATGTCAAAGGAGGGCGTTGCGAGGCATGCCAAGGCGATGGTGTAATTAAGGTAGAAATGCATTTTCTACCTGACGTATATGTACCCTGTGATAGCTGTAAGGGTAAACGTTACAACCGAGAAACACTAGACATCAAATACAAAGGAAAAAGCATTCATGAAGTATTAGACTTAACCGTCGAGGATGCACGCGAGTTTTTTGACTCCGTTCCATTTTTAGCTAAGAAATTACAAACCTTAATTGATGTCGGTTTATCCTACATCAGATTAGGACAAAGCGCAGTCACTCTATCTGGCGGAGAAGCGCAACGAGTCAAATTAGCCAAAGAATTATCCAAACGGGATACGGGTAAAACGCTTTATATACTAGATGAGCCAACAACAGGGCTACATTTCTATGATATCCAACAGTTACTCAACGTCTTACACAAATTAAGGGAGCATGGAAACACTATTGTAGTTATCGAACATAATCTTGATGTGGTTAAGACAGCCGACTGGATCATCGACCTCGGCCCAGAAGGCGGAACTGGCGGAGGAAATATTGTGGCAGAAGGAACTCCGGAAGATGTCGCTCAAGTAGCAGGGTCACATACAGGTGAATTTCTTGGAGAGCTTCTTAAGCGGAAACCTATGTGCTAATTCAGAAAATACGCCTACATATCCTAGAGACTATCCTTAGTATGTAGGCCCCTCCTACAGGGGAAAATCAAAAAACCCTCCCGTTTAAAAAGCAAAAAGCCGACAGTTAAGTCGGCTTTTTTAGTGAGCTACAAAGAGAAACTTACTCTTCGTCGTCACTCTCTACTTCTACTGGACGATCCACTAGCTCAACATAAGCCATTGGAGCGCTATCACCAGCACGCAAGCCACACTTAAGGATACGAATGTATCCGCCAGGGCGGCTCTCGTAGCGAGGACCCAACTCATTAAACAACTTAGCTACCGCTTCGTTGCAACGTAATCTAGCGAAAGCCAAACGACGATTAGCTACTGTGTCTTTCTTAGCTAATGTAATTAACGGCTCAGCAACTGTACGTAACTCTTTTGCCTTAGGCAACGTTGTTTTGATCAGCTCATGCTCAACCAAAGATGAAGTCATGTTACGGAACATGGCCTTACGATGTGAGCTATTGCGATTAAACTTACGACCACTTTTACGATGACGCATTTCTCTAATTCCTTACCTGATTACCCTGAGGTTAGCCACCCAGTACCCTGTCATCACCCTTCAAACTAGCCGGAGGCCAGTTTTCTAGACGCATACCCAGAGAGAGACCGCGAGATGCCAAAACATCTTTAATCTCTGTAAGCGACTTCTTACCTAAATTAGGTGTTTTAAGAAGCTCTACCTCAGTACGCTGAATCAGGTCACCAATGTAGTATATGTTCTCGGCCTTCAAGCAGTTAGCAGAACGAACAGTCAGCTCAAGATCGTCAACTGGACGAAGAAGTATAGGATCAACCTCTTCCTCTTCCTCAACTTGCTCAGGCTCCTTCTCGTTATCAAAATTAACGAACACCGACAATTGCTGCTGCAAGATAGTGGCGGCACGACGAATTGATTCTTCAGGATCGATAGTTCCGTTTGTTTCCAAATCGATAACCAACTTATCCAGATCAGTGCGCTGTTCAACGCGAGCTCGCTCAACTGAGTAAGCCACTCGAAGCACAGGACTAAATGAAGAATCCAATTGCAATCTACCAATCGCTCTTGTTTCATCATCACCGGTTATACGCTGGTCAGCAGGCTCATAGCCTCGACCAAGCATAACTTTCAGTTTCATATTAATTTCGCCAGCCGATCCCAAGTGACAAATCACATGGTCAGGGTTTGCGATTTCAACATCATGATCTAACTGAATATCACTTGCCAACACTGGGCCTTCGCCCTTTTTGGTCAACGTCAATGTTGCTTCTTCACGGCTATGCATAGTGATAGCCAAACCCTTAAGGTTTAGAAGGATTTCAATAACGTCTTCCTGAACACCTTCAATAGCACTGTATTCATGAAGTACGCCGTCAATTTCTGCTTCAACTACCGCACTACCTGGCATTGAAGACAACAAAATACGACGCAGAGCACTACCTAGTGTATGTCCAAACCCGCGCTCTAAAGGCTCTAATATCACCTTAGCATGAGTTGGGTTAATTTCCTGTACTTCAATGTTACGAGGATTCAAGAATTCATTTACTGAACGCTGCATAAACGGCCCTATTCGCTCTATTGTTCTGCTTAAACCTTACTTGGAGTAAAGTTCCACGATCAAGTTTTCGTTGATTTCAGCGGACAGTTCCGAACGCTCTGGTGCGGCTTTAAATGTACCGACCAATTTGCTCGAATCAACTTCTACCCACTCAACCGGTGCACGATTCGCTGCTAACTCAACTGCATTTTTAATACGCAATTGATTTTTAGCTTTTTCACGCACACTAACAACGTCACCTGCAGCTATCTGATAAGATGCGATATTCACAACTTTATCATTAACAAGAATACTCTTGTGAGATACCAACTGACGAGATTCTGCACGAGTTGCACCAAATCCCATACGGTAAACTACGTTATCAAGACGTTGCTCAAGGATTTGAAGAAGGTTTTCACCTGCAACACCCTTACGACGAGCAGCTTCTTTGTAGTAACCACGAAACTGTTTTTCAAGAACGCCATAAGTACGACGAACTTTCTGTTTTTCTCTTAACTGTAAACCGTATTCCGACAAACGGGTTCTACGAGCGCCGTGCTGTCCTGGAGGGGTTTCAAGATTACATTTTGAATCTAGCGCACGAGCGCCACTTTTCAAAAATAAATCTGTCCCTTCACGACGAGACAGTTTACATTTTGGACCAATATAACGTGCCATTTACTGTCTCCTTGATTATACGCGACGCTTTTTAGGCGGGCGGCACCCATTATGAGGAATAGGAGTCACATCGATAATGCTAGTGATCTTATATCCACAAGAATTAAGTGCCCGAACAGCGGACTCACGTCCTGGCCCAGGACCTTTAACCATAACATCTAGGTTTTTTAGGCCGTATTCAGCAGCCGCTTTACCGGCTCTTTCAGCTGCTACCTGCGCAGCAAAAGGTGTACTCTTACGTGAACCACGGAAACCAGAACCACCTGCGGTGGCCCAAGACAATGCATTGCCTTGACGGTCTGTAATGGTCACGATCGTGTTGTTGAAAGACGCATGAATGTGTGCCATCCCATCAACAACAGTCTTTTTCACCTTCTTACGGGTACGTGTACCTGGCTTAGCCATTCCTGTATCCTATTATTTACGTATCGGTTTGCGAGGGCCTTTACGGGTTCTAGCATTGGTCTTACTACGCTGACCACGCACAGGCAAGCTGTGACGGTGACGTAGACCACGGTAGCAACCAAGATCCTTCAAACGCTTTATGTTCATTTGTACTTCACGACGCAAATCACCCTCAACAGTCATACTGGTGAGTTCGTTACGTATCGCATCCAACTGCTCTTCAGTTAAATCTTTAACTTTTGCAGTCGTTTTAACGCCCGTGGCGTCGCAAAGCTTGTTTGCTGTAGTACGTCCAACACCATATATATAGGTGAGGGAGATAACAGCGTGTTTATTGTCGGGTATATTGACACCGGCTATACGAGCCATCTATCTTACTCCGCGTTTAACGCATTGCTATTAAGGGAACATCATAAAAAAGGCGCAAAATAATAACGCTTGATTAAAAATAAATCAAGCGTTATTTATTCAGCCTTAATAGAGAAAAGGTATTAACCTTGACGCTGCTTATGACGTGGTTCTGTGCAAATGACTCTTACTGCGCCATTGCGACGAATTATTTTACAGTTACGGCAAATTTTCTTTACCGATGCGCGCACTTTCATGATACGACTCCAAGTTGAGCTGCACTATTGAGGTTCTCTACCTCAACTACACCTTTTTAAGGTTAGATTTTTTCATGAGGGACTCATACTGATGAGACATCAGATGCGACTGAACTTGAGCCATAAAGTCCATCACGACCACAACAACAATTAATAACGAGGTTCCACCGAAGTAAAACGGCACGTTCCACGCCACCACTAGAAATTGCGGAAGGAGAGCTACCGACGTTATATAAAGAGCCCCAAACAACGTAAGTCGCGTAAGGACACTATCGATATAACGAGCCGTTTGCTCACCTGGGCGGATACCAGGAACAAATGCTCCTGATTTCTTAAGATTTTCAGCGACTTCTTTAGGGTTATACATCAACGCTGTATAGAAGAAGCAGAAAAATACCACAGCTATCGCGAACAGTAAAATATAAAGCGGCTGACTTGGAGCAAGCGCCTGAGAAAAATCAGACAACCACTCCATCCCCTCACCTTTACCAAACCACTGCCCCAGGGACGCTGGGAACAACAATATACTAGAAGCAAATATCGGCGGTATAACACCAGCCATATTAACTTTAAGCGGCAAGTGACTGGACTGCTGCGCATATACTTTACGTCCTTGCTGACGCTTGGCGTAATTTACAGTTATGCGGCGTTGGCCGCGTTCCATAAACACTACAAATGCAACAATGGCGATAGCAAAAAAGCCAATTAGCAACAACGCAAGAATATTAATCTCACCCTGCCTAGCTTGCTCGAAAGACTGCCCAAAAGCACCAGGTAAACCAGCTACAATTCCAGCAAAGATCAACAATGAAATACCGTTACCGATACCTCTTTCAGTAATCTGCTCGCCAAGCCACATAAGGAAGATAGCTCCACTCACAAACGTAGCAACTGCAACAAAGTAAAAGCTGAATGTATCAGTAAACGTAACCCCCTGAGAGGCTAAACCAACCGACATACCCATCGCTTGAATCGTTGCAAGCACGACGGTAGCGTAACGAGTGTACTGGCTAATCTTACGACGACCAGACTCCCCTTCTTTTTTGAGCTGTTCAAGCTGTGGACTCACTACCGTCATTAACTGCATAATAATCGATGCAGAAATGTATGGCATTATCCCGAGAGCAAATATACTCATTCGCTCAAGCGCACCACCTGAGAACATGTTAAATAAACTAAGAATAGTTCCTTGGTTCTGTTCGAATAGTGCTGCCAATCTATCTGGATTAATGCCTGGTACCGGTATATGGGCACCCACGCGATAGATCACTATCGCAATAAATACAAACCATAACCTAGACTTCAACTCTGCGAAGCCGCTAGCCGCTCCAGCCGGTAGTGTTCCTGTCTTAGCCATTTAGTCCTCGACTTTTCCGCCTGCAGCAGTAATCGCTTCACGTGCACCTTTAGTCACACCTAAGCCTTGAATAGTAACCGCTTTATTCAGTTCGCCAGACAAAAATACTTTTGCAGTCTTAGTATCTCTACGAACCAGGTTAGCATTCTTCAATGCGGCCAAATCAATCACTTCAGCATCTAAGCCTGCAAGCTCACTTAAACGAATCTCAGCTGCAAATGCAGATTTTCGTGACGTGAAACCAAACTTAGGCAAACGTCTTTGTAAAGGCTGCTGACCACCCTCGAAACCGGCTGGTACGGTACCGCCAGAACGAGACTTAAGACCTTTATGGCCACGACCACAGGTCTTTCCTAAACCACTACCAATACCACGACCAACACGCTTGGCTGCTTTTTTGGTACCGGGAGCAGAACTTAATGAATTAAGACGCATCTTATTCTCCCTCGACCTTAATCATGTAATGTACTTTATTAATCATTCCGCGAACTGAAGGCGTATCTTCCACTTCAACGGTATGACCAATACGACGTAGTCCAAGACCTGCTACACATGCCTGATGCTTTGGTAGTCGGCCAATCGTGCTACGAGTTAATGTAACTTGGATTGTCTTAGCCTTAGCCATCGTCTTATCCTACAATATCTTCTACTGATTTCCCGCGCTTGGCAGCAATAGAATCTGGAGACTGCATTGCCTTCAGACCATTTACGGTAGCACGAACAACGTTCACTGGGTTGGTAGAACCGTAGCATTTAGCCAATACGTTCTGAACACCAGCAACTTCCAATACCGCACGCATCGCACCACCAGCGATAACACCAGTACCTTCTGATGCAGGCTGCATATAAACCTTAGATGCGCCGTGACGAGCTTTGATAGGGTACTGAAGAGTTGTACCATTCAATGCAACATCAACCATATTTTTACGCGCTGCATCCATTGCTTTCTGGATTGCAACAGGCACTTCGCGCGCCTTACCACGGCCAAATCCTACGCGACCATTTCCGTCACCAACCACTGTCAAAGCAGTAAAGCCGAAGATTCGACCACCTTTTACAACTTTCGCTACACGGTTAACCTGTACCAGCTTCTCCTGAAGATCAGGCGCCTTTTGTTCATTAACACTCATGCTGACACCCCTTAGAATTCCAGTCCGCTTTCACGCGCCGCTTCAGCTAACGCCTTCACACGACCGTGATACTTATAACCCGAACGATCAAAAGCTACCTGCGTTACACCAGCTGCTTTAGCGCGCTCAGCGATGAGCTTTCCGATTTTACCTGCTGCTTCAACATTTCCAGTTGAACCTTCTTTAAGCTCTTTCTCAACTGTAGAAGCTGAGGCCAAAACCTTGCTGCCATCAGCAGAAAGCACTTGAGCATACATATGCTGCGGTGTGCGATGAACTGACAATCGAGTTGCACCCAACTCTCTAATTTTAAAGCGCGTACTGCGCGCTCTACGATCTCTTGATTCTTTCTTTGCGCTCATAGTGTTACCTACTTCTTCTTAGCCTCTTTACGCCTTACATTCTCGTCCGAATAACGAACACCTTTACCCTTGTAAGGCTCTGGCGGACGGAAGGCTCGAATTTCTGCTGCTACCTGACCAATTTTCTGCTTATCAATACCCTTAAGTACGATTTCAGTTTGTGTTGGCATTTCAGCAGAGATACCCTCAGGAAGCTCATACTCAACAGGATGTGAAAAACCTAATGTAAGATTAATCTTTTTACCCTGAACCTGAGCCCTGTAACCAACACCTATAAGCTGCAGTTTTCTCTCAAATCCTTGGTTAACACCAACAACCATGTTGTTGACTAGAGCGCGTGCAGTACCTGCCTGAGCGCGAGAAGCCTTAGCTCCGTCACGCGCAGCAAACGTGATAGCACTTTCTTCTTGCTTCACTTCAACTGCAGAATGCACACTCAATGAAAGTGCACCTTTACTACCTTTAACTTCAATTTCTTGCCCGTCCAACTTCACCTGTGTTCCAGATGGTAGCTGGACAGGAGCATTTGCAACTCTTGACATGACTACCTCCTAGAATACCGTGCAGATGACTTCGCCACCGATACCTGCTTCACGAGCAGCTCGGTCAGTCATAACGCCTTTTGATGTTGAAATAATCGCAACACCTAAGCCGTTAGACACTTTAGGTAACTCGTTTGCGTTTTTATACTGACGCAAACCCGGACGACTGACGCGCTTGATCGCTTCAATAACCGGCTTTCCTTCGAAGTACTTTAGTTCTACTGTCAATGTAGGCTTAGCCTCAGCATCAACACTAAACCCTGAAATAAAACCTTCTTGCTTTAGCACTTCAGCTAAAGACGCCTTCATTTTTGAAGAAGGCATAGAGACAGAGACTTTTTCAGCCATCTGTCCATTACGAATACGCGTAAACATATCCGCAAGGGTATCTTGCATACTCATTTGAATGAGACTCCTGCTCTTTTTAGTTGTGCAGCGGAAAAAGAGCGACACTATACACTAGCTGTCGCTCTAAGCAAACCGCTTACCAACAGTGATTTACCAGCTAGCTTTCTTCAAGCCAGGCACATCACCGTTCATACCGTACTCACGTAACTTAATACGAGACAACTTAAACTTACGATATACGCCATGTGGACGCCCAGTAACCTGACAGCGGTTACGAAGTCTACAAGGACTTGCATTTCGTGGAAGCTTCTGCAATTTAACCTGCGCATCCCAACGATCGTCGTCTGACGTTTTGGGGTTTGCAATAATTGCTTTAAGCTCAGCACGCTTTTCAGCATACTTCGCTACAGTTTTCTCGCGCTTTAACTCACGCATTTTCATCGAAATTTTTGCCATGATTCCTAACCCTATTTCTTAAAGGGGAAATTAAAGGCTTTCAGCAAAGAACGACCTTCTTCATCAGTTTTTGCTGATGTCGTAATCGTTATGTCGAGACCGCGAATTTTATCCACTTTATCATATTCGATTTCAGGGAATATAATCTGCTCTCTAACACCCATGCTGTAATTACCGCGACCATCGAACGACTTAGGATTCAAGCCACGGAAATCTCGAACTCGAGGGATAGCAACATCTACCAGTCTCTCAAGAAATTCCCACATACGATCGCCACGAAGCGTTACCTTACAACCTATAGGGTAGCCTTCACGGATTTTGAAGCCTGCAACAGACTTCTTTGCCTTTGTGACTACAGGCTTTTGACCTGCAAGCTTCTCCATATCCGCAACTGCGTTATCGATCTGCTTCTTATCACCCAAAGCTTCACCAACACCCATATTGAGTGTGATTTTTTCTATTTTCGGTACCTGCATAACGCTTTTGTAAGCGAACTCACTTTGCAGAGCAGGCATCACCGATTTTTGATACACATCTTTCATTCTAGGCATAATAACCACCTGCAAGCGTTAGCTGCCGATAACCTCGTTATTCGACTTATAGACACGGACTTTAGCGCCATCTTCCAAGACTTTAAAGCCTACCCTATCCGCTTTGTTTGTAGCTGCATTGTAAATAGCTACGTTTGAAGCTTGTATAGGTGCTTCCTTCTCGACGATACCGCCTGGAGCGCCCAACATAGGGTTTGGCTTGGTGCTTCGCTTTATCATATTAATACCTGATACAACGACGCGACCATCTTGCAGAACGCGGACAATCTTCCCGCGTTTGCCTTTGTCCTTGCCCGCTATGACTATCACTTCATCGTCACATTTGATCTTTTTCATAACCGGCCTCTCATTCTTAAAGCACTTCAGGTGCTAAAGAAACAATCTTCATGTATTTCTCACCACGTAACTCACGAGTTACCGGGCCAAAAATACGAGTACCAATAGGTGCATCCTGCTGGTTTAGCAATACCGCTGCATTGCCATCAAAACGGATCAATGACCCATCTGGACGACGAACACCTTTACGGGTACGCACAACCACTGCATTAAGAACCTGACCTTTTTTAACCTTACCGCGAGGAATTGCTTCCTTAACGGTAACTTTTATTACATCGCCAATTCGAGCGTAGCGTCTATGTGAACCACCCAAAACCTTGATACACATAACGCGACGAGCACCACTGTTATCTGCGACGTCTAGCATCGATTCAGTTTGAATCATCACTTTTCTCCAAAACTAACCAATGTGCCTTTTAGACAAGACTCCCCAAGAGGGCGAATTACACTTTAGAAGCACTCTCGACAACCTCGATCAACTTCCAGCACTTCGTCTTAGATAAAGGACGACTTTCCTGGATAGTGACTGTATCGCCGATATTACACTCATTATTTTCGTCATGAGCATGAAGCTTGGTTGAACGCTTCACGTACTTTCCGTAGATCGGATGTTTTACGCGTCGCTCAATCAAGACAGTGATGGACTTATCCATCTTATCACTCACGACCTTACCGCTTAGCATGCGAGCATTAGATGCAGCTTCAGTCATTTTAGTTACCTGCCTTTTGATTCAACACTGTTTTTACACGAGCGATGTCGCGTCTAACGTTGCGAAGAAGGTGACCTTGGTTGAGTTGACCAGTTGACTTACGCATACGTAAGTTAAACTGCTCTTTCAACAAGCTCATCAACTCTGTGTTCAGTTCATCAACTGATTTTTCACGCAATTCATTCGCTTTCATTACATCACCGTCCTCGAAACAAATGTTGTAGGAACAGGTAATTTGGCTGTTGCCAGCGTAAATGCTTCACGAGCAAGCTCTTCAGAAACACCTTCAATCTCAAACAACATACGGCCGGGTTGAATCTGGCAAATCCAGTATTCTACATTACCTTTACCCTTACCCTGACGAACTTCAAGCGGCTTCTGCGTAATCGGCTTGTCTGGAAATATTCGAATCCAGATTTTGCCAGTACGCTTAACCTGACGAGAAATCGTTCTACGAGCAGCCTCAATCTGACGCGCCGTAATTCGACCTCTACCTGTCGCCTTTAGGCCAAACTCACCAAAGCTAACTTTGCTTCCGCGCTGGGCCAGGCCGCGGTTACGGCCTTTTTGCATTTTACGAAATTTGGTACGTTTCGGTTGCAACATATTATGGCCCCTTACCTAGAAGCTTTAGAAGCTTTCTTCTTAGGTGCTTCTTTCTGAGCGCGTACTTGTTCAATACCGCCTAGAATTTCACCCTTGAAGATCCAAACTTTCACACCAATAATACCATAGGTAGTTGATGCTTCATGTGTTGCGTAATCGATATCAGCACGTAAAGTATGTAGAGGAACTCTACCTTCACGATACCATTCAGATCGTGCGATTTCCGCGCCACCCAAACGACCTCCAACCTGAATCTTTATTCCCTTAGCGCCCTGACGCATTGCATTTTGAACTGCACGCTTCATTGCACGACGGAACATCACTCGACGCTCAAGCTGGTTAGCAACACTAGCCGCTACCAATTTCGCATCAAGATCAGGCTTTCTGATCTCTTCGATGTTGATGTGCACAGGCACACCCATCATCTCACTAATCTTCTTACGCAATTTATCAACGTCTTCACCCTTCTTACCGATAACAATCCCTGGACGGGCGGTATGAATGGTAATACGTGCATTTTGCGCAGGACGCTCGATTACAATCTTACTTACTGACGCCTTCACCAAACGCTCAAGCAAAAACTCGCGCACTTCGATATCGTTCAATAAGTTATTAGCATAATCTGCTTTTTCTGCATACCAGATCGAGTTGTGGTCTTTCACAATACCCAGTCTGATACCAGTAGGATGTACCTTTTGACCCATCTTAGTATCTCCTAGTTATCAGCGACCATAACCGTAATATGGCATGTACGTTTCAATATACGGTCAGCTCGACCCTTGGCACGTGGTCTAATTCGTTTCATTGTAGTCGCCTCATCAACAAAGATGGTGGAAACTTTCAAATCATCGACATCTAGACCGTCGTTGTGCTCTGCGTTCGCAATTGCGGACTCAAGCACTTTTTTAATTAAATGTGCAGCTTTTTTAGGGCTGAACGTCAAAATATTTAGGGCGTCCTCAACGGCTTTTCCGCGAACCTGGTCTGCGACCAAGCGCGCTTTCTGAGCAGATAGGTTAGCACCCTTTAATTTAGCGGCTACTTCCATCTCAATTACCTCTATGCTCTACCGTTTTTTGGCTTTTTTATCTGCTGCATGCCCACGATATGTGCGGGTTGCGGCAAATTCGCCTAATTTATGGCCAACCATATCTTCTGTTACAAAAACCGGAACGTGTTGACGCCCGTTATGTACAGCGATGGTCAAGCCAATCATCTCTGGAAATATTGTGGAACGACGAGACCAGGTTTTAATTGGTTTCTTGTCCTTTTTCTCCAGAGCTGTTTCTACCTTCTTTAACAAATGCAGGTCTATAAATGGACCTTTCTTCAAAGAACGTGACACAGCGTAATCCTCATGCAATTAATTACTTGGCCGATCGACGACGCACTATCATCTTATCAGTACGTTTGTTTTTGCGAGTTTTATGCCCTTTGGTCGGAACACCCCAAGGTGTTACTGGATGACGTCCGCCAGAGGTTCTCCCTTCACCACCACCATGTGGATGGTCAACTGGGTTCATAACAACACCACGCACTGTTGGCCTTACACCGCGCCAACGTGATGCACCCGCTTTACCTAACTGCCGCAAGCTATGCTCACTGTTAGAAACTTCACCTAAAGTTGCACGACACTCAGACAATACCTTACGCATTTCACCCGAACGCAAACGTAGAGTTGCATAAGCACCCTCACGAGCGACCAACTGAGCATAAGTACCAGCACTACGAGCGATCTGTGCACCTTTACCTGGCTTCAATTCAATACAATGAATCACACTACCTACAGGCATATTTCGCATTGGTAAAGTACTACCTACTTTAATAGGGGCATCTTCTCCTGAGCGAACTTCATCCCCTGCTTTAACACCCTTAGGCGCGATAATATAACGTCGCTCGCCATCAAGATATTTCAACAGAGCAATATGTGCGGAACGGTTTGGATCGTATTCAATACGCTCCACCACTGATGGAATCCCATCTTTGTTCCGCTTAAAATCTACAACTCTATACTGCTGCTTATGACCACCACCAATATGACGGGTAGTGATGCGGCCGTTATTATTACGACCACCAGACTTAGACTTCTTTTCTACCAACGGCGCATAAGGACGACCCTTATGTAGATCAGGATGATATACCTTGACCACATGGCGACGACCGGGAGACGTTGGTTTAGTTTTTACGACTGGCATAGTACGACCCCTACTTACTCGACATCCATAAAGTCGATATCCTGACCTTCCGCTAATCTAACATAAGCTTTTTTGGTATCTTTACGCTTACCTAGACCACGAACCGTGCGCTTAGTCTTGCCTTTAAGATTGGAAACCTGAACTCCCTCAACTTTAACATCAAAAAGCGTTTCAACCGCCTTCTTGATTTCAGCTTTGGTTGAATCGGTAGCCACTCGAAAAACAACTTGACCAGACTCTGCTGCTAGAGATGCCTTTTCAGAAACAAGAGGTCCTAGCAATACTTTATATATACGCTCTTCGTTCATCCCAGCATCTCCTCAATCTTCTTAAGCGCAGAAACGGTCACTACAACCTTGTCATACGCTACTAGACTTACAGGATCAACTCCTACAACGTCACGAACATCAACACTTGGGATATTGCGAGAAGCAAGATACAAGTTTTCTTCTACGTTTTCAGAGATAATCAAAGCACTTTCAAGACCCAAATCTCTCATTTTTACAGTGAAATCTTTAGTCTTAGGTGTTTCTGCAATCATATCTTCAACAATAACAAGACGCTCTTGACGAACTAGCTCAGAGTATATTGACCTCAAAGCACCGCGATACATCTTCTTATTAACTTTCTGACTATGATCTTGAGGCTTAGCAGCAAATGTAACACCACCAGAGCGCCAAATAGGACTACGAATAGTTCCTGCACGAGCACGACCAGTACCCTTTTGACGCCAAGGCTTCTTACCACCACCTCGAACTTCAGAACGAGTCTTCTGCGCACGAGTACCCTGACGGGCGCCCGCTAAATAAGCAGTAACAACTTGATGAACCAAAGTTTCGTTATACTCTCCAGCGAAGGTCGCATCTGAAACAGATACAGTCCCTTTACCAGAACCAGCGATTGTTAATTCCATCGTATCTCCCCTTAGGCCTTAACTGCAGGCTTGACTACTACGTCACCGCCAGTTGCACCAGGAACCGCACCTCTAACCAAGATTAGGCCACGTTCCTCATCAACACGCACAACCTCAAGGTTTTGAACAGTTGACTGCTCATTACCCATCTGACCTGCCATTTTCTTGCCTTTAATAACGCGACCCGGAGTTTGGCACTGGCCAATTGAACCTGGAGCACGATGAGACAAAGAGTTACCGTGAGTAGCATCCTGCATACTGAAGTTCCAGCGCTTAACACCACCCTGAAAACCCTTACCCTTTGAATTACCAGTCACATCAACAATCTGACCAGCCTCAAAGAGAGACACTGAGAATTGATCACCAGCCTTAAGCTCTTCACCTTCCGATTCTGCAAGGCGATACTCTATAAGACCACGACCCGCTTCCACATTAGCTTTCGCATAGTGACCAGCAGCCGCCTTAGTAACGAGAGACGCACGACGCGAACCATAAGCTACCTGCACTGCACGGTAACCATCCACATCATTCGTTTTAACTTGAGTGACTCGATTATCTTCAACTTCGATAACCGTCACAGGGATAGACTGACCCTCATCCGTAAAGATACGGGTCATACCAGCCTTACGACCGATTAAACCAATTGCCATTTCTCACCTCAAAAGTGTACGGGGCTTTAACCCTCTATGGCCCTACATCCGTAGTTACACTTACACCGACTTTCGTCAGCTGAAATTTAACCTAAGCTTATCTGGACATCAACGCCAGCAGCCAAGTCAAGTTTCATAAGCGCATCTACCGTCTTTTCAGTAGGTTCCACAATATCTAATAAACGTTTATGTGTACGAATTTCGTACTGATCTCTCGCATCTTTGTTGACGTGCGGAGAAACCAAGATTGTAAAACGCTCTTTTCTTGTTGGCAAAGGAATAGGTCCACGTACTTGCGCACCAGTTCTCTTTGCCGTGTCTACGATTTCTTGCGTAGACTGATCAATCAGGCGGTAGTCAAAAGCCTTAAGCCTGATTCTGATTTTTTGACTTTGCATTGGATCAGAACTCCAGTTCCAAACTTATAAATTTAAGCTGTCACCTTATAAAAAGGAGCCGCATTGTACGGTTTACAGCCAACCGTGTCAACCCCAGCCTAAACACAAACAAAAAGGGCTGCTTACGCAGCCCTTTTCTTATGCAAAAGAATCGATTATTCGATAATTTTAGCAACAACCCCAGCACCAACTGTACGGCCACCTTCGCGAATCGCGAAACGTAAACCCTCTTCCATCGCGATAGGCGCGATCAGAGTAGCAGTTAATTGAACGTTATCACCAGGCATTACCATTTCGATACCTTCTGGCAATTCACAGGCACCCGTTACATCAGTAGTACGGAAGTAAAACTGTGGACGGTAACCTTTGAAGAATGGAGTGTGACGACCACCCTCATCCTTGCTTAAGATATACACTTCTGCTTCAAAAGTAGTATGAGGATTTACAGAACCCGGAACAGCAAGAACCTGACCACGCTCAACTTCCTCACGCTTAGTGCCACGCAAAAGAACACCAACGTTCTCACCTGCACGACCTTCGTCAAGCAGCTTACGGAACATCTCAACACCAGTACAAGTTGACTTCAAAGTATCTTTAAGACCGATGATTTCAATTTCGTCACCAACCTTAACAATACCACGCTCAACACGACCCGTTACAACCGTACCACGACCAGAGATAGAGAAAACATCCTCTACTGGCATTAGGAAAGGCTGATCGATTGCACGCTCTGGCTCAGGAATATACTCATCAAGAGTCTCAACCAACTTCTTAACAGCAGAAGTACCCAATTCATTGTCATCCTGACCATTCAAGGCCATTAACGCTGAACCAGGGATAATTGGAGTGTCATCTCCAGGGAATTCATACTGATCAAGAAGCTCACGAAGCTCCATCTCAACCAATTCTAGCATTTCGTTGTATTCTTCAGTTCCAACACCACCACAGTCTTCTGCAAGAAGATCTGCCTTGTTAAGGAACACAACAACAAAAGGAACACCAACCTGACGAGAAAGCAAGATGTGCTCACGAGTCTGAGGCATTGGGCCGTCTGTTGCACCACAAACAAGAATAGCGCCATCCATTTGAGCAGCACCAGTGATCATGTTTTTAACATAATCGGCGTGTCCAGGACAGTCAACGTGTGCATAATGACGAATAGGAGAATCATATTCAACATGCGAAGTCGCGATAGTAATACCACGCTCTCTTTCTTCAGGAGCGTTATCAATACCGTCAAACGCTACAGATTCACCACCCCAAACCTCAGCACAAACGCGAGTTAGAGCAGCAGTCAATGTAGTTTTACCATGGTCAACGTGACCGATAGTACCAACGTTTACGTGTGGTTTGGAACGCTCAAATTTTTCTTTTGCCACGATTACACCTCGTAATTCTCAAAGTTTTTCATTAAGACTTATTAATAATTGCTTCCGCAATATTGTTCGGAGCTTCTGCATATTTCAGAAACTCCATTGTATAGGTTGCACGACCCTGAGTAGCGGAACGCAAATCTGTCGCATAGCCAAACATCTCTGACAGCGGCACCTCTGCATCTACAACCTTTCCAGCTGCAGCATCATTCATACCCTGAATCAAACCACGACGTCGATTAAGGTCGCCTACCACATCACCCATATTTGCCTCAGGCGTAACGACCTCAACCTTCATAACAGGCTCCAGCAACACAGCACCACCACTTTCGGCTAGCTTTTTCGTTGCCATACTACCTGCGATCTTAAAGGCCATCTCGTTCGAGTCAACATCATGAAACGAACCATCAAATAATGTTGCCTTTAAACCAAGCAAAGGATAGCCAGCAAGAATACCATTCTGCATCTGCTCCGCTACACCTTTCTGAACTGCAGGAATATATTCCTTTGGAACTGCGCCACCAACGATCTCGTTAACAAAATCCAGATCATCTTCACCCTCAGCCCGAGGCTCAAATCTAATCCAAACGTGACCATACTGCCCTCGACCACCAGACTGCCGAACAAATTTGCCTTCAATCTCACAAGAATTACGAATAGCTTCGCGATAAGCCACTTGAGGCTTACCAATGTTAGCCTCTACACTAAACTCGCGACGCATTCGATCCACTATGATATCAAGATGCAACTCGCCCATCCCAGAAATAATAGTCTGACCAGTCTCCTCATCAGTCTTAACTCGAAACGAGGGGTCTTCTTGCGCTAACTTACCTAACGCCACCCCCATTTTTTCCTGATCAGGCTTGGTTCGCGGCTCAACCGCAACTGAAATAACCGGCTCGGGAAATTCCATTCGCTCCAACACTATCGGCGCATCAATCGAACATAAGGTGTCACCCGTGGTTACATCCTTCAATCCGATCCCAGCCGCTATATCACCAGCGCGAACTTCCTTTATTTCCTCACGACTATTTGAATGCATTTGAACCATGCGCCCAACTCGCTCTTTTTTACTCTTTACAGAATTGAGAACAGCACTGCCAGACTCAAGAACCCCAGAGTAAACCCTAAAAAACGTCAACGTACCCACAAATGGGTCAGTTGCTATCTTAAAGGCGAGCGCAGAAAAAGGCTCATCATCACTCGCTTTGCGAGTGTCAGCCGACCCATCCTCCAACAACCCTTCAATTGCCTTTACCTCGGTTGGTGACGGCAAATACTCAATAACGGCGTCAAGCATTGCCTGAACACCCTTATTTTTAAAAGCAGAACCACCAATGACCGGAACTATTTCATTTGAAAGCGTCCTGATCCGAATACCTTTCTTGACTTCTTCCTCAGAAAGGCTTTCTCCCTCAAGGTATTTATCCATCATTTCGTCGGTTGCTTCAGCAGCCATTTCTACAAGATACTCACGCATCTCAGCGCACTTATCTTGTATATCAGCAGGAATATCACCATACTCAAAGGTCGTACCTTTATCTTTTTCATTCCAGATAATTGATTTCATCTTAATGAGATCAACCACCCCTTCGAAACCCTCTTCAGCCCCAATAGTCATCTGAAGAGGCACAGGCACTGCACCTAGCCGCTCTCGCAACTGGCTTACCACCATCTCGAAGTCAGCACCGGCACGGTCCATCTTGTTGATAAAGACCATTCTCGGTACTTCGTACTTATTAGCTTGTCGCCACACCGTTTCTGTTTGAGGCTGAACTCCCGACGAACCACATAAAACCACTACCGCACCATCCAATACCCGCAATGAACGCTCCACCTCGATAGTGAAGTCGACGTGCCCAGGAGTATCAATGATATTTACGCGATGCTGATCAAACTGCTGATCCATACCACTCCAGAAACAGGTGGTAGCAGCAGAAGTAATGGTAATACCACGCTCCTGTTCCTGCTCCATCCAGTCCATCGTTGCTGCACCATCATGAACCTCACCAATCTTGTGAGATATGCCAGTATAGAACAGGACTCGCTCTGTAGTAGTTGTCTTTCCCGCATCAACGTGCGCACAAATACCAATATTACGGTATCTGCTTATCGTAGTTTTACGCGCCACCTATTTACCCTCAAAACAAAACCATCGCAAAAGAACGATTTCAAAACTAGAAACGATAGTGAGAGAACGCCTTGTTAGCTTCAGCCATACGGTGAACGTCTTCACGTTTCTTAACCGCAGCGCCTTTACCTTCAGCTGCATCCATAATTTCGCCGGCTAAACGCAACGCCATAGTTTTTTCTCCACGCTTACGTGAATACTCAACCAACCAACGCATTGCTAACGCCACCTGACGAGATGGACGAACTTCAACTGGTACCTGGTAAGTAGCACCACCAACGCGTCGAGACTTAACCTCAACCATTGGCTGAATACTTTCCAAAGCCTTATCGAATAGTTCTAATGGTTCGCCTTTTGCTTTAACAGCATCTAACGCTCCATATACAATCTTTTCAGCTACAGATTTCTTACCACTAATCATTACGTGGTTCATAAATTTGGCAAGTATTTGACTTCCAAACTTTGGATCAGGCAAAACTTCACGTTTTGCTACAACTCTTCTTCTTGGCATGATAAGCCCTCAAATAAAAAAGGTCTTCAGGTTAGTCTGGGACATGGGATAAAACATCCAAGCCCAGCCTTACTCTTACCCTAAGAATGATCGCTCACTCCAAGGCAGCGGTTACTATGGTCTTAAGGATTAACCCTTAGGACGCTTAGCTCCATACTTAGATCGACCTTGCTTACGATCAGCAACACCTGACGTATCCAAGCTACCACGAACTGTGTGATAACGAACACCAGGCAAGTCTTTTACACGACCACCACGAATAAGAACAACACTGTGCTCTTGTAAGTTGTGACCTTCACCACCGATGTACGATGTAACCTCAAAACCGCTAGTTAAACGTACACGACAAACTTTACGCAAAGCCGAGTTTGGCTTCTTCGGTGTAGTTGTGTAAACACGAGTACAAACGCCACGACGCTGAGGGCAAGCCTTCAACGCAGGAACGTCACTCTTAGTAACTTGACGCTTACGAGGCTTACGTACCAACTGATTAATAGTTGCCATATAAGCAAACTCCAATTAGTAAATAAACAACAAACCCAAAATGGGCAATAATGTTACGGGGCGCAAGTCTAATCACGCCCTTCAACATAGTCAAGGCCGCTGTTGCATTTATATACAAACAGCGGCCTTAATGGGGTCCTTTAAAGGGAAAAAGTGTTTTCCCTTAGCTAAGGCTTACTTATTTAGCTCTGCACTCAACGCTTCAACAACATCAGCAGCACTTACACCAATATCGTCTACTTTCGCTGTTTTACGCTTTTTACGCTCAGAGTGATAGGTCAACCCTGTGCCTGCAGGAATCAATCGACCGACTACAACGTTCTCTTTCAGGCCTCGCAAGTAGTCACGCTTACCTGTTACCGCACCTTCAGTTAGAACCCGAGTAGTCTCTTGGAATGATGCAGCAGAAATAAAGGACTCAGTTGCAAGCGATGCTTTTGTAATACCGAGCAGCATTCGCTCTGAACGAGCCGGCATCTTATCGTTAGCAATCGCTTTTTCATTTTCTTCAAGGCACTTAACGTACTCAACCTGGTCGCCCTTAATAAGCTCGGTATCACCAGAGTCATGTATATCAACTTTACGCAACATCTGGCGAACAATAACCTCGATGTGTTTATCGTTAATTATAACACCCTGCAAACGGTAAACATCTTGAATTTCATTGGTGATATATCGAGTTAACTCAACCACACCCAAAAGCCTTAAGATGTCATGTGGATTTGATGGTCCATCAGATACCACCTCTCCTTTTTCTACCTGCTCACCTTCAAACACGTTCATCTGACGATGCTTATGAATTAGAACCTCATAAGGGTCGCTTCCATCAACAGGCGTAATAACGAGTCGCTTCTTGCCTTTCGTCTCTTTACCGAAGCTAACAACACCACTAATTTCAGCCAATATCGAAGGCTCTTTAGGCTTACGAGCTTCAAATAGGTCAGCAACTCTCGGCAAACCACCGGTAATATCTCGAGTTTTAGATGATTCCTGAGGAATACGAGCGATTACATCGCCCTTTTCAACCGACCCACCATCTCTCAAACTTAACAGAGCATTAGGCGGCAAAAAGTATTGGGCAGGCGCATCATTGATCGGTAGCTTAAGTTCATTACCATCTTTATCGATCAATTGAACCATAGGCCTAATGTCTTTACCTGCCGCAGGGCGATCTTTAGCATCTATCACCTGAACACTTGAAAGCCCGGTAAGCTCGTCAGTCTGGGTATTAATGGTAATACCCTCTTCCATCCCGACAAACTTAACAATACCTTCCATTTCAGTAATAATTGGATGCGTGTGTGGATCCCACTTAGCAACGATAGCGCCAGCATCAACCTGATCACCATCTTTAGCCGTGATAAGAGCACCATAAGGTAACTTATACCACTCTCTCTCACGACCATGATCATCTGCTACAGCAAGCGCAGAAGAACGAGAAGCAACAACAAGGTTGCCATCTTTACGCTCAATTGACTTCATATTATGAAGTCGAACCTTACCACCGTGCTTAACTTGAATATTATCAACCGCAGATGATCTAGATGCAGCCCCACCAATGTGGAAGGTACGCATCGTTAACTGTGTACCAGGCTCACCTATTGACTGAGCAGCTATAACACCAACCGCCTCACCCGCATTAACAATGTGGCCTCGAGCCAGGTCACGACCATAACAGGACGAACATACACCGTACTTAGTTTCACATGTTATTGCTGATCGAACCCAGATTTCATCAACTCCCGCCTCTTCGATTTGAGCGATCATAGCCTCATCCAAGAATGTACCTATCGGCAGAACAGCGTTGTCTTTATCACCAGGTGCAAATACATCTTTTGCAGTTACTCGACCTAGAACACGATCACCCAGCGGAACAACAACGTCACCGCCTTCGATCATAGGCGTCATTAACAAGCCTTCTTCTGTACCACAATCCTGCTCTGTTACAACAAGATCTTGTGCCACATCAACCAATCGGCGAGTCAAATAACCTGAGTTAGCAGTCTTAAGTGCCGTATCAGCAAGACCCTTACGAGCACCGTGAGTAGAGATAAAGTACTGCAGTACGTTCAAGCCCTCTCTAAAGTTTGCTGTAATAGGCGTCTCAATGATCGAACCATCCGGCTTAGCCATCAATCCACGCATACCTGCGAGCTGACGAATCTGAGCAGCTGAACCCCTTGCCCCAGAATCTGCCATCATATACACAGAGTTAAATGAGTCCTGAGCAACTTGGTTACCCTCTTTATCAATAACACTCTCTTTACCAAGCGTATCCATCATCGCTTTTGCTACTTTATCGTTTGCACGAGACCAGATATCGATAACTTTGTTGTACTTCTCTCCTTGAGTTAAAAGACCAGAAGCAAATTGAGACTCAATTTCTTTAACCTCTGTTGTTGATGCATTAATAATGGTTTCTTTCTCATCAGGAATAACGAAATCATTAACACCAATAGAAGCGCCAGACAACGTTGCCTGCCTAAAACCAAGATACATCAACTGATCTGCAAATATCACCGAATCCTTCAAGCCACACTTACGATATGAAGTATTGATAAGCTTTGAGATTGCCTTTTTGGTCATATTTTGATTGACCAACGAATATGGGAGCCCGTCAGGTAAAATATCAAACAACAATGCCCGACCAACCGTTGTATCTACGACTGAACGAGTTAACGATTTGCTACCATCTTCATCAACAGCCACTTCTTCCACACGAATTTTAACTTTCGCCTGAAGATGAACCTGGTTACCACTGTATGCACGATGGGCCTCTTTAATATCAGAGAACACCATCCCCTCACCTTTAACATTGATCTTTTCACGGGTCATATAATAAAGACCAAGAACAACATCTTGTGACGGTACAATAATAGGCTCACCATTCGCAGGCGACAGGATATTATTGGTAGACATCATCAAAGCACGAGCCTCTAACTGAGCCTCAAGTGTAAGCGGTACGTGCACAGCCATTTGGTCGCCATCAAAATCGGCGTTGTACGCTGCACAAACCAATGGGTGTAACTGAATCGCCTTACCTTCTATTAGTACGGGCTCAAACGCCTGAATACCCAAACGGTGAAGAGTCGGAGCACGGTTAAGCATTACCGGATGCTCTCGAATAACTTCCGCAAGAATATCCCAAACCTCTGCAGTCTCTCGCTCAACCATCTTTTTAGCAGCTTTAATAGTGGTAGCTAAACCACGATGCTCTAGCTTGCTAAAGATAAATGGCTTGAACAACTCAAGCGCCATTTTCTTTGGTAAACCACACTGATGAAGCCTCAAGCTTGGCCCAACAACGATTACAGATCGCCCAGAGTAATCAACTCGTTTTCCAAGAAGGTTCTGACGGAAACGACCCTGTTTACCCTTGATCATGTCAGCCAAAGATTTTAATGGACGCTTGTTAGATCCCGTAATTGCACGACCTCGACGACCATTATCCAACAATGCATCAACTGCTTCTTGCAGCATTCGCTTTTCGTTTCGTACGATAATGTCAGGAGCGCTAAGCTCAAGAAGCCGCTTCAAACGATTGTTTCGGTTGATAACTCGACGATAAAGATCATTCAGGTCAGATGTTGCAAAACGACCACCGTCCAACGGCACTAACGGCCTTAGATCTGGCGGCAACACCGGCAATACTTTCAACACCATCCATTCAGGGTTATTTCCTGAGTTATAAAACGCCTCAAGCAACTTAAGCCGCTTGGATAGTTTCTTTATCTTAGTTTCAGAACTAGTAGCTGGAATTTCCTCTCTTAGTTCAGAGATTTCACCCTCTAGATCAATATCCTTTAGCAATGCCTGTACAGCTTCAGCACCCATTTTGGCATCAAATTCATCACCAAACTCTTCAAGAGCTTCGTAATATTGCTCATCAGTCAATAACTGCCCTGACTCGAGCGTTGTCATGCCTGGATCAATCACTATAAATGACTCAAAATACAGAACACGCTCTATATCTCTCAACGTCATATCAAGTAGCATGCCGATACGAGACGGCAATGATTTTAAGAACCAGATATGAGCAACAGGGCTTGCCAACTCAATATGCCCCATCCGATCACGACGTACACTTGCCAGCGCAACCTCTACACCGCACTTCTCACAAATAACACCACGATGCTTTAATCGCTTGTATTTGCCGCATAGGCATTCGTAATCTTTTATTGGACCAAATATTTTGGCACAAAAAAGGCCGTCTCTTTCTGGCTTAAAAGTACGGTAATTAATAGTTTCCGGCTTTTTAACTTCACCATATGACCATGAACGAATCATCTCTGGCGACGCCAGACCAATGCGAATCGAATCAAATTCCTTATTGTGATTCTGGTTTTTAAGTAAATTTAATAAATCTTTCATCGGTTTCCGCTCCAAAAGGAGTTGGTTCTGGGCGAGCTATTGCTCGCCTCCGCTAATATTAGGTTAAATCGAGATATCTAGGTTGAATAACAACACTGCTATTCGTTTTCAAGCTCAATATCGATACCTAATGAGCGAATTTCCTTAACCAATACGTTAAATGACTCCGGCATACCCGGTTCCATACGGTGATCGCCATCGACGATATTTTTGTACATCTTAGTTCGACCGTTAACATCATCAGACTTAACAGTTAACATTTCTTGCAATGTATATGCAGCGCCATATGCTTCAAGCGCCCATACTTCCATCTCCCCGAAACGCTGTCCACCGAACTGCGCCTTACCACCCAGCGGCTGCTGAGTAACAAGACTATAAGAGCCTGTCGAACGAGCATGCATCTTATCATCAACCAAGTGATTCAGTTTCAGCATATACATATAGCCAACAGTTACAGGGCGATCAAATTTCTCGCCAGTACGTCCGTCATATAAAGATGTCTGCCCTGTATCTTCCAGGCCAGCTAGCCTTAACAGCTCTTTGATTTCTGATTCTTTAGCACCATCAAACGCGGGGGTAGCCATCGGCACACCGTGCCGTAGATTTTTTGCAAGCTCAACAATCTCAGCATCAGTAAATGTATCTAATGCCTCCTGCTTACTTGCCACGCCATTATAAATATCACCCAAAAAGGATCTTAGCTCAGCCACATCACGCTGATCCTTGATCATTTGGTTGATCTTTACACCCAAGCCTTTAGCAGCCATACCCAAGTGCGTTTCAAGGACCTGACCTACGTTCATTCGAGAAGGAACGCCCAGCGGGTTAAGCACGATATCTACCGGTTCACCATGCTCGTCGTACGGCATATCTTCAACCGGCATGATTACTGAGATAACACCCTTGTTACCGTGACGACCAGCCATCTTATCTCCTGGCTGGATACGGCGCTTAATAGCAACGTAAACTTTAACTATCTTCAAGACACCAGGCGCTAGGTCATCCCCAGTCTGAAGCTTACGTTTCTTATCTTCAAAACGCTCTTCGTGCTCACCTCGGCGTTCAGCCAACTGAGCTTCAGAGCGCTCAAGCGTTTCATTAAGCTCATCACTCACCATACGAATCTTAAACCACTCGAACAAGCTTAAGCTATCAAGGTATTCGTTAGTTAGCTTGTCACCCTTCTTAAGATTAGGCGCTCCAACTACCTCATTACCTAACAATAGCTCACGCAAACGTTCGTAAGTTGCGGTTTCTACAATTCTGTATTCGTCTTTTAAATCTTTTCTGAAAGTGTTGAGCTGAGCATTTTCGATATCGAGTGCCCGCTGATCCTTTTCAACGCCGTCACGTGTAAAGACCTGTACATCAATAACCGTACCACGAGTTCCAGTTGATACGCGCAATGACGTATCTTTAACATCCGAAGCCTTCTCGCCAAATATTGCACGAAGAAGCTTTTCTTCAGGTGTTAATTGGGTTTCACCTTTAGGCGTAACTTTACCGACTAAGATGTCACCTGCGCCCACTTCAGCACCAATATAAACAACACCGGATTCATCCAACTTAGCTAGCGCACTTTCACCCACATTAGGAATATCAGCAGTAATCTCTTCACTACCCAGCTTAGTGTCACGCGCCACACAGGTAAGCTCCTGAATATGGATCGTAGTAAATCGATCTTCTTTGACAACTCGTTCAGAAACTAGAATCGAATCCTCAAAGTTAAATCCGTTCCAAGGCATAAATGCTATACGCATGTTCTGCCCTAACGCCAACTCACCCATATCAACAGACGGGCCATCAGCCATCACATCACCACGAGCAACCTGATCACCGCCTTTAACAAGCGGCTTTTGGTTAATACATGTGTTTTGGTTAGATCGCGTATATTTGGTCAAACTGTAAATATCAACACCGGCATCACCCGCATCAACTTCGTCATTATTTGCTCTGACGACAATTCTTGACGCGTCGACGCTTTCGATAACACCGCCACGCTTCGCAACTACGCAAACACCAGAGTCCTGAGCAACAATTCGCTCAATACCCGTTCCCACAAAAGGCTTTTCAGCTTTAAGTGTAGGAACCGCTTGACGCTGCATGTTCGACCCCATCAATGCACGGTTTGCATCATCATGCTCAAGGAATGGAATTAGAGATGCAGCAACAGACACGACCTGACGAGGAGACACGTCCATATAATTAACGCGCTCTGGAGGCATAACCGTAAATTCATTCTTATGACGAACGGTAACCAACTCCTCAGTTAATGTGCTCGCCTCATCAATAATTGCACTAGCCTGGGCGATAACGTAATTACTTTCCTCAATCGCCGACAAGTATTCGATCTCATCAGTAACAACACCATCTACAACCTTCCTATAAGGGCTCTCAAGAAACCCAAATGAGTTGGTGCGAGCATATGTTGCTAGCGAGTTGATCAATCCAATATTTGGTCCTTCAGGCGTTTCAATAGGACATACACGACCATAATGAGTTGGGTGCACGTCACGCACTTCAAATCCTGCTCTCTCACGAGTAAGACCACCTGGGCCTAATGCAGAAACACGTCGTTTATGCGTCACTTCTGAAAGCGGATTATTCTGATCCATAAACTGAGATAATTGACTGGAGCCAAAGAACTCTTTAACCGCTGCCGCTACAGGCTTGGCATTGATAAGATCCTGAGGCATTAAGCCATCAGACTCAGCCATACTTAGACGGTCACGAACTGCTCGCTCAACCCGAACCAAACCAACACGGAATTGATTCTCAGCCATCTCACCAACAGATCTAATTCGACGGTTACCCAAGTGGTCGATATCATCAACCATTCCTTTACCGTTCCGAATATCAATAAGTGTTTTTAGCACTTCGATAATGTCATCATTATCTAAAGTACCTGCACCCTCTTCGTTTTCACGCCCGATACGTCGATTGAATTTCATTCGACCAACTGCCGAAAGATCATAACGCTCTTCAGTGAAAAACAGGTTCTTAAACAAGTTTTCTGCAGATTCTTTAGTTGGCGGCTCACCAGGACGCATCATTCTATAAATTTCAACTAGCGCCTCTAACTGACTTCTAGTTGGGTCAACACGCAAGGTATCTGAAATAAACGGCCCACAATCGAGGTCGTTGGTATAAAGCGTTTCAACTTCTTCCACGCCAGCCTCTACCAGAGACTGAACTACTTCTTCTGTAATTTCAGTATTACACTCTATTAGTAACTCGCCCGTTCTTTCATCGACAATATCTTTTGCGGTAACCTTGCCAAAGATATAATTCAACGGGACTTCAAGCTCGCTAATACCTGCCTTTTCTAACTGTCGAATATGTCGAGCAGTTATACGCCGACCTTCTTCAACTATGACTCCACCTTCGTTATCTTTAATATCAAAACTTGCAATATCACCTCGCAACCTTGACGGCACCAACTCTAAAGTGCAAATTTCCTCAGAAACCTTATGTTTGCTAGTCTCGAAAAACATATCCAGAATTTGCTGAGAATCATAACCCAAAGCACGCATTAATATTGATGCAGGAAGCTTACGACGTCGGTCAATTCGAACAAAAACAGCGTCTTTCGGATCAAACTCGAAATCTAACCATGAACCACGGTAAGGGATAACTCGGGCGCTATATAACAGCTTACCGGATGAATGGGTTTTACCCTTATCATGATCAAAGAACACTCCAGGAGAGCGGTGAAGCTGAGATACAATAACCCGCTCTGTCCCGTTAATAACAAAAGTACCATTATCCGTCATCAGGGGCATTTCACCCATGTAGACTTCTTGTTCCTTAATATCCTTAATCGCCTTATTGGCAGATTCTTTGTCATAGATAATTAAGCGAACTTTCACTCGCAGTGGCGCGGCGTATGTAACACCTCGCAACTGACACTCTTTAACATCAAATGCTGGCTCACCCAAACGGTAGCTAACATATTCCAGCGCAGCATTACCTGAGAAGCTGAGGATAGGAAAAACAGATTTAAATGCTGCATGTAGACCCAGGTCTTCTTTTGCTCCGGGCTCAGCGTCTTTTTGTAAAAAACCGCGATAGGAATCCATTTGGATAGATAGCAGATAAGGCACATCCATCACGGTCGGCAGTGTACCGAATTCTTTACGAATGCGCTTTTTCTCAGTATACGAGTAGGTCATTTGTGTTCCCCAGCTTTATGACTCAACACCTTTGGCGTCTCTTTTCGGTTTGAAACCGACAAGTTGAAACTGTCTTGCTGCACCGAATCAAATAAATTGATCATCGGAAAATTAGATATAGCACATACAATTTAGGTATAGCTTATACAACGGAAAAAGGCCGACAATTATTATTGCCAGCCGATTCCGGTTTAGCTTAACCGCAAACGTTGTCCATCAAGTAAATTACTTGACTTCAACAGATGCGCCAGCTTCCTCAAGTGCTTTCTTAGCTGCTTCTGCGTCGTCTTTGCTAACACCTTCTTTAACAGTAGATGGAGCGCCGTCAACCATAGCTTTTGCTTCCTTAAGGCCTAAACCTGTAATAGCACGAACTGCTTTGATAACGTTAACTTTCTTATCGCCAGCACCCGCTAGAACAACGTCAAACTCAGTTTGCTCTTCAGCTGAACCTGCGTCGCCGCCAGCTGCTGGAGCAGCAACTGCAACAGCCGCAGCTGCAGATACACCAAACTTCTCTTCCATTGCCTCAACAAGCTCAACAACTTCCATTACGCTCATTTCTGCAATTGCATTTAAAATATCGTCTTTAGACAGAGCCATGACTCAAATCTCCTGAAAAATAATAACTAGAATAATTAGGCTGCTTCTTTCTTCTGATCGCGAACTGCAGCAACAACACGCGTAACTTTCGACGGAACTTCGTTGAATGTACGCACAAGTTTTGTAATAGGCGCCTGAATAACGCTTGCCAACATTCCCAACGCTTGATCGCGCGTAGGTAGTTTGGCCAAACGATCAATTTGCTCAGCTCCTAACAGTTCACCACCAACAGCGAGTGCTTTTATTTCGAACTCTTTGTTCTCTTTTGCAAAATCCTTTAGCAGTCTTGCGGCTGCTCCTGGATCTTCCATAGAAAACGCAAGAATCGTTGGTCCAACCAACGCATCTTTAATGCATTCGAAGTCAGTCCCACCAACAGCTAACTTAGTAAGAGTGTTACGAACAACTCTTAAATAAACGCCATTTTCGCGAGCCTGCTTACGCAGAGTGGTCATATCGGTAGCAGTTACACCACGATAATCAGCCAAAACTGCAGACAAAGCACCACCGGCAGCCTCGTTGACCTCAGCGACTATCGCTTTTTTGTCTTCGAGTCCAATTGCCACTGGATTTCTCCTTCACACGCCGACAAAAGCCGACAATTTATATATGCCCACCACTTATTTCAACAAGCAATGAACAACCGCACGGTGAAAGTACTCAAAGAGTAAGGTCGCACCGTCTGCGCAGGAAATTAAGCTTAAAAACCCAAAGAGTCTTTTTGCACCTGCGGTCTTTGACAGCCTCGGCTCTAGCCTAGACTTCAAAGTTCTTTTTGTTCTACCTCTTAAAAAGAGATAGAACCTTGATCAATAACTAAACCTGGCCCCATAGTAGAAGAAACTGTAACTTTCTTCGTATACACGCCTTTCGCTGATGCAGGTTTTGCTTTCTTAAGATCGACAAGCAACGCTTCAAGATTTTGCTTAATCGAATCAGCGGAAAATTCAACATTCCCTAGCGGGCTGTGAATAATTCCATTTTTGTCAGTTCTATAACGTACCTGACCGGCTTTTGCATTTTTAACAGCCGTTGCCACATCTGGAGTCACAGTGCCAACCTTAGGGTTTGGCATCAAGCCTCTAGGACCAAGAATCTGACCAAGCATCCCAACAACACGCATTGCGTCTGGGCTTGCTATCACAACATCAAAGTCAAGATTACCTTTTTTAACTTCTTCAGCAAGATCATCCATACCAACTATATCTGCACCAGCTTCTTTTGCTTTCTCAGCATTTTCGCCTTGCGTAAATACAGCAACTCGAACATCTTTACCGGTTCCATTAGGCAAAACAGTTGACCCACGAACCACCTGATCCGATTTACGTGCATCAACGCCAAGGTTGATAGCTACATCGACAGACTCTTTAAACTTAACCTGAGAGGATAATTCAGAAAGAAGCGTTACAGCCTCTTCAATAGAATATGCCTTTCCTACTTCAACCTTCTCAGCAACTAGTTTTTGACGCTTAGTTAGCTTAGCCATCTTATACGCCCTCCACATTCAAGCCCATACTGCGAGCAGTACCAGCAATAATTCTAACTGCTGCATCCAAATCACCTGCATTTAAGTCAGGCTCTTTTGTGTTCGCTATTTCTTCTAGCTGAGCTCGAGTAACAGTACCCACCTTCTCAGTATTTGGTCGCCCACTACCGCTTTTAATACCAGCAGCCTTCTTCAATAGAATTGAAGCAGGAGGGGTTTTCATGATAAAAGTAAAACTTCTATCAGCATAAACTGTAATAACCACAGGAACCGGCAAGCCAGCTTCCATACCCTGAGTTTTTGCATTAAACGCCTTACAAAACTCCATGATATTTACACCATGCTGACCCAGTGCTGGACCAACTGGCGGACTTGGGTTCGCCTTACCTGCTGCTACCTGAAGCTTAATATACGCTTCTACTTTCTTAGCCATACTTCCTCCTAACGGGTTCCAACGCTCTTTCAAGCTCCCCGCCGAGACACAAAAAGCCCACCCTGCAAGCAGAATGAGCACCACATAATAAAATTAGACTACTATAATCAGTCTTTTTCCACCTGACCAAACGCCAACTCAACAGGCGTAGATCGACCAAAAATAAGAACAGCCACCTTCACACGACTCTTCTCATAATCAACCTCTTCAACAACTCCGTTAAAGTCAGCAAAAGGCCCATCAATAACCCTTACTATCTCACCCGGCTCAAATAACGTCTTCGGCCTAGGCTTCTCAGCCCCATTTTCCACACGCTGAAGAATCGCCATCGCCTCTTTCTCAGTTATAGGCGCCGGCTTTTCTTTCGTACCACCTATAAAACCAAGAACTCGCGACGTCGACTTAACCAAATGCCAAGTTTCGTCATCCATTTCCATCTGAACCAACACGTAACCAGGATAGAACTTTCGCTCACTCCTTCTTTTCTTACCGTCACGCATTTCAACAACTTCTTCCGTCGGAACAAGCACATCACCAAACCGGTCTTCCAAACCCTTAAGGACCATCTGCTCCTTAAGCGAACGCATTACTTGCTTTTCGTATCCAGAATACGCATGGACCACATACCAACGCTTAGACATTCGCAGCCCCTACCCTATTAATCCAGACACTAGCCAACTTACAAGAGAGTCAAGCCCCCATAAGATCAACGCAACAACCAACACAAAAACTATTACAATTAGAGTTGTTTGAGTCAACTCCTGACGCGTAGGCCAAACAACCTTCCTTATTTCGGACTTTGCATCCTTCAATAAGGCGGCGAACTTTTGCCCCTTCAGCGTCTGCAGAGCAACAAACCCTGCAACACCAGCCAACACCAATAGCGCCAAAACTCTATACAGCAAAGATTCAGCTGAAAAATAATGATTCCCCGCTACCGCCACAACAACCAGCGCTAACACAACCATCCATTTCAAACTATCAAAGCGACCTTCTGCCACTTCCACTTTTGAACTCATCTCTACTTGCCCTACCGCTATAAATAGTGGCAGGCCAGGAGGGAATCGAACCCCCAACCTGCGGTTTTGGAGACCGCTGCTCTGCCAATTGAGCTACTGGCCTAAATTTCATCCATACAACTTAAGATCATTGCCTACCACCCAAACCAAAACTGGAGCTCATAACCGGAATTGAACCGGTGACCTCCACCTTACCAAGGTGGCGCTCTACCGACTGAGCTATATGAGCGTCGCCTAGAATTTGGAGCGGGTGGCGGGAATCGAACCCGCATCATCAGCTTGGAAGGCTGAGGTAATAGCCATTATACGACACCCGCGAAGTGGTGGAGGGGGGTGGATTCGAACCACCGAAGCTTTCGCGTCAGATTTACAGTCTGATCCCTTTAGCCACTCGGGAACCCCTCCTTATAAGAGTCGCAACGACACTTACAAGATCACAAAACACACAATAAAGAAATGGAGCTGGCGGACGGAATCGAACCCCCGACCTGCGCATTACAAGTGCGCTGCTCTACCATCTGAGCTACGCCAGCTCTGTACCGCGTTTTGCGAGGCCGCTATACTAAGGTAACTATTTTTCAGATGCAACACTTTTACAAAATATTTGTCTCTTTCCGAAAGACATTTCTAGCTCATTCAAGATTTTTGTGACCTTTTTATCCAAATCAGGCGAATATCTCCGCTCTACAGACACCCAGTATTCGAAATTCTTCTTCCCCAACTCCGTAACTTTGACGTCGTACCCCTGCCCCTGCCTTCTTTCAAGCATTCTTCTTGCTGAATCAATATTTTCAAACACACCAAGCGATATACCGTTAGCCAATTCACCCTGAGTTATGAGGTAACTATCTACTTTTGCCGCCTGTAACACCTTCAACTTCGCTATCGCTGCCCCCCTTGTATCAAAAGGCTCTAGGTACACCCAGTAGTTTGGCGCCTTAGTAATCGCCTGAGCGATAATTTCTGCCGGCACTTCAAAACGACCTAACGCCTCCACTAGTCGTTTCGCACTGCCCCTATCATTCAACGGGCCTGCCAGCAAACATAACTGCTCAGCACTTTCCGCACTAACTATCCCTCCCCCCCTATGAGGCACATCTAGCTCTCTTAACAGCAACAGACGCGCCCCTCCGACTACCGTTTGATAACGACCATCCTGAGTACCCTGCCCGCCGATACCTGCATACAATTCGAGAACAGCAAACAACACATTTAATAATACTAGAGTCAAAAAAATCCAGCGCACACTACCCCCCAAGACCTACAAACCCGCAACACAGCCCCCCCTATTTAACAGAGTCAACCCATCAAAAACTAAATCAGGAGAATACTCAACAGCTTGGCAGAGCGAACCTGCATACACTCCATCCCCCCCCGTAACAATTAACCTTTTAACTCCTTCTTCCCTCATTCTCACACGCAACCCCTCTAATACCGATCGCAGCACGAAACTTATTCCAGCCTGAACGCACTCTGAAGTTGTTTCTCCATACTTAGCTTCAACATCGCCAACGCCATTAAACCTAACCCTGTTAGTCCCGGATGAGAGACTCAACTTCATTAACTCTATTCCTGGAAGAATATATCCCCCCTGATGCTCTCCAGAATCATTAATCAAATCAATCGTTATTGCACTACCGCAATCAACCACAAAACAAGACTCCCTGTACTTTAAATAACCTGCAATAACTGCCATCCAGCGATCCACCCCCAATTGAGAGGGGTCTTTATATGCATTTAAAACACCGCAAAAGGAAGACTCACTCTTCGCAAAGATTGGAATTATAGTTGGCACGACCTCACTAAGAAGCCTCCTCAGACAATCATTTACATCTTTTGAGGCAACACTCGAAATATATACAGAAGTGACCTCATTCCATACGCCTACCTCACCCAAAGAAACGTTGATAGAAGTGCGCTCCCTCCCTCGAGCCACTAGCCCGTCAATATCCAGAACCCGCCACTTAACAAACGTATTTCCAACATCAATCTGAAGATTCATTAGGCCTTACACTCACCTCCCCTGCATTGATCGCTCTCATCTCACCATCAACATCAATAAGCAGTCGCCCTTTCCGATCTATGCCGTGACACAATCCTGACAACCCGCCATTCGAAAGAACAACCTCCCTCCCCTGCAGAATATCAAATCTGGACCATTCAGCAAGAAGACAATCTAACCCGCCCGTTCGATACCGTTCAATAGTTTCGATTAATCTAGCAATGATAACCCCTGCCCAAATACTTCTTCCGATTGACTGTTCGCCGTTGACCGCCCCGATCGACGTCCAAGGCTGCCCAATATCCCCACCCTCGTCTTCAGTCATAAGAACATTAATACCCAACCCCGCCACAACCTTCCAACCAAATTCTGCCTCGCCTTTTAGCTCAACCAAAATACCCGCAAGCTTACGACCTCCAACCCAAATATCATTAGGCCATTTTAACCCAATATTTTTTACACCCTGATCAGATAAACAACCCGCAACGGCAACACCTAGCGCCAAACTAAGCCCCTCAAGTACCTCCCCACCACCAGACAACCCAAACGACATACTTAAATATAAGTTTTTGGCATATGGACTATACCACTCACGCCCCCGACGACCACGGCCCGATGTCTGGCGCTCAGCCAGACAGAGGCTATACCCATTAACCTCCGAATCATCATTCATCAGATATGTATTGGTTGACCCTACACTCTGCAAAAGATGAAACTCATCGAGGTGTATTGATCGGGAGGCTAAATACCTTAGAATTTCATCTTTGCTCAATAAATCAAGCCCGCCGGCAATACGATACCCCCGACCTTTAACTATATCTAGTGACACCCCATCAGCCTCAAGCTTACCCAGCGCTTTCCACACAGCTGTTCGACTCACCCCTAACGAGCGACCCATCTCGACCCCAGAGTGATATTCACCATCCGACAAAAGACCTAACAATTTAACTAAATCCATAACCAAAACCCGCTAACACCGAATGAGATCAATTATATATCGTAGCACCAGAAACAAAAAAGCCCATCCATAAGGATAGGCTTTTTAGGCTGCAACCTTCTACTGAATAGGGGTAGCTGTAAGATTGGATGTTATATTAACATTTTGAAGACTCATACCATAGATCAGTGTAGATGGCTGAGCTGCGTCCGGATGGACCATCTGAACACTCCCAAATGATAACTCCTTAAATCGAGTATTTGCATTCACGGCAAACCCTAAAGGACGATCAGATGTCAACGAAGGTGTTGCATCCATATCAGCCTTACTAACATACCTGTACCCAGCCGCAGAGCTATCGGTTATTTTCTCGTCCCCCTTATTACCTACTACCCCGTTCGAATCAGCACCATCTGTTTTTTTAACGACCTTAGTTTGGTAAACGTCAATTGCAATATCATTCTGAAGACCATAGGTATTTGTTATCCCATCACCATCATTAGTCGTAATATTATCGAAAACAATTTGCATTGGCCTGCTGGCAGAAGACCCCCCTGTCGACTCCCAAGTAAAACTATTCCTTTTTGTTTCACTCACCGCCTCAGCAAGAATATTCTTTAAGCTGACCGTAATCCCCTCATCACCTCTTTGCTCCCAAATACCACCAACCGCACCACAACCCGACTCATCAGAAGCATTTCCGCCAACACAAATGTCACCTGACCCTCCCGCCTTAATAACCATTGAAGAGCCGGTTTCGTAGCTCTTCACGACGAAACGACCAAAACTATTCCCGTCAATCTTACTACCCAAACGCAATCCTGAAATATCCATAACACTCCAAGACTCACCCTCAACGATAGCCAACCCATCATCAGTCACATCAATGGTCATGTTTCGTTTATGAATATCATAATCAAGGCCTGTAGCCCAAATACCATTCCCATTTTCATCAGCCATCAATGCCGCACGACCATTTGTAATATGTATATCCGAGTTAATGGTTAAGCCTTCTCCGGTCATTCCACCAGTACCAATAGTTAGATGCCCATCCACTGTAAAGTCATAAGATGGGAAAACCCCAAGCGCTAACAGCAGCTCTGAACCACCCTGAATATCTTGATTCCTTAACTCTGCATCATTAGCCCCTACTTGAAGACCATCTATTTTATAGCCTCCTGTAAAACCTTCGAATCCAATCCTTATTCCATCAAAAAACTCAGTTCCGTTAAGTGTTTCAGCCTTGGTCACATTTAGCGTGAGATCTCCCTTACCCCATGATTGAAGCCCGCTAAGCATCACTGCATTACCGTCATCAGTGTAAGTTATATTAGACGCATTAGTTTCAGAACCGTACTGGTCAGCTAAACTCCACTGAGCATTAATTCTTAACCCTTGCTCTCCAGCATCCTCATGGCCACCGGCCTGAACATAAAAGATATTAGTATAATCAACCCCATCAACATTTTGATCAGCGAAGATAAACTCTACATCAACACTACCAATACTTTTTAGCGTAGACGCTCCTCCCGTTAACGAACTGCCAGCCAGATACTCATCAATTCTAGCCTTCGTCTCACCTAATACCAATTCATCAATATGGAAGGATGCATCAACCTTATCCCATGCTATAGCCAACCCCAGGTCACCGTCGTCGTCAGTCGCAACATCCAAGGTTAGATTTTCGACGTTATAATTACCTGTCACGCCCAACGCACCAACCCAACGATCATCATCTCCCCACGCGAAATCATAGCTATTGATAGTATTTTGCGCATCAATAGTTATACCAGTCACACCGACGCGACCTCCTCCACGCAGCTGAATATTCGACGTAAGGTCATACCGCCCCCATAATGAACCGCCACTAAACGCTGGATTAGAGCTATGACGAATAGCACCAACTGTATACTCTCCAACATAGTTAGGCAGCCTTATATCCAAATACTGCCCATCAACATCAGTCCCAACATCTAGCGTCATAACAGTAGAAGTGCTTGAATCTATATCATCAAACCAGAAACTATTCCCCTGAGTGCTATAACCAAAAGCCCCGTCAGCCATTACATAGTTTGACTCAAATGTATAACCGCTAGCACCAACAGCACCGCCATCTTTAATATTCAGGTTTCCGACTAGACTATAATCCCAAAAGAAACCACCGCCACTAGGTCCCACCATACTTCCGGACTGTGTACCTAACCGTATATCCGAGAATTCAAATCGTGTTGGCGCAATATCGTAGGCAATATTTAAACTACCATCATTTTCGATGTCGAGCACATATAGTTGCTTTGATGAATCTGCAGAATTGGACGCACTGGAAATTCGAACACCTTGAATTGCAATCCCTGCACCGTCATCAAAATAGGCAATCTCACCAATATCAGCTTTCAGCGCGACATCAAGCGTAATACCACTTTGACCACTAACCCCCGACATCACCTCATCATTTAACTGAGTCAGCTCTGCAAACAATGAAGGCGATAACAATGAACAGCATAAACCCAACACTAGCGTCTTTTTACTCATGAGCATATCCATCATTAGTTATTTCCAGTCGGGAAAACAAGAAGATTGCCCTGCAAGGTAATATTTCCATCAATCTCAACAGTATAAAAATCCGTCTGCTGAAACCCCGCATCTGTCGGGCGAGCGGTACTACTGGCCGCATAAGTGAATTGTAACTTGTCCACCTTAATTTGATCTGGCAGCCCTACCTCTAGCACTTCTCTATTAAAGTTAGAACCGTCACCACCAAACCCGGAGCTAATATCCCTAACCCTCAACGTCAACCCTTGAAATGAAAAGCCCCCCTTGAAATCATCCAACACAAACCAGCCGCCATTTTCCTTTGGTTGAAAGGCGAGCCTAGCACCACATTTTTTGTTATCAGTACAATCCCCAAAGTAGGCATTTTGGATAGGGCCGCCATTTTCGTTGATAGAAATCTCTCCGGACAAATAAACACCGGCCTGACCAGAAATGACAGATAAGTCTTCATCATCGATAGATGCGAGCTCTGCGAATGCAACCGATGAACTAAACAAGAGAGTCATAGAAAGAACAGAAAACGCCAACCTCTCTATTTTATTTTTTAGCATATGCCTACTCCTAGTTTGCTAGGTCATGACTGGATATTTTGAGATATTGAATCGTCATCCCTTCGATTCTGGAAGAACCAAAATTCTGGCCTCCAGCATTTATATCCCCTATATGCACCTCACCTATACGTAAATTGCTTTTAAATTCCGAATTTGAGTAATAACCGTTAAAAAAGTCCCACGCAGTCCGACAACTGTCATCACCACAACTTTCCCTTAAACCATCAGTCGGCAAGCTCGATAGATAACCTTGCTCAGTCGCATACTCAGTAATACTCGCAATCTCAAAAACAAAGTTTCCAGGCTGAATTGAGCCATCTAGTGACTCAGTGACACCTATAGACATAGGCTGAAATCGATTCCCTAGTGCCAGCTCTAGCTCAAAGTTTTTCATGTAGATGGTATTACCACAACTCTGCCCAGACGCATCACAGGAATTTAATGACAGCTCTGGCGTGTAGAAATTGAGTCTATACTCACCCACCAGCTGCTTTTTATTATCATCCCCCCACAAACGCAGATAGCTACCATCAAAGACCGCACTCTTCGCGTGTATACTTAAATTTTGTGAGGAATTACTTCCAACCTGAACCTGAAGTTTTAATCCTAGGTCAGGACGCTCCCCTACAATAGCTTCAGATGACGCGACATCGATACCCGCAGGCCTACTAGCACAGGTTCCGGTACCCATTGAAGCCCCAGCAAGAACACAGTCATAACCGTCTGCGTTTGCTTCATAATTTTTTAATACTGTTGCTCCAGATGAATCTAACTCGGTATCAAGCGCCCCATCGAGATCACGATCCAAATTAACGGTTGTTGTAGCCTCATATTTAGTGGGTGCGGAGAATTGAAGGACAGCTTGATCTTCGATTCCGATATCATCTCCATCAATCAATTCGATCTCATAAGGGTTAACTAAGCGCCCCAAATTCACACCAGAAAGGCTTTCACCGTAATTACTACCCGCATTAGCGATATACAACTGGGAAACAATTATTTCAACATCTTCAATACCACTCGAATCTTTGATCCCAGTAATTTTAAATGACTGCCCTGCTGCCGCATCAGTACGAGCATCAAACACGAAGTCTTCAAACACCAACCCAATACCAGCACCATCTACATCGGACAGTTCGCCGTCCGTTAACGAGGCAAGCTCAGCATTTGCCGCTCCGCACATAGCAAGCAAAGACAACGAACATCGAGCAACTATTCTCTTAAATTTGTCACATTGCATACTTCCCCCGTTATTATTCAAAATAATCCGTTCCCTCCACCTACATTCTCCGTTGTCACACTAGGGACTCAGTTAACGCTGCTTCCAAGCTGATATCACACTTAAGCATTACTCCCTTACATCCTGTAACCACTCTAAACCTTGCGCTTGAAATGAAGGCAAGACTCAAGTAGCTGAGCCTGTTAAATACTGATCCCCGCCCCGCGCTTAAATTTAACCTATGAGGAAACTCTCAGACTGTTCAAGATTAAAGCACGCATCAACCCCCAATACTTTGCAATCATTCACATAAATCATAATATCTCAGCCTAGACAACTAAAAAATTAACAATTTTGAACCACAATCTCACTAAATGAAAAACCACCTAACAAATTTCTTACTGACCACCTTATAAATCCACTAGCCCCACCTAGAACAAATATTTTATTATCTGGGCTACCAATCATTGTTGAGCGAATAGGACCAAAATTTCCATACTGATCTACCAATTGAAACTGAGCTTAAATAGGACTTTCTTTTTAAAGGAACCGTATAAGCAATGCAAGCGGCTGACCCGCAGCTACCACTAGAATTGGCGGCTTTCATCCCCCAACCCTAATCACGAATATCCACATATCATTTTAGTTTACTAAAACTACCAACAAACGGGTGTTTACATATGTCCCATATTCGTAACAAAACATTTCCCCCATTTTAAAGACAAACATACTCTCGACAACTTTCTTGCAGACAATAAAAAACCCCGGCAGGATAACCTACCGGGGTTTCGTATT
>CAJXUY010000017.1 GCA_913060665.1 uncultured Oleiphilaceae bacterium
CCGCCTTGAAGGCAAAAAGCCTCTTATTTGTTGATACTTTCACAGCCTCTGCGCTGCATCACGGCTACGGGTGTTTCGGAAAACCAATGCACAAACCAATGGGGCAACAAACCAATGGGGTCAGACTCTATTGGTTAGAGTTAAGCGGGCTAAATAAATAGGCCTCTTTCAATCGAGTCTGACCCTATTGATATGCTTTGATTGAAAATTTTAGAATGATCTTTGATGATTTACTTTTTCAGTCAAAGCAAAAGCATACAGCTCAGCAATGGCTTAGAAACCGAACTTTTGCTGACTATGCCTTTCTTGAGTGAATAATTCTATTTTTCTAACACGCATCTAAACCCTGTCTCTAGACCTATTAGAGATTGTGGGATATTCATACGAGTAACGGTTGTATTACCCCAAAAGTCTGAGAGCCCACCGCCTCTAGCGACTTTTTGTTGATCCATCGTGGTGTCAGAGTTATGTATTTGCCCATTCTTTGTGTTCTGGTGAGTGTTGGTAGTAATCTGGCTGATAATTGTCTTGTACCCACTCTATAGCATTGCCAGACATATCATATAAACCTAGCGGGTTGGCAGGAAAGCTGCCAGGAGGAAGAGGTAGGGCGCTTGGGTCTATATAGAGCTTGGTTGATCGCGAAGCCATATTGATTGAAGGCGTAGCTTCACCTGTATCGGTGGCAAAGCGATACATTTGTCCTCGGGAGCGGGCTGCGTATTCCCATTGAGCTTCGGTTGGTAGGTCTATTTTTATGTTGCCTATTTCGCCGAGCCACAGGCAAAAGGTTTTAGCATCAGACCAAGCAGCAACGGCTGGTAGTTTAGCAACAAAACGACCGGGGTATCTTTCCCTATCTTTGTCATAGCTGTTGTAAGCAGACACATATCCCGTCACCTCCATAAACAAATCCATATCCCCTTGAGTCACTTCATACTTCTGAATAGAAAAACTATCCAGCGTGACTTTGTGAGCGGGGTAAGAATCAGCACCTAAAGCCCAACCTAAACCAGGATTTCCCATCATAAACGACCCGCCCTCTACAAACACAAACGCATTCATATGACGTTCTAGTAGATCATTTATTTTGTCTTCGGTGGAGGTGCAGGCAGCGAGGGTTATTGTTGATAGTAGGGTGATGATTTTGAGGGCGGTATTCATCCGTGTATTCCTTGATTAATTGAAATCCGTTTTCAATTTTTAAGAGGGGAATTATAACAGGGAAGTGATTGCGGGTGAAAACGTTTATCAGGGCGCAAACGGACTCAAGGTTTATATATATCCGCTGGTTACGAATTAATACCCAATAAAGTTGCTCAATAGCCCGATATAAGGGAAAATACTTGCCTTTTTTTATTGCGCATTCTGTTAACTTTAGTCGCTGGAATGTTCAAATATTTTAAACTGTCGGTGGGAGACAATTTAATGCCATCTCGTAGAGATCTAGCAAACGCAATTCGTGCACTCAGTATGGATGCTGTTCAACAAGCCAATTCAGGGCACCCTGGTGCTCCGATGGGGATGGCCGATATCGCTGAGGTTTTGTGGAATGACCACATGACACATAACCCAGCAAACCCTGAATGGACTAACCGTGATCGATTTATTCTATCCAACGGTCACGGTTCAATGCTTATATACTCTCTACTGCATCTTACGGGTTACGATCTTAGTATTGATGACCTTAAAAACTTCAGACAGTTACATTCAAAAACCCCTGGGCATCCTGAGTATGGTTATACGCCGGGTGTTGAAACTACCACTGGCCCGTTAGGTCAGGGCATTGCTAATGCAGTGGGTATGGCGATTGCTGAAAAATCACTGGCGGCGCAGTTTAACCGAGAAGGGCATGATATTGTCGATCACAATACTTTTGTGTTTTTAGGTGATGGTTGCTTAATGGAAGGTATCTCTCACGAAGTGAGCTCTTTGGCCGGTACACTTGGCTTAGGCAAGCTTATTGCGTTTTATGATGACAATGGCATCTCGATTGATGGCGAAGTGGAAGGTTGGTTTACTGATGATACCCCTGCGCGCTTTGAATCTTACGGCTGGCAGGTCATTCCTGCGGTTGATGGCCATGATTCAGAGGCTATTCGTGAGGCAATCGCACAAGCAAAAGCCAATACTGATCAGCCAACTATGATTTGCTGTAAAACAGTGATCGGTTTTGGTTCTCCTAATAAAGAAGGGACTGAAGGTTGTCACGGTGCACCATTAGGTGCAGATGAAATTACTGCGACCCGTGAAAAACTAGGTTGGACTCATGGCTCTTTTGAAGTGCCTGAAGATATTTACGCGGGCTGGAATGCGAAAGAAAAGGGCGGTGCTGCAGAAGCTGCATGGGATAAGTCTTTTGCGGCATACCAGGCGGCATACCCGGAGTTAGCAACAGAGCTGACTCGCAGAATGAAGGGCGAATTACCTGCTGATTTTTCTGTTAAGGCTGATGCCTATGTTCAGGAATGTCAGGAAAAAGGCGAAACAGTGGCTAGCCGTAAAGCCTCACAAAATACATTGAATGCGTTTGGTCCTTTACTGCCTGAGTTGTTAGGTGGTTCTGCTGATTTAGCGGGTTCAAACTTAACCCTTTGGAAAGATTGTAAAGGGTTAGAAAAAGACGACGCATCGGGTAACTATATATTCTACGGTGTGCGTGAATTTGGTATGTCAGCCATCATGAATGGTATTGCATTGCACGGTGGGTTTGTTCCTTACGGTGCAACTTTCTTGATGTTTATGGAATACGCGCGTAATGCGGTTCGTATGTCTGCATTGATGAAGCAACGTGTTATCAACGTTTACACTCATGACTCTATAGGCCTAGGCGAAGATGGCCCGACTCACCAGCCTGTTGAGCAGATGGCGAGTTTGAGAAATACACCGAATATGAATTTGTGGCGTCCATGTGACACGGTTGAGTCTGCGGTTGCGTGGAAGTCTGCTATTGAACGTCAAGATGGTCCTTCTTCATTAATCTTCTCTCGTCAGGGCTTGCCTCATCAAGCGCGTAGCACAGAGCAAGTGGCACTGATTACGCGTGGTGGTTACGTACTGTCTGATTCAGAAGGTACGCCTGATGTGATCTTGATCGCGACCGGCTCTGAAATTGGTTTAGCGCAGAGTGTGGCTGACGTGCTTCGTGATAAAGGCACTAAAGTTCGTGTTGTATCGATGCCATCTACCGATGTATTTGATGCGCAAGATGCTGAATACAAGCAGCAAGTGCTTCCATTAGAGGTTTCTGCGCGTGTAGCAATTGAAGCGGGTATTGAAGACTTCTGGTATAAGTATGTAGGTCTTGATGGGCGTATCGTGGGTATGTCTACTTACGGTGAGTCTGCCCCGGCTAAAGAATTATATGAAGAGTTCGGGTTTACTGTTGAAAATATTGTGGCGGTAACAGAAGAATTGCTTTAATCGTAAACGTACCTTATTGTCATTCCTGCCTTCGCGGGGATGACAGATATTTCGGGATAGGCACTAGCTAGAAGTGCAAAGTTCCACATAAAGAGTTGTTGCAAACTAATGTCATACCGTGTGGCGATAAATGGATATGGACGTATAGGGCAGTGTGTTCTCCGTGCGCTGTATGAAAATGGATATCGCGAAAAACTTCAGGTTGTTGCTATCAATGAGCTATCGGATATCGATACGATTGCTTATTTAACTCGCTATGACTCTACGCATGGTCGTTTTTCCGGTTCTGTTAATGTGAACGCCGATCGGCTTTGCATCAAAAGTGGCAGTCGTTACAACAACGCTGAATACGACAAAGATGCTCACCACGATCATATCGACATTATTAATCATCAATCTCCTCAAAACCTTCCGTGGAAGGATCTGGATGTAGATTTAGTGTTGGAGTGTACGGGGGCATTTGGTGACAGAAAGGGCGCTGAAGCTCATGTATTAGCAGGTGCGGGTAGAGTGTTATTCTCTCAGCCGGCAGATGCTAGCGTAGATAAAACCATTGTTTATGGTATTAACCATAAGACGTTGAGTCATTCAGATCGTATTGTCTCGAATGCTTCCTGCACCACCAACTGTATCGTGCCTGTCATAAAAGTTCTGCATGATAAGTTGGGGATTGAGCGGGGAACGATCACGACGATTCACTCTGCAATGAATGATCAACCCACCATTGATGCATATCATCATCAGGATTTACGTCGCACTCGTAGTGCAATGCATAACATCGTGCCAGTGGATACGGGGTTGGCAAAAGGGATAGACCGATTACTGCCTGAAATGGAAGGTCGTTTTAGTTCGGTCGCGATAAGAGTGCCGACTATTAATGTATCGTTACTCGACTTAACGATCAACGTGAGCCGTAACACCAGCATTCAGGAGGTTAATCAGATTTTATCTGAAGCGTCACTTAATGGCCTGAGTGGTGTTTTAGGTTTTACTGAAGAACCGTTGGCGTCTTCTGACTTTAATCATGATTCCCGATCAGGAATCGTTGATGGGAGTCAGACTCAAGTGAGTGATGGTAAAATGGTTAAAGTGCTGACCTGGTTTGATAATGAGTGGGGTTTTGCTAATCGTATGCTCGATGTTGCATCGGTGTGGTTGGATGCTGCAAGTAAACGCTAAGAGTTATCACGCTCAGAGCAAATGATAGAAACGACATGTGATAGGGTGTGCTGAAACGTTATTATTTTATAGTTTACTGATATTATTGTTTAAATTAGAGTACATGAGGATAAAGAATGGCGATCATCAAAATGACAGATCTTGATCTTGCAGGAAAGCGAGTCTTGATCCGCGAAGATCTTAACGTCCCTGTTAAAGATGGAAAAGTTACCAGCGATGCACGTATTAGGGCGTCTTTGCCAACTATTAAGTTGGCAGTAGAAGCTGGTGCAAAGGTGATGTTGATGACACATTTGGGCCGCCCAACTGAAGGTGAGTATGCTGAAGAGTTCTCATTAAAGCCAGTTGCTGAGCATTTGTCAGGGCTATTAGGACAGAATGTTGCTGTTGTTGCAGACTGGGAAAATGGTATTGACCTAGAAGACGGTCAAGTAGTACTGTTTGAAAATGTTCGATTTAATAAAGGCGAGAAGAAAGATGACGAGTCACTTTCACGAGCCTACGCAGCGTTATGTGATATTTATGTCATGGACGCATTTGGTACTGCACACCGTGCACAAGCTTCTACTCATGGCGCAGGAAAGTACGCGCCTGTTGCCTGTGCAGGGCCACTACTGGCGGGCGAATTAGAGGCATTGGGCAAAGCGCTTGATAACCCCGCTCGACCATTAGTCGCGATTGTCGGTGGTTCAAAGGTATCGACTAAGCTTACGGTTCTAGAGTCACTGTCTGACGTGGTTGATAAGATGATAGTGGGTGGCGGTATTGCAAACACCTTTCTTGCAGCCGCGGGTAACCCCGTCGGTAAGTCGCTTTGTGAACATGACTTGATACCCAATGCTAAGGCGCTGATGGAAAAGGTTGATGTACCCGTACCGACCGATGTTGTGGTAGGTCAGGAATTTTCCGAAACGGCTGAAGCAACACTTAAAACCGCATCTGATGTTGCTGAAGGCGATATGATTTTTGATATTGGCCCTGATTCGGTTAAAGCACTTGCTGCAACGTTAAAACAAGCTAAAACGATCATTTGGAATGGCCCTGTTGGTGTATTTGAGTTTGACCAGTTTGGCGAAGGGACTAAAGCGCTTTCGTTAGCGATTGCTGAAAGCGATGCCTTCTCAATTGCCGGCGGAGGTGATACGTTAGCAGCTGTTGATAAATATGATATTGCAGATAAAGTGTCTTATATTTCTACAGGAGGCGGAGCCTTCCTTGAGTTTGTAGAAGGTAAAACACTGCCTGCTGTAGCGATGTTAGAAACGCGTGGTACTAAGTAATACACATTAGGGCTCTCGTCATTCCGGCCAACCCTAGGGTGGGCCGGAATCTATTGTTGCTAAATGCCTTAAGACACTGGATCCCCGCCTTCGCGAGGATGACAAGAATATATAATATTGAATTAAAAGGAAAAAAACATGGCACTTATTAGCATGCGTCAGATGCTCGATCACGCGGCAGAATTTGGATATGGTGTACCCGCGTTTAATGTTAACAACCTTGAACAAATGCGCGCCATTATGGAAGCTGCAGACAAGACTAATAGTCCGGTTATTGTTCAGGCTTCTGCAGGCGCTCGCAGCTATGCAGGTGCACCTTTTTTAAGGCACCTGATTCTTGCTGCTATTGAAGAGTTTCCACATATTCCGGTTTGTATGCATCAGGATCACGGTACTTCACCAGCTATTTGTCAGCGTTCGATTCAACTTGGATTTTCATCTGTGATGATGGATGGCTCTTTGATGGAAGACGGTAAAACACCCGCTTCTTATGAGTACAACGTTGACGTAACACGCCGTACGGTTGATATGGCCCATGCATGCGGTGTTTCAGTTGAAGGTGAGTTAGGTTGCTTGGGTTCTTTAGAAACCGGTCAGGCGGGAGAAGAAGACGGAGTAGGTGCGGAAGGGATATTGACTGCAGATCAAATGCTGACAGACCCCGAAGAAGCCGCAGACTTTGTAGCAAAAACCAATGTTGATGCGCTTGCAATTGCTTGTGGTACTAGCCACGGTGCCTATAAATTTACTCGTCCACCGACAGATGATATTTTGGCGATTGATCGTATTAAAGCGATACATGCGCGCATTCCGAATACGCACCTTGTTATGCACGGTTCATCATCGGTTCCTCAGGAATGGTTAGCTGTTATCAATGAGTTTGGTGGTGAGATTCCAGAAACTTACGGTGTACCTGTCGAGCAAATTGTAGAAGGTATTAAACACGGTGTTCGTAAAGTGAATATTGATACCGATCTTCGTTTAGCATCGACTGGCGCGATTCGTCGCTTTATGGGGAATAACCCCGCAGAATTTGACCCGCGTAAATACCTGAAAGAGTCTGTTAAGGCGATGACTGATATTTGTATCGCTCGCTACGATGCATTTGGTACATCAGGCAATGCAAGCAAGATCAAAACAGACTCACTAGAAGTTATGTTTGAGCGTTATGAATCTGGCAAGTTATAAATAGAAATAGCTAATCAGCGTCAAAAAAACCGTGCTTAGTCACGGTTTTTTTTCGACGGTTAAATAAGCTTATTGATTAGATTTACTTTGATGGGCACACTAACGGCTCTTCCAATACATTCTACTTATTACCCGACACTGCGAGATTCAATCTTATGGATAAGCAAGCCAGACCAGCAAGGGATAAACTTTTTTCGTTTTCATTAATATTAATTGCTGGATCGATTTGTTATTTCTCTTACTCACTATTGAGTGTGAGTAGACAAATTCCTGACATACTTGATCAAATCAGTGTGGTAAGTAAACAAATTGATCGTACTACCCATAATATTGAACCTCTGTTAGGCACTGTTCCCAACATACTAGAGACTCTTCCTAGCATTTTAAAGACGATTGATAATACCACCAACTCGATTCCTCCGATCTTGGCAGAGTCTGCCAATATACGAGCCATTATTCCTAGTGTGTTAGGAGAGGTCGAGTCTGTCAGAACAACTCTACCTGCTGTTCTTGATCGCGTCGATAGTCTTCAAAAGCAGGTTGCACAGCTACAGAAAGACATTCCTGTAATTTTGAAATCGGTTAATGGCGTAACCGCTGTGGTGCATGAAACCAATCAGCGAGTGGATAAAATTATTCCGCTGGTGCCTAAAGTCTTGGGTGAAGTTCAAGCGACACGAGCTGAGATACCGAATTACTTAACTCGAGTAGAAAACATCGTGGCCAACACTAAAGGTATTAGTGAAGAAGCAGGAAAGGGCGCTGTGACGGGATTTTTTAAAGGTATTGTCGCAACCCCCTTTGAACTACTAAAAGGAACCGAAAATAGAGTCAGGTCAAGCCTGAAAAATGAACGTTTATTGACCGATGAAGATTTCCAGTTAGTGTACGAGGCATCAACTAAGCTATTACAAAGCGATGGGCAAGAGCCGCAAGCTTGGAGAAACCCTACTACGGGAAATGAAGGTAAATTGACTATATTAAAGACTTACCAGTACAACGGCGAATCTTGCAGAACGGTCCAAATGTTGTTCAAAACGAGAAATGGCAGTGAAGATACGACCAATAAAGATGTATGTCAAAGTAGCGATGGTAAATGGAGGGCCGTTGACTAACAACGGCCGCACTATTAGCCAGTTGTGGATAAACAGCTGGCTTCGATTATGCTCATCTAAAGCAATCGTGAAGGGGTTACTGCTGGTGTTTTTGGCAGTGAGTTCTGGGTGCGCGTCATTACCTGATAATACTGAACCCGAAGAAAGCGTGTCGTTGGTGGCGCCATCAGCAGCAAAATTAAGCAAGTTAGCATTAGATAATACTCCGGTAGATAAAGCTCAGTCAGCCTTTATTTTATTGAATGATGGGACTGATGCTTTTGTTGCCAGAATGGCATTAGCCTCGGCCGCAGAGACCAGTATTGATGCACAATACTATATATGGCACGGCGATGTGACCGGAAACTTATTAATCAGTGAACTTATCAATGCAGTTGAAAGAGGCGTTAGAGTTAGGCTGTTGGTAGATGATATCAACCTCTCTGCAGCTAATGATGATGCCTTGGCCATGATCTCGGCGCACCCTAACGCGTCGGTACGTATCTTTAACCCGTTTAGTCGTAATACTGGTAAATTGAGTCAAATGGTCACTCGCTTCGGGGATGTTACCCGGCGTATGCACAATAAGTCATTTGTGGTCGACGGACGCGTAAGTATTATTGGCGGAAGAAATATTGGAGATGAATATTTTGGTGCCAATAGTCAACTGGAATTCGCGGATCTCGACGTATTATCGGTCGGGCCTGTAGTGGGAGAAGTATCTTCGGTCTTTGATCTGTATTGGAATAGCCCATTGGCTTACCCGATTGAATTGCTTCGCCCTCAGGTCTTCGATGAGGAGTATGTAACGGAGAGAAGGGAAGAAATATCAGCCTTTGTGAAAGGTCAAAAGCATTCAGCGTTTGCGGATAAAGTTCGCTCTTCTGATTTTTTAAAGCGGTTGTTAGAGCGTAATCTAGAATTCTTTTCCGGAGAGGTCGAGCTGTTGTACGATCTACCCGAAAAAATCACCAGCAGTCGCGATCAGACTGAACTTCATTTGTCTGATGGACTGAACCGTCATGTTGATGCAATTGAAGAAGAGTTTCTAATTGTGTCGCCTTATTTTGTGCCAACCGAAGAGGGCGTGGATTTCTTATTAGACCTGGAAAGAAGGGGCGCGCAGGTCAAAATAGTGACTAATTCATTAGCCTCGTCTGATGTATCCATCGTGCATGCCGGGTATAAGCTTACGCGTAAAAAATTACTTCATGGTGGCATTGAACTCTATGAAATAAAAGCGGATCTAGCGTCTACAGTAGAGGTGGATAAGAATAGTTTTGGTTCTTCAAAGGCCAGTTTGCATGCTAAAACATTTGTGATTGACCGTACTATGCTGTTTGTGGGGTCCTTAAATCTAGACCCTCGATCCTTTACTGAGAATACAGAAATTGGCATGTTGATCTACTCAGAGAAGGTCGCACAAGCGTTAGGGGGGTGGTTTGATACGGAGTTAGAAACTGTCGCTTACACACTGTATTGGGACGAAGACGAAAGTGGCATTAAGTGGCTAGATAAAACTGACAGCTCGGTGACGACCTATGATTATGACCCAGGCACCAGTTGGTGGCTGAGGCGTTGGGTTGATTTTTTAAGCCTGTTCCCCATTGAATCACAACTCTAAATACTCCTCATACTTTGTATTATCTGGCCGATAAGCTTAAGAGAGTAAACGCTTATAGCTGCCTTAACGGTAAGTAATTGATACCAAAAGGTAGCGCTAGTTGTAGAGGAGGTAGCATGAAAATCGATTCTAGTGCTATTCAGATGACGGCCCAAGCGGCTCAAGCAAACAGTTTGAAACAACAGCAAAATGCATCATTAGTGGTGTCTGATAACATTCCTATCAGTTCAGGTCTTGTGGCTATTTCTGAGCACGAAGCAACCTATCAATATCATGCTGAAGACCGTCTATATTTATATTCCAGTGGTCATGTATCTCAAAATGGTGAGGTTTCTAAAGCGTTCAATAATAACCACTTACTGACCGAAGTGATTGATGTGGCCTTGAGTGGAAAAGACGCTACTCATGCTTTGACAGTGAAAAATGGACAGCCAGTCGGATCTGGTATTCCAGGTTTCTCAGGCTCTGCTCAGATTGAATTATCACGATACCAGTTTATATCGGAGTCATAAGATTTGACCTTTAGCTCTCGAGGGGGTATTAAAACTGAAGATGGCCGAGATATCGATTTTTCACTTTATCTTCACTTAAACCAGCGTGCGACATATGAGACTACAGAATCATTTGTGATGGATGTTCAGCAGATGCGAGACCCTCTAGTCATTAACTTTGGTGCAGATTCGGTTAGTTTGACTGATCAATATTTTGAATTCGATTTGGAAGGGGATGGAGAGGATGAGATGGTTGCGTCGCTCGCCTCAGGTAGTGGTTATTTGGTGTTGGATAAAAATGCCAATGGTCGCGTGGATAGTGGTAGTGAGTTGTTTGGCACACAAACCGGAAAGGGGTTTTCAGAGTTGGCCACGTTTGATCATGATGGAAATTTGTGGATTGATGAGAATGATGAAATATTCTCTGAACTGAAACTATGGGTTGGGGGCGAAAGCGGTGAACCGCAATTGCGATCTTTGAAGGAGGTTGGTGTAGGGGCAATATATTTAGGCTACGCGGAAGGGCATTTTAATCTTCACTCATCAACTGGCGCTGTATTAGGCGATATAAAATCATCAGGTATTGTTTTAATGGAAGACGGTAACGTTAGGACGATTCAGGAAATCGACCTGGCTGATCTATCTGAGCCTAAGATCGAATCAATACAACGCATCCCCTTATCTGGTGATTTTCGATTACCGGAAAGTGAAGAGCCAGAGGCGCCAGCAGACTTAAAAATCATTGCTATTAATAATGCGCTGGAGCGGTTTGAGGAAATTAGAGCCCAGCAACGAGCCCATTCAGATAGCTTATCGGATGATCATCTTAACGCTAAATCCCCCTTAACTGAGCTGCTTGAAAAAATGGAGGAAATACGTTTGGAAGTGCTTGAGAAGCAGCGAGCAAAAGCTGAGACTTTCTACCGGCAGTATGCTGAGAGTGGTTCATAGCTTTACAGTAGTGAAATGCCAAAGGAGAGCAGTATGGTAACGATGGTGATTAATATGATGCGTTCCGATAGGCTCAAGCCTATTTTGGCAGCAGGTAAGGGGTCAAGTTCTTGCATATTATTATGTAGAGTTCTGTTTTGTGGAATATGCGCTAATTGTACCTGCTCTAAATAGGTGATTGGGGGTAGCAATTTGAAATTTTGTAAAAAGTGAAAAATTGTGTACATAGTTCGCACGTTAATGACTGGCACCTAAGGTGGTTATCATTTGGAAACGGGCTGATAGTTTAGGATAAACTGTATCAATGCAATGTCAGTCCCAGCTCTCGTATAGTGTTATTACTTACCCTTCTTCTTCCTTGTTGTCTTTGCGGATCCCCTGTTAGGTCCTCTATTACCGCTTTTTGTTGTGGTAACTTTATCACGTGCAATCTTTGTTTGTGTTGCCTTGTTTGTACGCGCCGCGCGAGGGCTTTCTGCTAGGTTATTCCATAGCGACTCTCGACTCCCAACCTCATAGCCAGGCAAACTTTCTCGTTCTATGGTGTAGCCAATGAGGCGCTCGATATTGTCGAGTACGCGTTCTTCTTCGCGGCTGACGAATGATATGGCCTGACCTTTTGTTCCCGCTCTTCCTGTACGTCCGATGCGATGCACGTAATCTTCTGCTAGATAAGGCAGGTTATAGTTAACCACGTGCTCAAGGCCTTGAATATCGAGCCCGCGAGCGGCTACTTCGGTGGCAATCAGTACTTGGATTTTACCTGACTTAAAGTCGGCCAATGCGCGACGGCGTGACCCTTGACTTTTATCGCCATGACAAAGTGCTACGTCAAACTTAGCTTTCTTTAGCGTGCGCATTAATGTATCCGCTTGGGCTTTGGTACTGGTAAATACCAGCACCTGAAACCAGTTATACATGTTAATAAGTTCCACAAATAGCTCGGCTTTACGACGTTCTTCAACCGGGTAAACAGTATGTACGACGGTGTCAGCCGTGGCGTTCTGCTTGGCAACACTAACGACTTCATGGTTGATGAGGAGTTTGTGGGCAAGCTCATTAACTGACTTTGATAAGGTTGCAGAAAACAGTAAGGTTTGGCGTTTCTTAGGCGCTTTTTGTAGTAGTGACTGTACGTCAGCAATAAAGCCCATGTCCAACATTCTATCGGCTTCATCCAGTACTACAAACTCAACCTTAGAAAGGTTAATGTTACACTGTTCTATGTGTTCCAGAAGACGGCCTGGGGTTGAGATGACGATATCGACTCCGACATTTAGTTTCTTCTGCTGCCCGCTCATTTTGACACCACCATAGAGGGCCGTGACTGATAACGGCAAAAACTGAGCATAGCGTTTAATAGTGTCAGCTAATTGCTCGGCCAGCTCACGTGTGGGTGTTAGAATTAATGCTCGGGCATTCCCAGGCAATTTAGCCTTCGGGTTGTCATGTAACCGTTGTAATATTGGAATCGCAAACGCGGCTGTTTTTCCGGTGCCTGTTTGTGCGTTGGCCAGAATGTCTTTACCTCGTCGGGCAGGAATAATTGCGCCTTCCTGAATCGGCGTCATTTGACTATAACCACAGGCATCAAGGGCTTGCTGAATCTCAGGCGCCAAATCTAAAGATGAAAATATCATGAACAATCCTATGTAAATCGCGTACAGTCAAAATGGAACGCGAATTATAAAGGATTTCGACCCGCTTAGTGAGATCATTTCACTATTGAGATATTATTTCGCCATTGGGTTAGCTTTGAGTTAGGCTAGTCGAAACTAAATAGACACTATAAATGTTGAATATAGATTATGAAGCATGATTGGACTCGGAGTAAGATAACGGCTCAAATGTCAGCATTTGATTTCAATAACCTCCCTGAACTAACTGAAGAAGCCAAACGTTACTGTCGTTATTATCAAATTGATTTTTGTGATACGTTGCCTGATGTAAAGCATTATCTAGGGAGTTTTGACTCGCTAGGTTATCGCATGGCAATGCATTACTATTTGCCGGAATCGGTAAAAGGGACGGTGTTTATATTTCATGGTTATTTTGATCATGTTGGGCTGTACGGTCACCTTATTAAACACTGCTTAGAGCAAAATTTAGCTGTGATCGCTTATGACCTCCCAGGGCATGGATTGTCATCAGGCCGCCCCACTGCTATTAAATCGTTTGATGATTATCAGTTAGCACTAAAAAGTTGTGTTAACTTATGCCAAGACTATATCCAAGCGCCATTTTATGGCATAGGTCAGAGCACAGGCGGAGCCGTACTGGTCGATCATTTGTTAAATCGTACCCAGCAGTTCTCGTCTACTATCTTTGACAAAGTGATTTTATTGGCACCGCTCGTTAGACCGGTTGGGTGGAGTGGCGCACTATTTATACATTCTGTAGTCGGGCCTTTTATAAGCACCTGGAAGCGTGTTTTTTCAGAGAATAGTAATGACCCTGTGTTTATCAAATTTTTAAAAAACCATGATCCGTTGCAGTCCCGAAATATGTCTATTGAGTGGATTACAGCGTTAAGGCGTTGGATAAAAGCGATAGAAAGCACTGATGCCATTGATGGATGTGTTTCTATTGTTCAGGGTAAGCGGGATATGACGGTAGATTGGCGTCACAATATTACGATTCTACAACAGAAGTTTTCTGAAGTAGATGTACATTATCTACCCAAAGGGCGTCACCATTTAGTTAATGAGTCCGAAGAGATAAGGCAGGATGTGTTTAATTTCATTGATAGAGTATTGGCATCGTCTTAACATTTAATTTACGTTCCAACGAAATAGTAACTATCAGGAGATAGAGAAGTAATGATTCGTAAGGGTTTAAGTATTGCAATTGTATCTGTGCTGGCATCTGGCTGTATGACATATGATCCATACACTGGTGAAGAAAAAGTATCGAGCGCGACCACAGGTGCCGCCATTGGAGCGGTAGCCGGTGCTGCCATTGGTGCAGCGTCTTCAAGTAAAAAAGATCGCGGTAAGGGTGCGTTAATAGGCGCAGCGGCAGGCGGCGCGATGGGCGGTGGTATTGGTTATTATATGGATCAGCAGGAGGCTGAGCTACGTCATCAATTGAAAGGCTCTGGCGTGCAGGTAGCTCGCTCTGGTGATGAAATCACCTTGATTATGCCGGGCAATATTACCTTCGATACAGGCAAGTCTAATATCAAAGGTAATTTCACTGAAGTCTTAGGGTCTGTAGCCATTGTCTTGAAAGAGTTTGATGAGACAGCGATACAGGTTGAAGGTCATACTGATTCAACGGGTTCGTTGAGCTTAAACCAGACTTTAAGCGAGCAACGTGCGAATAGTGTTAAGTACTTCTTGCAGACTAAGCAGATTCCATCAGGACGTATACATGCGTCCGGTCTTGGTCCTCGTTACCCTATAGCAACCAACAGTTCTGCTGCGGGTCGTGAAGCCAATCGACGAGTAGAGCTAAAGCTATTGCCTTTGAAATAGACTGGCATAATTTTACAATAAAAAAAGGGGCTGTTTTACGGCCCCTTTTTTCGTACTAGACTTGTTATAAAATAAACTAGTACAGCACGCGACTACGAATAGTGCCTTTAACGGCGCTTAGTTTCTCAAGTGCTAGCTGACTGTAGTCTTTATCAACTTCTACTACCACATAACCGACTTTTTCATTGGTTTGCAGATACTGTCCACCGATATTGATGTCGTTGTCAGAGAACACTTTGTTAATCTCTGACAGTACACCAGGCACGTTTTCATGAATATGCAGCAAACGATGCTTATCTGGATGTGCAGGCAGTGCTACTTCTGGGAAGTTAACCGACGATACGGTAGTGCCTGTATCACTATAGGTTGAAAGCTTTTCAGCGACTTCTACCCCGATGTTCTCCTGAGCTTCCATTGTGCTTCCGCCCACGTGAGGGGTCAGAATAACATTGTCCAGGCCTCGCAATGGAGAGACAAACTCTTCAGAGTTTGATTTAGGCTCAACAGGGAATACATCAATCGCGGCACCCAATAACTTTTTACTTTTTATCGCTTCAGCCAGTGCGTCAATATCAACAACGGTTCCGCGAGCCGCATTCATTAGAATGCTACCTTGCTTCATTTGCTCAAACTGCTCTGCGCCAAACATATACTTGGTCGCCGGTGTTTCAGGAACATGAAGGCTGACAATATCAGACATTTCAAGCAGCTCTTTTAACGAGCCTACTTGAGTGGCGTTACCGAGTGGTAGCTTAGTGACGACATCGTAAAAGTAGACTTTCATGCCGAGAGATTCAGCCAGTACACTAAACTGAGTACCGATGCTGCCGTAACCAATAATCCCCAGCTTTTTACCACGAATTTCATAGCTGTCTTTAGCTGATTTTAACCAGCCGCCACGGTGGCACATGGCATTCTTTTCAGGTACACCGCGTAGCAATAATATGGCCTGAGCTAAAACAAGCTCGGCAACGCTACGAGTATTAGAGAAGGGTGCGTTAAATACAGGAACCCCTTTTGAAAGGGCTGCTAGTAGATTGACCTGATTGGTTCCTATGCAGAAACAACCTACCGCAATGAGCTTTTTGGCTGCAGCGAATACGTTCTCTGTCAGTTGTGTACGAGATCGGATACCAATGAAGTGAACATCCTTAATCTTCTCAATCAACTCTTCTTCTGAAAGTGAAGTGGTTAAGTATTCGATATTGGTATAACCAGCAGCATTCAAAGTATCGACGGCAGATTGGTGAAGACCTTCAAGAAGAAGGAATTTAATCTTGCTCTTATCGAGAGACGTCGTAGTCATGATGTTACATTAACCTTTACAAGTAGGAAGCAATACAATCAGGCTGGCAAGGGCCATAAAAACCACTTCGAGAAGAAATTTTCATTGAATTAGCAAGCCGAGATCAACAGAATAAGCGCGGTATGATACCATAAATGGAAGTGAGTGCACGGCATCAAATAGAGTAGGTGTAATTATTAAAGAGTTACGCCTATTTTTAGCACGTTTTGAGCGAATGACAGGTTTAGACTGAACTAAAGGTTTCGAGAGAACTATGGCCCCAGAGCAGATGATTGAAGAGCTAAAAAACTTGGTCGATGAAGGTAAAGTAAGAGTGGATGAAGACTCATTACAGACCTTTGGTAAAGATTGGACAAAAATCCATGAGCCTAAGCCTGTGGCGATTGTGTTCCCCAAGACCACAGAGCAAGTTCAGTCTATCGTTAAGTTTGCTAATAAGCACAACATAGGGTTAGTACCCTCGGGTGGTCGAACGGGACTTAGTGCTGGTGCTGTTGCCACCAATGGTGAAATTGTGGTGTCGTTTGATTACATGAACCAGGTTCTTGATTTCAGTGCCAGTGATCGAACCGTTAAATGTCAGTCGGGTGTGATCACTGAGCAGTTGCAGGATTACGCTGAACAACAAGGGCTTTATTATCCCGTCGATTTCGCCTCTGCGGGCTCTAGTCAGTTAGGTGGAAACCTCTCGACTAATGCAGGTGGTATTAAGGTCATTCGTTATGGCATGAGCCGTGACTGGGTCTCGGGCTTGAAAGTGGTGACCGGTAATGGCGATATCCTTGAGTTAAATAAGGATCTTGAGAAAAACAATACAGGGTACGATATTCGACACCTGTTTATTGGCGCAGAAGGCACATTGGGCTTTATTACAGAAGCGACGATGAAGCTAACACGCCAACCCTCGAACCTCACGGTGTTAGTATTAGGGTTGAGCGACTTAACGAATACGATGGATGTTTTACAGACGTTCCAGCAACAGATAGATTTGACTGCCTATGAGTTTTTCTCTCATCAGGCCATGGGTCATGTATTAGCACATGGTGATGTTCAGGCACCGTTTGAAGGTGAAGCGCCTTATTATGCACTGCTTGAGTTTGAAGCGGTTTCAGGTGCGGTGATGGACGATGCCATGGCATTGTTTGAGAAATGTGTAGAAGAGGGCTGGGTCGTTGATGGTGTGATTAGTCAAAGCGAAACACAGGCACAGAACTTATGGCGCTTAAGGGAAGGCATTTCAGAGTCTATAGCGCCCCATACACCCTATAAAAATGATATCTCAGTCGTGGTGTCTAAAGTCCCTCAATTTTTGCAAGAAATTGATGCTGTGGTGACAGAGCATTACCCTGACTTTGAAATTATCTGGTTTGGCCATATAGGTGATGGAAACCTTCACCTCAATATACTCAAACCGGCAGACCTGGCCAAAGAAGAGTTTTTCGAAAAGTGTTTGCAAGTCAACAAATGGGTATTTGAAATTGTCGAAAAATATAACGGCAGCGTATCTGCAGAGCATGGCGTTGGCTTGACCAAAAAAGATTACCTGAGCTACACCCGTAGCCCAGTCGAGATCGAATATATGAAAGGCATCAAACGGGTATTTGATCCCAAGAATCTTATGAACCCTGGGAAAGTAATCGATTTATAGTGTATTGATAGGTGCGCTAGCGCACCACTGGGTTGCTAGATAGAGTCTAAGAATGTTCTTTAACCGATTCGTGGCTCTACTTTTACCGCAAAAATAAGTGGAGTTACCATGTCCTACCAGCACCAATTCTCTGATGGAACACCCTTTAATCACACCCTAGGGAAAGTCGTTTGTGTAGGGCGTAACTACGCAGAACACGCGAAAGAACTGAATAACCCCATTCCTACCAGTCCCATTCTATTTATCAAACCGGCGACAACCGTTATGCCGCTATCCGATGAAATTAAACTCCCTCAAGGCAAGGGCGATACCCATTACGAAGCTGAATTGGCGATTTTGATCGGTGAACAGCTAACCTGTGCTAGCACTGCTGATATAGAGCGAGCGATAGCAGGATATGGTCTAGCGTTAGACTTAACACTAAGAGACCTGCAGAGCGAACTAAAGACGAAAGGTCACCCGTGGGAAATTGCAAAAAGCTTCGATGGCGCTTGCCCGTTATCAGCGTTTGTAAAGCCAGCTACCATAACTGACCCCTCGAATATCGAATTTACCTTGAAAATTAATGGCGAGCTTCGTCAGCATGGTCATACTAATGAGATGATTACTGCGGTTACTCCCTTAATAGCGTTTATTAGTCAGCATTTTACCCTGATGCCGGGGGACGTTGTGTTAACGGGGACTCCCGCCGGTGTTGGGCTTTTGCCGTCCGGCGCTAAGCTTGAGGTTGACCTCGAATCTGTTTTGCATACAGAGACCACTGTTAAATAACATGGCTCTATCTCATCGTTAATCAAGGTATTTATGGCTAAAAAATCAGTAACGACTCGAACCGGGCGGTTTATGAAATTGGCGGGTATGACGGCCAGCGTAGCAGGGCGTTACGCGTCTGAAAAAGTTCGCAGTAGTTTAGGTTCTGAGGATAAGAAAGAAGAACGCCTGTCGAAGACCTACGATAAAATGGCCAATGATATCGTCTCAACGCTGGGTGAGTTAAAAGGTGCGGTGATGAAGGTGGGGCAGATTGCCTCACAAACTCAGGATTTCTTGCCTAAAGAGTTTTCTAACGCGCTGCAGAAACTGCAAAAAGAAGCGCCTCCTATGGACTTCTCACTGATTCGTCAGCAGATAAAGGATGAGTTGGGCGGAGAGCCAGAAGCGATATTTGATTTTTTTGAACAGAAACCCTATGCCGCTGCATCAATAGGACAGGTTCATCGCGCCATGACCAAAGATGGGCGTGATGTTATTGTAAAAGTTCAATATCCCGGTGTTGATAAGTCTTGTGACTCTGATCTTAAGCAGTTAAGAATGACGCTAAAGTTAGGAGGGTTGCTTAAAATACCTAAAGAGAGTGTTGATCAGCTATTTCAAGAGATTCTAGAACGGTTGCATGAAGAATTGGATTATCAAAACGAAGCGAAAAATATTAAGCGCTTTCAGGATTTTCACAAAGGTGACTCCGGGCTTATTATTCCAACAGTGATTGATGAATTATCGACCCGTCGGATACTTACCATGGAGCTAGTAGAGGGCGATCACCTTAGTGAGCTTGAACCTGAGGTCTATACACAGGAGATCATTAACCTAATTGGCCACCGTATCTTTACCACCATGGCTGATCAGCTGTTTAAGTTTCAATGTATTCACGGCGACCCTCATGCAGGGAACTTCGCGTTCCGCCCAGATGGCACCGTTATTATGTATGATTTTGGCTGCGTTAAGCAGTTAAAGCCAGAAATTGTAACTGCATACAAAGCGGCTCTGAATGCGGGTATCGGAGAGGACTATCGATTACTCGATAAACGCCTGATAGAGCTGGGCGTGAGAGTAGAAGATAAGCCTGCTTTAGAGGAAGGCTATTATGCCATGTGGCGTGATATATTTATTACACCGTTTGAGCATAAAGATGAAATTTATGATTTTGCTCAAGCAAGTTTGCATACTAAAGTGGCATCAAAGGCACCAACGGTGTTTAAGCATCTGGACTCCTTCAAACCGCCTGTAGAGAGCTTGTTTATTGATCGGTTAATCGCAGGGCACTACTGGATGATGAAAAACCTAGGTGTGCAAGCCGCGTTTAGAAATGAGCTGGAAGCGTATTTAAAATAAACTGAGCATGGTTCATTGTCGATGCGTGGATTTAACTAGGAAGTCGTCTGGATTTAATTAGGAAGTAGTGTGGATTCAAGCAACGAAAAGCGTCTTAATAAATATATCAGTGAATCTGGTTTTTGCTCTCGACGTGAGGCGGATAAACTGATTGAAGCTAATAGGGTCACCATCAATGGAAAACTACCCGAACTGGGAACCAAAGTCGCCTCCGGCGATGAGGTACTGGTTGATGGGCGGCGTATTAAAGCCAGTGCGGTAAATAAGTCTGACCGAGTGTATATTGCGTATCATAAACCCATCGGCATTACTTGTACGACGGAGCATAAGGTCAAAGGCAATATTATTGATGATATTGGCCATAAGCAGCGTATCTTCCCGGTTGGAAGGCTTGATAAACCTTCAGAAGGGTTGATATTTCTCACCAGTGATGGCGATATTGTTAATAAAATTTTACGAGCAGAAAATGCTCATGATAAGGAGTACGTCGTTACCGTAGATAAACCGCTTAGTGAGCGCTTTGTTGAGCGAATGTCCCGAGGCGTACCGATTCTCGACACTGTCACCAAACCCTGTAAAGTTACGATTCAAAGTAGGTTTGTATTTACCATCATTCTTACTCAAGGGCTTAACCGGCAGATTCGTCGAATGTGTGAGTATCTTGGCTACGAGGTTAAAAAACTAAAACGAACCCGCATTATGTCAGTTCATTTGAGAGGCTTAAAACCGGGACAATGGCGAAATTTAACGAGTGATGAAATGGCTGAGATTAATCAGGCGGTAGCGCATTCGAATAAAACGGCCACGCCAAACAAAAACGCTGAAAAGAAAAGTCCTAAGCCTAAACCGAAGCCGAAAGCGCGCAGCTTGAACCATAGAGCAAAACAATCCGCTGATCACCATCAGGCTAAATCGACAAAGAAAACCAGGTCTAGGTAATCACTGCTTGGCGCTTGTTATTAAAATACAAAGCCAAACATCAAACCACCGCGATCAATATCGACACGATCTTTATCCAGAACTTTAACGTATTCCAAGCCAACCATGATCATATTGAAGTAGTAGATGGCACCAGCGCCGTATGAGAAAGAAAACTCAGTATACTTATCGCTTGATTGCAAACAGATAATACCGCATAAAACTTGAGAGGTTTCTGACGAGACAAAACTGGTTCCCATCAAGGCATAAGTATTTAGACGGCCAAAGGTATATTGAGGTTTAAAATAGAGTGAAGCGTAATGGTTGAGTGAATAAGATTTACTTCCTGAGGTGTCGGTTCCGCCGAAACCCAAACGACCCTCAATGCCCATGTTGGGGTGAAACGTGGCGCCGCCTATCAGGTCAAATGTATACATCTGAAAGTCGTTGTTAAGGTTGTTTTCTTCAATTTCCATCCAGCCTTGTGCTATCCCAAAGTAGGTGCCCAGGGTCGAGAACTTTTTTTGAGGTTCGGCGATGGCCGCGTTTGTAGAGATCATTAGCAGGCCTGCCAAGACCCAAATAATTTGTTTCATTGTTGTAGTCCTTTATCATTGTTGTTTGAGTCATTACCCTTTCAACCAGCAGAACTAGTCACCTTCATACTGACAGACGCTATAAACTGCTAGGCCTTTTTCTTTTAATTTTTTTGAGCCGCCTAAGTCTGGAAGATCGATAATGGCAGCCGCTTCTATGATCTCTGCTCCGAGTCTTTCAATCAGAGATGCTGCTGCTAGCAGTGTCCCACCGGTCGCAATCAGGTCGTCGACTAATATTACCTTATTACCCTTTTGGAAGGCATCTTTATGAATTTCGACTTCTGCTTTTCCATATTCCAGTTCGTAGCTTTCTGATACGGTGTCAAAGGGGAGCTTTCCCTTTTTACGAATGGGGACAAAGCTCGCGTTGAGCTCATAGGCTAATACAGATCCGATGATGAACCCTCTAGCATCAACTCCGGCTACCGCATCAATCGGTAAATGATGATAGCGGTGGATAAAAGCGTCAATGAGCTTTCTAAAAACCGTACGGTTTTGCAAGGCGGTGGTGATGTCTCGAAACATCACGCCTTGTTCAGGCCAGTCTGGTACAGTTCTTATAGATTTCTTGACCACATCACTAAAATATTGCTCGCTTAAGTGGAGGCTTTCTTTGAGTTGACTATCCATTACCGAGTCCATCTTAGGCGCCTAAAAATATAAACTTAAGAACAAAGAGTATCGAGATTAGCACTAAACTAATATTGAGCGAGCTAAGCTTTCCACTGCATAGTTTTATGGCAGTATAGGTGATAAAACCAATAGCTATACCATTCGCAATAGAGAACGTCAGAGGCATCATCAGTGCTGTAACGGCTGCCGGAGCGGCTTCGGTAATATCATCCCAGTCAACATGGGACAATCCACTCGCCATAAGAACGGCTACATAGAGTAAGGCGGGGGCTGTTGCATAAGCGGGTACGATAGATGCGATAGGTGATAAGAACAAGCAGAGCAAAAACAGTACTGCGACGATTACAGCGGTTAAGCCGGTGCGGCCACCTGTCGAAATACCTGCGGTGCTTTCAATATAGCTGGTCGTGGTTGATGTCCCTAACGCTGCACCACTCATGGTTGCAACGCTATCTGCCATTAATGCTTTTCCTAAACGAGGTAACTTACCATTTTGATCTAACAGCTTACCTTGGTGAGCTGCGCCAATTAGTGTGCCAGAGGTATCAAACAGGTCAACAAACAGAAACGCAAACACGATACTCACAAGCCCTACATTAAGCGCGCCGGCAATATCCATCTGCATGAACGTAGGCGCTAGGCTTGGCGGCATTGAGGCAAACCCTTTGTAGTCAATCAACCCCAATATTAGTGAGATCACTGTAATGGCGATAATCCCGATCATTACAGCGCCAGTAACACGTCTATACGCTAGCGCACAGATGATAAAAAAACCACTCAGTGTGAGTAGGCTAGGTAGACTGGTAATGTCGCCTATTGATACGAGTGTTGCAGGGTGATCAATCACAATACCTGCGTTTTTTAGTGCTATTAGTGCCAAGAAAAAGCCGATACCTGCGGATATACCAAATCGTAAAGACAGTGGAATACTATTGATTATCCACTCACGTACTTTGAATATACTTAGAAAGAAAAATATGACGCCTGAAAGAAACACCGCACCGAGTGCGACCTGCCAGATGTGCCCCATGCCTTGAACTACGGCAAACGCAAAGAAGGCGTTGAGCCCCATACCCGGTGCGAGTGCGATGGGGTAGTTAGCAAGCAACCCCATGATTAAAGAACCAATGGCCGCTGCTATACAGGTAGCAGCAAACACCGCGCCATAGTCCATGCCTGATGCCGATAAAATGTCTGGATTAACTACGATAATGTACGCCATTGTGAGAAAGGTAGTGACTCCCGCAATGATCTCTGTTTTGACATCCGTGCCGTGTTCTTTCAACTGAAATAGTTTTTCTAGCATTGAAATAGGGCCTATTCGAACGAGAAAGGAGCAAATTTTAATCATTTGCCAGTACTCTTTAAAGTATAATGACTAAAGTATCCTAAATTATTTTATAAAAACTGATTTTAATTTTGTAAATTACTGACTAGACTGGTATTTAGCCGCTAGCGGCAGAAAAATCCTCAAAGCCTTATTTATCCAAAATCCCAAAGGCTTTAAAGAAGGAATGATTTAAAAGCATATTGCTAAACAATGGAGTAATACAATGTTGAAAAAAATAGTCGCGTTAGGTGCTGTCACTACAATGGCTTTGGCAACAGGCTGTGCTAGCTTGTCTAAAGATGATCAGTCAACACTTAATTCAGCCGCACAAGACGCTGCTCAGGCACAAAGTGCAGCGAATTCTGCAAAAACAGCAGCGGGCGCAGCGATGACCAAAGCTACTAGCGCTGATAGTAAAGCTGATGACGCATATAGCAAAGCTGAAGAAGCGTTGATGATGGCACAGGAAGCGATGAAAAAAGCTGAAGAATCAGCAGAAAAAGCTGAGCGTATGCTTAAGAAAGCAAGCAGCAAGTAATAGGTTTCACCTGCATTAATTAATAATGTTGGATGATGATAAAGGGCTGACGGCAACAACGTCGGCCTTTTTATTGTCTTTAATTTGTCCAGCTGCTTTGGTGCCAATGAGTTGGGGAACACCTAAAGGTTTATCGATAGCGCGTTCTATAGCGTAAATATCAAGGTCCACCGGGCCGTGGCGTTTTTCTATCCGTATCGCTTTTTGTATGATTTCTTGAACCATTTTCTTATTAGATATGTTGTCTGCTTCATCTGGGTGTAGTTCAACAAAGAGTTGATCGTCTTTCAACCCTACTTTTATGGGTTCTTTTACAAATCTAACTGGGGTTTTTTTCGGTACTTTGAATACGAGCTCCGAGATATCTTCATTGTATAAACGTATGCAACCGTGGCTTACCTTGGTGCCAATGCCAAATGACTTGTTAGTGCCGTGTAGGAAGTAGCCTGGTATATCAAGCTGAATAGCATATGGTCCTAATGGGTTACTGGGCCCTGGTGGGAACACCCTCTTCATTTCTTCGCCATGTTCTTTTAGATACTTTGCTCTCACTGAGGCGGGAGGGTACCAGTTGGGTTTTTCAATCTTGAGCTTTACCTGTGTTTCGATCAGAGGAGAGGGGGTATCTTGAGCACCAATGCCGACTGGGTAAGTGATGACTTTTCTACCATCTTTTGGGAAGTAATACAGACGAAACTCACGAAGGTTGATGACGATACCTTCACGAATACTGGGTAAAATATATTCGGAGGGGACGACGATTTGGCTGCCCTCACCGGGTAGCCACGCATCTATGCCCGGATTAGCTGTAACAATTTCATTGAAACCAATATTGTTAGATTCACCGACATCAGATAGTGTATCTTCGTATTTAGCCGTTACTATGTGTTGCTCTCCTATAATGTCGTTGTGCGCGCCCCAAGGGAACTCCTTAGTTAAAGCAGAGGTTGTGAGTAATGCTGAGACACTAAATGTTAGTAGGGAGCGAATCATAGATTTATAAATAAGTACTTTCGATTAATTAGACGTAGTCGATAAATAGAGGCGCCTGCATAAAATAAACGCCTCTTAATAGGTGAACCATAGCGTTCTCTGGGAGCTATGTCTATAAACAGGATTAGCTTCTTGATATATTGGAAGCAAAGGAACTGTTTACTCAGCTACAAACAGATCCGTCATCAACGGCTTATCGCAGTCTGGGTTATATCGATACTGATCAAAATCTGTGACGCCGCGATCTTTGAGTATGGCTTCATCAATTACAAACTCACCGGTTAATTCACAGTTTTCAGTGGTCAGTATTTCGTAGGCAGCATCAGCCATTATGGCTGGCTTTCTACCTCTGTCTAGCGTTTCTTTGCCTCCACCTTCAAACTCTACTGCTGCTGTCGAAATGACCGTTTGAGGCCATAATGAGTTGACAGCGACGCCGTGTCGTTTCATTTCTTGTGACAGCCCCATGGTCAGCATAGACATACCGTATTTAGTAATCGTATAAGGCGAGTAGTGAGCAAACCATTTAGAGTCTAGGTTTAGCGGTGGTGATAGGCTGATAATGTGCCCTTGATCTGACTTCTTGAGCCACGGCAGGGCAGCTTGAGCGGTTGACAGTACCGCGCGCGAGTTAATTTGTGTCATCAAATCAAAACGTTTTAGGGGTAGGCTTGTGGCGCCCATGAGTTTAATTGCACCTGCATTGTTGATAACAGCATCAATGCCGCCGAAGGCGTCGGCGGCCCGATACATTGCGGCCTTTACGGCTTCATCGTCGCGCACATCGAGTTGAATCGCTAGTGCTTTTCCACCTGAAGCTTCGACTTCCTTAGCCACTGAAAATATGGTTCCCGGTAGTTTGGGGTGAGTCTCAATGGACTTTGCCAGTATCACAATGTTAGCGCCGTCTTTAGCACATTTAAGGGCGATCTCACGACCAATACCACGGCTGGCACCGGTGATTACGATGGTTTTGTCTTTCAAGTTAGCCATTTACTTTAGTCTCTTTTTTAACTGTCTGTCTATTCTTCGTCAGCAGCAATGGTGACTAATAGCTGACGGATTTTAACCTGATCACCGGCTTGTACCTTTATTGACTCAACGGTGCCACCGACATCTGATTTAAGCGGATGTTCCATTTTCATCGCTTCTAGCATAACCAATGATTGCCCCTTAACAACTCTGTCGCCGACTTCGGCCAATACATCAATAATAGCCCCATCCATGCTGGCAATGATTTTTCCTGAGCCTGCCGCACCTTCGCTGACGGCTTCTTCATGAGTAAGGTCAGTATAGTGATGATAACCGGTACCCACTCTAAGATAGATATCGTCACCATCAATAAGGTATTCACATCGTTGACGAACCCCGTTATAAATAAAGGTTAACTGCTCATCTGTTTGTGCTAGGGTCGAGATCTCAACGGAAATGGCTGGCTGACCAGGGCCTTGATCTTCGCTGATGACAAAGTGTTTATCCTGTTCATTGAGCGCTATTTCTAATACCGATTTACCGCAACGTAATTCATAAGGCCAAGGTGTAGGGTTGGAGTTCTGCCAGCCGCTGAGTACTTCACTATAATGAGCCTCCGAGTGGCGTTGGCTGTAAAGAAGAATACCTGTTAGGGCGGTAGCGAGCTTATCAGCGGGCACAGTAGACATGGAACTGTGTTGGCCAAAGTCCTCTTCAATAAACGCAGTGGTCGCTTCGCCATCAATAAACGTGTCATGCTGAATCACATGGGACAAAAACTCACTATTAACCGGAACACCCAGTAACGTACTTTCTTCAATGGCTCGAGCTAAGCGTCGTCTGGCTTCCTCTCGGCTGCTTCCAAAGGCAATGATTTTTGCTAGCATCGGGTCGTAGTAGGGTGATATTTGCTGACCGGTTACGATACCTGAATCGATTCGAATACCGTCTCCCATTGCAGGGGTCCAGCGCTTAATATAGCCAGTCTGAGGCATAAATTTTTGTCTTGGGTCTTCTGCATATAAACGCACTTCAATCGCATGGCCGGAGATGTTTATTTGGTCTTGAGTCAGCGGAAGTGTGCCACCAGCAGCAACATTTAATTGCCATGCGACTAAATCGGTTCCGGTGACTAACTCGGTAACCGGGTGTTCAACCTGTAAACGCGTGTTCATCTCTAAAAAGTAGAAATTCTTATCGGTATCGACTAAAAACTCGACGGTTCCCGCGCCTACATACTGGCAAGACCTGGCGGCCTGACACGCCGCCTCACCCATTCGTGCCCTTAATGCTTCATCGACAAAAGGCGAGGGCGCTTCCTCAACGACTTTTTGATGACGGCGTTGAATGGAGCAATCACGCTCGCCTAGATACACCACGTTACCCTGTTTATCGGCAAATACTTGAATCTCAATGTGGCGTGGCTGGATAACGGATTTTTCCAGAATCAACTCACCATTACCAAATGCGTTTTCCGCCTCTGAACGAGCCGTTTTAATTTGTTCTGCCAGTTCTGAAGTTTGGTGTACTAAGCGAATTCCTCGGCCGCCACCGCCTGCTGAGGCTTTGATCACTACCGGAAAGCCAATGCGTGTCGCTTCGTTGATGAGTGTTGCTTCGTCTTGTGCTTCGCCTTCGTAACCTGGGATGCAGGGCACGTCGGCATTAATCATTGCAATCTTCGACAGGCGCTTGCTGCCCATTAATGAAATGGCATCTGTTGGCGGGCCGATAAACTCGATCGACTCTTTGTGGCAGATACGCGCAAAATCGGCGTTCTCAGATAGAAAACCATATCCTGGGTGAATTGCCTCGGCACCGGTAAGTTTGGCTGCATCGATGATCTTATTTATAACCAGATAAGATTCACCCACCGCAGCAGCACCAATACAAACGGCTTCATCGGCAGCACTGACATGAGGAGCATTGGCGTCCGCTTCGCTATAGACCGCGACGGTTTTAAATCCGAGGTTTTTTGCCGTGCGAATAACCCTTACTGCGATCTCTCCACGGTTTGCAACCAGCACTTTTGAAAAACTGCATTTGAGTGACATCTGTATATCCCTTAGCTGTATTGGCGCATGCTATGACCAGTTTGGCTGACGCTTTTGTATAAATGCCATGGTGCCCTCTTGGCCCTCTTGGCCTTGCACACAACCTGAAAACGAAGTGGCTGCCTGGTCGAGTACCGTATCTAGTTCGTGATTGCCGACGGATAGAATAAGTGCTTTAGTGATAGCGTTGGCGTCTGGTGCGCAACGCTTCACTTGGGCAAGTATGCTTTCAAGTTCCTGATCAATATCCGCTTCACTACAAACCGTGTGAACAATGCCTAACCTCGCAGCTTCGGTGCCATTAAAGCGAGCGCCCAGCAATGCCAATCGCCTTGTCTGTGTTAAACCGATACGGTTAACTACAAAAGGGGCGATCTGGGCAGGTGGGATACCCAGCCCTGTTTCGGGCAGACCAAACCTGGCGGACTCGGCTGCAATGGCGACATCTGAAACGCATGCCAAACCAAAACCACCGCCAAGTACTGCGCCTTCGGTCACCGCAATGACGACTTGAGGCGCTGTGTTCACTTGTGTGAGCATACGACCAAACTCACGATTGAGTGTGTAAAACGGGTCACTGTTTTTATCTGCCTTACTCGCAGCGGCTCGTGCGCCAGCCATGTCCTTAATGTCACCTCCAGCACAGAAGTGACCGCCTGCACCGCGCAAGACTACGGCACGAATCTCTCGGTCATCTTTAATACTCTCAAATGCCGCCATCAATTCGTGCACCATTTTCAAATTCATGGCATTACTAACCTTGGGGCGGTTGATAGTTATGTGTAGTGCGTGGTCTTTTTGTTCTAAGAGCAGCGTTTCTGTAGTGGGTAAACTCATAGTTAAACCATTTAATAATTAGCCAAGCAAGATTCGTCATAGCCTTGATGCAGCGAAGCGGAATCAGGATTTTGGGATTGTATTTCACTGCCACTATTTCCTTGATTCCAGTCGTACCCAAAGCGTTTCGGGGGGCAGGCTCTGCCTCCTTTCATCACCGCTACGGGTATTCACCGTTGTTTTACTTCTTTTTCTTACTCGGCAATATACCCATCAGCTTACAAATAATGTCCAGCATGATCTCGTCTGCACCACCGCCGATAGAGACTAAGCGAATATCACGCATACAACGGCTAACCGGGTTGTCCCACATATAACCCATACCGCCCCAATACTGCAGGCAGGAGTCCGTGACTTCACGACCTAGTCGGCCCGCTTTTAACTTGGCCATCGATGCTAATCGTGTGGCATCTTTGCCGCTAAGGTATAGCTCTACTGCCTGATAGGTTAAGGCTCTTAGCGCTTCGATTTCGGTTTGTAATTCTGCAAAACGGAAGTGAATAACTTGGTTGTTGATCAGTGGCTGGCCAAAGGTCTCGCGCTCCTTGCAGTATGCAATGGTCTTATTCACACATCCTTCAAGGCCCATGAGTGTGTTAGCGGCGCCAAACATGCGTTCTTCTTGAAATTGCATCATCTGCATCATAAAACCCATGCCTTCGTTACCAATGCGATTGCGTTGAGGTACGCGTACATTGTCAAAGAATACTTGGGCGGTTTCAGATGAGCGCATGCCTAATTTCTCGAGCTTTGGTGCCACCGTGACGCCGGGCGTGTTCATTGGTACGACGATAAGCGACTTGTTGATATGTACTTTGTCGTCAGAGGTGTTGGCGAGTAGGCAAATAAAGTCGGCACTGGGTGCATTGGTAATCCACATTTTAGTACCATTGATGATGTAATCATCTCTGTCTTTCTTGGCTGTGGTCTTAAGGCCTGCTACGTCAGAGCCAGCGCTCGGTTCACTCACACCGATGCAGCCAATCATGTCGCCAGCGATAGCGGGTGCCAGAAACTCTTTGCGTAGTTCATCAGAACCAAAGCGTGCGAGGGCTGGCGTACACATGTCGGTTTGAACGCCAATAGCCAGCGGTACACCGCCGCAATGAGCAGCCCCTAATGCCTCAGCAGCAACAATGTTGTAACTATAATCGAGGCCCATGCCACCATACTCTTCAGGCTTGCTGATACCTAATAAGCCTAGATCACCCATTTTCTTGAAAAGCTCACGCATAGGAAATGTGCCAGCTGCTTCCCATTCATCACAGTAGGGGTTTATTTCACTCTCAACAAAGTTCTTAACGGTACGGCGTAGTTCATTATGTTCTTGTGTAAATAGCATGGAGGTTACCTTATATATAAATATTTTTTGTTCTAATCGTTTAGTAGCCCTTGTAGCCTTGATACAGCGAAGCGGAATCAGGGTTTTGTGGCAACGCCTAGAGTCTTGGAACGCCAAATCGAGTAGGGCGCAGCGGTCTGGCGGTTGCTTCGGCACAAATATCAAGCAAATATGCGAGTATATTGCGAGTGTCCCTAGGGTCTATTAGCCCGTCATCCCAAAGCCTGGCGGTGCCATAAAGTGGTGTAGAGCCTGCTTCTAGCTTCTGGGCGGTCGCTTGTTCAATGACGTCTAACATTTTAGGGTCAGCTTCTTTCCCCATTCTGGCACGCTTTTCTTCAGTCACAATGCGTAGCACTTTTCCTGCTTGTGCGCCCCCCATGACAGCTGTGCGGCTGTTAGGCCATGCAAATATAAAACGAGGGTCAAGCCCTCGGCCACACATGGCATAGTTACCAGCGCCATAAGAACCGCCGATCACAACCGTCAATTTAGGCACTGTTGCGTTGGCAACCGCTTGTAGCATTTTCGAACCGTGTTTAATTACGCCGTTCTGCTCTGACTCCGTGCCAACCATAAAGCCGGTTGTATTGTGGAAAAACAATATGGCGATGTTAGATTGCTCGCACAATTGAATAAACTGAGCCGCTTTGGCTGCCCCTTGGGGTGTGATAGGCCCGTTGTTGCCGATAATACCGCAGGCGTGACCCTCTATATTGATATGTCCACATACGGTTTGGTTATCAAAAAGGGGTTTGAAATCCAAAAACTCGGAGCCATCAGCGATGCGAGCAATCACTTCTCGCACATCATAGGGTTGCTTAGGGTCGTTTGGTACAACGCCTATTAATTCTTTCGGAGAATAGATTGGAGCCTTCCACTGTTGCGAATGCTTGGGAGGAAGCTGCTCATTCCATGGAATACTTCGTACTATTTCTCGCGCAATGCGAATTCCATCTGAGTCGTCTTCTGCCATGTACTCAGCGGTACCGGCGACACTGGCATGCATCTCAGCACCACCTAGCTCTTCGTCTGACGCAACTTCGCCGGTGGCGGCTTTGAGTAAAGGGGGGCCAGCCAGAAACATTTTGGCTTTGTCTTTGATCACGATATTGTAGTCAGACAGCCCCGGTTGATAAGCACCGCCAGCGGTAGCATTACCGTGAACGATGGTGACCTGAGGAATACCTGCAGCCGATAGTCTCGCTTGATTGGCAAAGCCTCGGGCACCTTGAACGAATATTTCCGTGGCGTAGTTTAGGTTGGCGCCGCCGCTTTCGGCCATTGTAATAATCGGTAGTTTATTCTCTCTGGCGATATCCTGAACACGCAGCGACTTATCGAGGCCCGCGGGTGAGATGGTACCGCCTTTGATCGCGCTATTGCTGGCTACTATTAAGCAGCGAACACCTTCAACATAACCAATGCCTGCAATGATGCCGCCGCCCGCCATGGAGCCGTCTTTGTCATCATGCATTTTGTAACCAGCCAATGGGCAGATTTCCAAGAACGGTGCGCTTCTGTCAAGCAACAGTTTTAGGCGCTCCCTGGGCAGCAGTTTTCCACGCTTATGAATTTTAACTTTTGATTCATTGGCTTTATCGATAACCTTTTGCTCTACGCCACGAAACTCATCAATGCAAGCCTGCATAGCGTCAGCGTTTTGTTGGAACTCGTCTGATAGTGCGTCAATCTGTGATTGTATTACTGGCATGAGACTATTCCGCTAGCTGTCGTTTTGATTTTTTGTTGCGCTCTCTACATCTTGAAATATCTTTGGCGTAGTGGCCCTATGAAATCCGTTATAAGACTCAGAGTTTTTGGCTCTTGGGAGTGGCCAAACCCGAGAGCCCTGAGAGGCTGCGCCATCGATTCTGACGCAGTCGCCACTCACAAAGTTTGCACCGTCGCTGAGTAAAAAGCAGATAACCGAGCTGATCTCTGATTCAGTGCCGATGCGTTTAAGGGGTACGGCATCTTTTAATGACAGAATATAAGGCTTCATATGAGGGGGATAAGTATCCATGCCGCTGGTAGCTACCCAGCCCGGCGCAATTGCATTTACCCTCACACCGGATGCAGCCCACTCAATGGCGGCCGTTTGAGTAAAGTTAACCATGCCCGCTCTCGCTGCGCCGGAGTGTCCCATTCCGGGCATGCCTCCCCACATATCTGCAACAATATTGACGATTGAGCCGCCACTTTTAGACATCGATTGGGTGTACACTTCACGGGCAACCAGAAAACCACCGGTTAAATTAGTTCGAACGACGGTTTCCCATCCTTTTTGATTGATCGCGGCTAAAGGAGAAGGAAATTGCCCTCCGGCATTGTTGACCAATCCACTGATATGGCCATGTTTCGAAACAATCTCGTTAATCATCACCTTAACATTGTTTTCTTCTCGAATATCGCAGCTAAAGTGATCAACCTTGCCGCCATCTTCTTCGATTTCTGTGGAGACTTGTTGTAGTTTTTCAACGTTTCGACCAACAATAATAACGTTTGCGCCTAAAGCGGATAGCTCATGTGCGGCGCAACGACCAATACCACTACCGCCACCGGTGACGATGATGTTTTTGCCTTCGAAAAGGCTTTCTTTGTAAATTGAGTTATAGCCCATTCTTTTATATAACCTCTTTGGCAATAGCAGATGATACAGGTATCGGGAATTCAAGTAGTTGTTGAGCGTACGCTTTGCCCTGTGGGTCGATTCGTAAACTGGCAACGCCCCCACCACCAAGGCTATGTTCGAGTATAAAATTGATGGCATCAATACCCGGTAGCTCCCAGCTATTAATGTTGCCATGTTCGCGGTCGAGAGTGTGCTGCATAAAGCGAGCGACATTCTGGGTTGAGAGCGCTTCTCTAATATAGGGGAGATATTCAGGTTTTCGGGCAATGACCCCAATGTTTGAGTGGTCACCTTTGTCGCCGCTGCGCGCCCAGGCGAGTTTAATAAGGGGGACTTCGTCTGTTGTAGGTTCAGGTGCGTTGGTATCGGTTGGTTGAGGCAATACGCACTCATCGCTAAAACCGCCGACTGTATTCACTGTGACGGGGGTTAATTTGCTATCAATATCCACCGCAACATCAACCCCTTCTTTGGGTACGAGACATGAAAAGAGCTTGATCTTCGGCCATACCGTGGGCCGACCACCGACAATGCCGGTTAGGCCTGGTGCCATGCCGGTACCTGCTTGCGCGATCTCTCGAGAAAACAGAATAAGTGCTTTCTTTTCTGGGTGAGCAACGGCAATTTTTACGACCACTTCTCTTGTGTTGCCCTGAGAGGCCCTCTCTCCATAGGTTGTTTCGGTACCGAGTATTTCGATGTTTACTTCGGAGAAAGGTTTCATCTCTCGAGACTCAAATAGACGACTGGTTTTTTTGATGATGGCGTTAGCCACGGCTCTGCCTTTAGGTTCAGCTTGTAGGCCGCAAATCAAAAAAGAGACGCTGCATTTAAATCCATCTAGATAAGTCGCAGAAACCTTATACAGTTCAGACGGAGGGTGGCCTATAGCGCCGGTAACATGAACTTGGTTCTCGCCAAGTTGCTTGAGCTGAACCCGAGTAAAGTCACAGACGACATCGGGGAGAAAGTAGGCCCGAGGGTCGCCGATTTCATATACTAACTGTTCGCCAACGGTTGCCGTGCTCACCAGTCCACCCGTTCCTTCGGGTTTGCTGACGATGAAATTGCCATTACTCTCGACTTCTACGATAGGGAACCCCATATCATCATAACCATCAGCTACCGACTCCCAATCAGTAAAGTTGCCGCCGGTGCATTGAGCGCCGCATTCGATAATATGGCCCGCTAAACTACCCTGAGCAAGTTTGTGGTAATCATCTAGTGACCAGTTGAATTCATGAATCAGCGCGCCCAATACGACTGCACTATCGACTACTCGTCCCGTGATAATAATATCGGCATCCGCTTCAAGAGCTGAAACTACTCCAGGGGCACCTAAGTACGCGTTCATGCTAACTAGCATTGGAGGGATTGGCTCCCCCGTATACATTTCGGTGGTTTCTTGCTTGGCATAAGCGTTTTTCTTGGGGAGGATGTTATCGCCATTAATGACCGCAACTTTTAGCGCTATGTCAGCGTTGTTTGCCGCCTTTTGTAACGCGTCTCGGCAGGCTTGGGGGTTAACACCTCCCGCGTTGCTGATTACTTTAATGCCTTTAGTTTTAATGTCGGCTAATAATGGTGTCATGACCGTTTTAACAAAATCAGTCGCATAGCCAGCATTGGGATCTTTCATCTTTTGCCCAGCCATAATCGATATAGTGATTTCAGCCAGATAATCAAACACTAGGTAATCGATATTTCCTTTTTCCACCAATTGAGAGGCCGCTGTTTCGGTATCACCCCAAAAAGCTGCAGCACAGCCAATGCGTACTTTTTTTGTGGTTTCACTGCTAGTTTGAGTACTCATAGCGTGCTTGTCCTGTTTGATCGCTTGGCTCTAATCATTATTTTCAGTTTTACATGTAGTTAACCATACAGTAGAAAAATAAACCAAGCAAGCGCTTGGTTTGTGGAAGGCCTCACTTATGGTTATTATGTATAGCGGTGCTATGTTGTGCTGGGTGTTGTAGAATTGCCGCGGATACTGATAAAGGTGGTGCAGGTTGAAGTCTGAATTAGAAATATTGGTCGAAGAAGGGTATGTGACTAATCCTGAAAGTGCGCGTGGAAGGCTGCTGGTTAAGGCTGCCCACTTATTTAAGATTAAAGGTTATGAGCGAACCACCGTGAGAGATTTGGCCAACGAGGTGGGTATTCAATCCGGTAGTATTTTTCATCACTTTAAGACCAAAGAAGAAATCCTAAAAGCCGTGATGGAAGAAGCTATTCGTTATAATACTGAGCGAATGAAGCGTGCACTAGCCAACTCCCAGACCGCAAAAGAAAAATTGTTAGAGCTGATTAAGTGCGAGCTAACCTCTATCACCGGCTTTACAGGGGAGGCGATGACAGTCTTAGTCTATGAGTGGCGTAGCCTTTCTGCAGAGAGCCAAGCTTATATTTTGTCACTTAGAGATATCTACGAACAGTTATGGTTAGATACTTTAAATCAGGCAAAAGAAGAGGGGTTAATTAAAGGTGATACGTTTATTCTTCGCCGTTTTCTAACGGGAGCCCTAAGCTGGACCACCACTTGGTTTGACGAGCGGGGTGGAATGACGCTTGACGAGTTGGCAGAGCAGGCTCTATTGCTAGCGTTAAAATCATAAATAGCTACGACTATTTCTGTTAAATAAACCAAATTCACCTAGTTTCAGTATGCGCTACGTAACCAACCGTTAAGAATCTTTTAGAGCGAATAATCCGCTCCGTAATTTCCCTTGTCGTCTATATTGTCCTTTCTGCGAAGGTGGGAACCCACTTCATACGCTCAAAAAAGAGGAAAGTGCACCTTTGGTTTTTGTTTTGGCGTCGCATGATCAATAACCCGTCCCATGCGTAGCAACAAACTTTCTTCCCATGGTCGCCCCATTAGCTGTACTCCTATCGGTAGCCCTTCTACTGTATAGCCTGCATTAATGGTTAGTGCAGGCAAACCGGTAAAGTTTGCCGAGGTTGCAAAGCGCATAATCTCAGTAAGATCTGACAGATTTGATTCACCTTCAGGGAGTGCTTTAGTGTTGATAGTTGGCGCAGGAATGGCAGACGAAGGCGTGATAATAACATCGACATCCTTGAATGCATCCATAAATTCCTTAATGGCCAGCCCTCTAACCTTCTGCGCTTTTACATAATCAGTCGAGGTAAAGGTTGAGGCAAGGGCCAAATTAATGCGAGTGTCTAAGGCAAAACGTTCAGCTCCTTCACGATATTCTTTTTCAACGGAGGTTAACATCTCACTTGAAATAGTGACCGCATGAGCGATTCGCTGAGCATCTAGATTCTTTATGGTGATTTCATGTCGCGTTGCACCCTGGCTTTCAAGTAATTTGAGTGCCTGCATACAGTGCTCGATTACTTCCTTGTCTGCATGGTTAAACCAAGGCGTAAAAACTCCAACCCGCAATCCTGTGAGGTCTTTATTAAGGTAGTCTTTTAAATGTACATTGGGTTGTTCAAACGTGACGTTGTCCTGAGTATCTGGCCCAGCCATGAGACTGTACCCCAGCGCAACATCATCGACAGTTGCCCCTAATGGACCAATATGCGCAACGCTCCAGCATAGTGGTGCGGCACCAAATTCGCTGACACGACTCCAGGTAGATTTAAGCCCCGCTACACCGCAAAGCGCTGCAGGAATTCTCACCGATCCACCACCGTCAGCACCCACTGATAATGGACATAGGCCTGCCGCGACCGCTGAGGCTGACCCGCTTGAAGAACCGCCGGTATGATGCAGGGGGTTATAGGGGTTACGGCAAACCCCAAAATGAGGGTTTCCACCAGTGACGCCGATGCCAATTTCATGCATATTGGCTTTGCCAATTAAGAGTGCGCCTGCTGCGCGCAGTCTAGCCACAACAGTCGCGTCATCAGAGGCAGAGTGATTTTGGTCATAAATCTGAGTGCCTACCGATGTAGAGTAGGGTACCATATCAATTTCGTCTTTAACGGCAACGGGTACCCCATCTAATATACTAAGGGGGTTACCTTCATCAATTCGTTTTTGTGAGGCTTTAGCCTGTTTTAGAATATCTTGCTCACTTGAATTAATGATGGCATGCAGCGGCGTTTTGTCTTCATTAGATGTTTTAATTGCCTTAATGACCTCTTCTGCAACCGCGACCGGTGTTGTGGAACCGTTTCGGTAGGCGTTGGCAAAGTCAAATACACTCTGAAAATGGAACCCGGGTAGATCAACCTTAGAAAACGGATGAGTATTGAATATCTCAAGGGTTTCCTTAGCGTTCGCTGCTGATATTGAGCGCCCTTTTGGGTATTTAGGGGTCATGATGGGAGCATCATCTGGTGTTAATGCCCGCAGCTTATCCACACCCACTTCTTTAATAAGAGGGTTTTCAAGGAGCTTTCGGGAATAACCGTTTTCAAGCAATGTGACTAATGTTTTTAACGGTAGCCCCCAAAGACGAGGGACCCGAAGAGATTTTAAATCGTAAGGCATGGTGAGACACTATTTGTAAAATTACAGAAATGAAACAATAAGGTTTGTATTTTGGTTTAGAATAGACGTAATTGTTGAATAACGCTACGGGCAACGCAAATCCGGTTGTTTGGAACTGTTTTCGTTAGAAAATGTCGAACGGACAAGTGTTTGGTTTGTTGGTAATCAAGACTGCATACCGGGTGGTGCTTTGGAAGGTGGGATGGGTATGGCTGAATACAAAGGGTTTTCGAGGCTTTTGCTTGCGTTACTGTGCACGGCAGTAGCAGGGTGCGGCGGTGGAGGCGGAAGTGGAGGTGGAGGTGAAACTACATTGACCACAACTCCAGCCCCCACGGAGTTCAATGTGTCCGGGACGATACAAATACCCGCTGGGTCTGTTGCCGATGATGATGTTATGCAACCTACATTGGCGCTGTTTCAGCAAAACAATACGACATCAACAGCACAAGATATCAGTAACCCATCGGTGACTGGAGGGTATGTCAGTTTAGACTCAGGTCGTTATCAAGATAGCCGTTTTTCTTACAGTGCAGACCCGGTTGATATCTATTCGGTCAGATTGCTAAAAGGTCAAGTGGTTACACTGGTCGCTTTTCCGGCAGAGTCGGGTACATCAGCTGTTGATCTGAAAACCTCACTAATTCTAAGGGCTGTCGATGGGGATCCTGCTGCAACACTACCGGTATCAAATGTCGATGCTAAATCCATAACGGTCACCGATACAGATGATTATTATATTGAAGTCTACGCAGACGAAGGGCCTGTACTTTATCTTTTAACGGTTTCTCAAGGCGTTGCTGCTGCGAATCATTCGCTCTCTATGGCTTATGATTTTGTGCCGGGTGAAGTGCTGGTGAAACTAAAAGAGAGTTCTCTTGCTGGAGTTAGCGCATCAGCATTTTCTTTGCTGGGTGATGCCCAACTCAATGAAAGCGCTAAAGGCCAGTTAGAGTCTATTAAAGGGTTAACGCATGTCGCAGGAAACTCCAAACATGGCATGAAGATGAAGATAGACCTTACCGTGCCTCGTGCAACGATGAATAAGGCGTCAGTTAACCTTCAGGACTGGCCAGAGGAGCAAAGAGAGAAGTTAGAAACCATTAATTATATTGAAACCTTAAAGGCGAGAGATGATGTTGAATGGGCAGAGCCTAATTATATTCGTAAAGCCTTTGCGGAAACGGATAACCCTCTTTACACGGCTCAATGGCATTACCCGCTGATTAATGTGCCTGATGCTTGGAGTGTAGCGGTTACCGGTACAGGTGTTAAAGTGGCAGTAATTGATACCGGGATCGCAGGCGCCCATGCCGACTTTCAAGGCAAGATCCTTAATACAGGTTATGACTTTGTTTCATTGGTTTCAATTGCCGGTGATGGAGATGGCCTTGATGATAACCCAGAGGATATGGGGGGCAGCTTTCACGGATCTCATGTCGCGGGAACAATAGCGGCAGCCAATAATATGATCGGGGGGGTAGGCGTTGCTTATGGTGCCGATATTATGCCGTTACGTGTTTTAGGTATAGATGGTTCTGGCAACGATGCTGATATCGCTCAGGCCATTTTATATGCGGCAGGAATCGATAATGATAGCGGTGTTACTTTAGGAGGCAATGAAATTGCTAGTATCATTAACCTATCACTAGGTGGGTCTGGCTTCTCGAATTCACTTAAATCTGCTGTAGATGCCGCAGTTAACAAAGGCATTATAGTTGTGGCCGCAGCGGGCAATGAGAATTCATCGGTTCCATCATATCCAGCGGCCTTTTCAAATGTCATCTCGGTTAGTGCTGTTGGTCAGACCCGAGAGCTAGCGCCTTATTCAAATTTTGGAAGTACGATTAATGTAGCAGCACCAGGCGGTGATATGTCGCAGGATGCCAACGGTGATGGTAATGCTGATGGCGTTTTAAGTACCGTTAATGCGAGTTACTACTCTTGGTTTCAAGGTACATCGATGGCCGCTCCTCATGTAGCGGGTGTTGCTGCGTTGATGAAACAGGTCAACTCTGGTTTGACCGCAGCTGAATTCAGCACGTGGTTGGCGTCTGGTGATATTACCGATGACCTTGGAGCCCTAGGTAGGGATGACCTGTTTGGGTATGGGCTAATCAATGCCTCAAAAGCTGTAGAAAAAGCAGGGCAGACAATCCCCGCTTTCTTATCTATTAACCCTCAGAGTATGAGTTTTGATGGCCTTGATACATCGTCTCAATTGACGTTGGCTCAGGGTGGAACAGGCTCCGTTGTGGTAACTGAAATTTCTGCGGTTGATAATGAAGATCCTGCTGATAATTGGCTCACAGTTGATCCCGCAGGTGTTACTGGCGATGGATTAAGAACATATACTGTAAATGTAAATCGGTCAGGTAAGGGTGAAGGAACATCTTATTCAGGAAAAGTTACGGTGAAGTTTACGGTTGATGGAGGTGTTGAGCAAAGCAAAGCAATACCTGTTCTTATGACCGTTCCAGACCCTAGTAAAGTAGCAACAGTGGGGGATCTGTTCGTTGGCTTAATCGAGCGCTCAAAGCAAGAAGCCGCAGAAAATGCGCTGAATCAAGGGCAAGAAAGTGTCGTGATCGAGATTTTTGAGTTTCAGGCGGCACAAGAAAACCAAGGAACCTACACGTACTCATTCGATGATGTTCCTATTGGTGACTATTACGTCTTTGCCAGCACTAACATGGACCAAGATGGCCTAGTCAGTGATTTGGGTGAAGCGCAGGGAGATTACCCTGTAGTGGGTGACCCTACCTTAATAGAGGTGCGTGATGCGGATATATCCGAGCTTAACTTCAATGTAGGTTACCTAAACTTTGTAGAAGGGCTCTCTACTGAAACGACCGAACAGAAAAAGATACTTAGACAAGTGCCTGAGTCATTTTTGAATATCAGTGACGAGAGTGGTGAAGAGCAGGTTATTCAGAAACAATATTGAGTGATGAGTTTTTTACCCAGCGATTAAATGAGGGTTTAGGTCGGTGCTTTAGTAACTCATAATATTGATGAATAACTAGAGCTTCGATATTGCCTTTTCAGTGTAATTCGATAAGCTAGGGGCCTGTTTAACTTCTAATAAGCGGTCTTTCAGACCAGTCTACGTTTGATACCTACAGGGTGCCTGTTCTAGCATATGACAAACAACAACTACAATGCAGACTCGATTGAAGTACTAAGTGGTCTTGACCCGGTGCGAAAACGCCCTGGAATGTATACGGATACCACACGGCCGAATCATCTCGCGCAAGAAGTGATCGACAACAGTGTCGATGAAGCGCTCGCAGGACATGCCACCAAAATTGACGTTGTTCTATATCAAGATGGTTCACTTTCAGCATCAGATGACGGGCGTGGAATGCCTGTTGATGTGCACTCTGAAGAAGGGGTGCCCGGAGTAGAGTTAATATTGACCCGGCTGCATGCAGGTGGCAAATTCTCTAACGAAAATTACAACTTCTCTGGTGGTTTGCACGGTGTGGGTGTATCGGTGGTTAATGCACTCTCGACCCAGCTAGAAGTGTTGATTAAACGCGACTCTAAATTGCATCGAATTACTTTCGCCGACGGTGAAAAAACCTCAGACCTTGAAGTTATTGATACTGTTGGCAAGCGCAACACGGGTACCACGGTTACCTTTCACCCTGATCCAAAGTATTTTGATTCTTCCAAATTCTCTCTTAGCCGATTAAGACATGTACTGAGAGCAAAAGCCGTATTATGTCCTGGCTTAAATGTCACTTTTCTGAACAAAGCAACGGGTGATAAAGATGAGTGGTATTACGAAGACGGTCTAAAAGATTACCTTAGAGCCGCCACAAACGAATATGAAACCTGCCCATCAGAGCCTTTTACCGGGTCGTTAACGGGCAATACCGAAGCGGTTGATTGGGCAGTTCAATGGCTGCCAGAAGGTGGAGAGCAGGTTCAAGAGAGTTACGTTAACCTGATACCCACGGCACAAGGGGGCACCCATGTTAATGGTCTTCGCACCGGTTTACTTGAAGCCATGCGAGAGTTTTGTGAGTTCAGAAACCTGCTCCCTCGCGGTATTAAATTAGGGCCAGAAGATATTTGGGATAAATGCTGCTTTGTACTGTCGGCTAAACTACAAGACCCTCAATTTTCAGGTCAAACCAAAGAGCGCTTGTCTTCGAGAGAAGCCGCTGCCTTTATCTCAGGCGTAGCAAAAGATAGCTTCAGCCTATGGTTGAATCAGCATACCGACGAAGCCGAGCGTTTGGCTGAAGTCTGCATTTCAAACGCACAGCGCAGATTAAAAGCCAGTAAAAAAGTCGCCAGAAAGAAGGTTACCAGCGGCCCCGCGTTACCGGGTAAGTTGGCTGACTGCTCGGGTGGCGACGCAATGAGGTCAGAGCTGTTTTTAGTAGAAGGTGATTCCGCTGGTGGCTCGGCTAAGCAAGCTCGTGATCGTCAAGATCAAGCGATTATGCCGCTACGTGGGAAAATCCTAAACACCTGGGAAGTCGATTCAGACCAAATACTCGCCTCGCAAGAAGTACATGATATCTCAGTAGCGATTGGTGTTGATCCAGGGACTGAAAATCTTGATTCACTGCGCTATGGCAAGATCTGTATTCTTGCAGATGCAGACTCAGACGGGCTTCATATTGCTACCCTGCTTTGCGCACTGTTTTTAAAACACTTTAGGCCTTTAGTTGAAGCAGGGCACATATATGTCGCAATGCCACCGCTCTATCGAATTGATATCGGCAAAGAAGTCTTTTACGCGCTGGACGAAGGTGAACGCCAGGGTATTCTTGACCGCATTGCTGCGGAGAAAAAGCGCGGTAAAATTCAGGTCACTCGTTTTAAAGGTCTGGGTGAGATGAACCCCCTGCAGTTGCGCGAAACCACGATGGCTCGTGATACCAGACGTTTGATTCAGCTGGGTATAGACGACGAAGACGGCACAGATGAGGTGATGGATATGCTTCTAGGAAAGAAGAGAGCATCAGATCGTAAAAGCTGGCTAGAAGAGAAGGGTGATATGGCTGAAGTTTGATTGTGTGTCGGACTTCATTTAATCCTTCCCTAAACGTCATAAGGCTTTCCCTAAACTTCACACACGTCGCTACGTGTGTGAAATGAGAAAATGAAGGATAAGGGACTCAGATTTTAAAAAACAGACGTATTTCGGTTTTTTGATCAAAAAGTGAACTCCGTAAATTGCCGAAGAATTCGGCAATAACTACCAGCTTCTTCGGCCTTGCATTTCTTCCAGGCTAGGTATAATTCTTTTTATTCGAAAGAGATAAAATAGTGAACAAACAAGACCCCAGATATTTGAAGATACGCGGTTTTCTAAAAGACCTAAGAAAGGAGCAGGGTGTTAAACAACAAGACTTGGCCGATAAATTGGGGTTGCCTCAATCTTATGTGTCGAAGTACGAGAGCGGAGAAAGGAATATCGATTTAGTTGAATTAATTGATATTGTTAAATTTCTTGATCTAGAACCAACCACAGTAATACCAGAGCTAGTTGCAAGTTTGACTGAATAAGCTATTGCGCTAATCTTTTAATATTTGGTTTATTCATTCTGCAATTTCCCTCACGTTATCTAGAGCTCGGTGTTTTATCGGGTATCTTTCTAATAATAGGTCGTATCTAAAGTTACAGATACCTCTTGTTAATACAATGAAAAGTAGCGAACTTTCATAAGGAATGGTAATTCAATTGTTGAGCTTAATATTTTTTGAACAAATTCATTATGCTTCAATTCATTAAAATATTCTTTGTCAGGTTTAAGTTTTCCGTTTATATAGTCATTATGAATCTGGGTTACGATCTTTAAGAACAGTGAAATCTCAGACCCTCCTAGATCGAAAGCTTTTGAACTTTTGGATATGTACTTCATAGCTTTAGTTTTATTTCCCTTTTGTAGCTCATATAAGGCAAGTTCGCGTAAAACCAAATCTACTGGGTGGCCTAGCTTATTTAAATCAATAAGAGAAAGGCTCGATTCTAATATATGATCAACAGCTGAAATGTCTATATCTTTCGCAACAAGTAAAGTGTCATTCACTGCTTTCAAAAACCATAGCGTATCAAAAATACTAAAGTTATTTCTTTGCGGATCGGCATATTTATTAATATACCAGCTAACAGCCTTAATAGACTTTCGCTGCTTTAATAGCAGCATGATTTTATAATTGTTAAATCGGCTAATATCGATTTTATTGCTCAGATATGCCCTAATATTAGATAAACGACTATCAATATCTAAAATTGGTAATGAATCATAAAGACCGATACATATTATATTTATTCTTAATAAGGTCATTTCTGATTTGATATTGGCTCTAGAAGAATTAAAGCCTGAAAGCTCATCATCATTCAATAGTAACGCCCAAACATCCCTATAACTTTCTATTATTTTCGAGTAATCAATAGCTAGAGTTAATGCTTTGTTTAACTCAAGTGAATTAAGGTGAGTCTCAGTTTCGGTTACTTTGAAATCTAGAACTAGTTTAAAATATTCAGGGTTAGTTGCTAGAGTAGGAACTAACTTGTTCTGCTCAGCGATTATTAGAAGAGCTTCAGTCGTTCTTCCAAGATGATTTTCAATGATCAATCTCAGATTTCTAAGGCGAAATACAAGGTTGTCATGTCTTTTTGGAGATATATTATCAACGTATTCATTGAGCTCAAAATCAAGTGTACTTAATTTTTGAGATAAACTAGCGTACTTTTCAAAGGTATTATTATTCCTCCATAGTCTTTCAATAAGTGCTTCAAAAGAAACCACATAGCCTGACGTGCCTCTTGTGTTAAAGGTTTTTTCAAATAATCGCTGTATTGATTCTTTTGCCTTTGCCTTTGTATCCGCATTATTTACATAACTTATATTAATCCAGCGATAGAGCGCCAAAACGTAATCATTATTTCTCTCTGCGACATGAGCCCTTCTAACATCAAAGCTTCCGAAGGACTCAAATAATGAATATTTATTTTCTAAGCGTAACTCTTCTAAAAAGCTCCTCTCATTATCTCTTCTATTGTGATAATTGAGGTTTGCTAGGAAATCCGCACAAACTAAACCCCAAGAATTATTAGCGTAATCCATGTGGATTTTTATATTTTTACCCATTAAGTCAACTAACCCTTTTGTTGCTAAATCAACTTCTAAAGCAATGGGCAGAGATTGAATAATATCTTGGTCTATATTGCTAATAGACGTCTGTAATTCTCCACCTATTGTTCTCGATGCGACAACAAGATCAAGTTTTGTGATCACTTCGTCATCAGGGATAGACGTTTCACATATAGCTAATATATCAGCCAACATTAGCCTATAGGTTTTTTCTCTTGTAGATAGTGAGGATTTTGTATAATTTATTGATGCTATGGCATGGTACTTAACGGTGAGCGCATCAAGCTTCTTATACACTTGCTTAGCCATTTTGACAGCCGTTTCATGGCCGAACTCTCTTCTAAACTCCGTTAAATGAAAGTCTTTAATTGACCTAAGCCCCATTTGTTGAGGAACCATATCGAATTTTCGAGAAAGAATTTTTTCACACGTAACGTAATTTTCAGCAATTAATATACCTGCTAAAACCCACTGGCCGCGAGACGATTCAAAATCTCCAGATTCATCTATATATAAAGTGTATTTCACATTCTTCCTCAAACTAAGCTTGCGCAAGATGGGCATTTAATATTGGTGGGTTCAAGTGCTTTTGTTGCATGATATGTCCAATATTCCCCGTGTTTTATTAGCCTATTCCCACAATTTCCACAGTAATTATAGGCAGTGAAGTGTTGACATTCTCCACATGTAATCCACCAAGAGCTCTTCCCAGGAGGCTGATAATAATGATATTTATCTGAACCACAGACAAGACAAAACAACTTTCCATCAACCATAGTCTGTTCGCTACAGTTTTGGTTATTTTCAGTACCATACTGTAGAAACATGCCTATTAATCGTTGGAGGTCATCCAAAAAACTACTTTGTATCATTGGTGACACTAGAACTGCACCATATTTATGGTGTGAGTTGTTTCTTAATGAGCTATCCCATTCAAAAAGTTGATTCTCTCCATAATAAGAACTCTCAGCCCAAGTTTGAGGTGTTTTCTTTTTGGGCACTGATTGTTTTGATGGGTGAAGTATGAAAACGGAGTTCTTTTCTCCTTCAGAATAATCTTTTTCTTGGTATAAATCCTGTATTACCTTAGAAATACCACCATGTCTTTTGGAGTCAATGTGTTCATAAAATTTCGCATCCATAACTAATCGATGAGATGTTGCACTTCCATCTTTATAGTTATCAACTGTTACATCTAGAATAAAGTCTGGTCTGCGTAAATTAGATAGCTCCTTCTCATACCAAAGTGTGATTGCTCTCCCAGTATCACCATTAGCAAAATCTATCTTTATATTTTTTTTAAAGTTAATTGTTTGATCGATTAATTTATCTTTCCAGTTAAGTTCCGGAAGGAAACGATACTTATCAATGAGTACTTTAATAATTTGGAGCAAGCACCAACGTTCATAAATCAGTGATATATTCACGATGCCTATTTTTTCGACTTCCTGTAAAGCAATAAATAGATGTTCATCGAAACCCGATAACTCAATTATTTCTTTATACAGTTTGTGAGCACCTTGATAGCTGGGGTTTTGAACAAAAGTCATTGAATTAGGTAGTGTACTATCGGTAATTATATTGAGCTTTATAAAGCTACGTTTAATGCTTTTGAGTTTTGATACATACGGTGTCAGCTCTTCAAATAGCTGAGCGCTTAAATCATGAGCTTTGTGGGCCATATCAAAAGATTTCTTGACTGATATTTGTTCCTTATCTTGTAACTGTTTCTCAGGCACTGTTAACCGTCTAAGCCAGTTTGTACTCTCTAGTTCTTCAATTTTTTTATTAGTAGAAGCTAGTTCAGAAGTGATTTTACAATTTATAATACTAACTGAGGCTATATAAACATAATCTAGAAATATACCTAATTTTTTTTGGTTTTGATCTTTTGAAAAACCTCTTCTTATATAACCCTGAATTTCATATTCTGCATGCTCAATTAACACTCCATCAAAGAATTCTTTGCTGAATGTCATCAATATATAGGAGGTGTTATATACAAAACCATCATGCAACACGTCAGTTCTACTAGACCAATTGGCTGCTTGTTGAACTTTTACTTCACCAAAAAACTTGAGACTATCAGTGTTATCTAGCTTTTTAGTCAATTTTATATTTATCACTTCCGAGACTAGAGGATAAATATTCATGTTGTGGTCTTGAGATTTTACAGCCTCAAGCAATCCTATTTTCTGATTAACCTGTAATTCAGTTAGCTCTTCCACTTCATTTAGAACAACCTGCTTATCAATTTTTTTATAATCGGAGAAGCTATCAAGCCTGGCTTTATAATCTTTTAAATTGCGTTGCTGGATATTTGCAGTGTATTTAGATACTTCACTGAGGCCTCGAATTAAAACAAGAATTCTAGAAATTAAATAGTGAATATATTTATTTTCAGGCACATTATAACTTTCGACATAGGCTCTACTGGTCAGCATTTTTCGCCTCCCCATAGTAGATATCTCCATGAAAGTTCTAGGAACCGGACGAACATTTTTTATCGGTACAAGAGCTTGTGTTTCATGTAGTGCTTTTTTGGGTTTATTAATAATCTGTGATGTATAATCAATAAATCTTGCTATTAATTTTACGGATGAACTATCAAGTAACTTCTTCTTATTATTTTTAGCCGGCCCTTTAATGTAGCTCGTTTCATGTAGTATTAAATACCAAAAATCATTTCTAAAATCTTGCAAGTACAGTTCAAGTTCTTTATATGAAAAGCTTGAACTGGCTATATGTATACGGCATTTTATCTTGCCTATACTGAGAACAACTTCTCCTGCAGACCTAAATATTTCTGATTCCCACCGTTTTTGTTTTGGACTCCATTTCTGAGCCTCTACCCACCAGATATTACCCGTTAGGCTATCTTTTATCGGTTTGAGCGGGCTCGATAGTGTGCTATTAATTTTAAATGATAAGGGATGTTTATTTGTTTCGTCTAATTTACGAAAAGCAAGTTGCCCTAGATTTCCATTACATGCATTACTGTACGTAATAGCGTCTAGTTGATAGTTAAGAGGCTCAAGTTCCAATAAATCTAGAGATTTATCAGACACTTTAATACTTAAAGCAGAGTGCTGATCTGCCCAAATGACCTGTATATATTTTGCTTCAAATGTAGGATTCATTAATAGTTAGGACCAATAATTAATAATCCAGTCATTTGTCCTTGCTTTTTCAATGATGCCTCTTAGCTCTTCTATGGCATTTACTCCAGTTGAGCTATCGTTTGTAACCTCTAATGCTTGTTCTAGTTTATCAATGAGACTACTTAGTAATTTATATTTTTCAGTTTCACCAACCATCTTATTTCCATCAAAGGTCATTTTAGGAAGAATTTTATGCAAGAAAAAATTATTAATAGCTAGATCTTTATCGTCATTGAATTTCAAAAAATTCTCTTGATAATTGAGCCCCTGTCTAATTGTTCTAAGACCAACTTCAATACCTAATGGCCTGAAATATAGCTTTGTAAATTCAACCATGAGGCTACAAAACTCATTTTTAACTTTGTATTTAGGATAAGGTACTCTGCTACCTAGGTCTTCTAGCTCAAAATGTATTTTTCTTGTTACATCATCAAAACCGTAAGACTTAATATTTTCCTCAATAGTAGCCCAGTCATGTAACAGAGGGCTTTCAAATTTAATCACATGAGCACGATCCAATATTTTTGGTGACAAATTATTCGTAGTCTCATCTATATTGATAGCTCCAATTATTCTTACGTTAGGTGGGAAGCTAATAGTTGCAGGTGTTTTTAATACACCTCCTAGCATTCTCCTTAAGTCAGAATGATATTTTATCAGTGAGTCTTTATCACTAAATCCAAATACACGCTTGAGTTCTGTATTAATTTCCTCATCTTGGAGTAATTTTGCAAAATCATTTATATGCTCTTTATTGTACTTTTGTTTGGCATCTGTGATGAGTTGAATGACATGCTTAAACTCAGAAAGAGTATGAGAAGACTCATCATCTGAATACAAATATATTTCAGGTATGTCATTTCTTTCTTCTAGCTTGGAGAGAAAATCAGCGAAATAGTATTCAACATGCGCCAAATTCATCTCATCCAAACAAATAAAATAGGGCGTTTCTGGATTATTGCCAGCATCAATAAGTGCTTCTAAAAAAGGAGTGGACAAGTATTTTTTTTCTAGGGGGTTATAGTAACCCAGCAAATCTTCTGAACTTGTCCAATTAGGTTTAACAGGGATAACCCTAGACTCACCGCCGATAGCTTTGGCAAATGATTGCACTAAATTTGTTTTGCCGGAGCCAGAATCTCCAGCTAATATAATCAGGTCATTAGTTTGGATTAATGCAAAGAAGTCCTCTAAAACATATCTAGGGTAGATTATATCTTGAGCAGATAAATATGCTTGTATATAAGATACTGATTTTGCGTAGTCTCTTTGGAAGTCATCAGTAAAACTGAGAGAATTTTCACTTGATCTCTTATTTACCCTGCCAGATAACAAACTATCAAACTCTTCGTCATCAATAAATTCCAAATCTTTTAATATGATTGCTTTATCTTTTACAAAGCTTTCTAGTTTTTTTAGTTTCTTAGACATATCGTTCTCGTATTCAGCATGGAGAGTTTTCAGTGCTTGAAAATCGTTCTTAAGTTCAGTTTCTTTGAGGGCAAGACTTTGTAAATCTTGGATAACCCGTTCTCTTTTTGTCTGTTGTTGTTCAAGTGTTTTTTCTGTGGCAGTAAGTTTGTACTGAACCTTTTTTACATCTTGCTCAATGCTAAATTGAGTTTTATTTAATTCTTCTTGTTCTTTACCTAAAAGGTTTTTGAAATCTGTATGCTCTCTTTGTAATTTTGCTTCTAATACTTCTTTTTCTTTTTGCAATGCTTCTTCATTTTGACGAACATATATGTCATAAACAGACTGGCTAATATAACTATTAATCTCGTCGTTATGAATCTCTTCACTCAACCTTGGTAGCTCTTTAAGTAATTCTATTGACTTAAACTCAACTGATACTTCAAGAGGGTTATTATGATCCTCCCTTACAGTGCTAGGTGATAATTTGAGGTCACAAGAAAGTAGGGCTCCAGCGGAGTACTTGCTAAAAATATCTTTGTCATTAACTGTAATAAAGACCCCTTTTTCTGAAATAGGTATGACACCAGAAGTAGGGTATTCAATGATAGATTTTGTATATATGTCTTTTACTTTCTTAAGACTAAATACGTATCTCCCCTTAAGAGTTTTATGTTTGTATAGCTCACCCCAAACAGAAATCTTTCTATTATTCGGTATCTCCCAGTCATTTTTTAGAATTGACAATACTTCTGAATCGGTGAGATCTTGCAACTCTTTAAGGCTGTATATTTTGCCTTCAGACACGTTTTAATTCCCCAGAGAAACAATTATTTAAACTACTGGAATATGAAGACAGTGTAATTATCTTACTTGATTTAATTGACATCATATTTGCGCCCCCAGCATACTTCTCAAACTCTGCTGCATTGCAGATTTAAACGCACCATCTTTAGCTAATAGCTTATATAGATCTATCTCACTCTTACGCTGTTTAAGCATTACTTCTTCGAAGATTTTCTCGAATGCCAAGTCACGGTTGTGAGTGTCTTGGTTATTCTGGAATTTTTCTTCAAAGTCGGGGTGGGCTTTAATGTTGTCTGCGATATTTACGAACTTAACGCGTTGTTCTTCTGGTGTTGCTGACCAGCCTTGAAACCAGCGCTCATTAAAGTTTCGGATAATTTCATCCAATGGGTCGTGTTCTTCTTCGCCGCCATGAGCGCCCCTAGGGTTAGGGTTCTGTGGGTCGAGTTCAGTTTCACTATCATCTAGGCCAATGCTGTGATTAAGTTTTACTCGTTCCAATCCATAAGTTGATAAGTCAACCGATTCTAGCAAAGCATCAATTAGGTCTTTGTCGGGATCTTCTATTTTTAATTTTGGGATAAGGAATTTAAGAAACCAATAGAGTTTTTCCCAGGCGACTATTTCATAGGGCATGATCGAGGCCATTTGGCCGTAAATTTTCACGAAGTGTTTAGATTTTATTTTAAAATCAATTTTATCTTCATCTTCCAGGTCTAATGCGGCATTGAATCGGTCTGCCGCAGTATCAATGATAGGACTAAGGTCTTGTGCATCAGCATTATCGAAGTAAAGCTCATTAAAACGTTCTACTTCATGCCACTCATAAACACCTATATCGTCCAGTGAGTCCTTTAGTTCGTGAAGTAAATTGACGTCGGTCGCTTCGGATAGAGATGTGGCGGTGTAAAAGTCATCGAAAGCTGTTTTGATATCATCTACAGAATTGAAGAAATCTAAAACAAATAAGTCTTCGGTTTTCTTACCCCATTTTGGAGCTGAACGGTTTAATCTGGATAACGCCTGAACGGCTAAAACGCTTTGCAGTTTTTTGTCTACATACATAGCGGCAAGCTTTGGTTGATCAAAACCAGTTAAATATTTGTTTGCAACTACCAGTAAACGATATTGATCTTCATTAATGTCTTTTTTAGGTTGCTTTTCACCAACGTAGTTCTTGTCGAACATTTCCTTCGTGTTTTTTTCAGGAAAGCCATTCATATCCGCTTCAGTGTATTCAATGCCGTCGACTTCTTTTACTCCAGAAAAGGATACAATCGCTTTAAAAGGATTACCTTTCTCGTCTAATAAGCGACTAATAGCCTTGAAATACCGAATGGCAGTTTCGATATTTTGGGTGATGATCATCCCTTTTGCTTTACCCTTAATTTTTTTAGTGTTAACAACGTGAGGAATGAAATGCTCAAGCATAATTTCAGCTTTAGTATTAATTGTTTGTTGGTCTCGTTCTACATAAGCACGTAGCTTCTTCTGTGCTTTTTTACTGTCGAAAAGCGGGTTTTCCTCGATAGATTTTTCAATCTCGTAATAACTTTTGTATGTGGTGTAGTTTGCAAGCACATCAAGGATGAAGCCTTCTTCGATGGCTTGTTTCATTGAATATAAATCGAATGGGTCGAATGAACCATCATCCTGTTTAATACCAAACTTCTCAAGAGTGCTGCCTTTAGGCGTAGCGGTGAATGCGAGGTAAGAAGCGTTACCACGCATCTTTCTTGAGCGCATAGCTTCTATGATTTTGTCTTGGGCATCATCGGTGCTTTCGGATCCACTTTGATCATAAGAACCTTTACCCATTGCTCGATTCATATTGTCGTGAGCTGACCCGCTTTGTGAGCTATGGGCCTCATCGATAATAACCGCGAAACGTTTCTCACTTAAATCAGAGATACCATCAATGATAAAGGGGAATTTTTGAATTGTTGTAATGATGATCTTTTTGCCTTGCTCTAAAGCGCTTTTTAATTCAGACGATTTATAAGCAGGTGCAATGATGTTCTTAACTTCGGAGAAATCTTTAATATTATCTCTAAGCTGTTTATCTAGTAAACGTCGATCTGTAACTACAATGACTGAATCAAACAAGGGTTGATCTACACTTTTGGCACCTGGGATATCCGCGCTTATGGGGTATGTTTCAATGAGTTGATATGCTGCCCAAGTGATAGAGTTAGATTTACCAGAACCAGCCGAGTGTTGGATTAAATATGTCTGACCAGCCCCGTGCTCACTTGCATGGCTAATAAGCTTTCGAACAACATTTAACTGATGGTAACGAGGAAAAAATAGTGTGCGTTTGTTCAGAGGGGTTTTGCTTGTGCCATCTAAGCGTACAAAGTGCTGAATAATATTGGCAACGCTGTCTTTGCTAAATATTTCCTCCCACAAGTAGGCAGTTTTATGCCCTTTTGGGTTAGGAGGGTTTCCTTGGCCATAATTATGACCCTTGTTAAAGGGGAGGAAGAAGGTGCTCTTACCTGTTAGTTTAGTGGTCATAAATACTTCGTCGGTATCGACAGCCATATGAACCAAACAACGTCCAAACTGCATCAATGGTTGTTTGACGTCTCTATCATTACGATACTGTTTTTGCCCATGGTAACGAGCAGTTTGGCCTGTCCATGGGTTTTTAAGCTCAAGAGTGGCAAAGGGGAGGCCATTAATGAACAGCACTACATCAATTTCTTCTAAGGGATTTTCTATAGAGTATCTGAGCTGCCGTGTACTACTGAATATATTACTATCAAAATTCTGTTTCACCTTATCTGAACTGCTCGCCAACGGTGCTGGATACATAAGGTTAAAAAAGGCGTCATCAACGCTTAAGCCTTTTTTTAGCATATAAAGTAAGCCATACTTTTTTACAAGGCGGTCAAATCGTTCAAGAATTTTGCGCTGCCAATCACTGCTAGCTTTCTGAAGTTTCTCTAGCTCTTCCTGTTGAGTATTTTGAAGAAAAGCCCAAAAACAAACTTCGTCGATAGCATACTGTGCATTAAAGTTTTTAGGGTAGCCTAAGCGATAGCCATGATGATTGCCGAAAGGAACCTGTTCTTCGCGTACTTCGTTTTTTGAAGTAGTACTTGATTTGAGTTCTTCCAGGCAGGTGCCAGTCAGCCTTTTTTCAATAGCGGCTTCTAATGCTTGTTCATTTGTTTGGCTAACCATGTTTTCGCAACTCCTGTAAATGCCCAGCCAAGGTAACTGACTGTATTTAAATACTATTCTGTTAAAAATCTTTAGAGTGATGTTTATTGTTATAGCTACTTCAGCGTCTAAATTTTTGTTTTATGTGAAACTGGTCTACACTTTAAGTTGACAGTGAGGGTCTCTTTCATAGAGAATCTCACTCGCTCACCTACCATTGAGTAGAAAGAGGTGACCGCTAATCGCCCGGTCCATAATAGGCGACCATTCTTTTAGAACCATTCACAGCTTTCTAATTCTTCGTTATTACCTGACATGTACTCTTCATACCATTTATCGTATGAACTGCGTTTATATGATTCAGTTATATAAAAGCTGGTAACTAAATAACAGTCCGATTCGCCTAATTTTTGCACAATAACAACAAAATCATGTTGGTGAGCCCAGAAATAAAGTCTAACTGGCTTCTTACCCTTTGTTTCCTTTCGATAAAACAACTTAATATCACCGTGTGTATGATTGGTTAGCATAGGCTTTATCCATTCAATCCTGCATGCACGGTCAGGGTCATATGGGCGCGTTTTGATATTAACGAAGTGCTTACCCTGCTTTACTTTTTTCTTCTTTTCCCTAGTTGTGATATGCCAAAAGACTTCTTCCTTACCATCTCTTAGCCCTTGAGAATTTGGGTCTACATAGATTCCACTGCCTATTGTGGTTTGGCTATCTACAAAGTCTCTTATAAAGTATGGGTGCAATATATCAAAAACCTCAGGTTCTGATTGGCCCGCTAAATCTAAAATTGGAGGTAGCATTTAGGATCTCCTGGGAGCGAAGCGAAAAATATTGAATTGGCGTTCCCATGGAGGGGTTGTGTAATTCAATTCGTGCCCAAGTTTAGCTTCAAGGTAAGCTACGATTTGACCCTTGATAATGCTTTTGTGACTGATGTCAGTTCGGTTTTTATATGAAATAGCACCAATTAACAAGTCACATAATTGAATTAGTTGAGCTTCATAGGATTGCACTATAAATGCGTTAACACTCAGGCTCCAGTCAGTTGAGTTCTGTAAAACATCGCATAACTCTTTTGTCTTGCTTCCTCCTAACGTATCCATATAGTCTAGATAAATTCGATATCTATTATTAGGTCCCAAGAAATCCTTTAGTGTGTAATAGAACATTTTGTAGTAAAACGTATTATGCGACCCCGCATTGTATCTTTCATGATCAAGAGATTGTTTATGTTGTACTACAGTTGCTTTAAACCAAATATCACAGTCATCAAAAAGCATATCTAGTAGCGATCTATAGAATGGCCATTGTTTGGCAATTAATTTAGTCCATTTTAGTTCGTTGTGATAATTATGCTGATGACGAAGCCACTTAATATGTTTGGTTAGTGCTGTGGCTTTTTCTGCAGTGCAGTGAAGTGCGCCCAGCACCATGATGTCAGCTCCGTCATGCTCTAGGTGGCAGCTTTCGTCACAGAAGATCTTATAAATATTTTGTTCAGTCATATTATGCCCTTTGCCTCAGTTGGCTCGCTGCATCGGCTAAGGGTTGCTTAAGCGCCTTTTCAAACTTGGTCATTTCAGCAATCATCCATTCAATCGACTGTGGCCATAGATCTTTGTTGTTCGCGTCTGCTGCTTTAGTGAGCTGAATACGAGAGGACTTTTTATCATTCAAGCGCATCCACTCAAGCTCATGACCGGTTACTTGTTCGATGGCGTCTTTCTGCTCAAGCAGCTGTTCAAAGATTAATTTATTATCTTCAGTAACCGAACGGCTTATCCATAGCTCTACACGAATTTCTTTTTGGTTAAATATCAGATTGAAGGGGCAGCCGGTCACACCTGAACCAGCAGACAACCAGTGATCCTTACTAGCGCTAATGTTGTTGAATAGATTGCAGGGACTGTTTTGAAAAGCTTCCAATGCCTCTTCCCAAAAAGCGCGTCGCACGGTATGGCGTGTTTTTAATACTACCTCAGTGTTCTTTTCTTCTTTTTCCTTGGCTGACATACCAATCATTAGTTCTTCAGCTTCAGGTGTAGGAATGATTTGCTCTACATTTAACAGTAATTGTTCACCCAGTGCATAAGGCGTCACTTTAAAGCAATGTACTGAAATACCTTGGCCAAGTAGCCATAGTGCAGTACTGGTGACTTCTTTACGGAAGTTGGCAGCGACAAACATAATGCGCTGGCTGTTGCCAGTATTAAGCTTTAACTCATCTATATCCGGTGTGCCGATAAACTCACAGACTTGGGCTTTGGCATCGCCACCTTGTTGGTAGCGGTTTAAATACTGCTGAAAGATATCGACAATTTGGTGTTTGATTAGATTGGCGCAATAGGAAGCATACTTTAGTGCTTGCCACACCACATCGCGGCCGCTGTCATCTAGCTTATTTTCGATAATAACTAGGTTGCCCATTTTGTCTAAAGCTAGTAAATCCAATCGCTCTCTGGTGTCGTCAAAGCCGTCAAATTCTTTTTGGATGATCAGAAGCTCTTCACCCAATGCGTTAGGTTCGTTGGCTAACCATTCCTGTAGATGATGGCGTTCTGTAAAACCTAAATCACTAAAACGTTTAATGACCAATGGCGCAATGCGGTTACTGTCCTTATCTATGGTGTACATTCTGTTTCCTTGACTTCAGCGCTAATATCTTCGACACCGAGCACTCTAATTTTGCCTGTAACAGCACTATTGATAAGTGTGGCTTTGTATTCTTTTAGTTTATCTATTTGCTGTTGTTGTAAGTTGATGGCTGTGTCGATTTTAAGGGATTCTGCATTAATAAATTCAACGATTGTTGTTTGTTCTTCTTTGGGTGGGTATGGAGCCATTACCACTCCGAATTTGTCAAAGTAGAGACGTAATCGCATATCCATAATTCCACGGGAGTGTTTTTTTAGCTCTGCTGAGCAGGACTTAGTGCGGAAAAGGTAATGATAAAACATTCCCTCTATTGGTTTAACTGACCGCAAAATATCATATGCAGGGCTTGTGACTCCTTCGTAGTTAGAGAGCCCGATTGCTCCCATCCATGCAAGAAGTTTGTTAACAATAAAATCTCCTTTCTTAACAATCCAATAGCCATCAGTGGTCGAAGCTTTGTTGCCTTTTGCTTTTAACTCCTTTCTTGGCTTAACACCTATATCGGTGTAGATTGATAGAAGCTCATGATCATTGTTTTTTTCAGAAGGCTCCATTATTAATTGGAAAATATTCTTTATTCGTTTCACCTCCCAATGTTCCGGGATCTCTCCAATCCAATCTACTCCAGAATCTTGCATAGGCGCATCAATATTAAGCCCGCGAATCACCGTATTTTGAATAAGGATTTGCTTGTGCTCTGTGAGTAGAGTTATTTGTTTCTCTTTGGTGGCGATGGCTTGGTCGATTTTTGCTGTTTTTTGATCTAAGAAATTGGTTATGGCGGTTTGTTCTTGAACAGGTGGAATAATCACTTTTATATCGTATAGATCATCAGTATATAGACGGATAAAACCTTCCATGACTCCTGTGACGCGTTTTTTGAACTCTGCTAGATATTCGGGTTGTAGAAGCAAATAATTAAGAAAATAAATGTTTAAACAGTCAGTATTCTGAGATTTATAAATTGAGTAATCTGGACTAGTAATGCCTTTTAGTTTAGAAACTGATAATAGTCCATTTACCGCTTGCATCTTATTTATAACTAGATGATTTTCATAGACTTTCTTATAGCCAACGAGGGAGTTAGCTTGTCCAGCCCGCTCTTCAAGACTAGACTTAGGAATAACTCCGCTGTACTTGCTCAAAGATAGTAGCTCTTCTTCTCCAGTCGTTGATCTTTCGTTAACCTCTGACAGAAGGTATTTAAGTCTGCAAGTCTTCCAGTGTGACGGAATATCATCTATCCAACCTTCTTCAGAGTCTTTGTAGCTCTTATACTTAGTTATACTTTTAGGCATTCTCAATCCCCGAAATTTCTTTAACGGGAATGTCAAGAATATCGGATAATAAGCCTTCCGCTTGTTGTTCTAAGCAAATAATATCCTTTGCAACTTCGTCCATACTACGCAACGGATTATGGCGGTAGAAGTATTTGTTAAAACTAATCTCGTAACCAATCTTGGTGGAGTTGAGATTGATCCAAGCTTCTTCTAGATGAGGCTTCACTTCAGTAAGGAAGAAACGGTGAATGTCGTCTTTTAAGGGGATTGATTCGCTATCTCGTAAATCGGTATTCGGTTCGTAGGAGATATATTCACTGTTTTTATCAGTTGGGTAAAAGCCGAATTCAGGAAGATCACTTAATCGACAGCCTAGCTGGTCAATTAGTTCTTCGAGTTTGTCGTTGGTTAGCTTAAATTTTTTCTTAATGACTTTAACTGCTGTTTCATCGTACCAGCTGACGGTGTTTAAAATGACATTTTTGTCACCCGAACCGAGTTTCACGTTTTGTTCTTTAAGTATCTGTTTTAATGATACATCCACTTCGGTTTTAAACAGGTTAAAGTCATTGACTTCGTCTGTGCCTATAACGTCCATTAACGAATAGGCTGTTGTGACTTGTAATTTGTGTTTTTGCCAAAGCTTCGGGTCGAATAGCTTTTTACGTGCTTTGGTATTGAGTTCATTTTCATTTTCTTCGCACCACTTAATAATGGTCTTTTCTGCTGCTTTTAAGGTGTCTGCTTTGTAGATGGCCTCACCGTATTGCTGGTAGGCCCAACGCATGGGTTCCAATAAGCTCTTATCAAAGCGAAGGGTTTCAATTCGCTCAGTACTGAACTGTGCTTTACGGCGATCGGGTCGTTCGATATTCACTTTATAATAACCGAAGTCGCTATTATCGAATATTTGTGCAGCGATACCAGAATCATCGGCATTGCGTTCTTTGATAGATAGCTGCAAATAGGTGTCTGTGATCTCGCGAACATGCTTTGGTGTAAATTCGCAGTTTTTATTACCGAGACTCTTACGTAGTTTACGATAAAGCTGGCTGCCATCAATTAGTTGAATTTTGTTTTGTCTGTGAGTTAGTTTTTTGTTGCTGAGTAACCAGATATAAGTGGTAATGCCTGTGTTATAGAATAAATTGTTGGGTAGTTGAATAATGGCTTCGAGTAAGTCGTTCTCGATAATAAAGCGACGGATATTGCTTTCGCCGCTGCCTGCATCTCCAGTGAACAAACTTGAGCCGTTATGAACCGAAGCGATACGTGAGCCAGTAGGGCTGGTATCGTGCGGTTTCATTTTGCTGACCATTTCCATTAGAAATAACAACTGCCCATCGCTGGAGCGAGGTGCTGCATCAACGACTTCTTCTTCACCCCAATAATTTTTAAGATTTACCTGGAACCGAGGGTCAATAACCTCGCCACCTTCCTTGATATTCTTTTGCTCACTGGACCAGCTTTTACCATAAGGTGGGTTAGACAACATAAAGTCGAAACGGGTACCGGCAAATTCATCGTAACTAAGTGTTGAACCAGATTTAATGTTAGCGGGGTTGTTGCCCTTGATCATCATGTCCGATTTACAAATGGCATAAGTTTCGTCGTTAATCTCTTTACCGTATAGATAAACATCGCCATTAGCGCGAATATTACCGTCAGGGTTGGTAATAAAGTTTTGTGATTCAGTGAGCATGCCGCCACTGCCGCAAGCAGGGTCATAAATGGTCATAACCGGGGGTAACTGATCTTTGATTGGGTCAAACACCAAATGCGTCATCAACTCGATAACTTCACGTGGGGTAAAGTGTTCGCCAGCCTCTTCATTGTTGTCTTCGTTAAACTTACGAATCAGTTCTTCAAAGACATAACCCATCCCTAAGTTAGTTAGAGCAGGTAAGCGGTTGCCGTCGGGGTCTTCGCCTTCAAATGGTGTAAGGTTGATGTAAGGGTCGGTAAATTTCTCAAGCACATCTAAGAGCACATCTTTATTTGCCATGTGTCGAACTTGATCTTTGAGTTTAAATTTCTCGATGATTTCACCAACATTACTGCCAAAGCCGTTAAGGTATTCTTCCACATTGGCTAACAATATTTGTTGGTTGTTCGTAGCGGTGGAGAATAGTTGCGTTAAGGTCCATTTACTGGTGTTGTAAAATACATAACCAGATGCTTCGCGTAGCCCTGTTTCATCAAACTCAGTGAGTTGCATTTCTTCTAGCTGGAACTTTACTTCTTCCAGTACTTTGTCTTTTGTAGGCTCTAATAAACTATCCAGGCGACGGAGCACCACCATAGGTAGAATGACGTCACGATATTTGCCACGCACATAGACATCACGCAGGCAGTCGTCGGCAATGGACCAAATAAAAGAAACGAGTTTGTTATGGGCTGCATGGTTCATGAAATTTTACTTAATCCTTTGGGGTGGTATAGCCTGGAGCGATAGTTAAGTTATCGACGCCATATAATGTTTGGGTGTTCTTCAGCCAGAGATGAATTTCTGGTGAATTGAGTGTGTGTTGTTCTGAGCAATCCACGTTCCAGCGCCTGAGTACATAACCGGTTACAGCAGCTCGAACTTTTATATCAATTACTCCTGCCTCCATACCATATTCCATTTCGATGGTTTCTGGGTGTTTGAGATTAGGGTGTGGGACGATTTGCATCTCTACAATTCGACTCCATTGAATATCGGCTTCTTTGTTTTGGTTTGACGGAACTTCAGGTTTAAGCTGTTTTGGTTTAGCGATTCGGTTAATGATAAAGTCTGTGAATCGCTCTCTTTTTCGATCATAAGCTCGCACATACCATCGTATACCGTTATCGATTAATGCAAATGGGACGATCTCACGTTTGGTTAAACCACTAGAAAGTGATCGGTATTCAATTTTAAGCGCTTTTTTCTGGTAGATGGCTTTAGTTACTTCAGCTAAAACGTCTAGGTTTGGTGTCTTGAACTGTGTCGGGGCCTCTGCATCGATTAATGAGGTGCGCGTATTAACAACCTCATCGCCTAAACCTTTGCTGATTGCAATGAGTGCCTGAGAACCAGAGTATTTGAATAAAGGCTTAAATTTACCGGTTTGAAAATAGGTTTTGGCTTTGGTGTCGTAGTGTAAGTTTGTTGGTGCGAGCTCTTTATAGAGAGCGATATCACGAGTCGCTGCTGCTTGTTTAATACCAAAACGGGTGACAAGGTTATTTCTGTTAATCGCGCCAAGGAATCGCAGTTTGAAATCGACATGAAATAGCCGTTCCTTCTGCGCTTGGCTGATGTCATCAAGTGAAGCTTGGGGCACCTTAACCTATCCTTGTTTGTTATTATTTTGAGTGGTCAGTTTTGTCATTAATTAATGAACTTATATTATATAAGGATATTAAAGTTGTCGCGTGTAGGCGTCAATAGTATTTGTGGTCATAATCAAATTGATTAGTATATTTTAGGGCTGAAATATGAACTACTTAGTTATTGAAAGGAAGGAACTTTACGACCTCGTTTGGTCGAAACCAATCACTAAAATAGCTGTAGATTACGGTATTTCGGACTCTATGGTGATTAAAATCTGTAAAAAGCTAGGAGTGCTAAGACCCGGCCTTGGTCATTGGGCAAAAGTTGCAGCGGGTAAAAAAGTTAGGCAATTACCATTAGGGAAGCTACCCAAAGATTGCCAAGAGAAATATCATTTAAGTTCTCACGCTCGGAATAGCAAACATCATGCCTTCACACAGTACGAACCTCCGCATCCTCTAGTTGAACTGGAACTGAGTGATGAGTTGAAAGTGACGGTAGCTGATGACCTTGTAAACCCTCACACTTTGGTTGCTCGAAATATCAAAGCATTCAATAACGCTAAAGCTACGGATAAACTGACTCTAAAGCCCCGTGCAAAAAATTATTTTGATATCCATGTAACGGAAGGAACAAAAGAGCGAGCTTTGCGGATTATGGATGCACTAATGCATGCTTTTGATAAGCGTGGTTGGTCATTTAAGCTTTCATCTGAACCTGAAGTATCAATGACCGTAACAGTGTTAGATGAATCGATTAGATTTCATCTCGAAGAAAAGATTAAGCATGTCGAGCATGTGCTAACAGATAAGGAGGTTAGTGCAAAAGCTGCCGGTAAATGGATATGGCCACCTAGGTATGATTTGGTAGCGAGTGGTAACTTGTCTATTCATATCCATGCTGGGTACCGTTTGATTAATCGACATTCGTGGTCTGATGGCAAGGTTCAGCGCGTTGAAAATTGCCTTAACAAATTCTGCATTGTGCTTATTGAACTGGCTGAAGCTATTAAGCTTGATCGCATCAAGAGGGATGAAGAAGAAAGACAGCGTGAGATTGCTAGGCTGAAAAGGCAAGAACTTAAAGACGCTAGGAAGGCTGAGCTAACCAGGAGGGAGGGGATTGAGACGGATTTCGCTAGATGGGATAAAGCAAATCGTTTACGGCAGTATATCAGTGAGTTTGAAGCTTCAATGATGATCGAAAGTGCATCACCTGGGGATATAACTGAGAAAGAGCAATGGTTAGCCTGGGCTAAGAATTATGCGGACTTAATTGATCCACTAGCAGAAGGTGAGTCAACAGTGGTGGAAGAAACTGAAGGAATGTATTTGGATTCTTGGTAAATATTAAAATAAGAATAATGGCTTAAAGTTTTAAGAGTTTGAGTAGCGAACAGTCCTACCATCTGCATGCAATACCCAAAGATCATCATTGTTCTCATGGTTTGGGACAGGTTTACCATGAGCTAAGGCTGTAAGTGTTTCATCTAATTGATCGAGGACTTGGCTTCTTGCTATAGGTCTGACTCGAATTGATTCGTCTAGCATTTCTTCAAGCGTTTCTGCCTCATAGCTTGCTGTCATATATTTCTCCCAAACATATAGTAAAAGTGTAGCAAATACATTAGGTATTTAACTCTCAACTTGTATAAAGCTAACATAAATTAGTCTTTAGCAATTTGGTTTGTTCAATTCTAATAAAACTTGATTATATCCAAATATCGGATATTATTACCTTTTAATTGTACAAAATATGTACACTTTAAGATATAGAGTTTAATTCGTCACTGTTAATGCCGTTATTCGTCATCTTTTAGGACTTATTAAGGTTGTTAGGCGCTTTATGCTCAAACTTCATCGTAATTAAGGAGTTTGAAATGAAAGTACTTAAGAAGAGAAAAATACCTAAGAAGTCCACGCACAAAAATTTGATTCAGTTTCATTCACATAAGAATCAGAAGCATATGTTCTGTGAGTCTTATCTAGAGAGTGATGTATATCTTACGTTCGAATTTTTAAAAAATATTGTCAGTTACACCGTTCAAGAATTCAGAGTTCAATTCGACTTGGATGGACGCCCTAGCACTTATACACCAGACGCTAAAGTCATTCTACATGATGACTACCATAGTAAAGGCGTTATCGTTGAAGTTAAACGAACAGAAGAATTAATTAAACCAAAGGTTTGGCGTAAATTGCGTCGTGCTCGTCAGGAATTTGTCGCTGAAGGGTATGGCTTTGTAATCTGTAAGGATTCTGATTTCCAGGTCCAGCCACGTTTAAATAACTTACGCTTGTTATATCGTTATCGGGATAGTCTGCCGGAGCAAGAGACTCAAAACCTTATATATGATCGTGTTCGTGGCAATGACGATGTCACTATTGGTGAATTGAATAAGTTAGTAAAACAGAGAGGCGGGCTAGACACAAATGCTTATGCCATGGCTTCTCGTGGTTTATTAACGTTAGATATTAATCAGGTTATCACGCCTAATAGTCTAGTTTCGTTAGGAGGTGTGAAATGATCTCGTTTATGGATGTCGGTACTCAATTTAATCTTCACGGCGAGCCCTGGAAGGTACGTAAGGTCATTTCGCCGATCGAAGTTGAAATGAGCCATATGATTAGTGGCACTACAGCGGTTTATGATCGTAAACGTTATATGGCTGACTTTATAAGCGAATCGCTTGTGCTTCCTACTCCACAACTAGGGAAGGACGATACTGAAGTTTGGCTTATGTCTGATTGGCCACCAGAAGCTCAAAAGAAAATTAAATATCGTCTGAAGTGGGTACAGGGTATCGATAAATACAATGTGCCAAAATCTAAGCCAAAGTTGCTACCATTCATTAAGTCTTACTCACAAGAAATAGATGATATTAAGCCACCATCCTATAAAACCATCTCCAACTGGCATACCACCTGGGTTAAAGCTAATCGCCACTACTCAGTATTAATAAGTGGTGATGACATTCGAAAGCGATCTCCTAGAGTTCAAAAGGATTTAAATAAACTGTACCTAGAAGGCATTGAAACGGTTTATTTTGCAGGCCCTGAAACCAATGCAACCGATGTAAAGGTCTGGGTTGAAGGTAAGGTTGAATCTGATAGATATAGCCATATATCACAGGAAAAGGTCTCTCTCAGCACTATCGAGCGACGTATCAAAGATCTTGACGAGTTTGAGAGAGTTGCACGTAAGTTTGGTCGTACTGTTGCCTTGAATCTTTTTAATTCACGAAAGAAAGTAACGGTGCCTTCGCGTGTTTTGCAAGCTGTCGAAATCGATGAGACCTGGGCTGATATTTTTGTTGTCGCTGAAGATGGTACGCCACTCGGTCGGCCTAATATTATTTTTGTAGTTGATGTTTATTCAAGGATGATTTTGGCAGTTAATATTTCATTTATGACGCCGTCATCATCGACAGTCTTACATGCTATAAAACAGGCTATCTTACCTAAAAATACCATTCTTGATCAGTTAACTTATGTGAAAGAAGATTGGGATGTTTACGGTATTCCAGATGCAATTAAAACCGATAATATTCAACACTATTTATCAGATGACTTTATCGCAGGGCTCGGTGAACTGGGTATTGATCATATTAAATGCCCAGTAGGGCGTCCGAATTTTAAAGGAATTGTGGAACGGTTATTTGGCAAGGTGAGTCGTAAAATATTAGCGAAGTCACCGGGCTATGCTAAACCCTTAAAGCAACGTTTCACAGAGCTGGATCTAGACCCCGAAAAAACAGCTGTATTTACAATCGATGAAGTTCGTGAGCTTGTTTATAAGTACTTCATTGACATTTACTGCCACGATTATCAGCATGCTTTGGAAGGAACACCGATTGAACTGTGGGAAGACTCGTTCAAGGATTTTGGTGTTCGAATGGACCAGCCGCTAAGAAAGATTGAATTGGCATTGCGCAACACTGGCGAAGCGTCCATACAAAACGGAGGGCTCACCTTTGAGCGTATTGAATATGATGATAAAGGTGGTGAGCTACAGAGGTTACGGCAACGATTAAAACAAAAACGTTTGAATATGAAAGGCCAGAATCCAAAAGTAGTATTTAAATACTCCGTGGATGATCTTGGGCTGATCTATGTAAAAGACCCTGAAACGAAGCAGTATCTGCGTATTCCAGCTGTCGATCAGCAATATGCCAGTGGATTGACATACCATCAGCATAAAGAGATTAGGTCGATCCTGAATTCTAAGAAAACGCAGGTGGTTACGCGACCAAAACTCAGAAAGGCTAAAGCCGAATTACTAGATATGTGCTTAGGTTTAATCTCACAGCATAATCCGCTAATTCCTAGAAAGAAAGTCGCTAAATTAACTGAAACGCAATTTGGAAGCGTCGATGATGCTGCTCTCGCAATTCTTGATGAATTTGACTCAGATAACATTCCTACGACTAAATCACCTTTACCGCTGACGTCAGGGTCTGATCTGATTAAAGACGATTTCTTTACTGATGACTTTGAGTTGGGGGATGATGATGTTTGATTTAGATGCCATCTCAACCGATTTGAAGAAGACTGTATCAAAAACGGAGCAGTTTAAATATGCAGTTTCTGTACTTGATATTTCACGTGAGAATAGAAGGCTTGGCCATACTGATAATGTAATCATCACGGGCGATTCAGGAGTCGGTAAGAGTCATTTAGTGAAAGCTTATCGTCGACAGCATGCATCTTATGATGAAAACGTTAGAACGATAGTTCCTGTCGTTGTTGTTTCATTGTCTGGTAAAACGACTCAGCTGGGCTGTATTCAAGCTATTTTAGAAGCGATGGGCGATAAATTTTGGAATAAAGGGTCCTCAAGGGAATGCACCTCAAAGCTATATGGCCTTTTGCGTGATAACGGCGTCCAAATGGTGATTGTTGATGAGGCACATAATGCACTTAATGCTAAAAGTATGAACCCGAGCGTTGCAATGACGCTTAAGGGTATCAACAATAATACAAACACTTCTATCGTGTTGGCTGGAATACATCGTGTCCTAGAATATCGTTTGGACCCAGAACTAAACCGGCGCTTTCAACGCGTGATTAACTATACCTTCATGGATTACAGAACTACTGAACAAGTTGATGAGTTTAAGCAACTTATCTGCGATATGGCCAAAGTTCTACCTGTTAGTAATGTCTCTGAGTTATCAACTAAATGCTGGGTTGACCGGTTTTTCCTTGCGTCAGAAGGAAGCCCTGACCTAGTTTATACCATGCTGTTCGAGGGGATTCGTTACATCGAAAAAGGCGAGACTAAAATGTCTTTAGCGCATGTTCAAAAAGCGTGCTTAGGGAGTGAATCCTTAAAGAGTAAAGTTGATATATTTGAGTATCAGGATGAAACGATAATCAAGCTGCTAAAGGAGTTTCACGACACCAAAGGTAGTGCTCAACCAGTAGGAGAGATTGTCAGAAAGATGCTAAAGCGAATTTAATCGCTCATGCATCTAGCAAGGAAGCTTGTTTCATCGAAGTGTGTATCGCAATGGGGGAGCGATTGAGTATGGGGACATACTCAGGAGCTTGTTTAAGTTTTGTTATTTCTCTGGATATATCTTGCAGTCGTTCGTTTATGTTGATTATGAGGTTTTTATCAAGATCAGGTTTGGTAAAAGCCTGGTCAATTGACGCTGCAAACGTTCTATTACTACCTAAATAAAATTTGTCGCAGGGGTACGTTTCAATCTTATGACGTTTGCAATAGCAATAACATTGTAAGTACCAGCAGTTGTTTTCAGTGTTGTTATTCTTTAGACAGGTGAGGCACGTTGCTGCATAACGTCTAAACATGTTGAGGTTGATAACAAGACCATACCAACTCACATTGTTAAGGTTTAGTTGCTGAGGAACTTTCAATGTAAGTGTGCCCGGCTGCAATTTCGTATGTTTTTCGATGCTGCGAAGCCCTGGTTCTATATCGCTGAAATGTTTCATCATATAAATAGGGTGAAGTTGATGTTCCATAGGCAGATCGAAGGCTTTGTTCATCGTATTTAGAGCAATGTGGTTGCTCTTTGATAAACGCCTCAAGTAGGACGCAATAGTCTCTGAATATTCAGGCGAAGGGCGGTTTAAAAGCACTGTCATTTAGTTTGTACCTTGTTGGTTCTAGATAGGTACAAGGTACGCATTCCAAGACAATAGAAAGGTGCTTTTAGTGACGAAGTTAGCGAGCAAAAGACTTTTAAATAGGCCGATGCCTCTGTCAGGCGAAAGCTTATACAGTTGGTTCACGCGTCTAGGGAGTTGGAATGGCTATCCTAGAGCTCGATGGATAAAACAATTGTTTGAACTTGGGTTAACCAATGAGAGAACGAAACCAATATTACTGCCATCAGAAGCTCAGTGGTGTTTAATTGAAGAATCTAGTGGTATCAGTAAGAGAGCGTTAAAAGATACTACCTGGTCTGAACTTGTTCGGTTTCATGAAGATGGAGAATCAATTCTAAGGTCTTTCGTAACCAGGCCTTATCAGCAAATTTGCCCGCAGTGCATTGAGGAGCAGGGTGTATGGAAGAAGTGTTGGGATCTTAATGCTGTCGCGTGTTGTCCCATACATAAATGTTATTTGGTGAGTCGCTGTTACTGTGGAGCTTTGATACCAGTATTTCCTGATAATCGATTTCAGTGCAAGTGTGGTCGTTCTTTGTTTGGGAACCGTAGAACAGAAGCGCCAGCAAACTTAATTGCATATTCGCATCGCGTTTTTTCACTGGAAACGCAGCGTAAGAAACTTATTAATTTACTTTTTGAACATCGATTCATCTCCTGGTATTGGAGGCAAATTAATCAAGATCTAAAGGCCGACCCAATTAGTCATTGGCTGATTAAGACGCGCCATTATGCTGCAAAGTATGTTTCCCGCTGTTGTGATCATGGTAATAACGCAGTATTTGAACTTTTAGATCGTTATACACAATTAAAGAGAAAGTCATCGCGGCAATACGGCTTTCGTATTGAGCTTGGAGATATTCAGGACTCGCTCTGCCGCATGAATAAGCATGGATATACCGGTAAATTAGCAAATGTGTTCGATGACTATGTTCAAAACTATTGGTCAGGAAGATATTGGTTGGTTAAACGTTTTCATGGAGGCTTTAAAAGTCAGAAGTCTCTTCAAGCTCATATGTGCCTAAGAGAGAGGTCTTTTTCAAGGCTATGTGATCAAGTGGAACTTGAGGTACAAAAAGCTGGAAAAGGCCGGTATTTTGACTCAGCAGAACAAGCAAGGCTGATTGAGTATTCAAAAAAGTATCTGAACCTAGGGAGCTTTGCGAAAGAGCTTGGTATTTCTAGTTATTTAGCACGAAGCCTTTTAAGTGATGATGTTATCAGCGGTATACCGCCGAATATCAAAAGACGAATTCGCGACTGGAGAATTTCACGAGATGATATCGAAAGTTTTAAAAGTTCAATTTCAGCCGGTTCTTCGGGTTTGGGCGACAACACTATTACGATTAGACAGTTGTTAAAGCTAGTTTTACCGAAAGGGGCATCGCTTTCGGGTATTCTGACCAGTGTTCTGAATGGGAGTTTAACTTATGAATACTGTCATCATGATTGCATTTTAGATATTAAAGTTAGCCAAGAAAATTTGAAGTCTCTTTTGTCACATGAGATACGTGCTAGTAATACAACATCCAATCTCTTAAGCGTTGCCCAGGCAGCAACGGCTATCGGAATTTCCAATAAGATGGTGCATGCTTTAGTTAAGAAGCAGCAGATAATAACTTACGAAGCGCCAGGTCATCATCATGACGACGTCAAAGGCTTTAGGTTTACAACGCGAGAGCTTGGTAAATTCAAGCACGCGAGAGAGCATACTCCAGTGTTGTTGAGTTTAAGAGCAGCCGCACACCAGTTGGATATAGACCGTTCATGGTTACGAAAACAGATATTAGAGAAAACTGCTCTGACCTTATATAGATTAAAAGACTATGTTGGTGATATTTTTTTGTCAGAAAAAGAAGTCTTGCAGTGGTCAAGTTTTCTGGATAAAACCCTTACTGGTCCAGAGTTAGCTAGAACAGTCGGAGTAACGCGTAATACCGTATTTAAATGGCGTAAATCTGGCAGACTGAGAGCGGTTTCAGGACCTGGAATAAATGGTTTTGGTTGTTATCGGTATCACAAGAGAGAGGTAGCGAGGTTTATGAAATGTATGTGATCGATATTGAGGCTAGTGGACTTGCAGAAGAAAGTTACCCCATTGAAATAGCGTGGCAGTCAGTTAGCAATGAAGATGACTTCGACTCGTTTTTGATTCAACCGATTGATCGCTGGAAGCATTGGGATACTTATGCAGAGGAGCATGTTCATCACATTTCGCGAAACTCGTTATTTGAACAAGGTATCTCAGCACAATCGGCATGTGAGAGATTAAATGAAAGGCTCAAAAATAAAGTCGTATATTCAGATGCTGTAAATTTCGATGAACGCTGGATATTAAAGCTGTTTAATGACCTTGGCATCAAGCCATCGTTTTCTATTAAATCGATATTTTCACTAGATCCGGATTTTCAAGAGGCTGCTTACAGTGAAGAACTTTGTCTTCAGCCTGTTAAGCATAGAGCGTTGGATGACGCTCGTCAGATAGCTCGAATATTAAAGCTATACTTATAAGGCGCCAAAAGATTTGCTCATTACGAGTTATGGAACCCTAATAAATTTATTAGGGTTCCATAACTCGTAATTTTGAAACTACTAATGTAGGTGTTTGATATAACTTGTAAATAATTCCGTTATTTGGCTTCAGTGTAATTTGTAACCCTTTAAATTAATAATTTATATAACCTATTGGTTATTATAGGTTTGCTAATAAATAGTATATAAGCTATATAATTATAGTGTGAATATAATATATATATTATAAAGTAACGATTATAAAATAGGTTATAGGTTATTATAATGCGTGCAGAAGATCGTAATTTAGCTAGAAAGCAGCTCGACAAACGCCTCAATTTGTTACGAAATTCTCAGGCGCATACACGACCGCCTCGTGGTTGGGTTAAGGCTATCCGCGAAGCTTTAGGGCTTACGAGCGCTCAACTTGGTAAGCGTATGGGCGTCAGTCAGCCTCGTATCCTTGATATCGAAAAGTCAGAAAAGTCAGGCTCAATTACTTTGGACACATTAGAGCGAGCCGCCAATGCAATGGATTGTAAATTAGTTTATGCACTTGTCCCAAAAAATCCGCTTCAAGAAGTTGTAGAGGATCGTGCTCGTGCTTTGGCTAATAAGCAGATGAAAATTACAGGGCATAATATGGCGCTCGAAGCACAATCTGTATTGGTTGACGATGAAGAGGAACAGCTCGAAATAATGGTACGCAAGATTATAGAAAAGGCGGGTTCAAATTTGTGGGTGGATGACTGATGACAGACCCAATAATAGAAGAAGATGAAGCATCAACCCCGTTAACTGAAGAGGAACGGGAAGATTTGCTTCCGTCATATATCAGTTTGCGTTCAGAGCTGAATGAGGCGGAGCAGCGTCATATCTTGGCTGCTGAAGAGTGGGCCTTTAAGTCAAAACGAGATGTTTTGTCTGAGCAGTTTCTGAAGAATCTACATAAAAGAATGCTTGGGCAGGTTTGGCGATGGGCTGGCGTATTAAGGACGTCAGAACGGAATATTGGTGTGGATGCTTATCGCATCACGACAGAGTTGAGACAGCTTATAGAAGATTGTAAATGTTGGGTCGAATTCTCCACTTATGAACCCGATGAAATTGCAGCCAGGTTTTCACATCGTTTAGTTAAGATCCATCCTTTTCCAAATGGGAATGGTAGACATTCACGAACTGCCGCTGACTTATTGCTTGTTTCATTAGGGCGAGAGCGATTCACATGGGGACGGGCTAATCTTGTTGATGTTGGGGAAACAAGAAATAAATATATTGAAGCGCTTCATGCGGCGGACAACCATGACTACGCGCCATTTTATAAATTTGTTCGATCATGACTGATTGGGCTTCATTATTTCGAAAATAGATTTTGTAGACAGTAGCTCTGACACTATGCATTTAAAATTATATATTATGGAAAGGCATCCACAAAAACCGTAGATTTTTAATTCTTCGACCTTTCATAGTTTTATTTGACTTGATTTTATAGGTCTGTTTGATATAAGTTTAAATTGCTATGAGGATATAGAGCTTAATAAAATTGATTTGTTTTACAAAAGATAAATTATTTATTAGTTGATGTTGTTTCTCGTATTTAGCGAAAAAATAATATTCGTTTAAATGCTAAGGTTCAACGAAATGGAATTTTCAGAGCTATTCTCAATCTTTAGTGATTTTCTTTCACAAAATTCACTCACGTCTTTAGGTATTATCTCTTTCTTCGGCTTTCTCTGTACGGGTTTTTTCTCGTATAGAAGGCAAACAACCTCAAATAAAAATTTAATAGGCGATTTTTTCGTCGATCAAGATATGTTAACTCCACCCCTGGAACGTCCTGCCTATAGTGACCGCATGGCATATGTACTTTCTGAAATGTCGGACTTAGCGTATTTCAAATTTGAGGGACCAAGCAGCTTTATTACAGATGCAGTCAAGAGCATTGTCGACCTTAAACTTGATGAAACAGAAAGTATTCGTGATTTTCTTGATGAATTCAGTGAAAATGCTTTATTAGGGCATAATATAAGTGTTGATTTACTTAGAAAATTACTTAAAAAAAGTGGCTTTGACCTTCTCGAAACGATAAATATAAAATCTAGTCAAGCCTTTGTTTGTAAACGTAATGTAGAAAAAGAGCAGTCATATCTGGTTATTGCATTCAGGGGTACTGAAGATGAAATCTCGGACTGGCTGACTGATATATATGCCTTACCAACTCATGTCGGATCTACTAAAGTTCATACTGGTTTTAATAACGCTTTTAGAGTGAATACAGATAAAGGTAAAACCATAGAAAATATATTATCCGATATTTTAAAGTCAGAACAAGCACTTAGCGATAAAGGTGACCTATTACCACTTTTTCTTACGGGGCACTCTCTAGGAGGGGCGCTTGCTTTACTTGCAACTAAGCACCTAGCTTCTGACGTTAATGGGGCTTGCTATACTTTTGGAGCTCCAAGGGTAGCTAGTTATGAGTACTTTGATAATATCAAAACACCAGTTTATCGAGTGGTTAATTCAAGTGATATTGTGCCCAAAATACCGCCTGGAGCTATCACTGCTTTATTCATGAATTTATTTAAGGCTTTAGCTTTTTTATCGAGTTTTTCTCTATCCCTCTCTAATTTTTTTAGAAAACTAGAAGAGATGATTGATAAGTTAAATGGATATCGTCATTACGGAGACCTACGTTACTTAACTGATGTGGCTGAAGGCCGTTTCAAAGACGTAAAACTATTAAGTAATCCACCAGCGATTGATCGGTTAATATGGTTTTGGAAGCATATATTTGCCACAGTTAAAGCCCCTTTACGAAGTCATAGCATGCTTATATATAGGAAGAAAATTTATCAGGTTGCTTGTGATCGTAATTGTAAGGTTATTAATAAAAAATAAGTTTTTCTATGGTAGCTAAATATAAATATAAAAATTAATTTGACAAACACTGAGTGAAATAAGATATGAGACAAAATATTAGTCCGCATTTGGCAGAAAAACTAGAAAAGCATGGCGTTACTAAAGAGCAGAAGTATTTTGAATGGATGATCAATGAATTTCCTGAGCGAATTAATATTTATGCAGAAGGCGATAGCTGGTTCGGTTACCCTAAGAAAAATCTAATTATTGGTGACCCATCAAATATATTAGCTTGGATCTGCAATGATATGAGAGGGGATATTAATATGCTTCGTCATGAATCTAATGGCGATGAAATAATGGAAATGGTTTATGGGGATCAAAAACTTAAAACTTTTGAGGTTTTAGAGCGTAGCGGAAACAACATTGACTATATACTTTTGTCTGGCGGAGGTAATGATATTGTTGGTGAGTATGACATGAACTTCATCTTAAAGCCTGGCCAATATATTGATGGTGCTTCCGCAGAGTCGTTGATAGATAAAGTTAGGTTTGAACGTAAGTTAGAAAGTGTTCGTAACGCATATATCGATTTTATGGATATCAGAAATGATTTTGCTCCTGAAGCAAATATTATTACACACATGTACGATATTCCAACTGCTAGTTCTGAGGGGGTTCATTTATTTGGGGGTATCGTTGGTGACTGGTATGAAACCAAGTCATGGATGAGCCCTTATCTGAGTGATAGAGGTATACCATTTGATAAACAGAATGAAATAATTCTCTATTTGCTTTCTAGTTTTGGTAAAACTATTAAAAATATTGAATCATTACCGCAGGCCAATGGTAAATTTCACGTTCTTGGAACTCAAGGAACCCTTGAAGCTGGAAATGAAGATGATTGGCGTGATGAAATTCATCCAAGCCCCGCAGGGTTTAGAAAAATAGCTAGCTTGTTCATAGATAAAATTAAAGAATTAAGCAGTGCTATTTAATTAGTTAACTTATTATTTAAAAAAATAATAGAACATGTGTAATACAGGGACTTCTCCATGAGTTTTAGAATTACATGTATTTCAATCGCCATAACTAGCCTCATAATTTTCTAGCCGCCAAGAAGATGCTTAGTTATCTACTGGTCTAACAAAAAAATTAGAAGGCTTGTGTATCCAATAGGTTTTTGGATGTTTTTTCGTACATCTTAAGTCGTTCGGACACTGGGTCTAGCTGCTAGTGAACCGACCGACCGGATACTTTCAACTTTGACGATGGCAGAAATCTTTCAAGTGTCGTACAGTGTCATGAATCATTTTTATTTGATGAATATAATCAAAACCTTGATAGATGGGTAAAATTTTTTTTAGCACAATGAGGGTAATATGCTTGGAATAGATGGTGCATTAACTATCGATAGTGAATCCGCGTCAATACAGACACATTTAGGTATACTTCAAAATGTAATTCAGCGTATGGCTGCTAACAGTTCTGCAAGCAAAGCTTGGTGTGTAACACTAGTTTCCGCAGTACTCGTTATCGTTGCAGATAAAGATAAACCAGATTATGCATATATAGCATTACTGCCGACCTTTGTATTTGGAGCTTTAGACGCATATTATTTGGCCCTTGAAAAAGCATTTCGAAATTCATATAACGATTTTATATTTAAACTACATAACAAGACTCTTACCGAAATGGACTTATATTCCGTAGCACCTAAAGGTAGTATGTCTATTTTGCAATGGACTTCCCTGAAATCCTTTTCTGTTTGGGGGTTTTATATTTCTTTGGTCGTCTTAATTCTAATTACGAAAGCTATTGCAATTGGTTAATATTCTAGAAATAGATTATGACTGTTGTTTTTTAGAAAAAATGTGATTTAAAGTTATTTTCAATTTGCCTAACTCTAATGAATATATACACATTTTCACTACGCTCACCTAAAAATGATTTAATGGCTTGATTTAATTGTTCATTGCAGGAACAACAGGCCTTTAATCAGTTTTATTACTTGACCTATGCTCGCAATAACTTTATCCCATAAAGAATATTCTACAGTTGCAGCTAAGCGCGCACCTGGGAGAGAGATAACTATATTATTATCTCTTAAAATTCCTAGTAGCTTAATTTCTTGAACTGTTGAAACTTTGAGTGGTAAGGGGAAATTTTTCCAAGTATCCCCGTTATTATCACTGACTTTAATGCCGAATACGCCGTCTTCCGATTCCCTATATGCAATAACGATACGATTTGATGCATCCAACCCCATGACAACGTCAGTTATTATTTTAGCTGGCAAAATTTCGTCCCAGGATTCTCCATTGTCTATTGAGCGAAATAATCCTCCTTCAGCCCCTTGATCATCAAGCTGTGTGTTATTTGTAGCGAATAGTAACTCTTTAGAATTATCGAGCACTGTTGAAACGGCTACAATTCCTGAAATATCAATGTCTTGATTGATTATTTTCCAATCAGCAGCACTAAAATCTAGACTCCCACCATCTATAGAGCTAGTATTTTGGAACCAAGCTATAGATACTCCAGAGTTATAAATTCTCGCATCAGGGGGGGTAGTGTGATGTTCTGAGAATCCAATATAATTGCCTTTTCCGCAGTTGAACACCTTTATAGTATCTTCTTGTGACGAACTAAAGCTCGTTCTTTCAGTATGTTCAAAGTCCCAAGCAATATTCTCGTTATCATCAATACTTAGCTGTACGCATTTAGAAACTCTTGAAGAGAGATTACTCCAAATTTCATTTGCAGTAGGTTCTTCATCTTGGAATGCTTGAATGTCATCTAATAGTGTCCCATGATGGTCGCAGGATTTATGTTTATCAGGTTTGCTATAGAAACAATCACTAAGTATGAATGAGCCAGCGTCATCAGATGACATTCTGAATTCACCCGTAACTCCAACTCCACCAGCAGTGCTGATTTCATAAAATTGGTCATTCGTCCTATCAACTATGTCTGCAGACCGACCACGAATTATAGTAGTTGTACGCGTCCTAATACTTTCAACATCGTCAGAGTCTTTAACTAAGATTGCATCATCAAAGCCACCTTTACCTGAATTTAGAAAGGTCCACCCATTATCAGGCATTACAAATATAGCAATAAGTACTGTCGTAATAAAATATAAAATTAACAAGGATGAGATAATGCTAGTTATCCAAAATAAAATACTTAGCCAATATAAGGAGGGGAATAGTACGTGAACATTGATTCCATGAATTTTGAAGTCTATCCCTTTAGGAAGTGTTGCTCCTGTTTTTAGAATGATTGGTAAAATCTGAAGTTGTCCTTCGCTCTGTAGGTCAATCCCGTGTTCAATTTCCTGTAGAACATTTCTGCGTTGATGCGTGTCACGTCCGCATAATACCACTAACAAATCAGAATTAAGTAGTTCGTTTTGAAGCTCGACTGGGGTAACGGAATTTCCAGGCTTCAACGACGATTGATCTAAGAAAACAGTGTTAGGGTTAGAATCTTTTCGAAGCTTAATGATTTTCTTTCGGACTTCTGTCGCTTTTCTAAAGTCAGTATGAGAATAAGCGATAAATATTCTTCTGGAGCCCCTCAGTATCTTGTGAGCATGACGTCTGGGTTCTTCTGAAAATGCGTACTTGTGGAAAAGACCTTTCATATTTCTCTTAGGGCAATTACGAAAAAGTATTATTTCTTCATCTTAGAGTCTTATTTATGTTAATTCCATCTTAGCAGCTATTTTCCTAAGATTTCTTTTAAAATACTACATAACTGCATCATAAGCTGGTAGTAAGCAGTCTAATCGGACTATTCTATATTTTAAATCACAGACTGGTAGACCGAAGGGTCTATTTGATCTGAACGGCATTAATACGTTGTGAATTCTAGTCAAAACAGTATTGTCAGTTCAAGTTCAAACCTAAATTTATGCTCAAAGAGTTCTTCATTGGTTTTACATTACTGCAGCACACTAAATTTCTTGTCCTTATACAGCTCTAACAATACTAGCCTTAAAAGCAGTCTATTTATACAATAAATACAATGTTTTAGGATTGGGAAGGATTAAGCGAATTTAAAACTGATTGAGAACAATTAAGTACATTTTTCTAGGGAAGAATTGAGTTTTGCTTAACGTTAGAATAGGCTATGCAGGGCAGTCGGGTAAGGATTAAATGAAGTCCGACATTGTGTTATGCCGTTTCGTTTAACTTGTCGCGTTGTTTCATGGACGTGTCGCTGTGTTTCGCTCGCGTGTCTACGTGAATAAAACGGCAAAATCAGGGGTAAGCTACTCGACGATCAAGAAATCGACCTATTTCGGTTTTTTGATCAAAAAGTAGCCTCTGAAAAAGACTCTAAATTTCAGCGTGAACCAGCTCGTTTCCTTTGCCTTGCATTTCATCTCAGTCAGATACAATTCGTTTATTCAAAAGAGATAGAAACAGTGAACAAGCAAGACCCTAGATATGAGAAGTTACAGTTTCTACTTAGAGGCTTAAGAAAGAAGCAGGGAGTTAGACAGCAAGAGTTAGCTGAGCGACTCGGTCGACCACAATCCTATGTATCAAAATATGAAGGTGGCGAAAGAAATATTGATTTGATTGAATTAATAGATGTAGCAAAATCTATTGATCTTGATCCGGCAGTAGTAATTTCTGAACTAGTTGCGAGCCTTTCAGAATAGACGCCCGACTAAGTTTCTAATATGTGATGCACCCACGCTGCAATCTGCCTTGCGTCATCAAGGGCTCGGTGTTTTACAGGAGCGCTTTCTAGTAACTTGTTGTACTTTAAGTCTCCACCTTTTGGTAATAAATCTATTACTGAACCAAAACTAAATGTGGGCTTTATTTCTGTCTCATCAAATAACTTCATAAGCCATCGTTGGTCGTACTCGACAGCATCTGAGTATATGACCTGATTTATCAGTGCTGAGTTGAGTCGCTCACAAGCTTCATTTACGGTAATACCCGAATCAAACAACTGCTCGCGTGAGATATGGTGTATTTCACTTTCCGCATATTCATCCCAATAAGTCCAATCATCAGCAGGTACAATTAAGAAACTATCAAAGCTCTCTGGTTGTTCAGAGTCTTGCCAAGCAATTTCTATCGGGTAGCTTTCTTGGTGTAGGCCAGAAGCCTCAACATCGACGATGATCATAAGTTGGTAATTTGAATTTGTGATGAAGTATTAGTTTATAACAGAAAAATGTTTATTCAATTGCCGACATTATCTATATGAATGAGATACTTTATTATCTGTAGATATATTGAGACAGTTATTATGCCTGCTTACCGTATTAAACAAGATATTGGTTGATCTGAATTCTTTTTATTTCAGTAATTTAGTTCGAATTCGCTACCTAAAACTATTAGCCTTAATACTTCATCCATCTTACACTGACTGGCAGATCTCACTTAGAGCCTAAAAAACTGAGAATTTTAATAAGAAATTAGGAAAGGGCATTAAGGCTGCGTTAATTTATAATTAACGTGTAGGGCCTTCAACTAACGATATATTTATAGATAAATAATTAGATCTATGAACTCGAAGCTAAGGTAGTCAGGGCTTAATAACAAAAAAGAAAACTATTTAGGTTGCAGTGAAAGGAATTCATTAATGGATGTTCAACAAAAATTAGATGTGCGTAAAGCGTTTAAATTGCGTGTCCATGAGTCAAATGGAAATGCATTCGAAGATTTGTTTTGCGATGTGATGCGCGCATCAAACAAGGACTTTAAAAAAGTTAAGCCTCAAGGACGCATTGGTGATAGAAAAAACGATGGATTTATCCAATCAGAGGGAAAGTATTATCAAGTATATTCCCCTCAATCACCAATTGGTAATCCCACTTCTGCTACCTCTAAGCTCGAAGAAGATTTAGAGGGTTTAATTTCATATTGGGGGAATGAACATAACTATGAAATTAAACATTTCTACTTTGTGTTCAATGACAAATATCATGGTGCCTATCCAGAAATCTACACGACATTAAATAGTCTTAAGAATAATTACAATCTGGAGGTTTGTGACGTATTTCTTTCTTCTGAATTAGAAGACGTTTTCATGGAGCTACCGGAAGACAGTATTGCTTCCATTTGTGGTTATTATCCTAAATCAGAAGATATTGGGTTTATCGACAATTCAATCGTTGCTGAAATAGTAGGCTACGTATCTGAGAACTATAGCGGCTTTTCTGATTCTCAAACAAATGAGCCTCCTGATTTCTATAATAAGATACACTTTAATAAGCTGGGCAATAGCACTGCAATGCACCTAAATGTGGGTGCATACCAAGTTGGCTATGTTGAAGACTATTTTCGAACCAATAGTAAGTTTTCCCGCCAACAGTCTAGAGACTCGCTGAATACAATGTATCAACACTATTTAAACTCTAACAATGAAGAAGCTGCAATTGCTAGTGGTTTGTCTGAGTCCGATATAGTGTTTAAAAAAATGGTTGATGAAATGTCGCCTGCCAATTTGTCTAATAGACATAGGCGAGACTACGAAAGAAATATAATCGCGGTAATGGCATTCTTTTTTGAGGCATGTGACATCTTTGAAGAGCCACCAGAAGATTATGATGCAAAGGTGAACGAACATGCTTAGTCCACAGAAGCACATTCGGTTGTCTGAGTCGCTTTTGGGGTTGGGAGCAAATATTTTATATTTATTATCTCGCCCACAGACTCCAGAACAAATCTATGACAAGTTAAAGAACCTCGATCTACTAATTAGCCATGATTTTGAACACATCATTTTGGCGTTAGATTTTTTATATGCATGTGGAGCAGTTGAGTTAAATGAACAAGGAAAAGTAGTCAAATGCAGTTAATTTCTTTAGAAGCGAATAAACCTTCTTTTAATACAGTTTATTTTAACTCCAAAGGGTTAACCCTAATTATTGGAAAAAGCACATCAACGGATAAAAACAATACATACAATGGTGTTGGTAAGTCGTTGTTGCTTCAGATCGTAAACTTCTGCCTTGGTTCCAACAAAATTACGGCATTTGAGAATCATTTGTCGGGATGGGAGTTTACTCTTAGTTTTAAGGTTGGTAATAAAACGTTTACCGCAAACCGTGCAGCACAAACTCAGAATAAAATTTACCTAAATGATAAAGAGTTCGGGCAAACTGAATCGACCAGACTTCTCTAGACACATTTTTGCTTTATAATTGTGTGTACTTAAGGAGTAATAATGTCTCAACGATTCACCGAAGAATTTAAAAGCCAAGCAGTTAAACAAGTTACTGAGCACGGCCACTCAGTTAGCAGTGTCTCAGAAAGGCTTGGCATCACTAGCAGTTCGCTCTACAACTGGATAAAACGCTATGGCCCAGATAGTGAAGAGCATAAGAATTTGCTTGATCAAGATAATCGAATTAAGCAGTTAGAAAAAGAGCTTAAGCGCGTTACGATGGAGCGCGACATATTAAAGGAAGCAACCGTATTTTTCGCGGGAGAGTCAAAGAAAAATACGCGTTCATAAAGACAAGGCTCAACAATTACCCAGCCAAGATCATGTGCGAAGCGCTTTCTATTCAGCGTAGTGGTTTTTATGCTTGGCTAAATCAACCCAAGTCTAGCCGCCAGGTGGAGGATGAAAGGCTAACAGGTTTGATTAAGCACTCTTGGTTGGAGAGCGGCTGCGTTTACGGTTATCGAAAGGTAGCTAGCGACCTTCGTGATTTGGGTGAGAGGTGCAGCAAGAACCGAGTAGCGCGTTTGATGCGACAAGAAAGCATCAGGGCGCAAGTGGGTTATAAGAAGTATAGAGGTCAATATGGCGGCAAGCCTGCAATAGTTGCGAACAACATATTAGATCGTAATTTTTCAGTAGCTGTACCAAACCAAGCTTGGGTTACTGATATTACTTACATCAGAACACATGAAGGCTGGCTTTACCTTGCTGTCGTATTAGTTTTGTACTCTCGTGCTGTGGTTGGCTGGTCGATGAACGCCAGAATGGAGACTGAGCTTGTTACTCAAGCGCTTCTCGCGGCAGTATGGCGTAGAAAGCCCAAACATCAAGTATTAATCCACTCTGATCAAGGCAGTCAATTTACGGGTTACGAATGGAGTGACTTCCTGAACGCTCACAATCTTAAAGCGAGTATGAGCAGACGAGGAAATTGCCATGATAATGCAGTGGCTGAGAGTTTCTTTCAGTTACTTAAGCGTGAGCGAGTAAAGAGAAAAATATATCCGACTCGGGAGCATGCACGGGCAGATATTTTTGATTACATTGAAATGTTTTATAACTCTAGACGTAAGCATGGAGAAGCTAATAATATGCCTCCACTAGCTTATGAAAAGCTAGAAGAATTCAAACAGAAAAGTGTTTAGATAAAGCTGGTCGATTCATTTCGATAAGTTTCAAGTATCCTGGAACTCTCCACAAATGGTTGCTTTATTTGCTGGGGGGTATGAAAGAAATAGTAGTTATATGTGGGCGCTGGCCCAGGTTGCACGTCGTGCTGGTCAAGCTTGCACACTGAAACCGGAAAGGGTTGAACGCCCCGCTGGTGAAATTGCACGTCTTTTGATGATTACAAACAGGCAATAAAAAGCCCTGAAAGGTTCAACGCCAATCAGGTTTTCTTAGGTAGAGGATAGAGCAAGGCAAATTCGAGCATAGTCTCAATCAATATATGATAGTTGGACAGGATCACCCTGAACTAGTTTTTCTAAGTCAGCTTTAGATTTCAATAGAAAGTCTGAAAAAGTCACCTCTGCTCCATCACCAGGCACATCTTCATCAGAATTTAAATTGATAACAGTGATCAATTTTCTTACTCCTTGAAAAACTTTTCTTGCTTTTCGGTTATTCACAGTAAGAGAACCGCTATCATTGCCTTCATCTTCTTTTCCAAAGCTAATTGCTTTATCGATTGCAAGCTCTTCACTCTCAGCTTCAACCAAATAGACATTTTCCCAAACAGGGAAATCGTCTTGAACAGCATCTTCATACTCAAATAACATTATTACACTAGCAGCATACCAAGCCATAAGTCATATCCTAATTACACTCTTCTCTTTTTGTTATGTTCCTGCAGCCAGCAGCTTTTTGAGCTGTTTGGATTTCGCGGGCTTCCTTTTTATTACCAGAGGCCCTCGCTCTGCTATAGGCTGAGGCAAGGTGGCTACATGGATCTCCGCCTCCAACTCTAGCCTCTCGATCTGCCCAGTCATTCCAATGGTTTCTTTTATTCTGTTTTCCCCCCTTCGCCATAGCGTAGATTGATTCGGCAGCACTACTTACCGCATTTTGAACCGCTGGATTACCACTGTTGCTAGCAACCGCTAAGGCAGAAGCCGCTAAACCTAACCCACCAAGTGCTAGGGCATTTTCACCCGTTGGATCTATGTACCTTAGTGGATTCTGGTAAACATAACCATAAGTATTCAACCCACCCCGTAACCCAATGGGGTCACTTTGAATATACCGCCCCACACTGGGGTCGTAATCCCGATAGTAATTGTAAACTAATCCACTTGCTAATAGTTGTGACCTAGAACTTACAAATCAAAATAATTTAATAAATTCAAACACCTATTTCCAAATTTGCTGTTTCATAATACCGAATTTCGTTCACTGCATCCAGATAATAGCCTTCCTCCAGCACAGAATATTTTTTATCTAATGAAATAATCTTTCCATTAAAATCAACATCTGCATCATCCACTAAGCCGATAATCAATTGTGCTTCATCAGGTCGATTATCTGAGATAAAATCTAACATCTTCTTTAAGTTGTCCGGATCCTGCTCTTGCTGATTAGGAGCGTCAATAATTATAGGGAAGTAAGTTGAGTTACCGTTTTTCTTAATTGCATCCAGCGTGGTATAAAAATAAGCGAGTATTGCTCTAGGGAGATCGCTACCACTTTCTTCAATTGAAGTATTAATATTCTTATAGACATTATCACTTAGAGAAAAAACGCCAAGCTTCATCGTGTATCTTCTGAGAATTTCCCCATAATCAGAGATTATTTCTTTTCGACGTTCAGGATCATCAAAACGCTCCATATCCTGAGAAAGATCGTAAATCTCGTTATCCAGTTCACTTAATTCAACCCTATAAGCTTCTGATTCCTTATCAAGATGGGCAATCAGTGACTTCTTTCCCTCAAGATCAATCAAGTCTTTTAATTTTACCTTCCCTTGTTTTTTCGAAAGGATACTATTGATTTTTTGGATATCGTTTTTGGTTTCGCTAAGTAATTGCTGTACTTGACTTATATCCCTCTCTACCTTTCCTAAGTCTTCCCTTAAAGATGCAAGTAAGTCTGTACAAGTTTCAGTGTCTTGAGCAATTTCAAACCTTTCAGCAAATGAATTTTGATAATGGGCACCACATGTAGGACAACCAATAGATTCAGCTTCGGTCTGGCACGAGAACTTATAATCTTCACTTAACTCATCATGGGTCTTAGCAACAATTTCTATCTGCGCTACCAGTCTAATTTTCTCTGTTCTGAGTTCGGTAGTTTTTTTCCGATACTTACTTTCTAAGCTTTTAAGACTGTCACACTTATCCAGAAGTTGATCAATTTCCTTCCTAAACCGTTCAATATCGATGTCAAAATCTACCCGAGACAGCTCATTGTATGTCTTTTCCCGAACTGATTTTATGGCTTCAACTTGACGTTCAGGCTCATCTTTATCCCCTTCTAACTTTTTCTTTTTAGCCTCAAGCTCATACCATTTGTCAGGTTTGAGTCCATAGTGATATCCAGATACTCGTTGCTTCCAATATGCAAATTGTGAAAGGTTTGTGAATGAGCTCCATGTATCTACCCAGCCTTTGTCCTGATCAAGATAAAAAGGCAGCATTAAATATGCAGGAGGTGGCGTTATCGGCACTCCTTCTCTATCAGAAAGCCTCAAATTAAAGTCAAACAGCTTTGCTAAAACAGGAGCTAATTCTAAGGTTACACTTGAGTAAGTCCCCATTTTCTTATCATTAGTATCAAATAAAGAAAATGAATTACGATGTCGATAGAGTGAATATTCATTACGGTCTAGTTTAAAACGAACCAGTATCGCAACATCGGCATCCTTCCACTTCTGGTGCCTCTTGTGGGGATTTGCACCGAATACATACGGAATACTCTTTATGAGTGAAGATTTACCGGTGTCATTCGCTCCTTGAATTACCGTCACTTTCGGGTCGAACTCTATTTTTCTTGCCTTTTTTTCTCGATGCGATACTAGAAGCATGCTTGTTAACTGCAAGTTTTTCATTTTGTTTTATCCGTAAATTCCTAATGAGACGCCGGTACTGAATCATCCTTCATTACCTCATATAAAATAGCAGCTTGAATATAAGCTTTGTTGAAGTCATTTTCATAACTATTGGCTACTTGTCCAATAACTTCATCCCTTAAAGACTTAAACGTACCAACATTAGAACCTGAAATTGCCTTTCCAACTTCCTTCTGAATTACCTCTCTAAAATCAATATGTAATTCATCTTCTACATTCATTCTATCCACGATGTATTGCCGCCAGTTCATCCGGACATTTTTAAGCTCTAGGAAAGAGAACCCCTCCAAAGACAGTCTATGGTTCGCTTCAGCCCACAAGTCATTATCGTTTCGCTTCTGCAAAACAGTATTCACCATCCCAGAAAAGCTTTCTCTACCTATACTTTTGTGCTCAAGAAGCTCATCAATCCCAGCAATATCTTCTTCGTAATTAGTTTTACGCCTAATTTCGTCAAAGAATGTTTTATAGACTAACGATATGTGAACGTGGCAGTCAGGATGCAATTTTTCGAAAAATTCAACTAACTTCCCCTTTGTGATGGCCGTATGATCGGCCACACGTAGATCATTTTGCTCAATAAGGATTTTACTTAGCCCTTCTACATCACAGTAGTTTTGCTCATCAGGCTCAATTAAGGATTGTATTTTTTCCTTGTCTTTATCAGACAATTGCGAGAATGAAACTTGTCCCAAATCAATTGATTTGTCTCCATTTCTTAGCTTGGCAGATAAACCCGTGTTCGAAGTAAACACAAGCTGTTTTGCATAATCTGAAAACTCTACATGGTTTGAGTACAGCTTACCCAATATTGACTGAGAGCTATCATCTTTAGATTTAGATTTAGTAAGTGAACCTACCGTCCAGTTCCCAGGCATTTTGGTTTTTACTTGATAGAAAATAGCACTTGATGGACTGGAATGTGAATCAAAAACAACGACGTCGTCATGATGTTCAAAAACCATAAGATATTCATTATTAGCGGCATGTAACTCCAACAACTCACATAAAGACCAGTTCTTTTGATAGTCGAATCGATTGGAAGATCTCGAACCACTTTTCTCGCGTACAGGTTTAGCGACAAAGCTCTTTAGGAAATTACTACTCATCAAATAATACCTATTTCCTTTAGGTTCTATATAGACAGAAGTGGCACCATGAATACACGGTCATTATTAGATAATAAACAAATATTTACAATGCATTTTAGAACTGGAATTAGGTACTACCTGTTTAACCTCTCATGTATTGGGCATACCGCGCCCTCCTTCATTAAGAGCTGCTGGATGAGTTTGATGGTAAACCTTATTAAGATCCTTGACCGTTACCCTTGCATATATCTGCGTACTAGATATATCAAGGTGACCTAACATCTCTTGTACATGCCTAATATCAGCACCATTCCTCAACATCTGAGTGGCTGCCGCATGACGAAACGAGTGACAGGCTCCTTTCTTTCCAATTCCTGAACGCTGTATGTAATTTCCAACCATCTCAGTTAATATTTTTGGTTTGATACGATTGCCATACTTGGTCAGGAATAAGGTGTCACCAGACTCGATTGTCGCATGCCTTGGTCGAAACTCTTTGATGTACTTCTCCACCCAATCTAAGGCTCTTTGAGCAATTGGTACCCGTCGATCTCGTCGCCCTTTGCCCGAACGGATCGTGACCATGCGGAGTTTAAAATCAATGTCTCGTATATTTAATTTGGCAAGCTCGCTACGGCGAATAGCCGTCGCATAATAAACCTCTAATATTGCTCGATCCCGGATAGCGTAACGCCCGGTTAAAGTTTGATTTAAAATCATTTCGACTTCCTCCTCGTCCTCCGGAATATCTTTCGGAATTGGCCTATGTGCTTTTGGCAGTTCAAATCGTTCAGCAAATTCTGGATCTAATACATCGAAATACCCTAGACGCTTAATTAAACCAGTCACTGCCATCAATCGCATCCGTTGGGTAGAGGGTGATAACGGCTCACCATCCGTTACTTTTCTGTGCTTCGCAATGTGTCTTCTGTATTTCTCTAAGACGAATTTATCCACACCATGGATAGAGTGAATATCTAAATGAGCGCACCACTTGATAAATACATTAAGCAGCGTCTCTTTTGATTTGGCGGTCGCATTACTTTGCCCTCTCGCCAAACAATCCTCGATGTAAAACTCAACGCACTCTCCAAGTGCGCTGAGTTGTTTTTCATCAACCATCATTTTTGCTTTTTCTTAGTGCGTAGTAGCTTTGATTACAAGGTTTTGCCTTTTCTACCAAACCTTCAAAATACCGTCGTGACTGCCTGTCATAAACAAGGCAATCATTGGCATCCCGTTCCTGCGGGTAACGAATACGCCTACAGTTTATTTCAAACGCCGATAATGCTTGTGAAACTAAGCGAGCTGATGCGTTACCTTCACGATCGTTGTCAAAAGCGACGAGCACCTCTTCAACCCCATATTGCTGTAGCGCAAATATATGATGCTCATTAAATTGCCGTAGACCCAAGGTAGAAACCACATTTCTAAAACCAATAGCCCAATAAGAGAGAGCCTCAAGTGGGGTTTTACACAGGATAATGCGTTTGTTTCCCATGAGAGACTTCTGGTTGAAAAAGACCGCTTGGTTAGGGTTCCAATGAACATGGTAGACAGAAGGTGAACGTAGTTTACGCGTAATTTTTCGACCATATCCACCGGTAACAACACCGTGTTCATCAATGAACGGGAACACAATTGATCCATGAAAAAATTCATGGCCGCTCGGTTTCAGCAAGCCGATTAACTGTAACTTTCCTCGCGTTTCCTCTTCCTGAGGACTACCTAATTGTTTAAGTTTCTTTCCCAAAGAACGATCAGAAAAACCTAGGCGAAACTCTCGAATAATGCTTTGATCAGTCAGCCCCCGATGAGCTAGGTAACGCAATGCCACCTCATTATTCAACAAACAGTTGGTATAGTGGTCCAAGACCTGATCAATCAACATTGTTTCTACATCAAAACCAGCTTCATTTCCCTGATCAAACTGGCCAAATCTAAATGATGGTACACGTTGCAACACACTGACATTATCGACATTTTCAAAGTAGTACATTACACACCCTCCTTCTCAGCCTGTAACTTGCGCATAGATCCGCCTCTCGGCTTTATGATATGAGCTCTGTGAATCAAACGATCCAAGATTGCATCGGCAACAGTAGACTGCTCAAAATATTGATGCCATGCACCAATAGGCAGCTGCGACGTAATGACAAGTGAACCCTTTCCCATTCGTTCTTCAATGATTTCCAGAAAGTCTAATATAGATTCTTGCGAGACCGTCGCTAAGCCAAAGTCATCAATGACTAGTAGCTTTGCTCGCGCTATTTTCCGCCTTAATTTGGGTAACGAGCCATCACCACGCGCTATATGAAGCTCTTCCATCAATAGTGAAAACCGCATAAATAGAACTCTATGACCCTGGCGTATAGCTTGATTTGCCAGCGCACAGGCCATCCAAGTTTTTCCTCCGCCCGAAGCACCTTCTAAAATGACATGTTGATTCTTTATGACCCATTTACATAAGGCGAGATCCATAATCTGCCCTCTATCCAGCTGCCTATCGGCCTTAAAATCCATATCCTCTATGAACGCTGAAGGTATCTTGAGCTTGGCGAAACGTGTTAGCCCTTTCTGGCGTCTGGTCAAAAAGTCATGCCATTGGGCTTCGACGACCTGCGCAAAACACTCATCGAATGAGTTAGGGCTTAACGAGGGGTTATCCTGAAAATGCTCCAGTTGCACGATCATGCCATAGAGTTTCAGTCGTCTTAAATAGTCTACAGTTTGTTGATTAAGCATTGGTCTGCACTCCTTGCGCATAGTAGTCAGCACCACGAATGTTTTCGTGAAGAGGAATATTGAGTTGTGGTGATGGGGGTGTAGGCGATTCGTGGACTCGGCTTTGCAAGATGGACTTGATACTCGTGACGGTAAGAGAGGCAAGTGCTTTAGCATGGGAACATGCTGCTTCCAGATCTTCATTGCCGTATAAACGACCGAGGTGTTGCAACTGGTCGCAACATTTACATGCTCTAGCGGAGAATTCTTCTCGACCTGCAAACTGGTTTTTTACAGCCTCAACAACCGCCGGTCCCACTTCATTTGCCCAACTCAGGTAAGCACTGTAGTTACGATTTGCGTATTTTCGGTGTGACTCGGGCATGTGCTTAGCATCCGTTGTCGCCTGACCTTCATAACGAGATCTGACGTGCGAAGCTATTCGCTGGTTAGAATGGGTAACCTCAACCATGCCCGACGTCACACGCGCTTCTACTTTTTTGCCTACGAAACGGTGTGGTACTGAGTAAAAATGATTTTTCACTTTCACGTGATAATCACGATCAACCTTTTGTTCAGGAACCCATTCCGCATACTCGTAAGGCGCTACTGGAAGGGGTTTTAACGCAGGCTTATCCAACTCCAAGAAATGTTCAATGCGACAACCCGGGAGTTTCGTGAAGGGGCGCTGATTGACAAAATGGAGCAACTCACCGATTGCCTCATTAACCTCATCAAGGCTAAAGAACTGACGTCGATTTAGCGGAACAGTAATCCAGCGGGTGACCAGCAATACGCCCTGTTCTGCGTGGGCCTTGTCTTGAGGCCTGCGAACGCGAGCAGGATCAATAAACGTCCCGTAATGCTGAGCCATTTCTAGATAAGTTGGATTCAAGTTGGGAATAATGCCCGCTTTCGTAACGGCAGATTTCAGGTTGTCCGGCACAACAACATCGGGAACGCCCCCCAAAAACTCGAAAAGCTTTACATGCGCTAGAATCCAACACTCTTTAGTCTGACTATCAGATGCCCATGCAAACACATAACTAGAACACCCCATTACCGCAACAAAGACTTCTGCTTTTCGTTGCTCTCCTGTTTTCGGGTCAGTCCAATTTATAGGTGTCCCCGCGTAATCGACAAATACGGTTTCGCCTGCGCGATGTCTCAATCGCATTGTCACATCAATTCTTTTAGTAAATTCCCGGTACTTCTTACAAAACTCAGATCGGCTGTAAGCCGTTCCAGGGTCGATGAGTTTGTATTCGTGCCAAATCTGGTACAAGGTCTGATAACGAGTTTGCATCAGTTTGTACACATGCGCCCAATCGGGGAGTCTCTTCTTGGGATCGGGTTTACGCTTAGAAACAAGAATGTTGTTTAGCTCTTCGTCTGACATTTTCTGAATAGCGGGCCAATCTAGATTGGCAGCTTTCAATTTAGCTTCATATTTTAAAACCGTGTTTGTTGCTAAATTTGTCGCTCTTGAAATAGCACGTTTAGTTCGATCTGTCGTGCACAGCTGACGACAGGCTTCTCGTTTATTTTTATTCACCATTTTTCTATCCTCAATGAAAACCCAACTAGCCATGACTTCACACGACTAGACTGGACAAATTGATCAAAATAGAGGCAATAAGGGACCCTTCAAGCACGTAAATAGGCAAGATTCGACCGCCCACACGCTTGACATGGTTTTAATAGAAAAGAATAATGATCGTGTTTTGGCCACACACCTAAACATGATCTTAGACCGTCGCTAGTTGGCGCTAGCGATTGGCTCTACTCTCTTTAAGCCTCATAGTTGTTACTACTCGATTAATTTATTTCGTTAATTCAATAAACACCTCCTACGTATCTCTGATTAACCATCCCTTTGTGCAACTAACCAAATGGCTACGTCACGCGTAAGCGCAAAGCGCCCACGTCTGTTAGCGATCTGGAATATTGGCACAGTCACTTGTTTTCGCTGAACCGCTTGGCAAAAGGCATCATAAGATGGATAGCCCAGCGCCTGACTCAGTGAATGACCACCAATCATCGGCCCATGCTGCTCCATCAAGACACTCTCAATCTCTCGTCGTAAAAAATCCTGATCGGATCGTTCTTCAGACTCTGACATTGCTTTCTCCTGTCGCTCGAAGCGGGGCGTAGTATTGGCACGTCTCGTGCTGACGGTCAAAGACTTCCCAAGTCTTAATATACGTATTAAAAAATAAATGCAGGGAGATTAGATCGTGAAAACGACGAACAACAGCAAGCCTAAAACATCGATTGGCGTGAGAGCCATTGGCAGCAAATTCAAAGTACTTAGAGTGGTTCCGAAACGTGCCATGGAGGCCTTCCGTCAAGCCGTTTGGCTAAAGGATCTTCAAATAGTTGATGGGCTTGAAGGGGGCATACCTGATCTCGTAATCGAGATGAGCTATTCGTTTTCATCGAGTGAGCACCTGAACACGGCCTATCATCGATGGCTAAGAGGAACACTGGCCTCCCCAATTACAGTTAAAAAAATTGCTGAGAAATTTGAATACAGCGATCGGTGCTTCAATCTACCGCTTTATGATTTGTTAAATTACCAAAGCAATAAACACTTGTCCGAAATTGAAATAGATTTACTGGTTAGTGAATACCTGGAAAAGACTAGTGAAGGTATTCTAGTTTGGCGATTGCCTGTTTGGGATAGGTTTGGTTCCACCGTACATCACGAGTATTTCGAACTAAATGATTCAGAATATTTAAAGCAAAAAAGAGATATCTTTGGATTCATCGCCATTCTCGCTCTACTTCGAAAATCGATTTACTACGACCAAACCAACTTAGTTTACGAATATAGTAGCCATTTAATTGATTCGTTAATGGCGCTTGATGAGCAAGATCCCTTCTATCACTTTCAAGAACAACTTTTTAACCTGATAAGGCACTTACTTTTTAAAGTGCCATGTATATCAACAGAAGCAAAAAAGATTCTTATCAATTAATTTATCGCATTTTGTTCAGTCTTTTGCAGACAAGTGTTCACACTTTTTCAGAACCACTGTTCAGAGAAAAGCAGAATAAGCGTTCAATTTGAGCAGAATACACAGATGTGGGTGCTGGGATAAAATGCACACCTTTCTTGAAAAGACTGAACACAATTTCCGAAAAAGTATGAACAGCTGTCTGTTTTTCTATGAACACGGTCGACCTGACATGGCCCATCGGAAGAGATCTCATTGCATATTTATATGCAACACAACGTTATGCAATGAGGCGAACAATGCCTCAAAGGATAATTAGATTTTCCATAACCAAAGCATCCCCAATCGCGTTTTCATGGTAACCTAGGGCCGAGGGTCAGATTTATATCGAGGATACCAACATGCGCATAGATCCAGACAAGCTATTCGATCAAGTGGAAAAAGACAGGTGCACAGAAACCTTTAAGGCGCAGTTTTTTGAACATACAGAATACGTTTATGAAAGCGTTCAGCCTAAGGAGATAGTGCAAATTAGTCGCGATGGGCAAAGAAGTTTCGGGTTATTTAATAATGGGGTTTTTACGGCGCGAGTAAATTAGGGAATCGGAGTTTAGGATAAGCTGAATGATGGGAAGCCCACACTATGAAAAAAGAAGATTTTGAACGCATAGAAAAGGAAGAGCTGGAGTTAGCAGAACAAAGAGCCATCGCGAGAAAAAGAGGCGATATCAATGTTACGAGCAAGCGTAGGATTTTCCAGAATTTGATCAAATCGGGTGTATTCATCAACCCTCGTGAAGAACGGCTTCGACGACTAAAACACCACTAGTTTTCGAATTTCAGCAATTAAGGTTTACAACTTAACCTTTGTCCATTCGGCTTTATTCTTTGAACAAATCTCGTAGATATCTTTTGGTCTCGCCTCATCTGTTCGCTTCAGTTTCAACTTAATACTCCCTCCAACTTTCCCATCAGCATCAGCTACTAATTGCGAGCAAAATATCTCGTCATAAGCATTCATAACCACATCTGGCAAACCCAAGCGTCTCAATAAAGCCCTAAACCAATTATTTGGTCCCCTTTGATATAAGCTTCGCCTCATCAACCGCCAGCCAAGATGAGTTAAAAATGCCAACACGGTAGCAATCAAGAAATAATAGCCAACCTTGGAGCCAAGAGCAGATGAACATTGAACCAAACCATTACAGTCAGCGCTAACCTTAGTTGCTTCGAAAATACCATACAAAATGAATGGCAGTACAAAGAATGAGTAATAGCTTGAGAAATAGAGATTTCGAAGCATCGGTATAATATTTGAGCTACTCGCTCTGACGGGGTTGTAAGGGACACCTTGCAAAGACCTTCCATACTCCAATAGCTTGGCTTTTTCTGCGCCTGAGAGAGATGAGTTTCGTTCAAAAACCACTGAACGCTTTGCACTGGATCGAAACTTCTTAACATCAGTAAAGTAAACCCCAGATGCTTGAGGTTCTGCTTCTCCATATGCGTTCTTAACGTTTGCCTCTAGTACAGTATTTTCATCTATGAGGATTCCAACATGAGTCCACCTGCTTAGTGTAAGAACTCTTATCCCTAAAGAAGGCCAACTAAAGAGCCCCTTACTAACAATTATGTCTCCCGCTTTCATCTATCAACCTAATCTTGTGTAAAACAAAAAAGCCCAGTAATTGCTCGGCCTACTTCAAAATATGACAATGCCAACTGTTCCAACGTTTTGAAAGCGCTCGATATTCCGGAAAACTCAGACCCTCATGTTCTGATTTGAAATTCTCAACTTTAAACTCTTCCACAAAATACCTCTAACTGACAACTAATTAGATCGGTCACCTTTTCTGAACTTACATGATAGGCGCTATTTGTAGTGACCGAATAAAATTGCACTCATTGCATATAATTATGTTGCATAGTTTTATGCAATGAGCCCTAAAAAAATAGATTATTTAACTTTCAAAATTCGGTAGAAATTCCTTCCCGCCGATATATCTGCCATTTTTACGAGATATATCGGCGGGAAGATCTATATACCGATAATTACTCAAAAAATGGCGATCATTATCGACACGAAAGTGTATATGTTGATTTGCAAATTCAATAGCTTTCAAGTCCCAATAGTTTGATTGGCCAATATTACGAAGAACACTTTCTACCTCAGAGTACATGATCGCCAAAGGGCTCATTGCTGAGTCATCACCATTATTCGCTGCCTGACTAAATAAGTCGAAAGCCAATTCTAAGAAGCTCCCATCATACGCGGTATCGGCTGCCAAAAAATAAATCACTCAATACGCTATCTTTATCCAATGATTTTTCAGCTGCTAACGTTCAAATACAAAAAAGCCTAGTAATCACTAGGCTTTTTCTTATCATTTAATTATGGTCGGCTACCATTTTTTATACTAACCAACCGTTAGTGACTCTCAATTAAAGACAAAGTGTACAAATCCATCTCCATCAAAAGCGCCGATAATTAATTCCGTCACTTTTTCTGCCGTTATTAGATCCAACAGTCTTAACGAGCTAGATACTTCTATAGTGGAAGCATCTACTTTTAAAACAGCACAAACAAAATGCCAAGAAACTGCTGTTGCATTCACTATATTTTTCAAACTATTCAAGTCTACAGCTGACGGTTTAACTATATGATATACATGCTCACCTAGTGCCAAAACTCTTGAATCGAGCTCTTCAAGATAGTCGTCACCAGGTGATGCCATAACATCATCGATTAACAAGCTACAATGTTCTTTCTCTTCTGATAGATTCTTAAGATAGTCCGGCAGATAACCTGAACTACAATCAAAGTCACCAGACTGTTTAAAGTTTACAGGAGTAGATTTATCTGATTCAGAACTTGTGAATACAGTAGCTGTCACTCGATTTGAATTATCATTTACAAGGCTAAGAAGTGATTCACATAGCTCATTATCATAATCTAAAACATAGTTAAGGTAATCAAAGGCATCTTTGTCTAATTTTAACTGTTTCATATGCAATTTCATCTACTTTTTAGGCGTTGCTACACCGTCTGGACCTATTCTCCATCCGGGTCCCTTTCTATCATTAAAGTCCCAATGAGGCCCTATGTCGCCACCATGGTCCAAGTCCGGATGAACACTTTCAGGACCATTAGGATTCTTATATCCACCTTTGTCTCCGCCTTGCGGAGGCTTTCCTTTCCAAGGCCATTCATTGCCATCTGAATCAACTGGCGGCTTTGTGGGGTCATTAAAATCAAAGTCAGGGACATTTTCTGGTCCGTCATCACTAGACTCATTGTTAGCCCCCCAGCCAGATAGAGCCTTAATTCCTTGATAACCTGCCCATGCAGCAGCGCCAACAACTGCACAAGCTTCACCAACAGCTGCTGCTGCAGGAGGAATCAAAGGCAAGGCCAAAGGTAAAGCAATCAAACCATTAGGGTCAGTATACTTTAGCGGGTTCTGATAAACATACCCATAAGTATTGATTCCGCCCCGCAAACCAATAGGATCACTCTGAATATATCTGCCTAATGAGGGGTCGTAATCCCGATAGTAATTGTAGTAATACCCCGTTTCCTCATCCGCATACTGGCCCGGAAAGCGAATTGGCTGTTTAACAGAACCGGATTCTGCTATTTCTCCAAACGGTAGTTGCTCTTCAGCTTTCCATACTACATTTTGATTTTTATCTGTTAATACTTGAGGGGTGCCCAAATGATCATTGTGAACAAAATACAACTCTGATTCTGCAAGAGCTGTAGTTGTAATAATAGCAGTTAACACAGTTATAACCGCCGTCCGCAATTTTCTGTACGTCGTCTTCATGTATAAATTTCCGTATCTGTGTTAATTCAACTGGCCTGAAATGATGTTGTCACTGGCGATAATAAACCGAATGTCTTTAATACCAAGCTTGGTAATGGGATAACCCGCCAAACCGGAACCATGTAGCCAGACATCCTTCACCTGCCCGCGCTTAGCTTCAGGTATATCAATGTATACAGCTGTATTGTTTTCGTTATTACGCTGTTTGTAGTAGACATTGACGCCATTCATATAAAAGGAGCCCCCGACTGAAGAGCTGGTATATGCATCGCGATAAGCTGCAGCTGTTACAACCGAACCATCTGCATACTCTACTAACGCATATAAAATACCCACTGCATAAGATGGTGAGTTGTAATACCCAGTGAGATTTGCCTCAATTCTCGACAAATTAGTAACATCGTACCCTTGTGAGATCCGTGTACTATAGGGCTTTGAAGAGTCAACAAGGTCCGCAGCAGAGTTAATGTAAGTAACTTGAGGCGCAGTAAGCGCTGGACCAAAGCCACCGTTGGTTGCGTCAAAAGTCCAGCCTGCTGAAGTTTCTAATGAAGAACTATTGTTTGCAATATCGATCGTATCAAAGACCCAATTTGCGGTTGAAAGCGTCGTTTGGTCATCAAATTTAATCTGGTCAATCTGATGTTGAGTACCGTCAAACCACTGCTCAACTAAGATGAAGTCAGACGAAGACTTTATCTCGATTAAGAGGTCATTCGCTTTCCTCGATAAATACAGTTCACTTGCCGCTATGCCTGAGCCAAACTGAATGGTATCAAAACCTTCCATGTCTAAGTGGCTTATCTTGTCTTGCCCCCAGCCAATATTGAACAGGTATGTATCATCACCCAACCCTGCATCTAGAACCTCATTTTCTGCGGTACTCACGACAATGTCATCCGTTCCATTAGATATGCCCGTGTAGCTGTTGGCATTATCTGCAGAAATGATCAGGCGGATATTCTTAATACCCAACACACTTATAGGGTAACCGTTCAAGCCTGAACCGTGTAACCAGACATCTTTAACCATTCCTCGCTTTTCACGAGGAACATCGTAGTAAACAGCTCGGTTACTTTCATTTTGCTTTTGCTTGTAATAAACACTTTCACCGTTGTTATAAAGACTTCCTCCAACAGTTGAACTGGTATAAGTATCTTTATAACCCGCAACCCAACCTACGGTTCCGTCTGTATATTCAATAATTGCATACAACACTCCAACACCGCTCGATGGGTTATTGTAGTAACCTGTCAGCTGCGCTTCTATACGCGAGGTATTCGTTACTGATAGGCCCTCGGTTAGTTTTACATTGTAATTTTTAGCAGGATCTAATAAGTCACTAGCTGTCGAAATACTCGTTGTAACCGAAGCTGTTAAATTCGGACTAAAGCCTCCCTTCGACTCGTCATAAGTCCAGCCAATAGTGCCATTCAGCACCTCCACAGAGTTTACTATATCAACAGATTCAAATATCCAATCATTGGTTAGCTTTTCTGTTCCATCGTCAAATTCCAGGTATTCGAGTTGGTACTGCACTCCCTGGAACCAATTTTCTACAAGTATGGAGTCTTCGGAAATCAAAAGCTCAATCAGTAGGTCATCACCAATTCGGGAGACATATAGGTCTGTTAATGCGATGTTAGGGCCAAAACGCAGACCATCTCTACCTGTTGCATCGTCTTGCGCTATCGTGTCATTCCCGTCACCTAAGTTGAAGGCATAAATATCATCACCTGAAGCACCGTTTAGTGAGTCATTACCTTTTCCACCGATAAGCAGATCTCTTTCTGACAAACCGGTTAAAGTGTCTTCACCTTCAGTACCTTGTACTTGATTCATTGGTGGCTCTGTAGGAACCATGAACTCATGTACATTAACCGTAAATGACTGTTTGTAGCTTTGACCGTCGCTATCACTCACAAGAACTTCAACTAGATGAAAGCCTAGATCCTGAATGCCAGGCTGCCATGACAGCGTCATTGTTTGACTATCAAGAGCCATCCCCGAAGGCGCATTTAGCAAAGTAGTTGTGACGGTGGAATTATCAGAAGCTATCACTTCAATTTGATATTGGTATGGCGTATTTTCAGCAACTTGAGTTTGAGGGTTTGATGCCACAAGGGTTATATCTGTTTTACCAGATGAGTTACCCACTAACTGGGCAACCGGTGTTGACCCAAGATAAACGGTTTCTTTCGCTATATTACCATCAGGCGCCCCTTCTGCGATAAGCAAACCGTTTTTATCATAGTGAAAGTGCATATTCGCGGAGGGATCTTGAGCAACCTTAATAACTCGCTGACCACTTGCGTTATGAAGGTAGACCGCGAGAGTGACGCCATCTTTTTTTATCTCTTCTAGTCGATTCTGATCGCTATAAACCAAAGCTAGTGTTCTATGAGCATTTTGGTCACTATCAATATTTCCATTAGCTAGGTAACTCAAAGCACGCTCACTACTATTAGCCCCTATTTCGGTTTCTACTTTGGTCAGTTTATTGCTGACCGCTTCGTAGTGATAAGTTTCATCCTTTGACTGACTGCCATTCGAGAGGTTTCTCGATAGGCGATTGCCAACTTCATCATAGCCATAGTTGATAGTACCGTATTGGCCGGTTGCTTGGTTAAGTCTGGATAACTCGTCATAGTCAAAAGACTGGTCATTAGCGACATCTAAACTATCTGATATTGCTGATATATTACCCAATGTATCGTAGGAGATGTTACGACTTAACACCAAGCTTGAAAGATCAGTAAGTTGATAGTCTTGGTCATAGGTTACCGATTTAGTGATACCATTCCCGTAAGTCAGGCTTTTTATGGGGCCGAAAGGCATATATTGAATGGAGTGAACAACACTCTGAGGCGTCGCATTTTGAGAGCTTTGCGTAGTAATACCGTCTATCTGGCCATTGGTGTTGTAGCTATAGTTCAAGACTCGGCCAGACGGGTAGGTCATTGATACCAACTTGTTTGCGAGGTTATAGCTATACTCAGTGGTATAAATGATATCTTCGATTAGCCGAGTCTCTTTAATGACGTTGCCTCGGTCATCATAGAAATACTCTACCATCCCAGTTTGATCAGATATTCGTGTTAACCGCCCGACGCCTTGATTACCATTGGAAAGGCTATCGTAGCTATACACAATATTTTCGGAGGTGTTTTGAGGATAACTAATACGAGTTAGTCGATTTAAGTTGTCATACTCATAGTTGGCGACGACACCTCGAGCATCGGTTTTCTTAACCATATTGCCTGCAGTATCATATTCATACTGTGTTTCACCAGTATCAGGGCTAACTCGCTTAGTGTTATCACCCAAGTAGTTGTATTCATAGTGTGTGATAAGGCCTCGTGGGTCAGTCACACTGATCATATTATCCTGCGAATCAAACCCAAACTTTGTCTTTCCATTTAGTGCATCAGTTATTTCAATTAACCGGTTTAAAGCATCAAATTGACGTGTATTCGTATTCAGTTTGGCATCTGTTACTTTAATTAAATTGGAATTTCGATCATAACCATACTGTGTCGACTGAAACCCTGCTCCTACTTCCTTTATTAATCGACCTAATTCATCAAACTCATTAGTTTTGGTTTTTACTAACGTTAAACCTGCATTTTTAATATTTTCGTTTAAGCGGTTTCCCATATTGTCATGACTATATTCAATTCGTTCATCAAGACTATTAGTGACTGCAACAAGTCTCTTTGCTGCGTCATACTGAAATTGAACATAGCTACCGTCAGGTTGCGTTATTTTCGTAAGTAGGCCTACCAAGTCATATTCGAATATTACACGTACATTACCCTGAACACTTTTCAAGGTCTGAGTAACCACCTGTCCTCGCCAGTTATAAGTGAGCTGCGTAGCAATGCCATTAACATCAATTATCGTTTCAGGCTGACCATTAGCATTGTAATCAATAATTTGAGTGGTATGCCCTAACGCGTTAGTAATAGAAGTTAAATAGCTATTCTCATCATAAGCATAATGAGTCTTATCACCTATTTCGGTACGAGGGCCATCTGCCGATAAAACCTGCCCCTTATCGTTGTAACTATATGTCCAGAAACGTTCTGTACCTGAAACGGGTGAAATTAACGCGCCTGATAGTGATAATAGAGCGAGTACTTGCATAGATTTTTTCATTGAAAGAGTTCCCTTCTGACTACTGCGCTACAACAGGCTTGATAATTTTATTGAGCAACTGACCATTATCATCGTAGATAAACTCTGTCACTTTATTTGCTTCAGTAATCTTAGTTCGCACTTCAACTGAGTTGCCGTTAACTTGCACCAAACTCCAGATGGTGGAAATGACCCTTTCTTGAGGCGTTCCTTTCGCTTCAATACGCTGCAACTCATTACCATTGGCAGAATAATTATAATCAGTGATATTCCCCTCTTGGTCAGTCACAGTATCAACGTGGCCATTCTCGTCGTAGGTATAACTAGCATTTGAAGCAACACAACCACTGGAAGCATGACCTTCAACCCTCGTCAATAAGCGAGCTCCGTCTTGCCATTTAAAGTGATAGGTGGTCTGCTTCCCCAAGGGATTAGTTTCAACAACCCTTCGGTCTTCACTGTCTTCTGAATGAGTGAAATCAAGTGTGACCTTATCCACCCCTCCAGCATGCTCGGAAGAGATCGCTCGGCCTTTATTGTCGTAGTGCCACGTTACATACCGATCGCCTTTTTGATTGGTGATGCCGGTCAATGCTGTGGGAAACTCGTTATTTTCGTAGTGGTATAGGATGGTCGAATCATCAGGGTACGTCACCTGAGTAAGATTTTCGCCTATATAGGTATACGCAAAATGTAAATTGCCTCCCCCAAAAAACTCAACAATACGACCCTGGTTATCGATGCGATAGCGCACTGTATTTGAAAGTTCATCAGTGACCGTAACCAACGTACCATCATAACTAAAGTCCAGTGTTTTGTTTGCGGTAATATCTTCGACCTTTGAGATTAGGTATTGGCCCGATGAGTATAGGTAGGTTTCATTAATTGATACGCCGTTTTCACGTATAGTCAATTCAAGACTATTGTCTGGTTGAACTTTTAGAAATGCAGTACTACTGCTGTTTCTATAGCTTTTATCTAAGCCATCTTCGTTAAGCCACTCTATCTCGATAATCCTTCCATCTGGTCTAAATGCATCATAAAAACCATAGTTGTTAACCATTCTGCGCTCAAGAGAGTGCGTCCAACGGCCGTAACCCAATTGTCCGTATATCAGTTTACTACCCGTAGCCGACGAATAGGTTCTAACCATTGAAAGAGCGGGATTCAGAGGATGTTGGTAGTCAATATTTATTTCTGACTTAATGCCGCTAAGAGTATCAATAGGGTTACCTGAAAAAGGCTTAGGTGTAGAAGTCTTACACTCATTTGGAGGGGGAGGATTACACCGGCCTGAGCTATCTTGATTGGTGCAAGGGTAACCGTTTGCTATATAGTAGAACTTCGTTACTGTAGCTTCCGGGTTACACATATACGCGCCACTTATACCAATAGCTTTCATGGCATCACCACTTACATCATATCCAAGATTTTCCCAGCCATGGACGCTAGCATATGAAATGTTGCATTGGTTTCCATCATCAGTCTGCTCCCAGCATGCTTTACAAGCCAGGTACGCGTTTGATGATGAGTTATAGGCCGCAGGCCCCGCATAACTAGGGTTTATAAACGCGATTAAACCAGCAAGAGCAAATAAACAGACTGCACGGCGGCTGATTCTAGAACATAGGTGGATGCAATATTTTTTCGAATGAGGTGAGCGATATGAAAGCGACATGTCCATTTTATCCATAAGTTATGATTTATTCGCAATAACATCTGGACATTGTCATGAATAATCCTAGCTGTTAGTCCGCTATTAAAAATCGGCTGAATACTAACTAAAGCCATTTTATTACGCAAACGGCATGCTAGATTCATGTAGCAGGATTATTAAAAAAAAGCCTTAATGCTGCATTCATGTTGCAGTTATTTTTATTTATATAGAATTTAAAAGGTTCAACAAATGGATGAGCTTAGTAGATGCATTTTAAAAATAGTTACAGGGGACAGTATTTTAAGAGTCATCATCAATAAAAAATAAGCTTGCGCAGGACGTTCCGATTTAGGTATTAAGTCTAAACTAGCACAACTTATTAATCTCATTGGTTTTCACACATTAGCCATTAAATCTCTCTTCATCATAAATTTCTGGATGATTTAAGGGGCAAAGTAGCTCTACCTGTTACAAAAAATAAAAGTTTATTTCAGTAATGTAGTAATGCGAAGAAATAGCCTTAAATTAAGGTACCACACTATGTACCACAATAAAAAAATCATATATATTTGTTTATATTTTACATATAGTTAAACATCCAGATCGACTGTCGCCGTCCCACCAATTTTAAAACCCTAACAAATTGTATTTGTTAGGGTTTTTTCATTTACAGGTTTCAAAAAGCTGTCTTGTGTCCCAAAACTGGCCACAAAACTAATTATCTAACGGTTTGAGTTTTACAGCTTCTTCTAGGTGGTCGGGCAGTAGGTGCGCGTATCGCATTGTCTAGTTTATGTTAGCGAGTCCTAATATCCGTTATAGCGTTAAAGCGAAATAAGAGGTCAAAGCCCTTTAGCACATGGAATTGAACGGCTTTGACCCCTTAAATTAATGTAATTTTAGTCAATAGCGGACATGCGACGATGCGTTATAAGAATGAGATCCACCACCAAATTCGCCATTTTATTAAAACAGGTGTGTTTGACCGCAATACGATAAACGACGTCGTCAACGTTAGCCAAGTCGATTATTAAAACACGTTCAATATCTAAGCCCGCAGCAGTAAATATGAGACTGGCTATAATTAGCCCATGCTCTATTTATTTACAACGGCATCAGCATAATAGTAATGCTTATCAACCCTGCTTTTCGGACGCGACCAGAACCGTTGACTTAGTATTCTCGATGGCGAGCGCTGGAGCCTTTTCTAGACGCGCGTTATCAACTAGCACCGCCTCTTTTTCTTGGCTCAAAATATTACAGCCGCCACTAACATGGCCATCTATATAACAACCGATAACAGATGATTAGCTTTCATACGGAACAACCTTTTTTATATTCTTTATCGCGCTCTTTTGTGGTGATTTATCTCTGATAACCCATCTAAAATAGGATTAAAATAGAAATCGAGTAAAGATAAAAGCAGGGAAAATAAGGTTAAATTAGGTAAAAAAGAGGGGGATTGTGGGCGCTGAGCTACTTTGCACGTCGTGCTGGTCAGCCTTGCACACTGAAACCGGAAAGGGTGAACGCCCTGCTGGTTAAACGGTCCATATTGAAACGGGTGCAAATGCAAAAAAAACCCTGAAAGGCACAATACCAGTCAGGGCCTACAGAATATCAATCTATGAATGCCACTAAATATATTTACTAGGGTTCGCTAATCCGAATATAGAAAATATTGCGGTTAAAAGTAACAAGTTGTTGTTCCAGCTAACTTCATCTATTTGAACCTCGACCTTAGATGTATGATCTATTTAAATTCGCCTAAATATACTGGAGCGAGTTTGATTTTCTTATGCACGAGAATAACCTTGAGGAGGTCACCTTTCATCATCACACATTAAACGCAGAAGCCATCAACTGCTGCTCACTTCGACTAATGCCAATTTCTTTAGCAACAATCTCCCAATTTCTGACTACACTTTGAACCTCACCTTTAATCGTTTCAGCTTCATCCTTTCCAAGCTGAAAGAAATCGATCACGTCCATTACTAGATCATATTCAAGGCTATTGTCATCATCGGTAATATTTAAGTGCAGACCATTTGCCGGGGTCACAGGGTTTACGTCGTAGGCCGGTGATAAGATCCAGCCGCCATCCTGATAGATAAAGCCATGGTTCCTTAAATGATCGTCCGTATTCGATACCGCTATATTAAAGACAATTCGGCGCCATAGCTGTGCAAGATCACTTTTGGTATTAGAACCCTGCTCAGTAAGAAATTGAGCAAGTTCCAGGTAGCTCGCGTCATAATCACCATCGTAGTAACCGAGCTGAGTCATTGCTGATGTAAAGTGCAGTCGGCTTGTTCCCGTACGATCAAAGCGTTTAGTCAAAAATGTGTGGTGATGACTATTAAATTTTTCGATTCGGCTTTCTGCCATGTCGATACCGGCATCCAGCGCTAATTTGTAAACTAGATATTCCCAGGCAGCGATATCATGTTCGTCATAACGACTTGGAAACTTGGCGATCCATAAGTGCTCTTGTTCATCGATGACACTTGCTTTAGGTCTCGCACCACCTAAGGAAGAACCTGGTGACATGAGCATGTACAGCCATTTTAAATACTCTGGGTCGTCACTGTCACTGCTTTCTATTTTCAGGGCAGCATGCTCAAGCTCACGCAGTGATGAAATGGGTGGTGCTGACAATTGTTCATTGTTATCCAGGAACTCGCCATCAAGGTCTGACTTAAACCTTAACGCGCCCTGTCTATAAAAGTCATGAACGCCCAAGAGATAATCGACTTCATGAAATACACGAGGTTTCCGCTCTTCCTGGCGAGCAATGATCGCTTCACGTCGTTTCATCAAAACTCTACCCCATCTATCAGGGCAGGAATCTAGAAAGACTCTGAAGTTGTTTGAATTAGCACTATGCTGCTCCCCCGCAAATAGATTCAAATCAGGATCGATTTGTTGGGCAAACGATGAGGTTAGCCATGATTTGTCATAACTAAAGCTAAAGTGTTCTTTATTCTTCGTGACAGACGAGCGTAAAGTACCAACCAACATCGGTTCACTGAACTCTTCCCAGTCAGCATAGACATAGGCTTCCGTACTCATTTTTATTTACCCATCAGCTGTATATCTTGAAGCTTTCGCCCAAGTTCGTCATCACTAGCGACTTTTGCAAAGTCTTCGACCAGTCCAATTACCGAGAGCACAGCGATATAGTGCCCAATAGAAACAGTTGGGTCACCCCGTTCTATCTTGCGTATGGTCAGTCGACTTAATCCGGTTCGTTCGGAAATCAGTGATTGAGAGTATTTTCGCCGCTTGCACGCTAGCTTAATGTTCTCACCCAATAGTGATAACACTTTCTGATTTTTGGGAAACACCACTGCTTTTCGCTTATCAGATGACATAATATGATCACTATAATTACCAAATTAACAATCATTGATAAACATAGCATCCAATCTATTATCTGTAAACAATCCTGATAACTACAGCACCCAATTTAGCACAAAATGATAAATATAGTGATCAATCAGCTATTATTCCGACTCTAACTCTTCCTCACCACTAGAATGTTTAGCCGCCGAATGCGTCTCCTTATAGACCCGATTCAAATCATTCATCCTCACTTGTGCATAAATCGTAATCCCGATAGTAATTGTAAACTAATATAGGGTAGCTACGCCTAACTTCTTAAATAACTCACACTCAATAAAAAGTAACTAGCGTTTAATTATCATTATCCGAATCACTATCATCCTGATTATTATCTATTGCTGCTGGGTGTGTCTTCTCATAAACCATCTTCAGATCAACTATAGTTACGTGCGTATAAATCTGAGTACTCGAAATATCCAGGTGGCCTAACAATTCTTGAACATAGCGAACATCAGCCCCATGCCTCAACATATGGGTTGCTGTCGCATGACGTAGAAGGTGACAAGCTCCTTCCTTAGCAACGCCAGAACGCCTTATATACTCGCCAACAATATCGGTTAATTTGCTGTTTTGTATTCGCTTACCCGTTTGCCCCAAAAACAGCGCCTCACCACTTTCCAAAGTAGCTAATTCAGGCCTCAGTTCTTTGATGTACTTTTTTACCCAATCCAAAGCTCTGGAAGCAATAGGCACTGTTCGATCCAAACTACCTTTACCTTTCCTGATAGAAACAGTTTGATGTTTGAAATCAATATCCCTTATATCAAGTGCTGAAAGCTCCCCACGACGAATTCCAGAAGCATAATACACTTCAAGGATTGCTCTATCTCTAAGCCCCATTCGACCTTTGGTAAAGGTCTGATGCAATATTTTCTTAATGCCTTCCTCATCAGGTATTTGCTGTGGGATTTTTCTCGGTACGTGAGGAAGAATAAATTTCTTGTAATAGCTTGATTGGATGATATCGTAGTAATGAAGGCGCTGAAGTAGGCCTGTTACTGCCATTAAGCGCATCCGTTGTGTTGTTAAGTCTAAGGGATCGCCACTTCTAGGTTTTCGGTATCGGCATAAGTGTCGACGATACTCCTCTAGCTCCTCTAGCTCGTCTAGGTTGAGTTCACGCACTTTCGTAATCCCTTGCGTAAAACACCATTGAATGAACATATTCAGCAGGACCGACTTTGTATTAACAGTTGCGGCACTTTGCCCCCTCGCCAGGCAGTCATCAATATAAAATTCTGAGCAGGAGGTAAGTGTTGATGGTTTGACTTTCATGACGCCCTCCTAAAATGCTTAAATATTAAGGAGGAAGCCAGCATTAGTGAGTTTTCAAGTAAATCTCTCAATTCAACTTTTGGGTTATCGACTGTTAAAGCGAAAGCACTAGCGTCCATCCCATTTGGGTACACAATGAAGAGAGAATTGATACCCAAACTCGCAACTTGATTAGCTATATTACGCGCTTCTAAAAGCTCCTCTTTGGTCGTTCCAAACGCGATATATAGCTGCTTTACCTTACTATTCTTCAGAGCCAACAGATGCCGATTATCAAACCCGAAAAACCCCATAATTGCGACGGTATTTTTGAAACCATTACACCACCAGGTTGTTGCTTCTAATGGACTCTTACAGAGAATGACATCGGAGTACTCAGACAAAGCTTGAATATTAAAGAAGCTGGTTTGATCTGAAAGCCAGTGCACATGATACACCGAGCGAGCTTTGAGCTTAGGTGTGATACGACGACCGTATCCCCCAGTAATGACACCCTTTTCATCAATAAATGGAAAGACAATGGAGCCGCAGAAGAACTCATGCCCAGAGGGCTTCAACATTCCTATACGCTGCAAAGCACCTCTGAAAACATCTTCTTCCAACTTTCCAAGCCTTTGAAGGTGTTGACCTAATGACCTATCAGAGAACCCCAACCTAAATACCTTCATCGCATCATCGTCAGCAATCCCCCTAGACTCCAAATATTGCCGAGCGTGGTCATCACTTTTGAGCGTATCAGCGTAGTGATTGATCACTTGGCCGATCAATAACTCATCGGTATCAATCAGGTCAACTTCATCTAGCGCTTGATCAGTAAATACGCATGACGGTAAACGATAGAGAACACTGACATTATGTATATTTTCGCTGTGATACATGACTATGCCTCCTATTTCTCTAGGCCAATTTTTTTACGCATTGACCCCCCTCGCATCTCGATTTTATGAGAGCGATGAACAATGCGATCCAAAATAGCATCCGCTAATGTGGGTTCATTGATATATTCATACCAAGACTTTATTGGTAACTGTGAGGCAATCAGTATCGCTCCTGACCCCGTGCGATCATCCACAAATTCCAGTATGTCTTGTCGGCCGATATCGGTTAGCGGAGACATGCCCCAATCATCAAGAATCAGTAAATGACACTTGGCAATTTTGGAGCGCAATTTAGGCAAGGAGCCATCAGCTCTAGCAATTTCCGTTTCTTCTAGTAAGCGACTGACTCTTTGATAAACAACAGGCCACCCTCGACGAATAGCCGCTACTCCAAAAGCACAAGCGAGCCAGGTTTTACCGACGCCTGTTGGTCCTGTTATTAATAAGTGTTGATGCCGCTCAATCCATTGGCACATACTTAATGAGGCCAGCTGCGCTTTATCTAGCCCTCGGGGTGCGCTGTAATTAATATCTTCTAAGCAAGCCGAATTCACTTTCAATTTAGCTTGATTGGTTAAACGAACCTCTCTCCGTTGTGCACGTTCATGGCTTTCAGCTTCTATCAACATAGCCAATCGTTCATCAAACGATAGACTTTGTAGTTGAGTGTTATTTAGCTGAAATTCAAATGCTCGCGCCATACCAGGGAGTTTCAACTCAACTAGTAGGCTTAAAGTTTGTTGGTTAAGCATGACCCTTTCCTCCCTGGCGGTAGTAGTTCGAGCCACGAACATTAGAGTGTTTAGGAATGTGAGTCAGAACAACATTGCTGTTATTACTAGCATCATCTAACCCATGCTGGAGGATAGATTTCACACTTGTAAAGGTAGGAGAATGAATATTCAACGCTCTTTGACATGCTCTCTCGATACGTTCAGAACCGTAGCTCTTTGCTAAAAACTGGAGCTTAGAACAAGCTTTTCTACCGGCAAGCGAATGGTTTGGGTTCCCTGTAAATTGGGCTTTAACAATATTCGTTGTAGCCTCCCCAATACTCTTGGCCCAGCTAATAAAGCCTTCAACTGTTTGGCTAGCATAGACCTGATGGCTAACTGGGCGATGGTTAGGGTTAGTCGTCGTTTCACCTTGTGTATCGTCTCTCAAATGAGATGCCACGCGCTTATTAAGGCAAAAAATCTCTACTGTTTTCGCACTTATTCGAGCGGATACTTTTTCACTCACCAGACGGTAGGGAACGGAGTAAGCGTGACCTTTTACATAGATATGATAGTCAGGCCCCACTTTTTGCTCGCTCGTCCATTCAACATATTCGAATGGCGCTAAGGGAAGTTCTTTCAAAGCAGGTTTATCCAATTCATCAAAGCGAGAAGTTCGACAGCCTGGCAAACGCTTAAATGATCGTTGATTAAACGCAGGGAGGCGTTCAGCAATGGCCGCATTTATTTCATCAACACTAAAGAACTGCTGTCTTGATAATGGAACGGATATCCATCGAGTAATGAGTTTTACGCCAATTTCTGCTTTAGATTTATCCTGAGGACGTCTAACACGTGAAGGAACAACCACAAGACCATAGTACTCACAAAGTTCTTTATAGGTCTTATTCAGTACAATATTTCTCCCTGGTGTTGTCACAGCAGACTTCAAATTATCCGGCACTACTACACTAGGAACACCGCCGAAAAATGTGAACATCTGATTATGCGCCTCGACCCAGTCTTCTAACCTCTGGCTAGCTGAAGCCCATGCAAAGGTATAATTTGAGCATCCCAATACACCAACAAAGACCTGTGCCTTCTTCTCACCACCTGTTTTTGAGTCACGATATGGGATCGTTTTACCTGCATAGTCAACAAACACAATCTCGCCAGCATAATGAACTTGACGCATACAAATATCGACCTGCGAAATAAACTTTCGATAATGATGTGTAAATTGCGAGTAAGAATACGCATCATATTTGTATACCTCTCTATACTCTTCCCAGAGTTGTATAAGAGTTTGATGCTTAACCTGCATCAACTTATAGATGTGAGGCCAATCAGGCATTATTTTTTCACTATTTTGCTCCCTTCTATGCTGAAAGCATGCCACAAGCTGACGATCATCAAAGGCCTGAACAGACCTCCACTTCCAGTTATTTTTTTCAGACACGGTTCGACACTTTGAAACGGTATTTGCAGATATACCAATCGCCTGAGCGATAGCGTGATTAGTAAAATCACTCTGATGGATAAGCCTAAGAGCTTCTCTATACTGATTAACTTGCATAACTGTACCCTCCAAGTGATTTGCCTTATGTTCCAAGGGAACAAATACAAACCTGTTTAGATGTATTTATAATATTTAGGTACAGAGAGGCCCCAAAGCCTGATCAATAATCAGACAAGTTGCTTGACATAACAGGCCTTAGGGACAAGAATTAAGATAGTCGGATCGCATTCGACCATCTTCGAGAAGGCTTAGAGAACTCAACTCTCTGGGCCTTTTCTTTATCTACCTCTCCCTATCAGTATTGACTAAATCATTTTAATCACCTCCTTCTGAAACCTTAGTCATAGAGCTGTTTCGCCGCTCTGCAAGAAAGTGAGCGACATCCTTAGATAAAGCAAATTTTCCTCTTCGGTGTTCTAACCGGAAAATGGGTACTGCCACCGTATTGCGTACCAAAGCTTGCCGGAATGCAGCGCTGGATATATAACCCAATGCCTTATACAGACTTTCGCCCGTCATTATTGGGCCATGCAGCTTAAAGAGGTCATCCTCTAACTGCTGCTGTAGCTCACATTCCAAATTTTCTTCGCAATCCGTATTCATATACTGAAACCCATTAAAACCATTAGTGACAATACGTATTTTAGTTCTACTTCGACTAAACTGTTATTAGCTTTTGCAGTGGCAAAAGCTAGAAGGTGAAAAACAATAATCCCTAATATTCAATTAGTTAAGGCATCTAAAATGTTGCCACTAAATACCATGCATAATTTACTAGTCGGGAAAAACGTAGAAAATGATAAAGATCGCCAGATGTTAACTAGAGCCATAGCATCACGGTTTTATCTTCTTTCTATTCAGGAAAGAATGGGAGGTGAGTCGTTTTCTAAAATTCAGAAGACATTTGTCGAGTTAAGCACTGGGCCCGATAAACTCTTTTGGGAAGAAAATCCCAATCGTTTCTATCGAATATTGAAAGTGGGATCTTGTATTCGTCAAAGCAACCAGCTAGCTGATCAAGTTGAAAAGTTATTACCTGGAACTAAGTACCTGCTCGAGCACCCTTTATGGATGATTCTTGGTAATCCTAATGCATCCATTGGAGAACTATACGAGTATATGCTTCAGCTTGAGCCTTCGCTGGTCAGTAAACTTTTTCAACATGATAAGCTAACAAAAGTACGTTCCCGTAAGAAATTAAAGCTAATAGATCAACTAAGCCGCATCACTATTAGAGGCGATTTCGATTCACTTGCCTGCTTATTAATGATCACTAGAGAGATGGAGTTATTAAACAGAATTGATCCATATATCGAAGCAAAGTGGGGTATACAGCATGGGCTTTCAATTCTAACGCTCAATAATCCGTTCTTAGCCGTGCTAAAGGAAATTTACGTAATTGTGTATCACTTTTTTATTGGGAGAAATAATCCGTTCCCAGAGCGCATGAATAAAGCAATCATCGAAATTAAGCCTAGTCATTTTGTACCTCCAAAGATCCAGCAGGACTTTCATCGAGAAAGAAATGTCAATTCAACTATTCTTTGGTACGCAAAAATTCGTAAATTGATCGATGACAACGATTATGCTGGCAAGATGAAACTACTATTCAGGTCCATGCACTTCTTCAACCAAAATGAAATCGTAGAGTCAATTAAATCTATACGTAGAGGCTATCGATTTGATGGTAATTGGAGGCAGCTACCATTTCCTTTAAACGAGCTGGTTAGAATGCAGGTCGTGGATCAAAGAACTCTTCAAAGAGAAGGGCCTTTTTTAGATTAGCGCAACATAAACCAGCAGCAATTGCAGAGAAAACCAGAATCCACCTTCACTTCAAGCCAGCACGGGCATTCACTTTAACCAGTGCCTACAGTTATACTCAAGTGCACTCACCTAAAGGGGTAAATGCAGTAGGCCCTGACGACGATGAGCATATTTTAAACTTATTCTGTACTGGCGTTCATAATGCCTACTGTGCAAAATGGGAGTGCTTATCTGACGTATCAATAGACAAAAAAGCCAAGGATGTTAAGAAACTACTCAGTAAGGCTGTAAATCAAGCACCCAGTGAAGGAAATACTATAGTACACATTGCATATGAGACTCTCCACGGCCCAATTGTTGAATTTGAACGTCACAAGAAAATAGCAAACTCTATAAACACTTTTGATTATAAAAACAAAAGTGTTCGAGCTGTATTTTGTCATGCTCTGCAACCTTCGGTAGGCCCTGAAGACTCTGAGTGGGCTGAAACAACTATACGATTTGGGCGAGAAGGGACTATACCGAGCAACATCCTACCTAACGATTTATTATTAGATGAGGGCGCTACAACAGTTGCGGGTGAAACCCATTGGTCACAGGACTTAAGGTCATAAGTTACTGGGGCTAATAATGAGGGTCAGAGTAACGTTTTACTGGCTCTTTAATGTCTGTTATATGATTCTAAGCCGAAGTTGATTTTTCAGTTCTTACCCCTCATGAGTTGACCTCAAATACGTCAGTAACCTAACCATATGATGGCTGCAATGGCACGAAGAGGTTTACTTTGTTGTGTCTGTGTAGGTGCTTCGACCGTAATGCATTTTACTTAAATTTGTGTGGGGAAATAACCGCATCAATATAAGCTCCGCCATTTGGCTTATGCTTAAAACGTTAACAATTATTCTCGAGACTTGAATGAACGAAATATCATTACTTAAAGAAATTGGTTTAAGCACACACCTTGACCTTGTAGGTTATGCTCTAGTCATATCATTCATAGTAAAAGTCTTATACCAAGATCATATGCAACGTTTTCTATCAGATGTATTTACGTTCATTAGTAAAATCTCAAAAAATAAAAACTCAACAAAAACACCATCATTATACGAAATGCTTCCTAAAGGGGGTCAACGTATTTTCGACTACATAGAAATTACGTGGAGTTATTTAGTTGCTATATTTTGTATATTATTCGTGGCAGCTCTAATAATAATGGCAGCTGATCTAAAATTATTTTTATTACCTATGCCAAATATATTGTTATACAGCGGATTAGTTTTCGTACTAATAAGTACTGCATTTATATCAACAAAAAACGGAAATAAGGTGCTGTATGGCTATATCAATCAGAAAAAAATCTAACAAAATAGTTTTGTGCCATCCCACTGGGTTCGTAAATTTCGGTGTTAGTGTTTAAGGAGTATTAATGCATCATATTATTTCTTTCGTTACTGAGAAGTTTGACGTATCCAAAGAAGATGAAAACCAACTCAATCCTATTTATGGTCAATCTTTATTGTTATGGCTCAAAGAAAAGGTCGCCGAAACGGTTCATCTTGAAAACCCTGACACTGAAGATTGGGGTTGGTATACAAACATCAATTGGAATGGCCGCTCTTATTTATTGGGCGCAAGCGCAATGGAAAGTGACAAAGGCGGCTACGAATGGATTTTTCAAGTGGAAAAAAATCGGACAATTAAAGAAAAGCTGCTAGGCCGCGAAAAAATGGACAAAGATGATGAATGCCTTTTATTTTTTGAGTCAGTGTTCAACGCTGAACCAGAGTTCAAAGGCTTAACCGTTGGATAAAACACTTGTAAACAGCTCCAATGGTCTGGTAATCAGGGCTTACGCTTTAAGGTATGTTGAAAGTTATGCGTAAAAGTAAGTTCGATCTGAATTTTGAAATATGTAAACAATTGGTATCTGAGTTTTCTAGTATTGATAGTAAGCCGAAAGTTTAGACAAGTAACCGTAAATCAAAGGACAATTCTACATTGAAGTTATTTAGACTTATTTTACTATTTTTTTTAATAATACTCTCAAACTACACTTTTGCTGTTCTACCAAGCAGTTTTACGCTTAAGCGATTAGGTCTCTTTGAAGAGGACAATAAAAATACAGATGGTACTTTCTACGGTTTTTATCATGATACTAAGAAAGCAGGCTATGTTACTGGTTTTAGTAAGCGGTATAAGGATAACTCTGATGCAGGCCAATCTACTTGGATATTTGATGGTGAAGTGTCTAAACGTATTGGGTTGTTTGAAGGGCTACATAATAGAAATGACGGGTATCAAAAGTCCTTCATTCGTAACTTAAGTCGTAACGGAAGCGTTGTAGGCAACAGTATTCAATATAGCGGAAGGAAAAAGTCTGGCCAGTCTGCATGGTTTTACAATGGTCTCAGCACACAAATTATCGGTTTATCTGACGATCTTCATACCAATTACAAAGGTTATAGCGACTCTAATGTCATTAAACTAAATGGCGCAGGGCAAATAATCGGGTCTAGTAAAAGGTATATCGGGCGCCTGCCTGCAGGGGATACGGCATGGCTATACAGTAATGGTGTTACAAAACGTATTGGCCTTATTGATAGTGAGCACACTAATGCTCTAAATAATCAACAATCTAGTAAGCCTCATTTTATAAATGATTCGGGAGATGTAACGGGGGTAAGTACCCGGTATTTGAAAGATTCAAAGTCTAGAAAAAATATTGGGCAATCGCCTTGGATCTTTGATGGCATAACAACTAATCGAATAGGGTTCATCGATGGTGATCATACTAAGGATAATGGTTATAGGTTTAGTACGGTTGTTCACATGAATGAAGTAGGACAGGTTGCGGGTAATACAAAAAGGTACATTGGTAACTCTGGCGCTGGTTGGTCATCATGGTTGTATTCTTCAGGTAATATGGTGCGAATCGGATTATTTGATACAGAGCATACCAGAGATACTAATTCTCAAAATAGTAGAGTATCTGCGCTAAACAATATTGGCCAAGCTGTTGGTAATAGTACTCGCTTTGATGGCCATGAAATCATTGGTGAGTCAGCATGGGTTTATGAGAATAATCACACCACTCGTATTGGTTTAACTGATGGTGAACATACTCGTGCTGATGGCTACCAAGAGAGCAAAACTCGCTTTCTGAATGATGGAGGGTATGCTACGGGAACAAGTAATCGCTATAGTGGGAACTTAGAAGTCGGGAAGTCAGCTTGGGTTTACAAAGATAATAAAACCAAGCGTATTGGTTTAACCGATCAGCGACATACTAGGGATGATGGTTTTCAAAAAGCCTTTGCTCATTTCCCAAACATGTCTGGTCAATTAGTAGGTAGAAGCGATAGATTTAAAGGTGATAAAAATCATGGACAAACTGCTTGGTTCTACGATTTTAAAAGTGATACGACTATTGAGCTCAGCATGTCAGAAAATAGTGAAGGCTATGCATATTCGTTAGCACACTATTTGGGTGATGACGGCTTAGTGCTAGGAACTTATGAGCTTTTTGATGAAGATGATAAATCATTGGGAAAGCGTGCTTTTCATTTTACCATTGAAGATGGAATGTTAGATTTAGGCGAACTAACTTCAGAGATAGGGCTGGATGTATCTAAATATGATTGGGCCAGTTTAACTAGTGCTACATCCAACGGCAATGCTGAACATATAGTTGGCAACGGAACTACTCTGAGTGGAAGTGGTGCCGTTTATTTTTTAAAGCCAATTACGGAAGAACCTGTGTTGCTTGTTTCTAGTAGAGTATGGGGTGGAGTATTAGTTTGTATTATTTTACTAGGTATTGGCTATCGAAAATATTCTTCAAGTCATCGAGATTAATAGGCAGCTTATCCAAACCTGAGTTTCTGGAGTTAATAAACGGAGCAGAGCTTAGGGATGCGCAAGAATAAAGTATGAAAATAGTAGATTCAAATAAGTTTGGTGCATTGACTGAAGATGCCGTTAAAAAGTTAGAATTTCAGATTGGTGCCTTACTTCCTAAAGAATATAGAGCATTCCTTCTTAAGCATAATGGCGGAAAACCGGCATCTTCCGATTTTAAGTTGGGGGAAGGTGACATCACCGGGCTTCATCATATCTATGGGATATTTGAACAAGACAATCACAGTAACATTTTAAATAACTATAACGTGTTTAAAGGAAGAATTAAGAAAGAACTATTGCCGTTTGCGGACGACTCATTTGGGAATCAAATTTGTATAGGCATAAAAAATAAATACATTGGTAAAATCTATTTCTGGGATCATGAGTTTGACGGAAGTTTTTTCAAATCCAAAGCTATAACTCTTATTGCGAATAGTTTTAATGACTTTCTTGATAGTTTGTTTGAGTATGTCGACCCTGATGAGTCGGTGTTATCAAGAGTTATTCGACTGGGCGATATTGCTGAATTATCCAACCTTATTGAGAATGGCTTAAATATCGAAGCGACTGATGAACATGGAAGAACGATTATAGAAAGAAGTACAATTGAAGGTCATGATCAAATGATTGAATACTTGTTTGAGCTTGGCGCTCAACTTAAGACCTCCTTAGAGTTAGCTGAGAAAAACGCTAAATATTTTGAGTCACACTTAACAACGGTACGTTTATTAAAAAAGCTTAGCAGCAAGAAATAATCTATCAAGGGTAGCGAACCGTCCTACCATCACTATGCAATACCCAAAGGTCATGATCATTCCCAGATTTTGGGACTGGATTATCACGAGTTAATGCCGTAAGAGTTTCATTCAATTGATCGAGAACGTGTGTTCTTGATTCAGACCTGACACGAATGCACTCATCTAGCATTTCTTCCATCGTAGCTGCTTCTATAGCGTTTTCTGACATATTAAAATCTCCTACATAAGTAAAGTATAGCAAATGAAAATACTAGCTCGTGTAAAAGCTTGGTCTTAGTGGCTAAGATTTCAAATGTATAAGGGTAAGCGATCAATAAACCCCACCTAACATCATCGCAGATATTCAAATACGCTCAA
>CAJXUY010000018.1 GCA_913060665.1 uncultured Oleiphilaceae bacterium
CTTTATTGTAATACAGGTAATACTAGAATACTTTCACAGCCTCGAAGCGGAATCAGGGGTTGGTGCTTAATATTCCCTTGATTCCAGTCGTACCTCCTTGCATCACGGCTACGGTGTTTTACCGACCGTCTACAAAGGTGGCGGTATATGTCTCAGTAGGGGTCGGAGGGGTGCCTGAATCTGGCACGTCAGGGTCAATACCTGTGATATCATAACCAGGGTCTCGAAGAGTCACCCGGTCTTCAAGGCTTTCACAGTTATTATCTGTGAGGTCTTGAGTCGTTGGATCGAAAAGGTCTATTTCATCAACGGTATCTGGATGGCATGTAACAGCATTAACGAAATCGGATACGAATACTTCAGCTTCAGCTGTTTCATAATTAATAGATATCTTTAGGCGTTTTATATCAGTATGACTACCTGCTGTGAACTCGGTTGCTGATACATATTCCGCTCGATCTACCCGTGTCTGATAATCTTTAGTGATTTTCAGGGATTCAGTACTGTCACCCCAGCTGATAACCGCAGATAGCGGAGCGTTATAACCGGATGTCAAAAAGGTATCAGGGTTGAGCCCTGTTAGGCTAGTAGCCAGTATTTCATTGGTGGTTGTCTCTTCTCCGTCTACTATTTTGGTGACTTCTTTGTAGTATGCCATGGTTCTGGATAGCTGATTGCTTGACGAGATATAGCTGTAATCCAAAATATACGGGAGGAAATTAGTCGTGTCGTCTGAATTGCTCTCATCACGCAAAATAGCGGCTTTGTTGTTGTAGGACCAACTGACATCGTCGCGGATAGCGCCTTGAATTTGAATTCTTCCGCTTTGTATATTACCTGCAGTGTCTTCAGCCGATTCCACTTGATCCATGGTGTCGATAGGGTTATTGAGAGATGTAATACCTGTTGCGGGTCCTTCATATATCGCAAATTGGTGTATTTTCGATTCCATTACGGTCACGATTGCAGGAATGCCGATGACCGTATCCGTTTGTTGAATGCCCTGTAAATAGTCCCAGCTAGAGCTTCTTTCCAGGTTCTCGTCTACCACGAATGATGGGGTTGGGAACTCAAACGGTATGGCGGTATTTAGACAAATCGGAGCGTCATTTGATCCAAGTGCTTCATTCTCATCACAGCCAACTAAACCCAAAGAGAGTACAGAGATTGAAGCCAATATTAGACGTTTCATGATCATCCTTTAATAGTGAAAGTGTGTACCGATGAATCACAGTAAAGATCGGTAATATAGAAGGTATTTTGGCGATTAGTGGGTGCTATTTCAATTACTCTATTGGCTATCAGTGACGCAATACCGGTTTAGAGTCGGTATTAGTGATAAAAAATAACAAAAAACAGCATAAAAGTAGTGGATTACAGAAGAAAATTGGGGGCTATGGGTCTAGAGTTACAGATGGGTTTTAAATTAATATTAGGTTTTTGTCGTCAGGGATAAAAAACGCGTGCACCACTTTCAAAAAATGAAATGGCCGCTACCATTGGTTTTTCTTTGGTTCGTCACTGTACTGTGCGGATTAACTCCATCGTTAGCATCGGCAGACGAGCGTCTTGCTCCCCAGAAAGTATTAGAATTGAATGATATCGATGATTCCTATGTGATTAACTCAGTTGTTCGTGTTTTGGAAGACCCTAGTAATAAGTTAACCCTAAGTGACCTGATCCAGCCTGAATGGGCGGAAAAATTTAAGGTCTCTAATGCTGGCCCTTTGAATCTGGGTTATAGCGACTCTGCATTCTGGATAAAACTCTCCATTCGATATACCGGTAAACAAGATTCGAAAGAGTGGTGGTACCACCTTGATCTACCCTTGTTAGAGTATTCTGAATTATATATGGCAGTGGGGGACGGTGAGAACCCTTCCCGAACGATTAATAAATCAATGGGTTATGAAACGCTATTGAAAGAGCGTGAAGTTAATCACGTCACTCAGCTTTATCGCTTTTCACTTACCAAAGGCGAAAGAGCAACGATCTATATTAAAATCAAGAATAACTTCTCTATTCACCTACCTTTATCGATTTATACGCCTGAGGGCTTCGCTCATCACATTGCCGTTGAAGAGCTTTTATATGGTGCTTTTATCGGTGCCATCTTGATTATGACGGCTTATAACCTCTTTATGTTTATCTCGGTTAGAGAGGTGAGTTTTCTCTATTACATTCTTTATATGATGGCGTATCTAGTGTTTTTGATGACCGAACGGGTTCATGGGGTGTCTCTATTAGGTGAAATTCCTACTATACTCCACAAACAATACCTGTCGTTTTATATATGGGCGTCATGGTTCTTCGCCCTACTTATGGCGCGCTCATTTCTTGACACTAAGGAGAAAGAACCAGGGCTAGATTTTATTGTCAAAGTGTTTATTTCTGTCGTGGTCATTTCAATGATTGTTACGACATATACTGACCAAACGACAGGGATTCAGTGGGCCGTCTTTTGTACTTTTCTATATGCTATTTTGATGGCATGGATCGCCTATGCGGTCATGGTACGTGGTAATGCTGCTGCGCGCATCTACTTTGTTGCCTGGGTATTGAATTTTGGCGGGGTGGCTATCTACGCACTCACAGTTACGGGTTATTTGCCATTCAATTTTATGACGGGGAACTCTCCTCATATTGGAATTGTATGCCAGCTAGTATTAATTTCATTTGCCTTGGGTGACCGCCTCAAGGTTGCTCAACGACAAGCGGTGCAGGCTAATCAGCAAGCATTGGAGAACATGAAGCGGTACCGTTCTTTGTTTGATAATGCTATTGAAGGTATTTTTCAAATCTCGTTGAATAGGCGCTTTATTGATGTAAATCCCGCTATGGCCAATATGTTGGGTTTTAGCTCACCTAAAAAAATGATTAAAGGGGTTAGGGATGCCATTAGTATTTGTTATCCCTTGGAAGAAGATTTCAATAATGTCATCAAGGTGATAGAGGAAGGTAATGAAGTTTATGAAAAGGAGGCCCGTTATGTAGGCCGAAATGGACATGAGTGCTGGGCGACCTCAACCGTTAGAATTATATATGATGAGGAAAACAACCCTCTTCACTTGGAAGGCACATTTGTCGATATTACTGAACGTATTGAGCGCGAAAGAGTAGAACGAGAAAGCGAGCAGGCGCGGCTCGAAACTGAAGTGGCTGAAGCGTCAGCGTCGGCAAAAAGCCAGTTTTTGGCCAACATGAGCCATGAAATAAGAACCCCTCTTACTGCTATTATTGGGTATGGCGAATCGCTGTTAGACGATACTCTCTCCGATGAGGAGCGGCATGAATCATCTGAAGTAGTGGTACGTAGCGGTAAGCACTTGTTACAGCTTATTAACGATATTCTCGACCACTCAAAAATTGATGCGGATAAGCTCGATACCGAGCTGATGTCGGTTAACTTACTTACGTTGCTGAATGAGATTAAAACCTATTTTGATTCCAAAGCAGCCGAAAAAAATATAGCGTTTAATCTTCAGTATGACTTCCCATTGCCTTCAGTTATTAAGACAGACCCGACTCGACTCAAGCAAATACTGATCAACCTCTGCTCTAATGCCCTCAAGTTTACCGATAAGGGGAGTATCTCTCTAATCGTTCGCTGTGAAATATTAACTGAAAAATTATTTATAAAAGTGCTAGATACAGGTATTGGCGTTAAAGAAGAGCAGTTGGATAAGTTATTTGATCCGTTTGCTCAGGCTGCGCCTTCAATTGCCAGACAGTATGGAGGAACAGGGCTAGGGTTGAGTATTTCCCGCAGATTGGCGGAAATGCTGGGAGGCTCCATCAGTGCCTCGAGTGTTTACGGTGAAGGCAGTGAATTTGAAGTGATTATATCCACCGGTTCTTTGAAACATGCCTGCTTTGTTCGTGATTGTAGCGAAATGCGTAATCAGCGTACCCAGCTTCAGGTGACGGCGGCACCACGCCTGCAGGGACGAATTATGTACGCCGAGGATAATGAAGTTAATCGCCGCTTGATCAAACAGTTGGTCAGTCGAACGGGGGTGTCATTAACACTAGTGACTAATGGCGCAGAGGCGTTAGAAGCAGGAACACGGAATGGAAAGAGCTTTGATCTTATTCTAATGGACATTCAGATGCCTGTGATGGATGGCAGAGACGCAACTTTGGCGCTTAGAGAGGCGGGTGTAAATACCCCTATTGTGGCGCTGACCGCGAATGTGATGGCACAAGATATCGCTGAATATAAAGAGGCTGGCTGTAATGAAGTCATGGCTAAACCTGTCGAAAAAAGCCCATTTTATCAGATGTTGAGTCGCTACCTTGAAAGCGACAGAGAGGCAGAGACGCTTAATATTCCCCATAAAAATGCAACAAGTGATATGCCAGCACTGTCTGGTCGTGTTTTGTTAGCAGAAGATAATCCGGATAACCGGCTGCTAATGACGCGTTATCTGGCTAAATTTGGAGTTACTACTATTATGGCGGAAAATGGTAAAGAGGCGGTGAGTACTGCTATGAGAGAGACTATCGATCTAGTGTTGATGGATCAGCATATGCCTGAAATGAACGGGCCAGAAGCGATCTCACTGCTCAGGCAAACTGGGTTCAGTCGCCCTATTCTGGCGTTTACAGCCAGCGATGAGCCAGAAAATTTATCATTGATGACAAACGCGGGCTGCAATGGAGTGGTAGAGAAGCCCGTTAAAATTGCACAATTATATCAAGTATTAAGCGAGCACCTACCTGCTGCCACGGAGCAGAATATGGCTGCTTCAGATGATAACCCATGGTTAGATCCCGAGTTGCGGCCCATTATTGAACATTTTGTGAAGGGAATTCCACAAAGGGTTGAGGTGATGAAACATGCGTTTAGGGAGAGGGACTGGAAAGCGCTATGCAGTCAGACTCATCAAGTAAAAGGCACCGCGGGCTCTTTGGGGTTCCCTGAATTTACAGAAAAGGCCAAATATCTTGAGGCGGCTCTGAAAAAAGATGAGATGGATGATATCCAACGGCTTTTTGATGCACTTATCAACGAAGCGAAACAGACTATAATCCGGTTTGAGCAGGCAAAGCTAAGATAATTAACGGTTTTATTAACAACTCATATTCATAGTCTATGCTAAAGAGTAGAGTCGTACTCAATAAACAGAGTGATCAGCAATGAGCAGGTATGATTTAAAGGATACAAAAGCAGAAAGCTATTTTGTAAACACAATGTATGGAACCTATGCAGACGTTTTGTTTATTTTATTCCCTTTTTTGGTGATTGCGCTACAGCGTATCTGGAATGAAGAAGGAATAGAAATACTGAAGCAGCCTGACCTTTCTATTGCGGCTGCTATACTGGCGGGGATGGGCGTAGGTAAATTTGTACTAGGACTGATTGGCAAGCAAGACCTTGGACGCTATAAAGAACGTATTGTGTTTTTTATAGCCGTAACACTATTTTTTGTGTTGGGGCCTTCGTTGATCCTGATTATTAAGATTGTAAATGAAAGCGAAGTGCCAAAGTTTGTTATTTTTGTTCAGCCGATATTATTAATATTGTCTGTTGCGCTATATTCAACCGCGGTTAGTATTGGCAACATTATGACATTGAGTACCCCTGACGAAAATGAAGGGGGTGATGAAGAAGTCGGTGAAGGTGAAGCACCTCCGCCTCTAAATATTCAATCAAAAGTTGAACAAGAACAGAGCTGATAGTTAGCATATTGATACAGTTATGCCACCGTACTAAACAATTGTAAATAAATGAGGTAAATGTCATGCGCCAAATGAGTGTGCTCATGGTAGAAGACGAATCGGAAATGAGAGACCTTCTTCGACATACGCTGCAAAAAGTAGGGATAGACAATATTGGTGAGGCGGAGGATGGAAAAACTGCTCTGGAGGCTTGCGTAGAGTCTAGTTTTGATATTGTTATGTTAGATATCGGCCTACCAGATGTGGATGGTTTATCGGTATTGCAAGCTATGAAACGACTTAATAAAACGGCTTTTGTGGTACTGGTGACAGCAGATGACTCAATTGAAAGTATTCAGACAGCCATTAGTTCTGGTGCAAATGGTTATGTAGTAAAGCCATATTCATATGAGAAAATACTGGATGTTATTAACAATTATATGATGACTCACCATGCCGGTGATGATGCTATTAGGGATATAAGCAACCCAACATAAAACCTCTCTTCGCCGTTGTTTATTCATAGCACACTCGGTTAATAGGAAGGGTATATCGTTATATCTCCTTCTTGCCTAGATAACGGGGGACTGGACTTGTTTTATGGGTGCGTGTTTTTATCGACGGCCGTTCTGCTGAACGGTGGTATATTCTTTGTCGTACGGTAAGGTGTGGTATTGGCCTAGTGGATATTACTTATCTGCTTACCGGCTTCCGCGTACAGACTTTACCCTGAGTCTGATTGATAATAACCCCATGTTGAAGCAACCAGTAGGATGTTTTTTCATTTCTCCTTTCGAGTAGCAAATGCTTTGTTGAACTTAGCGTTACAAGCTCTCATTTAGGGGGGGCATAGATGCCCCCCCTTTTTTTGTGTTTTATTTGATGTGCTGAAGTCGCTTCCAGGTTTCCTGTAGAATCATTGCGTCATTGGCTGCTCTATGGGTGACAATCCCCATTTCGACAATTACTAGTTGACGAACACTTTGCCATTGGCAGATCTGCTCGCTATTAAGTAGCATTGAGATTGAATCTAGGTGAAAAACAGGTTTGGTTTTGGCTGCTTTAAACAAACGGTGCATCCAGAAACTATCAAATGTCCAAGCATCACAGAAAATATCGCCGCTGAGTAGTGAGTTCATATCGCTTACGACTTTACTAATTTCAACTCCTTCTTCTATTAATTGCTCTCGACAGATGCCATGAATCTCTTCTGCAGACGTTGACCAGTCATTCCAAAGCACGTGGGGTTTAATCAGCCAGCTATGGGTGCTGCTATCTGGTAGACAAATGCCTACTTCTATGGGGTAACTTGAAATAAGATCCAGGCTGGATGCTTCAAAATCAATAAAAACAGGTTGTGATGGAGAGTTCATTTTGGATGGGGGACTGCGCTCAAGTGATTGTTGATTTTGAAACCGAAGGGCTCTTGCTCACCATTACTGTAATGGTTAATCGTTATAGTAACGGTTTTGCTATTGCCCCTGCAATTAGTTATTGCTGTTCTGTACCGCTGCTTTTGAAAGCGAGTTTGAAGCTGGGCCCGTTAAGGGAGTGTAGATCAGTTGATTACCGGCGATTTCGGGAACATAAACAATCATTTTTGAGCCTGTCTCTTGTTGCTTATGATAAATCACAGTTAGTAACCCAGGTCGCTCATCTGCAAGATACTTAATCATGTTTCTATGACGGTCTTGTGACAAATCTATTAATACTGTGCTATCGCTTGATTTGAATTGTTCTGCACCGAACAACAACTGAGTGACATGATTTCTTAGTTTTTGAAAGCCTGGATTTTTTGGCTCTTCTGCAATTTCTTCAGCGGCTGTTATTGCGCGTGCTTCAGATAGCGCACTGTCAGACTCTTGAATTTCTTCAAATGTGGGTGCAATGCCGGCGGCTGTTGAGGGGAGAGACTCGATAGCCTTAATCGATGCGTGCGAGTCGGAGCTGTTGAGAATGTTGTTATCGGCATTAATACCCAGCAATGACCATGAAACAGCGCTCGCCAATAATAGTAAACCCGTCAAAGGGCGCGCCGTTGATTTTGCTGGTAACGGCTTCATTAGCTGGTAACTGGCAAGCAATGACAAACAGGCCGCAACAATGCAAACAGTCGTGATGGTCATTGATAATGTAGTGACGTCTGCTGGCATGGCGTTCCCCTCGGTAAACTCTGTATGATGCCTTAAAAGTATACAATTATTTAGAATAGGTATAGCAGATTAGTGTAAGCATCGTTTGGCTTTTTGTATTAATTGAGGTTTATGTCACTTTTAATTCATGCATGCCTATAAAGAATTATTAGGGAAGAAACTTCCCCCCGACTTGCTGCGGTCGTACAATACGCGTCTGGGCAGCTGACCTGTCTTTTGGGAATATTTTGTTTAACAAACTCTGAAAAACTATTGATTGGAATACTATGTCTGAAAAAGTCGTTGTGATTTATTCGGGAGGGATGGACTCCTTCACCTTGTTGCACAAGGCGATTCTAGAAGGGAAGCAGGTCTATGCGTTGTCATTCAACTATGGGCAGCGGCACTCAAAAGAGCTTCATTACGCGCAGAAAGTATGTGATGAGCTGGCAATTCCGCATAAGATCGTTGATATTACGGCCATCAATCAGCTGTTGTTGGGGTCTTCTCTCACCGATGATATTGAGATTCCCGAAGGGCATTACGAAGAAGAAAGTATGAAATCTACCGTGGTGCCGAATCGCAACATGATTATGTTGTCTTTGGCCGTAGGCTATGCGGTGTCGATTCATGCGGTCGCGGTTTATTATGGTGCCCATGGCGGTGACCATGCTATTTACCCAGACTGTAGACCGGAATTTATCGAAAAGATGGATGCGGTGTCACAGGTTGCGAATTATGAAGCGGTCGATATCCTTGCGCCATTCTCTTATCAGAACAAAATAGATATTTTGAGAATGGGCTTAAAGATGGGGCTGAACTACGGCAAAACCTGGACTTGTTACAACGGGCGTGATCGAGCGTGCGGTAAGTGTGGCTCTTGTCAGGAGCGTCTAGAAGCGTTTGCCAAAAATGGAATGACTGACCCGCTTTCATACGAATCAGTTTAATGTTTGTTATTTCCTAAAAGGAAAGCCATGCCTAGCGTAAATATTTATCGCGTTAAAGAGATGTTCTACAGCCTGCAAGGTGAAGGGGCTCAATCTGGACGGGCATCTGTTTTTTGCCGTTTTAGCAAATGTAATTTATGGACTGGGCGCGAACAGGATCGGGCAGATGCCGTGTGTAATTTTTGTGATACGGACTTTGTTGGGACGGATGGCCAAAATGGCGGTACGTTCGATACGCCTCAGCAGCTGGCTGCGGCTATTCAGAGTCTTTGGGACTTAGGGCGGCATGAGGCTGGTGGCGACCCTTCAAAAGAAGGGAGTAACAGAATTAAGCCCTATGTCATCTTTACGGGTGGCGAGCCGTTATTGCAGTTGAATGAAGCACTCATAAGTGAGGTGCATCTATTAGGGTTCGAAGTAGGTGTTGAAACTAATGGCACCCGCCCGGCGCCAAAAGGCATAGACTGGCTCTGTGTAAGCCCTAAAGCTGACGCTGACGTAGTATTGAAGCAGTGCGATGAAATTAAGTTAGTGTTTCCACAGCCGTTGGCCCCGCCAGAACGTTTTAATAATATTGAAGCGCGCCACTACTTCTTATCACCCATGGCCGACCATTCGGTTATTGCAGGGCGAGATGAGAAAAAGGCAAGCAATATGCGATTAGCCACGAGCTACTGCCTTGCGCATCCTCAGTGGCGATTAACCCTTCAGATGCACAAAATACTAGGTATCGATTAAACCAGTGTCGCTGACTTTGATTGGGGTGTCTTTGCTTTCTGATCGGTTTTGTTCTTGGCCTTAGTTTGCTTGGTACTCATTCGGGCCGCTTTTACGGTAACAGGTACTCCATTGAGTACGGACACACCCGATAGAAAATCAACATGCTGATCGTCAGTAATATCATTTACGCTAACGCCCGGACGGGTCTCTGCAATGGATAATTGAGTACCGTTCCGGTGATGCCCCCAGCCATGTGGAATACTAACTACGCCTGGCATCATTTCTTCGGAAATTTCTACGGCAATATCTATGCTGCCAACATTTGATGTAACTTTCGACATTTCACCTTCGGTGAGCTTGAGTTGTTTTGCATCAGTGGGGTGCATGATTACGGTGCATCTATCTTTGCCCTTTATCAGGCGGTGACTATTATGCAGCCATGAGTTGTTACTGCGAACATGCCGTCGACCGATTAGCAGCATAGGGTGATCTGACCCTAAGTCTTCTAGCATCTCCTTTACTCGACGCAGGTCGTTTATAAATCGCTCTGGGGCTAAGGGAATGCGTTGGTTATCGTGAAATATTCGTTCGGGGAAGCAAGGCTGTAGGGGGCCTAGGTCAATGCCATGTGGATAGCAGGACAACGAAGCGACGTTGAGTTCTTTAAGCTGCGATCGATTGGCCGAGCCGTAAGGCCCCATGGCGATTATTTTTCGGAGTGGGTGGTGTGGCTTCAGTAAATCCTGACTAATTTCACTTAAAAATGAACCGATACGGTCGGTTGCGGGTAGTCGAGTTCCATAAGGCCCGACGCGCAGTAATAAATCTAATATGCCGTCAGCCCCTATACGGCTGAGCAGTTGGTATTTTGCTTCAGCTTCAATACGACTGCGCCAGTTACGAGCTTCTAGCCGGCGGGTCAGCTCCATGAAAATCTGCCAATCGTGTCGAGTATCAGGCTCGGCTTCAAATAGCGCGGTAGAATACTTGGCAGTATTCCTTACACTGAGTACATTAAAAACAATATCATAATGGCTGTGCTCAAGAGGCCCTGTGGGGGGGAGGATCAAGTCTGCATGACAGGTGGTTTCATTAATAAAGAAATCAATTGAGACCATGAAATCGAGACTTTCAAACGCCTCTTCTAACTTACGTCCATTGGGGCTTGATAATACGGGGTTACCTGCGATGGTGATCATTGATCGAATCTGCCCTTCACCCGGGGTCAATATTTCTTCCGCCATGGTGCTAGCGGGTAACTCGCCTGAAAACTCAGGTAGGCCTCTTACTCGGCTCTGATAGCGATCAAAATGCCCCTTTTCACCGGTCAATGCGCCAACTTCTATGACATCTGCCGCGGGCTTGGTAAACATCATACCTCCGCGTTGATCAAGGTGGCCTGTGAGTATATTTAATAGATAGATTAACCATGTCGTTACACCGCCAAATGCCTGTGTTGACGTCCCCATGCGACCAAATAGAACTGCTTTGGGGGTGTTGGCTAGGTCTCTTGCAAGTTCTCGTATTGTTTCGGGCGCGATACCGGTTTGCTTGGATACCTTTTCCGGAGTGAAGCTTTCACACGCGGGTTTTATCAATTGAATGTCATCGCAATAGCGTTCTAGCCGACCAATCTCGATGAGGCTCTCGTTGAATAGTGATTGCAGCATCGCCAATAGTAATAAGCAGTCAGTACCCGGTTTTATAAACAAGTGTTGATCGGCATTCTCTGCTGTTTCTGTTTTCCTGGGGTCTACGACAACAATCTTGCCGCCCCGGTCCTGAATTGCCTTAAATCTTTTTTGCATACCAGGTGCAGTCATTAAGCTGCCATTGGAGGCAATAGGGTTGCTACCCAGGCAAATAAAGAGGTCGGTATGGTTGATATCGGGGATCGGAAAAAGCCCTTGGTGGCCAAATAGGTGAAGGTTGACCAACATATGCGGAAGTTGATCGTTAGACGTGGCTGAAAAACGTTTTTTGGTCCCAAGTGCTTTTAAAAACGGTAATACGGTGAGTAACGTGCCATGGTTATGAACCGACGGGTTTCCGAGGTAAACGCCCACTGCGTCGCGGCCAAATGTTTGCTGGGTTTGTTTGATTTTCTGAGAGAATAAATCAAAGGCTTTAGTCCAGCCAACTCGCTCCCAACCGTTAGCTGTTTTTTGCATGGGATGTTTTAAGCGATCTTTGTCTACATGCAGATCTTTGAGTGCAATTGCTTTAGGGCAAATGTGCCCATGGCTTAGCGGATCTTGTTTATCACCTTTTATAGAGATGATTTCACTGTCTTGATGTTTAATTTCGATGCCACACATGGCTTCACAAAGGTTACAGGTGCGATAGTGGGTTTCGATTTTGTGATTGTTAGCCATCATTAAACTCCAAGACTAGAACAGTCAGTTACGCGATTATTATAGTGTTATAAACTGAGTATATGCTCTAGTCTCGACAGGTGGAAGTGGGTGCGATGCTTTTTTATGGCTCTTTTGCTTGCTACCATAAAGCAGAAATCGTAACGTCAATAATGCCATAACCTTTCAGGAATTTAGTGCGATGTTAAGTTTAAGAGATATTGTTCGAAGTGGTCATGTAGTTCGCTGGAACAGCGTCAAACATGGCAGACCGCAGTATTTAGCGGAGCATCACTATATGGTCACGATGATCGCAAGAGCCTTGGCGAGGCGTATTTTGAGTGTTGAATATTATACGTCTGAAAAGCAAATCTTGCTGGTTGATTACTGCCTTAATCATGATCTTCCAGAGCTCATAGGAGGTGATTTACCGTCGGTCAGCAAACGAAAACTAGAAGCCATGCTGGGCGACAAAGCAGATGTTTTTAAACAGTTTGATTATGAGATCCACCCTCCTCTTCGAAAACTAGATCAAAAAATGGCAAATACACCACTTAAAGAGATCGCCAAATTAGCCGATTGGGCAGATGCTATTGTCTACATTCAACAAGAGGGGCAAGGAAACTATGAAGCTAAAATAACTCAGCAGGCTCTCAATGCGTTAGTGTCTATTTTGCCCGAGTCGTTGGTAAAAGAGGCTTCTATTAAAGACAAAATGGATGCGTTTTTTGATCAACCTATATCTCATACTCATAGTATAGAGATGAAGCTCAAACAAGCGTATACAGATAAAATAGTGAGTGCTCAGGCTGCTTTTCCTGAGTTTAAATGGTCTGAAGCCGGCAAGGTGTTAGAGGCTTTACTAGAAGGGGAAGACGCGCAGATAAAATTTGAGTATTAGCATATTCATTGTGTCCGTATAAATCGGTGCTATTCTGTAACTACGATAGATCAATTTATGATCAGTGGGTGGCAGCTTTTGGTTATGATGTTGAATAGGTCTAAGATGTACTTAATTCGCTCCGCGTTGCTGGTTATCCTTGGCATAGCATCGGCTACCGTTCACGCAGAAGTCGTTATCAAGGTGGGCGGGTATGAGTTCCCCCCCTCCTTCAGGCCTCTTTATATTGAGTTAGCGAATTGACAATCTCTCAATACAAGCCTGTAATGCACGACTTATTCGTGTTTGATCTCGAATCATCGCCAGTTGAGGCCAGGTTGAGCGTTCGCCCATTTTGAGTAGGTAGTGAAATTCGTCAAGCGAGGGGTTTTTCATAAACTTAAGGTACCAGCTTGGCGGAAACTGTGGGTGGATGTTGATATCCCCTAGGTAATCCTGATCTAACATAAACGACGAGTGGTCTAACCATGAGCGCCAAGGTTGTTTGTGTAGTCTTCTACGAGCCACTTTAAGCAGCGCATTCCCTTGTGCATAGGCGGACGTTATAGCCGTATCTTTCAACAGTGCGGTCACCCCCGTTTGCTGGAATTGTGATACAAACGGAACGATGTGTGGGTTGGCCTGGCTCACAATAAAATAGTTTACGTTGTGTAGTCGGCTTATGCGTTGTCTGGGAATGTCGGTTGCAAATGATCCATCAACCCAGCGCTCGCTTTTCATATAGGGCACTTTAACCCCCGAGGAAGACTTTGCCATGAGTGTGGTAGACGGGAATAAGCCGGGTACCGAGCATGAAGCTTTTGAAGCGTGAGCAATCAGCACATTGGGCGCTGTTTTATGGTTTAGAATACGAGGCTTTTGGCCTGAGCGCACGGGGGATACCGTAATGCTGACTTCTCTGCCCGTTTTTTCATAGGCTTCTTGAAAGGTCACGTCGCCGATATTGGCTTGAATACACTGATAGAGTTGCTTAGCGTCCAACAGCGAACGTTGTTTTAACGCCGCCGAAAGGGGGAGTCGTTTTAATGGATGATAATGGGTTTTCTCGGGGGCATCAAAAAGTGCGTTGAGTTCATGGTCGTGATTAACCGCCATCACACCTGCGGTAATTGAGCCCATGCTGGTGCCTGATATCACATTAGGGAGTAAGTTTTCAGCTAGCAGTGTATGTACAACACCGAGATGGTATATGCCGAATGTGCCTCCTCCGCTAAGCATTAACGCGGGCTGACCAAAGTTCTTCTCTGCTTGGGTAAACAACGCTAACTTATCATGCTCGCTAATGTCTCTGAGTGGATTGTCGCAGACCGCATTCAGTGCGGTGACAATCAGGCCGAGGTAGCGTTCGATGAGTTTTTTGGTACCACAAAGCGCGTGTTGATAGAGTCGTTTATTGCCCAATTCACCAATGGTGCGATGTAGACTTTCCTGAACAAATGGAATCAGGGCGTTGTAATCTGTCTGATTAATCAGTCGTTCAAGGTGCAGAACATGCTGCTCGAGTAGTTGATAGGGGTAGCTTGCCGAGGCGTTGTTTTCACGCCACTGAGCCATGCCGGTTAGCCTGTCTATCGCTTGAGCAGTTTGTAACCATTCAGAGTATTCGGAAGCGTTGGCTAGCTGATGTTGAAGTGAGTGAAGTTTGTTCATCGTAATTTAGATGTATAGTCCTAAATAAAGTTCATGCTGAGGTAACGCTTACCTTGATATAGACGCAGAGCGTCATCGGCCTCCTCTAGAATTGATTCCATGTTTAGATACAACAGTGGTGTTTGTGGTGGTGCCCGTTGTTGACTCCCTAATCTGATACCGCTGATAGCTAATGATATTTGGCTTACATGTGTAAGCTGTAATAACGGTATATAATAAGGGTAGAGGTGTCAATAATATCGTGCGAGGTTTTAGTTCCAAAACCCAGATTCCTTTTCGCTGGATCAAGGCTACGAAAGAGGCTTTTACAGCCCCTTATCGAGTGGTTAAGCTAAATGTGGTGATCACACGGTTTTTGTTTGCTTGCCCTTCTAATGAAGGCTGCAGCGCAAACACTTGCTCATTGGTCACGTTACTCTGATCGATGAGTTGTGTTTTGATGCTGGTGATACGCTGTTTTGCCAGTGTGGTTAGTTCAAGGCTAGTCACCGATTCGGTGCTTAACACCGCGTTGTAGAGTGCTGTTTCATATGTCTGAGTATTGACGGTGGCTTGGTTTTCAGTGTCTTCTTGATTGCTTTTGGTTGCGGTTGGCTCAGCTGTACCAGAATCAGTAGCACCTGCTGCTGAGAGACTGTTGGTTTTGATTCTATCTAGCTCAGGCTGGCCGACTCTGCCGATGATAAGCTTCTCTAGCAATGCGATCCGTTGCGCGCTATCGCTCGCAGGAAGTCGATTATCCAGCTTGAGTTTTTTAAGTGCTTCACCGTCGTTGGTTTCATCTACATTAGCTCTAATTTCAAGCATTAGCTGTGGACGGCTGTTGAGCGCTTCTGACAGCTTGGTCAAATTCTTAATGTGCTCCGCACTTAGGTCTGCTTTTCCGGTTTCGAATGTGACAGACTGGAGTGATTTAGCGTCGCCACCTACAAGGCTGCCAATCATTGAGAATGGCGCCGTGGCTGCTTTGGTAATAACGTTAGCGAATGCTTTCAAGATCAGTCCACTGAGTTTGAAATCCGGGTCATCCATGTTTCCCCGGGTGGGTAAGTCTATATCGATCACGCCGTTTCGATCCCTCAGGATCGCGAGTGCCAGCTCCAATGGTAGACTCACGGACTCGTCACTATCGACACTGGTACCTAGCTCAAACTGGTCGAGAATAAGTCGATTTTCGCCTTCTAGCATCCGGTTGGCAATTTTGTAGTTTAGGTGCAGATTTAGTTTGCCTTTATCAATGCTGTATCCCGCATAGCGACCAGAGTACGGGGTCATGGTTGAGAGTTCAATATTGTCGAACTTAACGGCTATATCAGTATAAAGGTCGCCACTCAATGGGTTTATTTTCCCTTTTACCAGAGCCTTTCCATAGTCTTCAACGGTTCCTTTAATATCAACTGACGCTCGTTCAAGGTTATCAGATGATAAGCCGCTAATCTCACCACTGATATTCTGAATGCTGGTACCAAATTGAGGTTTCAGTGATAGGTCAGCAAAGTAAGCTGCGCCCTTATTAAACAATATTCGACCTATCTTAACAGGGATAGGTTTACTGGTTGATGCTGAGCCTTTGACTATGTTTGAAGGCATAGTTTCTGAAGTGTTAGATTCTGAAGGCGTCTGTTGAGGGGGGTGGTCTGGCTGAGCAATGGTTAACTGCGCGAGGTTAGTCGAACGATCTTCGGTGACAATAATTCTGCCATAGGGTTGCTCGAAACGAATATCATTAATTTCAATGGCCAGAGGGTTAAAGTTAACTCTGATAGGCTCAATTGAAAGGTTTTGCCATCCGATGAGCCGTTCGTTGACAGATTGATCAGTAGTCTCGAACTTATTAACGTTAACGGTACCCGAAAAATCACCGGTCATTGTGTCACTCTCTGCTTCTACAGCGAGTGCCAGGTTGCCATTTACCGATAACAAACCCTCTTCAATGGTTATTCTGACATGGTCATTAAGGTAAGGCTGAATCGTTTTTAGTGCCAATTTGTCGAAATTAATGGCCGTTTTTAAGCTAAGAGGAGTAGGCGTTATCTGGCCGTTTATTTCAGACTTTGCAGAGTTCTCGATAAAGTAAGAAAGACTAAAGTCGAGATGTTTGGTCATATCCTGACTGAGCCCAGATAACCGGCTGTTAATCTTCTCTATCGAGATATTTGCAGGTGTTGAAGGTTGTAAGTCGCTAATATTGAGCTGACTGTTATTGAGTTTAACCTCTCCTATTGACCAAAGAAATGGCTGAGCTGCACCTGTTTCGGGTGTGTTAGTACCTGCTTTAACGCCAGTATCTTGAGGCTTGCTTTCGGTAGATTGAGAAAAAGGCGCGAGTATGGTGAGCAGGCCTTTAGCGTCACGTTCAAGCTTGAGTGATAATACGTCGACGACGAGTCGGCTAATATCCAGTTTTTGTTTAGCTAAGTTGAAATCGAGAGGCCCAACCGTTAGTTTTTCTATATCCAAAAATGCTTGTTCTTTTGAATTGAGAGCCACTTGTAGCTGATTCATTGTGATGATGGCATTGCTGATATCGAGGATTGGAGCGCTTTGAGCCATACTGACGTTATACTGCCCTTCAAAGCCAACAAGGCCATGAGTTAACGTATAGGGCGCCTGATTCTGAGCGTATGTCCAGAGACGTTCTGCTTTTAGGTTATCGACTTTCAGAAAGCCGCTGGAGTGAAAAGGGGCGATACCAATATTCCCACTCCATGAGAGATGCTGACCTGTGCCCAATGCAATTTCTAGTTGATAGGCCCCTGACTTATTGGCGTAGGTTGAAAAGTTGGTTAAAGCAAAGCTAATCGGCTTAAGTTTGTGTTTGATTAACTCGGCTTGAGTGTGGTCTAAAACCTCTATCTCGCCGCCAATAACGTCGATGGTGTCAAATAGCAATTTGGGTGGCGTGCTTTCGTTAGCGGCTGTTGTGGCAATCTCTTCTGGGTTGTTTGCCCTAGCCTTCTCAATTGCTTTGTGAAAGTTGGTCTTTCCGTTTTCGTCAATCACAAATTTAATGTATGGAGTGACTAATTCAAGGTTTGAAAATGTAATTGCGCCTTCAATAATGGAACGTAGTTCAATGTTATTGTGGTAGCGGTCAAAGGATACAACCGTACTTCCTTGATCATCTTGTATTGAAAACTGACTAATAGTGAGTGTAAGCGTAAAGGGATTTAGTGCCACTTTATCTATCCTGCCTTGCCATCCTAAATTCTGTTCAATTTGTTCGATAGCAATATTTTTAAGAACACTGGGCAGAACTAAAAACCCCACCAGTGCATAGCTTGATAATGTGAATAAGAGCCAAAAAAGACGTGACCGATACCAATAACGACTAGTAATCTTTGAAAGTGAGTGCACGTGAGTTCCTTGCGTTAAAAAAGATGATGATAGCGTGGTCAATAAGTATCAAAGCTATATGAAATATTTTATCAAAAAGTATAGTTCAAAACTTATTAAATTTAGTTAGAGTAGCTATAGATAATGAGTCTCAAAAATTTAAGTAGGGTGTGAGTGTGGGTAAATGGAATATTAAAAGCGTTAACAACAGATGTATAGCAAGCCTGGTGTGTGTTTTGGGATCTGCAAATGCTTTGGCTGATAAAGTCGATGACTGTATTCTTGAGGGGGTTAAAAGTGCGACTTCAGAATCATCGCTGGTGACATTAAAGGAAAATTGCGAGAGGTTGAGAGCATCTGAAGTCGAGGTACCTGCACGATTTATAGACGAAAAGAACACAGAATATAATCCGTTTGTGATTACGCCTCACCGTCAAAACTATATTTTGGCGTATAGTTATATGGATGAACCTAATCAAGAGCCCTATCAACAAAATGTTTACCCGGGTGTAGCAGACCCCATGAAAAATGAAGAGGTTAAGCTTCAGCTTAGTCTCAAGGTACCATTGACTTATTCCAAACTGTTCACAGAAAATGATGCCATTTATTTTGGCTTTACGCTGAAGTCTTTTTGGCAGCTCTATAACCCTGATTTATCTGCGCCTTTTAGGGAAACTAACTATCGCCCAGAAATCTACTATGAGGCATTATTTCCGTACCGGCCATGGAACGGTACGTTATTAACGCGCTTTGGTATTGAGCATGAATCAAATGGGCGCTCGCAATGGCTAAGCCGGAGTTGGAACCGTGTTTATGCCGGGGTTGGTTTTGCACAAAATAATTGGGGAGTATACCTTCAGCCTTGGTACAGAATTCCTGAAGACTCTAAAGTAGATGATGGTGATCCATCTACGCCGCCTCCGCCAAAAGGTGATGATAACCCCGATATTGAAGACTTTTTAGGGCATTATGAACTGCACGGTGTTTACTCTCACAAAGACGTAGAGTTTACAGGGATCACTCGATATAACTTTGAAGAAGGGAACGGCGCAATAAAGTTAGGCATGAGCTTTCCGCTCTGGGGAAGGCTAAAAGGTTATGTTCAGTACTATAACGGGTACGGTGAGAGCTTGATTGATTATAATTATCAGGTTGAACGAATTGGGGTCGGTATTCTGTTAACGGATGTGCTTTAAGTAAAGCCTAGGGAGTCAGGTGCTAAGTCTGGCTCCCTAGATTGTTTTTAGTGGCTGGTCTTATGGTTCGCTTTTATAAATATGAATATCTCGCTGTGGGAACGGGATAGAAATATCTTCCGCATCAAAGCGTTGTTTAACGGCTCGAGTCACGTCCCAATAAACATTCCAATAGTCCTCCGTTTTAACCCAAGGGCGGACAACAAAGTCAAGCGATGATTCATTCAGTGTATGTAGTTTAACCATCGCTTGAGGAGCCTTTAATACTGACTTGTGGTTGCTGAGAATGTCCATTAAGACATTTTCTGCCTTAGGGATGTCATCGCTATAACCAATAGAAAATATCATATCAACCCTTCGTTCTGTTTGTGCCGTAACATTTCGAATTACATCCCCCCAAATTTTGGAATTGGGTACGACTAGACTTTGGTTATCTAGTGTTAGGATTGTTGTTGAAACTAAACTGAGCTTTGATACCGTGCCAGATACGCCTGCGGCTTCCACCAGGTCTCCTTCATCAAATGGGCGGTAGATTAGTATCATTAAGCCTGATGCGAAATTCGATAGGGTGTCTTGTAGTGCAAAGCCTACAATAAACCCGACCATTCCCAAACCTGCCAATAAAGGCGTCACCTGAATGCCAAACTGAGACATGGCAATGAGTATTCCGATCAAGAATACGATTTTGGATGCGATAGAAGTGAAAAACTCTTTCAGCAAGCCCGACAGTTGCAAGCTAGAGTTGTTTAACCCGGAACTAACCATTTTACCTACAAATTTTGAAAGGGCTGTGAACGCTATGATGATTAATACGATTAGAATTAATTTCCATACTAGGTCGACCCCGTTTTCAAATAACCAAATCTCGATAGACTCAGATGATCGCTGAAACAGGTCTAATGCAACATCACTGTTAAAAACATCCCCTGAAACCTGCCCCGTTGCACTGATCATTACGTGTTGATAGCTTGAGGTGTCAAGCTGTCTTTGGTCCATGAGTGCGAGAAGTTGTGAAAGGCTCTCAGCTGTTTTTGCCTTTTTATGATTTAGAATGGCTGCTTTGGCGGTAAGGTCTTTTTTAATATCTTCAGGTGCAAAGCTTAATAAGTCAGAAAGGTTATCCACCTCTGCTTTGGTTAGCTCCAGTTGACCGACCGCTTTTACAGAGTAGGCGTTAAGTAACGTATCTAAATAGGCGAGGTCACTATCGGCATTTACACCTAGCTCTTCAAGGTGCATGGAGTTTTTAAATAGGGCCTCCATATGCTCATTCAGTATTCGTGTGCCATTTTCAAGATCTTGGTCTGTCGTCATTATATCGAGTGTGGATGTTGCTTTTTCATGCTTAACTTGAGCTCTATCGAGGTACTTTTCAATTAGCAGTATCTCTTCTTTAATCACGCCTGATTGTTGATTAAGAAGTGCAAGCACATAAGCTGATAGTGTCTTACTTGTATCAGCGTTTTTATTGTTTGAGGTTACATAAATCGCTAATTGGTCTAACGCTTCGCGTAGTTGTTTTTCTCGCTTAAGAAACTGCATGGCTGAGAGGATTCGTCGCTCGCCCTTGGTTTTTTGGTTTTCCTGTTTGAAATACGTAATTTCTTTTTGAGTCACCGTTATCTGCTTTTGTAATCCCTGGATTTCGCTTTCAGTGAGTGCTGACGCAGGCATTGCGATGACAGATAGAAAACAAAATAAAACCAACATAATTTTGGCAAAGTGGAACATTCACACATCCTCGTTAGGGATCAAATTGACTAGGCTAACTCTAGCATACAATAAAGAAAAAACTGTAATGGGTCGTCAATGGTAATGGCGAGATGCTAAGCTTTTATTAAAGGGTTACACCACCCCTAATAATACTGAAGGATTCAGCTGATGATGAGTAATGTCGATATTATTAATTTTTGGTTTAGTGAAATAACACCTAAAGAGTGGTTTGTAAAAGATCTTGCGTTTGACCAATTAATAAAAGAACGATTTTATGGTGTCCACCAGTGTGCAGTGCAAGGGGAGCTCTATAACTGGCGCTCAACCGCGGAAGGTTGTTTGGCAGAAATAATTATTCTTGATCAGTTTTCTCGTAATATGTTTCGAGATACACCCTCAGCGTTTGCGTATGACAACGTTGCATTAGTATTGGCCCAACGGGCCGTTGAGTTAGGGTTTGATCAGACGCTGTCATCAGAAAAACGCGCCTTTATGTATATGCCGTACATGCATAGCGAGTCTACTTTGATTCATGAGCAGGCGGTTAAGCTTTTTGATCAGCCAGCGTTAGAACACAACTTACAGTTTGAGTATCGTCACAAAGAGATCATTGACAGGTACGGGCGTTATCCTCACCGGAATAAGGTATTAGGACGAACGTCGACTACAGATGAGCTAAATTTTCTAGAGTCTCCTGGTTCGTCATTTTGAGTTGATCAAAGCTATTGCTGTTAGCTTATATAGCGCTAAAAAACCGGGACGTAACCGAGCAGAGCCTCATATTTTTCTGCGCCTCAGTTAGCAGGATGAGCCCGTTCATTGAGCGCCTGTTTATGCAGACAAGCGCTCATTATCGGATTTTTCACATAAGTAGATATCGTTAACATCGACCAATTTGTTTAATTGATTGATAAGCATGGTAATGCTCCTTTCTCCACATACATTAAATGTAATATCCAGTTGTTGGTGGTTGGTTTTCATTTCCATATTTTCTAATGCGAAACCTCTTACTCGAATGGTACGTAGCAGCCGCTCTAAAATCGCTGGTGTATTTTCTACATTGCATTGCAGGGTCTCTAGGTGCTGAGTTATTTGATTCATGCTGCACTCTCTTCTGATTGGTTGCTATGGTTGGTTTCATCCAACATGTCGCTATTGGCTGACCCTGGTTTAACAATTGGCCACACGTTGTCGTGAGGATTGATATTGACGTGAAGTAGCATCGGGCCGTCATAGGCGAATAGCATTTCTATGGCACGCTGAACCTGACTAGCTTGATTGATAGAGTGCGAAGGTATCTCAAAGGCTTCGGCCATTTTGAGAAAGTCAGGGTTGTCTGAAAGATCTATTTCACTATACCTTTCTTTGTAAAACAACTCTTGTTGTTGCCTCACCATTCCTAAGCACTGGTTATCAAGAATAATGATTTTGATCGGTAATCGATGACGCTTAATCGTCGCGAGTTCTTGCGCATTCATCATAAATGAGCCATCACCACTCACATTGATAATAGTGTGGTCGGGCATCGCAAATTGAGCTCCAATAGCGGCGGGCAGTCCGAAGCCCATCGTGCCTAGACCACCACTGCTGAGGTGGTGTCTGGGATGGTCAAATTGATAATTTTGAGCTACCCACATTTGGTGCTGGCCGACATCGCAGCTGATGATGCTATTGGCGTGAGTGAGTCGCGACAACATGGCGATGAAATCGGGGCCGTTAATCGCTTCGCTCTGAGACGCTTCACCGTTGTTTGCTGGTCGGCAGAAGCCATGGGTTTGTTTACTGGTCGAACATGCATGCTGCCATTCGGCAATAGTCAGTGGCATGCTTAATGCCGGCAGGATGTCGGCTAAGTCACCTTGTAACGCTACATCACAGGCTTTTAGTTTTGATATTTCCGCAGGGTCGCACTCAATTTGAATAATCTTAGCGTTGGGCGCAAACGTACTCACCTTACCCGTTGCCCTATCATCGAATCGAGCGCCTGCGGATATCAAAAGGTCGCACTCCTGTATAGCGAGGTTAGCGGCTTTAGACCCGTGCATGCCCAGCATTCCCAAGTTATGAGGGTATGAGCGACCGCTGTTGCCGAGGCCTTTTAAGGTTTCTACACAAGGTATCTGAGTGGTTTCGATAAATGCTCTAAGCGTGCTTTCTGCGTTTGACAGTGGTACGCCTCCGCCGGTATAAATCAGTGGTTTTGTGGCAGATGCCAGCATTTGTCGAGCTTGATCGATATGGTTGCGCCATGCACTGATTGTGTTGGTGTGCTGACTTATGGCATTTGCACTATGTTCAGCTGGCGTCGATGCATCAGGACTAACCCTGGCTAATAACACGTCTTTAGGGATATCAATCCAAACAGGGCCAGGCCTGCCACTTTGAGCTAGTTTTATCGCCTGCTCCATAATGTCCGGTAGCTCATCGACATCGGATATCAGATAGCTGTGCTTAACGATGCCCAATGTCATGCCGAGGATATCGGTTTCCTGAAAGGCATCGGTACCAATAAGTCCAACGGGTACCTGGCCGGTAATCACTAGCATGGGGGTTGAGTCGGCAAAGGCATTAGCGACACCGGTAATCAGGTTAGTGGCACCCGGCCCCGAAGTGGCAAGGCAAACGCCAATTTTACCGCTTGAACGGGCATAGCCATCAGCGGCTAATGCACACCCCTGCTCGTGACGACAGAGGACGTGTTGAAGCGCATGATGGCTATCATTGTCACGAGCCGTGACCAGTGCATCGTAGAGGGGCATGATGCAGCCACCCGGATAACCGAAAACGGTCTCTATTTTATGACGTTTAAATGCTTCTATAATGCTCTCTGCGCCGTTCATGTTCTGGTCCTTAGTATTCTTAATGGCATAAAAATGGTGGTCTAAAAACGAAAAAACCCCCGATCCTTTCAGAGCGGGGGTTTCATACGTATTAAGTTGGCTATCTACTCAGCAACGCGAAATCCCCCGGAGTGGTACGACGACCACCAGGACGATAACATTGACGACAAGCAGAATAATGCGGTTCATAGAGCTGTATTTTTACCTGTATCAACAGATCTCAGTTTCAGGACGAGACCGGTTGATAGTGAAATATTTGATCTAACTTTGATCATGTTGCTGCTAAGTCTAGCCTTTGAGCTTGATGCTTGGCAACTCCTCTCAGGTTATTTTTGTTAAAACAGTGATCGTGATGTTGATTTAAGCAGGTGTTGATAACCTCTTTAACGCTGCCAGCAGGTATGTCCAAAACAGCTGGACGCTTTTAATGTGAACACGTTCATCAGGTGAATGCGCGCCTCTGATGGTCGGGCCGAATGAAATCATATCCCAGTGAGGGTATTTTTTTCCCAAGAGGCCGCATTCCAGTCCCGCGTGAATCACTTGTATTTTTGCTTCCTTGTTGAAGGTTTCTTGATAGATACTTTGCATGCTACTTAATAAGGGTGATGCAGGTACAAGCTGCCAGCCTGGATAACCGTTATCGCAGATAACCTCGGCATTGGCGTCTGAAAAAACCGAAGTAATGAGCTCGCAGGCGTTTTTTATAGCGGTATTGTCTGAGCTGCGAACCAAGCATTGAGCCTTGCAAGACTGTTCACCTAACGCAACCGTAGCCAAGTTATTAGAGGTTTCAACCACTCCATCAAAAAGGCTACTCATCTTAATTACACCGTTAGGGCAGCGATATAGCGCATGGAGTAATGTCGATTGGCTTTCACTGGTTAAACATTTAGAAACGCGAGTGTCTCTCAGATCGCCTAAGTCACTCGTTTGTATATCAATAAGAACATTATCACCTGCTATTCTCAGCTCACTTCTAAATAGAAGGGTTAGAGCATTTACATAGTCCTCAAAATCATCTTGTTGCTGCTTGGGCAGTACGATCGTTATTTCACTGTTTCGAGGAATCGCATTCCGTAACGTTCCGCCTATAAACGCACTGACCCTAGCGGTGGGAAAGTCATGGCGAGACTCAAGAGCAATACGGGTGGCCAACTTAACGGCATTGCCCAACCCTTTGTGAATATCAATACCGGAATGACCGCCTTTTAGTTCTTTTATTGATAATTTTAGCGCGGCGTAGTGGTCGGGAATGGTTTCCCATTCAACAGGTATAGTGATGTTGACGTCGATGCCGCCAGCACAGCCTACATAAAGCTCGCCCTCCTCTTCTGTATCAAGGTTGAGTAATAGTTGGCCGTTAAGTATCTCCGCGTCTAGATTGGCGGCACCAGACATGCCTGCTTCTTCATCAACAGTCAGTAAGGCCTCTAGCGGGCCGTGTTCAATATCATCGCTGAGCATGACTGCCAATATAGCAGCAACCCCGATGCCGTTGTCGGCTCCGAGTGTAGTACCTTGAGCGGTCACCCATTCGCCGTCAATGTAAGTGTCTATCGGGTCAGTGAAGAAGTTGTGGGTGCTGGCACCGGTTTTCTGTGGAACCATGTCCAGATGACTCTGCATGACAATCGGTGGAGCGCTTTCACGTCCGGTGGTAGCACGCTTGCGAATAATGACGTTGCCAGCAGAATCAGTGAATGCTTCTAATTGCTTCCCATGAGCTAAGTTGAGTATATGAGCGACCAATTTCTGTTCATGTTTAGACGGTCGTGGAATTTCACACAGTTGATTAAAATAGTGCCATACCGAGCTGGGTTGAAGTTGCGTGATATCCATAATCGTGATGACCTGTAAAGAGCCTAAAAATATTGAGGTGCTGCAATAATAAGAGTTCAATACCATAAAGAAAACAAGCAGATTTGAACAGACCTAAGGCTATTAACACAGCAGAGAATTACGGCATTATGTGATATTTCAAGCGGTTTCCATTTTTCAGCTAGACTTAAGGAAAACCATAATAAATAGCAATTAAACATAAACATTAGCGTTAGGAGAGTCGCCTGTATGGGAGTGTCACCAGAACAGAGAGAAATAGAGCGCAAAGCGCGCGAGTTAAAACTTCAGGAAGATCGACTTGAGCGCCGCTTGGAGCAACAGCAGCGGCAAGAAGATAAGCTGGGCCAAGGTCAGGAAAAAGTTTCTCAGCGAGAACAGGTCATAGTAGAAAAAGATAAAGACCTAAAAAGCCGAGAAGGTCAATTAGCCCAGCGGTTTCAGCAATTAGAGGGCGAGCAGGCTAAACATACGGCTGAAATACAAGGGTTTCGCCAAGCTAGAAAACGTCGACTATCGTTCATGCTGCCGGTGTTGCTGTTGGCAGGAGTCGGTGCAGGCTATTTAACCTATGATTACTATGCCAAGAACGATATTTTCGCTCAGCGACTCACTCAGGCCAATAGCAATGTAAACAAATTGAGTGAGGTGTTGACCAAAGCGGAAGATCTCAAGGCTGCAACACTGCAAAAGTTATCTTTAAAAGACGATGAGCTAACCCGAAAACAACATGAATTTGAAAAGCTAAACAGTGCTTATTCTGCATTGGAAAAAGAGAAAAACAGTAGTGAAAGCTCGCTTAGTCAGCTAGAAGGTAGCAAGAAAACACTAGAAACGTCTGTTGCGGCATTAACTGCGGAAAAAGAAGCTTTACTACAAACGGTTAAAAAATTGGAAACGGCCTTGGCTGAGAGCACCCAGCAGTTACATGACAGCACTGCATTAATGGCGAGCATGACCACCGAGAGTGAGCAACTCAATACAACACTGACTGAAAAAGAAGCCGCTTTAATTGAGTTGAAGGTACGTGAAGAAGAGTTGACGCTAGAGCTTGAAGAAAAGACCGGCGTATTGATTGCCTCTAAACAGTCCATCGACGAGCGGAATAAAATTATAGCCGCAAAGGTCCAGCGACAATCAGAGCTAGAGCTGCAGTTAGCAACACTTCAAGAGCAGCATGAATTGCTAAATATAAATCGAGACGAATTAGCTGCGAAGCTGGGTGAAATGAATCGTTCAACTGAAGTTATGAAGTCAGAACTAACCGAAGGCCAGCAAGCAGTAACAACTAAAGACGAAGAACTGAAAGCCAAGCTCGAAGAGATCGCGTCTTTAGAGGCGCTTGTGAAAACAGAAAAACATCAGCGGTCTGCTCTAGAATCTAAGGTTGAAGAATTGCGGGCAGACGTTGATAACGCTAAGACAACAGAGCCTTGATTGCTTGGTCATCGACATCAATTTTCCCATATCAGCTCCATTATGCCCCCTTGTCTACTAATGGGGGGCGTAGGAAAGGTATTAATTTGTGTGCTAGGTTTACCAGAATAAATAGTAGAGCACTGACACATACAATCGTTGGCCCAGTTGGCGTATCAAACACGTAGGATGCTCGTAGTCCTGATAAACAGGCCGAGACTCCTAAGATGGCTGCAATAAACGCCATCATTTCGGGAGTCTTGCTAAACGGCCTCGCTGTCGCAGCAGGTACAATGAGCATGGCTGCTATTAGCAAAACACCCACTACTTTGATCGCCACGGCAACAACGATGGCTAGTGATACAGTGAGAACAAGTTGCTCACGCTTGGGGTCAATGCCGCTGGCCAGCGCTAGGTCTGGGTTTAGGGTCGACAAAAGAATGCCTGACCAACGCCATGCCATTAGCGCTAGAACAGTCATAACGCCCAGCGCGATGACTAATAAGTCAGTCTTGCCAACGGCGAGAATGTCGCCAAACAAATAAGACATTAAATCAATACGAATGCCTGAAAGAAATGACACCGCGACCAAACCGATGGCCAAAGAAGTGTGTGACATTACGCCTAGCAGGGTATCCATAGTAAACCCTCTGCCACTTAGGCTAGAAACAGTGATCGCCATAAATAAGCACACTACCAGTACGCCTGCAAAAATAGGGGTTGATAGTGTTAATGATAGCGCAACGCCTAGCACGGCTGCATGAGCAGTTGCATCACCAAAGTAAGCCATTCGTCGCCAAACAATGAAACAGCCCAAAGGTGCCGCTGCCAATGCGACGCCTACACTTGCAACCGTTGCCCTCACCAAAAAGTCATCCAGCATGTGTCATCTCCTGAGCGCGTTGGATTTGGTTGTGATTGCGATGTAGGTAAATAGCAGATTCGTTATCTCGATCCAGACCAAATAGGGCATAGTATTCGGGTGAACCACTGACCGTTTCGGGTTTTCCTTGGCAGCAAATATTGCCATTTAAACAAATGACTCGGTCGGTCTGACGCATCACCACGTGTAGCTCGTGACTTATCATGACGATGCCACATCCAAGCTTGTCCCTGACACGGGAAATCTGTCGATAGAACTCTGCTGAGCCTCGATGATCTAGCCCTTGCGTGGCTTCGTCCAGTAATAGTAAGTCTGGCCTTCCGAGCAAGGCTCTTGCCAGTAAAACGCGTTGAAATTGTCCGCCAGATAGCTCCATGAGTTGTTCTGTCTCTAGTCCGCTGGCCCCCGCGTTCTCCAAAGCTTCTTTAATTGCTAAATGGCTGTGGCCGCTCGGTAAATTCATAAACCGCTTCACCGTGATGGGAAGCGCTTCATCAATGTGCAGTTTTTGCGGAACGTATCCAATTCGCAACCCGGATTTTTTTTTGATGACCCCTGAAGTGCAAGGCACTGCTCCGATAATCGATTTGAATAAGGTCGATTTTCCTGATCCGTTTGGGCCAATGATCGTCACTATTTCGCCTGAATTAACGGATAGTGATATGTTTTTAAGGATTTTCCGCCGCCTTAAAATCACTGACAAATTTTCACACTCAACCAACATCTAAAAACCACCTGTAGAGTTAAATTTGCATTTAACAATCACTAATTTATGTTTACTGAAAAATAAAGGTTATGTTATAACATCGCTATTATTTTTACTAGGAGTTGAGTTCTGAGCTTTTTAAATATCAACTCAGGGCTTTCTAATGTATCACATCAGGGGGTGACTGCCCTGCATCGTCAGGGTCGCAGCTTGATACAAACTCAAACCGAATAGAAATATCACGATACCACCGCTCATTCGTAACCAATGCCCGGTGTTCATAAGAGCGTGTGTTTTTTTCGAATTAACGAACTGCTCAAACCAATTTCGTGCTAGTTGTGTACCTAACGCAATCGCTGAAATAGACAGTCCCGTACCTAAGCCCATTACGAGTGTGGCCAATACGCCGTAGAAGAATGCACCGACTAGATGAGCGTAAATCAGTACAACGATAGCACCTGCACAGGGCCGAAGGCCCATTGAAAAAATAACACCAATACTTTTAGCCCAGGATTCCTGAGGTGTACTCTGGTGAGTGTGATGTCCGCCACAGCACGAGCCTTCATGTTGGTGATCGTCCTTATGATCAGAGTGAGCGTGGTCAGCTGTCATCAATTTAGATTTTCCATTGAGCAATCTGAATTGTCGCGTTAATGCTGATGTAAACAAATAAATGCCCAGCATCATGACCATTATGTAGCTAACAGTGGTCATATCATTCGCGTAACCATGCATATCAGAAAACCTTAAGCCCAATAATTTGGCTAGGATAATGACCAGTAATATTGCCACAATTGACTGCAACAAGGCTGCAAGTAGTGAAATGAACGCTCCGCGCTTCAGGGATTCTTTGTGCGAACCCAAGTAGGTAATAATCACCGCCTTACCATGGCCGGGACCCACGGCATGAAATACGCCATAAGCGAAACTCAAGCCAATCAGTGCTAAACCGTGCTTTAAAGGGGCCTGTGAAATGTGCTTAACATGCTCAGCAAGCATTCCATGAAACAGCTTTTGCCACTCAATTACGTGGCTGATCATGCCTTGCCAATTAATATAAAGTGCGATTCCCAATAGGAAGAGAGCAATCAGTAATAAAGACTGAACGTACCTGAAAGGCCTTTCATTAGCATTGGTCATAACTTTCTTCCTGTATTAAACAAGTGATCATTCATTACATGCAATGAATGATCACTTGTTCAGCAAAACTGTTTCCAAGACCTTGCGTCCCTTGCTGGGACTTGTCTAGACTATTGGCATATTCAATGAGTTCATCAGGAGTGTCTGGCAACGCAATGGTTGTCGAGCATTCTGTGGTAGTTTGGGTATGAATGATCACTTGTGAGGCTTTAGAATGACGCATGTCGACATAGTAGGTTGGGTCGAATACCCGAAATGAAATTGGCCTGTTTTTTATGGTTCGTGGGTGCGTAAATTCAAAGTGCATTGAGAACTTGAGTATTTGCTGCCCATCTGACAGTTTAGTTTCGAGCTTAAATTCTGAGGGCAAAGGTAATTTAACAAGCGTAGTGTCAATCTTAAGCTCCGAAAAATAGTGAAACGCTTTAAGGTTCTTAGTCATCGCTTTGCCCAATAGCAGCAAACCTTTTTCCTGCTCTCCATGTTCATTCATCATATCAGCGATAGTCATCATGGAGTAATACTCGTCGAACTCCCAAAATTGAGTTAATGCGGTTAACCTGCCTTGTTCATCTAACGTAAATTCCGATTTAAGGTTTACCCAGCTATGGGGGTGGGCTAGAGAAAACTGAGAAAACCCTAAAAAAATCGCAACCAGAACCCCACTGAATTTATTCATTGCTATCTCGTTTAACGGCGCTAACTGTTGCTGTGACGTTATTCACAATCATTGCAGATACAGCTCATCTCTAACTGAGGGCTTAATAAGCGGTAGCCTGCTTTTTGAACGTTTTGTTCAAACTCTCGCAACACTTGCTTATCGATGCTTATCTCTTGAACCTTTTGACAGCTGTCACAAATTAAAAATTGTGATGTAGCATGTTCGTGATCGCATGCAATATGTGAGCATGCAACAAATTTTTTTGCTAGATTTAGCTTGTGAACGAGCTGTTCTTTTTCTAGAAATTCCAGCATGCGATAAACCGACATGGCAGATAAGCTTTCATCAAACTCAGTTTTACAATAGTTAATGAGCTCATAGGCAGACATTGCTTGGTTTGATTTTAACAGGCTGGATAGAATGAGCTTTCGCTTATCTGTTAGTCTCGTGCCATGCTGTTGGCAGTGCCGCTCAGCGTGGTCGATGATTGATTGAAGATTAGTCATTGTACTTATAGATTCCAAAACGTGTTGTTCGTTAATTTTATCAGTTAAGTAACGTAATTCTAACTAATCATTTTAACCCCTAGAAACTGAAATCGAGCGTCAACAATAAGCGAGAAAAGTCAGTACTGGGTGACCGGTGGATAAGCCCGGCACCTTCGTTCCCTTCCCATAACTCACCTTTTAGTAATGACACGTCCCCCGCGTTTAGCTGTTGAATAGAACCGCTATCGGCGTAAAGTCCGGATTCATGGTCAGGCAGGCCGCCATGACCATGACCTAACATTGAGCGGTCTGTAGCCACATTGGTTAGCCATTGCGTAGCGGGGCCTTGATAGGTTGTTACTAAGCGACAGGGTACGCGATCAACATGAAACCTTGGGCACATCGCATGACTTAGCACGGTTAATCTGATACCCACTCGCTGTTGTTCAAATAAACAACAAAACATATCAACTAGTTGTGCAACATCGTTCGCCAATGGGGTTATCGCGTCTACGTTTCCCAGCTCATCAAGTAAACTAGTGAGTGCATTATTAGCGGTTACCGTCATTGATGTACTAAAAGTAGGATTTGCCTCGACAAAAGACGCTACCACTTGTTTTAGACTAGGTGACAACGTCCGTTGCCACACCGCAATATTCAATGCATCATCATAGATATCTGTCAGTACAGAAGGGTCGTTTCCCTCTGATAGCTGGTTCGACGCAAAGGAGGGTTTAGGTTCCAAAGTATGTGATGTCAAGTTCATGCTTCTTCCTTCCAAGTGGGAAAAGGGTCGTCCAGAGTGGCCCAGTAATCTTTCCCTCGAAGCAGCTCTTCTTCTGACAACAAGCATGCATTGAGTACAGCTGTCATTTTCGTTTTATCAAGCCCCTGGCCAATGAATACTAACTCTTGTCGCATATCGCCAAAGGGCTCTACCCAACTATCCTTGATAGATTGGAGGTATGTTTCGTCAGTCGGCCAGCTAGACTCAGGAACGGCTTTCCAAAACAGGCCAGCGAAGCCATATCGAGCGATCCCCCCTGCCTGACTCCAACTACCCGCAAAACTGGGCCTGGTTGCGAGCCAAAAGTAGCCTTTAGATCGAAGCAGCTTTCCGTATTGTTTAGTTCCATGAAGAAAGTCGTAAAATTTTTGGGGATGAAAAGGTCTACGCGCAAGATAGGTAAAACTTCCTATGCCGTACTCTTCAGTTTCAGGTACATGCTCCCCCCGCATTTCTTTTAACCAACCGGGAGCTTGTTGGGCACGTTCGAAGTCAAATAACCCAGTATTTAATACATCTTCAATATTTACACGGCCATTTTCTATTGGGATTATTTTTGCAACGGTATTAAGTGTTTTTAAAATAGCAGTAAGTCGCTCTACATCACTTGAATCAGCTAAATCGGTCTTGGATAGAAGAATTACATCAGCAAACTCAACTTGATCAACTAATAAGTCAGCAACACTTCGTTCATCCTCTTCCCCTAATGACTCTCCAGTGTCTTGCAGCGCATTCGCTGTCTCATAGTCATGTAAAAAATTAATCGTATCAACCACCGTGACCATGGTGTCTAGTTTTGCCACATCGGAGAGTGAGACACCCTCTTCGTCGGCGAATGTAAACGTTTCTGCTACAGGGAGCGGTTCGGAAATTCCCGTTGATTCAATGACTAAGTAGTCAAACCGACCATCTTTAGCCAGTTTATTTACCTCGATTAGTAGGTCTTCGCGTAAAGTACAACAGATGCAACCGTTGCTCATTTCTACCAGTTTCTCATCACTTCGGTTTAATGTGACCTCACTCTGAACGATTGATGAATCGATATTGATTTCACTCATATCGTTGACGATCACCGCGACTTTTTTCCCTTCGCGATTATTTAGAATGTGACTTAACACGGTTGTTTTCCCCGCACCGAGAAATCCGGATAAAACTGTCACTGGCAGGCGCATATTCGTTGGCATGATAAAACTCACTCGTTAAGCAATGATACTATAGAGATGTTACAACATAACCTTTTTATGCGTAAAGCTTTTTTACCTTTTATTAAAATCGTCATATTAGCTTCAAATTAATGGGTTATGGTCACCGGCTTCTATAATCAAAGGGGTCGTCATGACTAGGATAACGGGAACGCTACGTGACATTTATAGTCGAAAAGGCGGAGATCATTACGGTGAGAATGTCAGCCAACTATCCCACGCGATGCATTGTGCTGAACTTGCGAAAGCGGATATGCAACCTGATGAATTGATTATTGCCTGCTTTTTACATGATATTGGTCACATGGTAGAGCCAGAAAAAGGTTTTAATGTTGAAGCTCATGACCGCATTGGGGCAGACTACTTGTCTCGGTTGGGTTTTCAAAATGATGTGGTTGAACCTGTTCGTCAGCATGCAGAAGCTAAACGTTATCTTTGCCTAGCTGATCAAGAGTATTACTCGACTCTGTCAGAAGCCAGTCAGCGCTCGCTTGTGTTCCAGGGGGATACTATGACAAAAGAGGAAGCCCGGTTGTTTGAGCTTCTTCCTCAATTTGAAGCCTGCATCGCCTTGCGGAAGTATGATGATCTTGGTAAGTCAAAAGACTATCAAATGTCAGATGCCGACTGGGTTTTCGATTTAATCGAAGGCTACTTTAACCCATAAATACCGACGGCTTTGCGAATCTTTTCCATCAGACTTTGGCTATGCTTACGTGCTTTTTCAGCACCTTTTTGAAGCTCTGCTTCAATGTCCTGTGGGCGTGTTAACAGCTCATTGTAACGTTCACGGGCTTCACCGATTTCTTCGTTAATTAATGCAAATAAGCGCTTTTTAGCATCACCCCAGCCAATACCGTCAGCAAATGCCTGACGCATGTCTGCAGTTTGTGCTTCGTTGGCAAATGCCTGCCAGATTTGAAACACGGTTGAAGTGTCTGGGTCTTTTGTTTCACCAGGCTCAAGCAGGTTAGTTTGTATTTTGTTGATGTGTTTTTGTAGCTGTTTTTCGGTTAAGAATAATGGGATAGTATTACCGTAGCTTTTACTCATCTTACGGCCATCAAGCCCTTGTAATACGGCAACGTTGTCGTCCACTACATATTCAGGCAGGGTTAGTATTGGCTGCTTTTTGCTGGCATAAATGTGGTTGAAGCGCTGAGCCATATCTCGCGCCATTTCTACGTGTTGGATCTGGTCTTTACCCACAGGGACTTTATTCGCGCCAAACATGAGGATGTCTGCGGCCATTAATACAGGGTAACTAAATAGCCCCATTGTAATCGCTTTATCAGGATCTTCGTTGTTCGCGATGTTGGCATCCACGGCCCCCTTGTAGGCATGAGCACGGTTCATTAATCCCTTGCCGCAGACGCAACTCAGTAACCAGGTAAGCTCTGGAATTTCACGGATATCTGACTGACGATAGAAGAAGGTGTTGTCGGTATTAAGACCTAATGCTAACCAAGTGGCGGCTATTTCCATCGTCGACTGGTGTACTAATTTAGGATCTTGGCACTTAATCATCGCATGGTAGTCGGCCAAAAACAGAAATGAATCGTTTTCACTATTCTGACTAGCCTCTATCGCAGGCCTTATGGCACCGACATAGTTGCCCAAGTGTGGTGTGCCTGTGGTAGTTATTCCGGTTAAAATCCGCTGTTTGCTCATCGACTACCTACCTATGTTAATCGCCATCTTAAGAGGCGTTAATAAAAAGTCGATATGATACCTAAGATAAGTCTATCAGTCGATGAAAGCAGAGGTTGGCTATGTATTGAATGGTTAGTTGCGCAGCACAAAAACCTTAAACTGATTTTGTGACAATATATGAGCAGCAATATCGCTTCGTTGACCACCGTCTTCTGTCAGGTAATAGGCGACTGACTTATCGAGTTTTGATAGGTTATTGCGCAACTTACTTAACGGTATATGCAAGCAGTCTGGCATCGGAATATATTCAAACTCCGAAAGCGAACGAATATCCAGTAGTGCTAATGTTTCTTCAGGGTCAGCGGCTGTTTTTTTGTATTCAGCATTGGATACATACTTAACCAACGGGTTGTGCAGCAGCTTCTGGAATGATTCTTTATCAAGGCGGGCCAGGCAGCCGTCTTCTTCCATAATCACTGAAGCTGAACGAACAATGTCTGATACCAGCGCTTCTTCACCAAAATAAGCACCGGGCCTTAAGGTCGCTAGTTTTGTTTTTTGATCTCCCACGACGACCTGTGCGCTGCCATTAATCAGCAGATAGAAATAGTCTCCGTCCTCTTCTTCTTGGATGATCGTTTGTCCCTTTTCGACTTCAATTCGCTCAAATTGATCAAAAAGCTCGGTGATGTTGGCGGGTGGTAGGTTTAGGAAGAGTGGAAATTCTAGCAGGCTGGTCATCCAGTTGAAGTACTCTTCATCAAACTCACCTTGAACCTGCGGTGTGCCGGTTTCTGACTGTTTTGTTGAGGTGTTTTGCTCGTTATTCGGGTTTGACTCGCTCCAGGCAAGAGCGCGATCAAGTAGTTTAGGGTCAACTAAAAAAAGATGCCCGGCTGTTTGGGCTTTAACTGTTGATTCGCTAGGAATTAGATTATTGATCGGGTGTTTTGATTCTTTGCGTTTGCTATCGATAGTGGAACTAGAAAAAAGCCCCTTTTTAACCGTGACCTTTCCCGCGAGTAAGTAGTAATGAAACCCTAGGTCGTGCCCTTTCTCGAACAGCACGTCCCCTGCTTCAAAAACGACTACTCTTCCCTTTTTAATAATTTCAATTAAATAAGTGGGCGACAGTTGATCAAGTGGCGAGTAGCTCGCCATGGTTTTTTCAGTAATATTGTATTGCGCCTGAAGCGACATAGTTAGACCTTAAATGAGGTTAACATTTCGCGCAGTTGATTAGCTTTACTGGCCATCTCTTCGCTCGCTCGGGTCGTTTCTGAGGCATTGCCTACGTTGTCTTCTGCCACTCGACTGATACCCACAATGTTTTTATCAATATCTTCTGCCGTCGCGGCCTGCTGCTTAACCGCTTCGGCGATATGTGTGTTCATCTCCGCAATAGACGAGACCTTGTCGTGAATGGCTTCTAGAGCCTCTTCTACCTCTTTGGATTCTATGACGGTACTTTCGGCCATTTCATGACTGTTGGACATTGCAGTTACCGCATTTCCGACACCTTGTTGAATCTTATCAACCATCTCTTCAATTTCTACGGTGGATTCGTGAGTACGGCGTGAAAGTGAGCGTACTTCATCGGCCACTACCGCAAAACCACGACCATGCTCACCTGCTCGTGCGGCTTCGATAGCGGCATTAAGGGCTAACAAATTAGTTTGTTCAGCGATACCTTTGATTTGAACCAAAACCTGACTGATATTGGCGCTATCTTTTGCTAGTTGGTCTACAACCGTCGAAGAGCTCTGAATTTCACCTGCTAGGTTGTTGATATTGAGCAGTGTTTTATGAACTTGATCTCGACCACGGTTCGCTTCAGTGCTAGCCTCCTGTGCTGCATTTTCTGCTTGGGCTGAGAACTCAGAAACTTCTCCAAAGTTAGAGGACATTTCCGTCATGGCACTTGCGGCTTGTTCAGTTTCTTCCATTTGCTGGTTAATAGAGCTACTGGTAACCCCGGTGATTTGACTGACTTCCTGCGACTGTTGGTAAACGCTATCAGAGGTGCTATGAACTTCTTTAATCAGTTCTCTCATACGCTCTGCGGTGAGATTAAACTGTTCAGTTAAGTGTCCTAATTCATCTTTTGTCGCTACGGTCATTTGAACCGTCATATCGCCTTCTGACATCTTGCTGGAGGCCTCTAATAAACGGTCTATTGAGGTGCGAAGAGAGAGGTAGAACGATGCGTATAGATAGATGATAAGCAGCATTACTGTGCCAATGGCGATGCTAATCAACGTGAGTTTTCCGTTTTGCTCATCTAGACGAGTGGCAAAGTGCTTATCAACTTCAGTGAACAGTTGATTCGAAAGTGAATACTGTAACTCTGTGAATTTTGATATTTCGCCAAAGTACTCTTGCCATGGAGTATTGAGCTCTGTTGCGGTCATGATCTGAATGTCGACAACCTCTAATAATCGACTGATTTCCTGAACCATATTCATGGCGTTTTCTTTAATCTTGGATTGGTTCTCGGGCACCATCAGTTTAATAGTTCTCTCGAGTTGGGGTTGAATCTCATATAGCTTACCTGATATTGAATCCAGTGCATCGGCATTGGTTGAACTCAGGTACGCTTGCGTAAGTGAGTAAGCTCCTGTGGCTCGAAGCAAACCGACGGTGTTGCTATAGGGCTTAAGGTCACGAGTCACAAAATCAATCATAGATTTTGTACTGGGGTTTGAATCTAACGAAAGTTCACTGAGTTCGAGTGTTGCTTTCAGCAGTGCGTTTGAATTACTGACTACTTCATTTAGAACTGAAAAAGTTGATTCTGGTAAAACAGCAGAAACGGATATTGAATCCATAGCGGATACTGACTGGGTGACGGCAGTAATCAACGCTTGGTAGGTTTCATTCTCGGTAAAGTTGGTGTTGTTGTCTTCTATGGCTTGTACCGCTTTTTTAACGGCAGTTTTGTGCTTTTGAAGGGTGGCTGTATCATCTCTTGACGGATCAGCATCTGCCTGATATGCCGATACTAACTTTACATCTCGCAGTTGTTCGGCCTCGTTTACTAGGGATTGAATTATATTGAGTAATTTAAGACCTTCCCGCTGATTTTGGGTAGTTTTTATTTTCTCGTAGGACTCTTCAATAACACTATAGCTCAGCCATACTAGTGGTATGAAAAACAGCAAGCTAATAAGTGTAAATTTATTGGCAAACCCTAGGCGGGAGATTAGTAGCATCCCCGGATGAAGTATATTTTTTAGCACAACAGCAACCCGATTACATCGTTATTATTTCGCTCACCCAATATGGAGGTCATCGGGTCGCAGTTTAAGTAATTAGCTAATTGGTTTGTAGCTTAATATGGCTCATTACTATTTGTGAATACCTGCTACTACTATAATACATCGCCCAACTAACCGAATACTTTAGCTTTTATGTAAGTAGGCGTAACAATCAGTATAGCGTGAAATATTGTGATGTCTTTTTTAAACCAGGATATTTAATGCGTGAGGCTGCAAGGGAGAGCAGCTATTTAGTGACGTTCTAGTTGAAACAATAAAGTACCGTCGAAATACTTGTAGAGCAAGCCTTTCGACGGATTAGTTAGTGGATACGACGGTAATTACTCAGAAAACGTCCCGTGATAGGTTTCTCGAAGTTTCATCTTAAGTAGTTTACCTGTGGCCGTATGGGGCAGCTCTGACACAAAAATTACGTCGTCGGGTAACCACCACTTAACCACCTTATCTGAAAGGTAATCGATAATGACGTCCTTACTGACTGTCGCCCCTTCTTTAGTGACGGCTAATAGCAGCGGGCGTTCATCCCATTTTGGGTGAGGCACTCCAATGACGGCACACTCTGTGATGGAGGGGTGCCCAATAGCTGCATTCTCTAAATCAATAGAGCTTATCCATTCACCGCCTGATTTTATGACGTCTTTGGCTCGATCGACGATGTTCATATAACCTTGTGGGTCAATTGTAGCCACGTCGCCGGTATCAAACCAGCCGTTAACCAAGGGTGATTTTTCTTCGTTGTAGTAGCGATTGATGACCCAAGGGCCTTTTACCATCAATCGGCCAAATGAATCACCGTCATGGGGGAGTGTTTGATTGTCTGCGCCGACAATTTTCATCTCGATACCGAATACTGGGCGGCCTTGCTTGGTTTGCAGCTGATAGCGATCATCAAGCGATAAGCTTTTCATGTGGCGGTTCATGGAGTTGACTGTGCCTATAGGCGATAACTCAGTCATTCCCCATGCATGCATCACAAAAGCATCATGATGTTCCTGAAAGGCCTTGATCATTGATAATGGTGCTGCAGAGCCACCAATGACGACGTTTTTTACTGAGCTGAGAGTGATGCTTTGTTGTTCGCAGTATTGCAGAAGGCCTTGCCAAACAGTTGGCACACCCAAGAGTAGGTCAACCTGCTCTGTGTTAATCAGCTCCGATAACGAGGCACCGTCCATGCCTGCACCCGGCAATACCAGTTTGGCTCCAACCATTGTCGCAGAATATGGGGTTCCCCATGCGTTAACGTGAAACATCGGTACCACGGGCAGTAAATTACTACTGTTCCCGATATCTAGCGCCTCCCTGGATATGCTTGCCCAAGCATGTAAAACAGTTGATCGATGACTATAAAGAACGCCTTTAGGGTTGCCGGTTGTGCCTGAGGTATAACAGAGTGAGGCTGCACTCTCTTCATTGACTTCTGGCCACTCGAACTCTTCAGATTCAGAGTCTACCAATGCGTCGTAACACAGAAAAGGGATCGCATCGGGAAGTGGTGAGTCGGGCATGTTCTCCCGGTTGGTCATGACGACGACTTGCTTAAGAAATCGTAACTCGGAGGCTATTTTCTCTAACAACGGTATAAATGTCAGGTCGATAAACAGTACTTCGTCTTCCGCATGGTTGAGTATATAAGCGAGTTGGTCGGGGAAAAGTCTTGGGTTAATGGTATGTAATATTGCACCGCTACCCGACACGGCAAAGTAAATTTCATAATGGCGGTGAGTGTTCCAAGCCAGGGTCGCGACTCTATCTTGATTTTGTACGCCGAGTCTTTTTAAACCGTTAGCAAGACGTCTTGAACGGGCAGCAGCATCTCGGTAGCTATACCTGTGAATTCCGCCTTCAACATTGCGGCTGACAATTTCACCGTCTTGGTGATACTGCTCTGCATATTGGAGGATAGATGAGACCGTGAGTGGGGTGTTCATCATTAATCCGTGCATGATTATCTCCTTTAGCAAAATCTAATATCTAGATGATTGGTTTTATTATTAATAGGTTATGGCTCCTATAATGGTCCGAACGGGGTTGTTTAAGCAATAGGCATTAATAGAATTTAATATTATGTCTCTGTTAGGGTACTGGTAACTATCCGCTGTGCCGCGTAAAATTTGGCGCATCTGTTTAGGTTAGGAGATGTTGTTCATGACCATGTTCGCTACTGTTTTTCATGCGTTAGCTACCTTGCGCAGGGCCATTGCTATAACGTTGGGTGCCTTCGTTCTGTTGGGGTGCAATGAAAAGCAGCCAGAAGCACTATTCTTGAAAGAGAGCGAAATTCAAGGCGGCATTGAGCGGCAAATGCCGATTAATGGGTTGGTTAATGTGAAGGTTCATATTCCGGATGAAGTCGCCAGTTTAAATGGTTTTTTTACTGGACGTGTGGTTTCAGACCCCATCGTAGAAGCTAGGGTTGAGCTAAACAACGTCGAGGTTTCGTTAGTGGGCAACGAAGCACCAAACCTTGGGCATATAGTGCTATTGGTGGAGCCGATTATTCGGACCAACCTATTAGGCCTCGATATTGCTGAGCCTTTGAATATCGAGTTGGCGGGCCAATTAAATGTTGTCGGCGAAAAACTCTATTTCGAACCTAAGCGGCTGAAAGAAAAGGGTTCCTTTTTTCTCAACAACTTTGTCCCCAATGAGTATCGAAGTCAATTTGTTGAAAATTTGAATGACTGGTTTGTCGCCTACTTTAGCGCGTACCCGCTGTATCAATTCACGTCAGAGAGTCGCATTTCCGCAGATCGCGTCGGCAACACTACTTTAGTAATTGAAGATGATTTGGTCCGCTTTTTACCTTAGATAAAAAAAACCGCGACTAGGGCGGGGCAAACAGGATACTCTGGTACCCAGAGTTTGTGTCGTCTGCTTTTAAGGTGCGGTGATGGTCGCACCAGTCATATGTTTCTATGGTCTTACGCTAATAGCTTGATACATCAGTGAGACATTTTGAACCAGTTATACCAAAAACCGTTATAATCACTGTTTTTAGCTCTTGAGTAATGAATATGTTAACTGAATTATCGCTTCACCCTCACTTGATCGAAGCAACTCAGGCACTCGGTTTTGAGTCTGCTACACAAGTACAGGAAAGAGCGGTACCGCTTGTATTGAGCAATAAAGATCTTTTGGTCAGTGCTGCCACTGGTAGCGGTAAATCAGTGGCATTTCTCCTTCCTATCTTGCACCGTATATTAGCGAAAGCTGCTGAACCTAAAATGACTCGGGCTTTGGTGTTGGTGCCTGTTAGAGAGTTGGCTGACCAGATCGTTAAGGCTGGCGCTGAATTGGCCCAATTTACTCCCCTTAACTTGATAAGTGTTACGGGTGGTAAAGACTTTAAAGTGCAGGAAAGAGCGCTGAAGCGGTTGCCTGATATCGTAGTCGCGACGCCTGGGCGACTGATCGAGCACTTGGAAAACGAATCTTTGAGCTTGTCTGAACTCGATGTGCTGGTATTAGACGAAGCCGATCGTATGCTGGATATGGGGTTTCAGGATAATGTACTTAACGTGATCAAATATTGCCCTGCAGAGCATCAGACACTGCTATTTTCTGCTACCTTACCCAGCGCCATTCGACGCTTTGCAGAAGACATTCTCAACGAGCCTGAATCAGTACTTGTTCACCACCACCGTGAGCAACATGGTGCCATTCTACAGCAGATTGTTTTAGCGGATGATGTTGATCATAAAGAGAAGCTATTACGCTGGTTGTTGGCTAACGAGACCTATGAAAAGGCGATTGTGTTTACGAATTCTAAAACACTCGCTGCGCGTCTTGATGGTTTGATGCGTTATCATAAATTTCGAGCGGCTCAGTTGCACGGTGATATTCAGCAGAAAGGGCGTCAAGCGACCATAGAGTCATTTCGTACGGGTAAAGTTAACGTACTCATTGCCACCGATCTGGCCGCTAGAGGGTTGGATGTGGGTGGTATTGATTTGGTTATTAATTTTGATATGCCTCGCAAAGGAGATGCTTACGTGCACCGTATCGGGCGAACCGGTCGTGCTGGTGCAGAGGGAAAATCAGTTTCATTGATTGCTCAGCCAGAATGGAACCTGATGTCGTCGATTGAAAGGTATTTAAAGGTCAGGTTTGAGCGTAAGGTAATCAAGGAACTGGCAGCCACTTACAAAGGGCCGAAAAAGCTTAAAGCATCAGGCAAGGCCGCGAGTAGTAAGAAAAAGAAGAAGCCCGCCCTAAAAGGCAAAGCAAAGGCCAAGAGTGTTAAAAAAACTAAGAAGAGCTAGAAAATTTATTTAGGTGTCTTACTGACCTCGCGTAGCCAGAAGTTTATTTTGGAAAGCATATTCTCGAGGTCTATCGGTTTGGCGATATGGTCATTCATACCTGCTTCCAAGCATTTTTCTTTGTCTCCCATCATGGCATTCGCTGTCATGGCAAGAATCGGTAGATTTTTATAATCAGGGTGTTCTCTTATTTGTCGAGAAGCCTCATAACCGTCCATTATCGGCATTTGAACATCCATTAATAATAGATCAAAGGGCTCTTTCTCAAGTGTCTCTATCGCTTCTTGACCGTTGACTGCGGTAGATACCTTGAACCCAGCGTCTGTTAATAGTGCTTCCGCTATCTCCCGGTTAACCAAAATATCATCGGTAACCAATATACGGGCTCCTTGTGCAGCACTCATTATCTTGTCTTCTAGTTTAGTGCCGTCGTTTGCTCCGATCATGCTTTCGGGGCTGGTTTTTCCGACTAGAATTTGTGCGACGCTGTCAAAAAGTACTGAGTTTTTAATGGGTTTAGTGAGAAACTTCTCAATACCAATATCTTTAGCTTCAGAGATAATGCGTTGGTGCGCATGTGCACTCGCCATGATAACGGCGGGCATGTCTTGAGAAATAAGCTTCAGGCGTCGGTAGGTCTCTAAACCATCTATATCGGGCATATTCCAGTCAAGTAAGATCAAATCATAATTTTTCTGCTCACACTTTTCCAATGCTTCATTACCATTGGTGGCGGTATCGACAATGCAGCCAAAGCGTTTAAGCGTCTCTCCAAATATCTCTCTGGCGTAGGCATTGTCGTCAGCTACCAGAATATGTTTATCGCTTAATTGGTTAGCAAACTGTTGGTAGTCAATTTGTTTCTGTTGAGATATTTCAAAAGGTATAGAAATAATGAATTCAGAGCCTTTGCCCTCGGTGCTGACGACTGAAATCTCTCCGTTCATCATATCGACCAGTTTCTTGCTGATGGCTAAACCAAGACCTGTACCGCCATACTTTCGTGTGGATGATGTGTCGGTTTGGTAAAACTCATCGAATAAGTACTCAAGTTTGTCTGAAGGAATGCCAATCCCCGAGTCGCGGATGCTGATTTCGAGTACAACGTTATATAAATCTTTTTTGGCGGGTCGAATGGATACAATCACCTCGCCGTGTTCAGTGAACTTCACCGCATTTGCACATAAATTAATGAGTACCTGATTAATACGCAGAGGGTCACCTAATAGGTGATGGGGGGTTTCAAGGTCACTCTTGATGATAAACTCGATGCCTTTTTCTTCGGCCTTGATTGATACCACGTTTGCCAGGTTATCGATTAGCTCATTCAGGTTGAAAGGTATATCTTCAATATCGAGCTTACCCGCCTCTATTTTGGAAAAATCAAGAATATCGTTGATCAGCCCTAACAACGCCCCTGAAGCAGAGTTTAATTTGCGTAGATAGCCCTGCTGGGTTTCGTTAAGTTGAGTCATTAAGCATAGGTTTGCCATGCCGGTAATCGCGTTCATCGGGGTTCGTATTTCATGGCTCATATTGGCCAAAAATTCACTTTTGGCTGCATTCGCACGTTCGGCTATTTCCTTTTCAACTTTGAGTTCCTGGTTGGCTCTGTGTAATTCAGCATTGCGCTGTTGCTCACGTGTTCGAACCATTGTGGCGGTGTTTTCGAAGGTGTCTATTAATTCCTTAAACTCAGTGATATTGGATGTTAAATCCAAATTGTCATTGCGTTCAGGGTTGAATTTCTTCATCGCTTCTTTCAAATCAACCACGGGTGATGAAAGCTCTTTTGCCAAGATGTATGACACTAAAATGCTTAGGGCAATGGCAACTAAAAACAATGTCAGCATCAGTACTTTCATCTGATAAATAGACGCCAGTACTTCCCTATCAGGCACTGATAACAATAAGGAATATCCGGTGGTGCCGATAGGGGAGTAAACGGCATAATTGCGTTTGCCGCTGGCTATATCTGTATAGGTTTCATAGCCGGATCTTCCTGCTATCATCGATCGGCCTATAGTCTGAAGCGTGGAATTCTCTTCGTGAAGAATGCTGGTCAATTTTGATGCTTTCTCACCGGAACTGGTTTTGATTACATTGCCTTTAGAGTCTGTTAAAACTCGGATTATTTTGCTCTTATCCCAGTGATACCAGTAGGTGCCGTCACCTGCCAGCATGGCAAACCGGGCATTTGGATAGCGCGAAAACATGTCTTCTTTAATTGCATTGAGCTTTAATTCGATTAATTCCCAGGGGAGTGACCCACCAATAAGACCTTTTACGTTCTGTTGGCTGTCTAGTACAGTAGCCGCAATGACTATTTGTTTAACCCCAGTAGTAAATGAAATCATTGGCTTAGAAGTGTACACTGGGGTCCCGTCGACAGCAGGGTTTGCCACGGTCATTTGCCAATAATCTCGTTTCGCGATGGATTTGGGGCGAGATAATGGATTGCTATCGTTAAAGGTTCGCAGCATGCCTTGATGAGGGTTTCCACCTGCCGTATTGAGAAAGTGGCCGTTTCTATCACCCAGAATAAACTTCTCAAAGGTATTGGGTTGACGCAACAGCTCCTGCTTCAAGTAAGGTAGCGATTGCTCAAAAGGAGAGTCTTTGAGCAAAGGGAGAGACGCTAATAAGCCAATTTCGCTTTGCCGCGCTCTAAAAAACCCGTTTAGTTGCTCGCCACGTGCAGCCAACTCCCCCTCTACGCTATTTATGGTTAGGTTAATGGTTTGAGTTGTTGAGAGCCATAAACTTAACCCTATCGCTATACATAGAGGGATGAGGCTTGCTATAAGGGTGAAAACCCCAATTCGGGTACTGAATTTCATTATTATAGACTGTTAATGGACGATAGTTTTAGTATAGGCAAACTTTACAAAAGTACCTGATGAATTTATCACCCATATATTTGCCTAAGTTACTTTATGATTGAAGGATTACCCGCTAGTATTTCGAAAATAGCGAACGTATAACGTGTTTTTATTACCTATTAATATAAATGAGGCTTACTCCCAGATATGGCGACTCACTCAATCAACCAGCTTTTACTGGGCAGCGTTACTGCCGGTAGCGAAGTCACCATCAGAGGATGGGTTAGGTCACGTCGAGACTCGAAGGCTGGCATTTCGTTTATTCATATTCACGACGGCACTTGTTTTAACCCATTACAGGCCGTTGTACCGAGTGAACTTGAGAATTACGAAGAAGAAGTACTCAAACTGTGTGCTGGTTGCTCGGTGATAGTGACGGGGCTGTTAGTGGAGTCTGAAGGCAAAGGGCAAGCATACGAAATTCAGGCAGTGGACGTTAAAGTGGTGGGGTGGGTTGATGACCCGGAAACCTATCCAGTGGCGAAAAAAAGACACACATTTGAGTACCTGCGGACGGTGGCTCACTTACGCCCGAGAACCAATGCGTTTGGTGCGATTACGCGAGTGAGAACTTCTCTGTCGAGTGCGATACATCGTTACTTTCATGAACGTGAATTTAACTGGATTAATACCCCAATTTTAACATCGAGTGACTGCGAAGGCGCTGGCGAGATGTTCAGAGTTAGTACACTGGATATGGTTAACCCGCCCAAAACAGAGGCTGGCACGATTGATTACTCAAAAGATTTTTTTGGTCAGGAGACGTTTTTAACGGTTTCTGGACAGCTTAACGTTGAATCTTATTGTCTGGCAATGTCCAAAGTTTATACGTTTGGCCCTACTTTTAGAGCTGAGAATTCACATACCAGCCGTCATTTGGCGGAGTTCTGGATGGTTGAGCCTGAGATCGCATTTGCCAACCTTAATGATGATGCAGACCTAGCTGAAGACTTCCTAAAGTATCTGTTTAATGCGGTGTTGAACGAGCGCAGCGATGATATGGCATTCTTTGCTGAGCGTATTAACAAAGATGCGGTTAATCGTTTGCAGAACGTGGTCGATAATCAGTTTGTGCGAATAGACTATACAGAGGCGGTTACAATATTACAGAACTGCGGTAAAAAGTTTGAATATGCGGTGGAGTGGGGTATTGATCTACAGTCAGAACATGAACGTTTTCTGGCAGAAGAGCATGTGGGCGCCCCCGTCATCATCATGAATTACCCTAAGGACATTAAAGCATTTTATATGAGGCTTAATGATGACCAAAAAACGGTCGCTGCTATGGATGTATTGGCCCCGGGTATTGGTGAAATTATTGGTGGTAGCCAAAGGGAAGATCGGTTAGACGTAATGGATGCGCGTATAGATGCAACTTTTAGCGGGCCTGGGGACGCCCATAAAGAGGCGCTTTGGTGGTATCGGGATTTACGCCGTTATGGTTCAGTCCCTCATGCGGGTTTTGGTCTAGGCTTCGAACGGTTATTGAACTACATTACCGGAATGGAAAATGTCCGTGATGCCATTCCATTTCCAAGAACTCCCGGTCATGCGCCGTTCTAAGTTAACCATTAAAACTTGATGAACCTAAGGTTAGTTTAGTTTGATTGGGCGCATGCAGGTAAGTTGCATGCGTCATTTTGGGTCAATATCCTCCTCTATTTATCTCCATAAAGATCAAATTGGTGCGCGCCACCTTTGTTCTTTCACTCTTTTGCGCTTTATTCAATCCGGAATCGAGCTATACGGGGCTATTTTGTTGGTTACAAAGATTATACAAAGCGCGGCACAAGTATTGCGAGCTAATTCTTGTAGAACATCGTTGTCGAGTATTGTCGTTTTATAATATTAAACTAGCTAGGCTTTTGAAATGCTCTTGAGAATATCAAATATACTTGTAAGTCCATTTGGACTAAAAAATATTACGCCTATTTTATGGAGTGTATGTATCGCATCGGTCTTGCTCATGCAGTTTCAAGTAAGCCCGGTTTTTGCGCTTTCATTGCTGATCACAGCACTTTTATTAGCCTCTGCGTTTATTCATATTGTTTCTAGTGAAATAAAAGCAATCGGTATGCTCTCTCAACAAAGTCAGGTTCAAAATTTTGATCATCGCGAGTTGAAGATAAATTCAGGCATTTTTAAAGATTCGCTTTCCGGCGTAAATGAAATGTTGCGTGATTTAGAACGCTATCATCAAGCTCGAACGGAAAGCCTAAACGAGATCACCCATCTTTCAGAAGAGCTTAGCCAAAGTGCGAGTACGGTATCAACTAACGTATCTACTCAAACTGATGCTATTTCTTCTGCGGCGGCGGCTGTATCAGAGATGACCCATAGTATTGAGCAGGTTGCAGAAAAGGCTCGGGATGTGCACCTCAGAGCTGGAGACGCAAGACAGCTTACGGAAAATGGAAAAGATAGTCTCACCCAAGCACGAGAGGATGTGAGTACCATGTCTAATACCGCAGATGAAACAGCTCTACTGATGGAACAGCTCACAGAGCAGTCAAATGTAGTGGCAGATATGTCTAAGGTGATAAGAGAAATTTCTGACCAAACGAACTTATTGGCACTTAATGCGGCGATTGAAGCGGCAAGAGCTGGTGAGCATGGTAGAGGGTTTGCGGTTGTGGCTGATGAAGTTAGACAGCTTGCACGACGCAGCCATGAATCCGCTGATGAAATAACGACTCGTATTCATCATGTGATGGGCGATATGAAAAATGTTCATCAACAGATGAAAGCACTTGCGGGTATGGCGCATTCAAGCCTTGAAAGTACTAATCACGCACAACAAATTTTTATCGATGTAGATGAACAGGTGGACTCTGTTGCGCAACAAATAATAGCTATTGCCACTAATACAGAGCAGCAAGCTCAGGCAACGAATGAAATTTCAACTCATATAGAGGGTGTATTGGAATGCGCGGAGGAAAATCAGGGTATATCAAATGAAACCGCAAGAATGGCTAAGTATATGGTTGGGTTAACCAGTAATCCTATTAGTACGTGGGGATATAAATGACATTCATAATTTTAGCAGTTGCCGCTGCTTTGTCGGTTATTCCACTTATATATTTTGCGCGATTTAAGACTCGTCGGCGTGTGAGCGCTTTACGGCGCCGAGGAATCTATAAACTAGAATTATTGAAGAAATTGCTAACGCACATACAGCAGCATAGAGGGTTGAGTAATGGTGAGTTAAATGGTGATAGCAAACTTAATAGTCGAGTTTCTGAAGTTGCAAAAAAGGTTGAAAAGGACTGGGAATGTTTAGAGTCAGTTAAGAGCGATGTTATTAACCATGATCGCTATATGGGAATCTATACTCACTGGGATCGACTAAAGACAAGGTACTCTGGGTTGTCTGTCAGCAATAATCTTGAACAGCATAATCGACTCATCATGAATTTACTCTATTTGATAGAAGATGTTGCCGAATCCCACGAACTTGATCTTATTCGGCCTGATACACGAGGAAGTGAGGTTATTTGGAAAGAGCTTCTTGAAACGGTTGAAAGCATAGGGCAAATCAGAGCATTAGGCACTGGAATTGTTGCAGCAGGAGGCTGTGATAGCATCCAGCGTATACGTGTTAGATTTCTCAATGAGAAAATAAAACGAATGTTCAAAGAGCTTATCAGTGGGTTGCAGTGCTCTTTGGATAATGGATCTTCTCGCGAGTTGATCGTACCTTTATTAGACCAAGTGGTTCAAACCGAAGGCTCTATCAATGAGCTTATAAGCCTTAATGAAACAGAGTTATTTAGCAAACAGGGGATTATGATCTCTAGTGAGGATTACTTTTCTCTTGCTAGCCGGTGTATTGAACCTTTGATGGCGCTATTTGATGAAAGCCTCAATCGCTTGAAGCCTATGCTTTGAAAGTATATTCATTACGCTCTTAGAAAACGTTTAAAACCTTGAACATGCTCGCAGAACTGATCCCTAAATCGAGCGGCCAATCCCTCTACTTTTTGTGAGTTATTAGTCATTTGACCTGTGCGAATGACTAATACTTGAATAGGGTTGCCTGTCGTGAACTTAAATTGTTGTGAAACACAAGCCGCATCTTTTACACTTGGTTATTAGAAAACCCTAAAATCGTTATACCAACTGTAGATAAGGAATCACTATGATCACATACGCGTACTGGGCTCTGGTTATTGGACTGGCATTGCTGGCTTTGTTTTTATTGGGTGTGAAACGTGATAACTGGAAAGCTGCGGCTGTCTCTTCATTGATTATTATGGTGGTTGGCTGGGCAGCCTACTTCTTCCACTTTCAGCAAATTTTCGTGAAAAACTGGGGTGGCGTCATGACGTTAACGATTCCTGAAGGGCAACTTCATATGGGCGCTACCTGGAAAGACGATAATCTATGGATTGAAAACTACGACCCAAAGACCAACACCTGTCACTTTAGAGAGTATTCAAAAGGGGCGTTGCTAGAAGGTAAGGTGGTTATTAAAGAGTGTAACCCTTTGATGCCAAGGTAGCAGATAGAAATCTGACATGGGAGTCGGTTTTTTTTACAGTGATGATCGGATAATTGTTTTCTGTTTGAATGGGTTTATCTATATATTATTGAAATTTAATGCTTATTAGAATATGGCCACATAATTGCACCTTATTCGACAAGAGTAATTCACATTATTTTTTAGGAAGTAAAAATGATAAAACAAATCGTAGCAGGGTTCAGTGCACTCGTATTAGCAGCTAGTGCAAACGCTTCTCTTATTCAGAATGGCGATTTTGAGAACGGTCTTAACGGCTGGGGTTCCTCTGACATAATCGGAGGTGGTGTTTCTGTTATAACGGACCCGGCAAACAGTGGTAATCATATCGCCCGTTTAGACGACCCTAGTGGTATAGGCGCTGAATTACTGTGGCAGGTGTTCTATGTTCCTGCAGATGTAAAAAGCATTACCGTGTCATTCGACTATAAATTTGTTGAAAGTGATACATCACCTTTCTTTACCGATGGGGCGTGGGCGAAGCTATTTAAACTAGATGAAAACACGTTTTTAGACGTTGATGTGCTGTTGCATACAGAGAATGACTCAAATGGTTGGGTGTCATTTTTAGGTACGGTAGATACCTCTTCAATCTATGACTATAACCCTAATGCAAATATTGAGTTTGGTCTTTGGGAAAGTATCTCTCCCAAAACTGATTCGTCGTTATATCTAGATAACGTATCAGTTGTCGATACGTTTGCCAGTGTTCCAGAGCCATCTTCGTTGATGTTGCTGGGTTTGGGTTTAGTGGGTTTTGGCCTAAGCCGTAAGCGAGCTGCTTAGTAGTAGGACGATCTGAATTTTTGGCAGCAGCTATTTTTCGCTGCTGCCACATTGATAACAAAATACCCTTCCTTTCAGACGTTTAATGCTTTTTTTAATCGATACTATATATAACCAAGCGCATCACCTACACTATCGTAAATAATACTTACGTTAATATTGTTACTGATAGAGTGTAAAGCGATGGAATTATTGATTATCGGTTTGTCTGTTTTCTTTTTGATTCACCTCCTGCCCACCACCCCCACACTCAAATCAACATTGATTGGAAAGCTTGGGGAGATACCTTATAAGGCACTGTTTTCAGTTGTGTCTCTCGCAGGTTTTTCATTGATCGTGTACGGTAAGGTGCAAGCGGAGTTTATTCACGTTTGGCAGCCTCCTGTGATGCTAGCGGTGTTGACTAAGCTATTGATGCTACCTGCAATGATTTTGTTAGTCGCTGCATACTTGCCTTCGAATATAAAAAAACATATCCGCCACCCGATGCTATCTGGAGTATCACTATGGGCTGCGGGTCACCTTATGGTTAATGGTGATATGGCCTCAATATTGTTATTTGGCGGCTTTTTGGTGTTTGCAGTAGTTGATATGGCGTCTGCAAATGCCAGAGGGGCAGCAAGGCAGGTAGAGACGAAGCCTTTATGGAATGATATTTTGGTGTTAATTTTGGGTGGTGGGGCCTATGCGCTTTTGGGGATCTTTCACCAGCGCTTGTTTGGGGTTTCCATTGTTTGAAGGTTGAGTGGTTTTGGAGAGCGCTTGACCTAAATACAATTTAGATCAAGCATCGTTAAGCGGTTATGATTTCTTAATTTCTAACAGCTCAACTTCAAAAACTAACGCTGAGTTTGCTGGTATTTTAGGGCTTGGGCTACGTGCGCCATAAGCAATTTCTGCAGGTAGGTAAAGCTTCCACTTATCCCCTACTTTCATTAGTTGAAGCGCTTCAGTCCAGCCTGAAATAACGGCATTAAGAGGGAACTCTGCAGGTTGGTTACGCTCAACGGAGCTGTCAAATACGGTGCCGTCGATGAGTGTACCGTGGTAGTGAACTGAAACGATATCTGTGACTGCCGGGCTTTCGCCTTCGCCACTGCCTTGAGTCATAATTTCGTATTGAAGGCCACTCGCAGTTCTGTTAACGCCTTCACGCTTGGCGTTCTCAACCAAGAACTCTACACCTTTCTGGCTTTGAGCATCTGACAATGCTCTCTGCTTTTCCATCTCTCTATCGCGAACGGCTTCTGCAGATGCTTTAAGGACTTCATCATCCAAACGTTGCTGGCCCGCTAGTGCGTCACGCATACCGGCGGCAATTGCATCGATATTCATGTCTAGTTCTTGTTGCTTGAAATTCTTACCGATATTCAAGCCCATGCCGTAGCTGACCTTATCCATATCAGACTCTAGTGATATTTCTTTTTTCTGGTCTTCATTACAAGCGATTAACGCCAAACCTAAAACACCCACACCTGCCAGTTTTACTATTTTCATTTATGATTCCTATCGTTTTAAAATGTCTGGCTTTATCACCAGCTAATCACTAGTCACCCATGATATCGTTATTTTCAGCTATTAAACATTACTGATTGGTTAGACTGGTTCACATGTTATCGTTCTTTTGTCATTATGAGGGTGATTATTGAGTCGTCGGTGGATACGTCATTTGTAGCAGCGCTCCTTCTGCCTTTTGCATGGAGTGTTCATATCGAGCTTTAATGCCGTCATTCCATGCCTTTAGTGAGTTGCTGCCATCCAAACTGTTGTAAGAGCCTTTAATGCCCCCTTGAGCTGCGCTGCCGCTTTCTGCAACAGAATCATAGCCGATATCAAGTGTGCCCTTAGATGTACCCACTAAGCCGTGGCGCAGCTGTTTCTGGTCGAGAGTTAGCAGTCCAGTACCCGCCTCAAATAAACTCTCACCTAGATTTTTGCCAATGCTAATGGTGCCGGAGCCTACGGCTCCTGCAATATCAACACTGCTAGAGGCAATGTCGAGCCCTGCGTTTAAGCCTCCTTTGCCAAAATTAAGCAAACCATCGGAAAATCGACTGTATACCCCCGCGAGAATTGCACCCATTTCAATGGTGGGTGCTGAAATAGGGCCCTTTATAGCGATAGCATTGTAGGCTATGTTTTGGTCACTCAGAACGGAAGCTTTTAAGTTAATCGCTTGATGATTAAGCGCAATAGCGACGGCCGCATCAAAACCATTAGCCCCTATTGCAGTTCTCGATGACGGTGGAATAAGTGGGTCAATAGTATCTAGCTTGAACCCTCCAATGCGAACTTGTGAGTTCATCGCAGGAATGCCTGTATTAATGGGTCCCATCACTGCAATGGCTCCTATATACGCGGTAGGGAGCGACTCAGGTTGCTTTAATTCAAGTGTCAAGCTTAGGGAGGCTGGTACGGCCTTTGGATTGTCGTCAAACAAGCGCAGTCGTTTAGCCTCTAACTCAATATTGTCTAGTGGGAAGGTCATCAGCGTGCTTGCAAGAGCGGCATCACTATAGGTCAATGAGCTGTTATTGAGCAGAAAGTGCTCAATGTTGATAATCGGTAGAGGTTTTTGGGGAGTGGTGGTCGTGCTTTCGATCGTGGCCTCTTTTGCTGCTGAATAATCACTCTTAGCCTGCCAGGAAGAGACCAACTGCTCGATGTTGGATTCCCTGTCACTATTTTGTTCGACTGATACTGCAAGCTCTTTGAGCACTATACTCTCTAAGGCTATGTTTGGTGAGTTGAAGTTTAGGCTGTTGGCGGTCAGTGTAATTTCATCGAGATTAAGCAGGGGGGCTTTGCTGAACCCGGGGAGCTGATCAACGCTCAAATTTCCAGTTGCCAGGTTGAGCTTATCGACTAGAATATCTCCACTCATTACATCATTAAGCTGTACGTTTTCGACCGCTAGGTTGAGTGTGACATTAGCGGTCCACTTTTCTCCGATCAACTGGTCAATCACCTGAAGTGTTAGGTTGTTAATACGAAGATTTTTTACGCGTATCGCAGGAATCAGAAGTGGCTCATCGGCTTCTTCTGATCGAGCTTCGTTTTTTTCACTATCAGGGGAAGTTGTCGGTGCGTTATTGTTTTTGGGTAATAATTGCAGAACGTTTAACTTACCTTGTTTGTTTCGCACCATTGTTATGGCTAGTTCGTCTAGTGTGATTTCATTGATGATAATCGGTTGATTAAGCAGAGAGCGGATCTCTACAGATACCTTAAGGCTCTTCATTGTAAGGGGTGGTATAGCGCCGAACCCTTCTGGTGATTTGAGTGTTAAATCGGAGAGTGCTAACTGCCCCTCTGATAACTGAAGGTCAAAGGTATTTAAATGACCTCCAGTCGATAGAGTTTTGCCGAGGGAGGCGTTAATTCGGCTCAGCGCAATTGAGTTAATATTAAAAATTAGAATAAACAGCGTGATAGTTAATGCTAAAACGACGATCAAAGGGGCTTTCCACCACCAACCTTGTGATTTTTCTCGATCCTTTTGCCACTCTTTGCCCACTGACTGCTTCTCCTGTTGACGCTTATTTTGTTGCTAGCGATTGAATATGCAACGACTCACCAACATATGAATAGCGATAGTACAAGGATAACTGTCTTTGACAGGTCATGACTAGTGTCGTTTCGGGAAGAGGTTGATATGGGGTTGTAACGTAAGCCGCAGGTCACTCAAGTACCTGAGGCTATTTGATGCTTATGTGGCTGTGATTAGGGTAAGCGTTTAAACCGGCCTATAGTTCGCGCCTCAAGTGTGAGCGTGGCGAGGTCCTGATTGCCACTGACTTCAAAGGTATAAAAAATCTTACCGTCTTCTTGGTTCGCGTTTCCACACTGGAGATCAACCTTTTCAGCGCTTGACGCTTGCCAGTAACAGTTTTGAGCCGGAACGGTTGAGTCTTCAGGGAATATTGAGGCCTTACCATCAAAATCAATGTTAATGCGAGAAAATTCGGTCAACGACTGATCCGCTGATGTCCACTTTCCTGCACTTGGGTGCCCACTGCATCCCGTTAAGAAGGTTAGGCTTAGTGCAAGGCAGAAAAGTATCGAGTTTTTTAACATAGGTATTGTTGCTCTACTTATACAGGGGAATTGGTTATTCTGCGGTGGATGAGAGTAAATCATGCAGCGTATGGGCATGTTCAACGGCTATCAATCCTCTTGGCGTAAGATAACCACCATCGTTTTGGGTTATCATGCCCTTTTCAAATAGACGTTCTGCAGCCTCTATTAAGGCCGGCGCGGCTGTTTGATGTACTTTTATTCCTTCTTGAGTGCTGTCTTTGAATTTAATAAGAACATTTACTTCATCAACTAAATCAGGCTTAAATGGCATGAAAATCTCCGGTTTTTATTAGCGTTTGATAGGCCCTACTCTACGGTTTGTAGTACCTCTTTGAATTGTTTTATATCAACAGTCTAGAGCAAAAACCCAAAAGGCTAATAGGGACTTTGGTTTTTTTACGCAATTTTAATTCTGACGACGTTCATTATTTCAAATGGTATGCCACCCACTTGTTCGCTACTGGGGTAATAGGTGAGATTGACGCGTGCGCCTTTTAAGTTTTTATATTGATCTTTGCGCTTAAATTTAAAAGGCACGTTACAGCCTTCTATCATGACGGTATTGATAACCCAGTCGTCGTCATCACGTTGTACGTGGGAAACGACTTTTTGCATCTCCGAATGAGTAAGATTTTGGTTTTTCTTTAACAGCTTTTGAGGGTCTGATTGCATTTTATGGTATCTATTTTAGTTACTCTGTAATGAACGATCAGTGTAGTTGCAATAGAGGGTATCTTGCTAGTGGTGACGTATAGAAAAAGCCTAGAGCATGTGAAAATGTGAACGAGTTTAACCGGAGTTTATGGACTGTAACGCATAGGCAATGGGTGGTTAGTAGAGCGTGATGGTGTCCCATGCTTGCATCAGTATGAATGACCCTTTTGCTTCGTGACTCATATAATCTGATAGATCTGTCATTGATTGCGGAATATCATCGATAAGTGAATGAGGGGGAACAAGGGCGTCACCTATGGGTCGCATAAAATTATCCCAGTGTATCGGTATCACTTTCTTGGCCCCAACGGCTGCGAGTGTTGCGTTAAAATAGTCCTGCTTGAATTGATCAGGTTGTTTGCTTAACCCCGCGATACCCAAAAAAACCACATCTGCTTGGTAGGCGTCTAGTAGTCCGTCAATATAGCCACTGCTGGCTTGCACTAAGGCGTTACCTAGCGGGTGTTGTATATGCATCACATAACTACCGCCTTCATTGTAGTCTGTAAGCTTAGGTTGTGAGGGGAAAGGGGATGAAATATTTTTGCCATGACCTGTTAGCCAAGCTAAAGGCTTAGGAACAGGGGTATGCTTAGATTTAATCATGGTAACTTTGAAGTGACCAAAAAGTAGAGATCGCTTTTCATCAACGACCTCTATTTGCGCCTCCGGAAGCCCCGTTGATCTCGCAATATTGGCAGTAGACTCAGAACCGAATAAAGGCGCATTTGTTAACCTGGCAACTTCTGGTGCATCCATGGCGTGATCGTGATGAGAGTGGGCCACCAAAATACCATCGAGTTGAGCGACATTAAGCCGTTTGAGACTAGACTTAATGAGCGGTATGTCTGGCTTAATTGTTCCCTTCATTAGGGTCTTAATAGATGGTCGGGTAAAGAATCCATCGATCATAATAGAGCTCTGACCATCTGAGAATAGCAGTGTAGTGGTGCCGATAAATGTGGCTGTGAGTTGCTGAGGGCTGACGGAAGGGTTTTCTATCTGATGCCCACTCCCGACAAGGGGGGCTGTCTCGCTATTTAATAGATAAAAGGCAGATGCCATCAAGCCGATAGCCAAGCCACTAATAATTAAAAGTAACGAGAAAATTCTCCGTATCATAATCTCTTCCTTGAATTAAGCCTTAGTATCTAAAGGCTACGTATACTTTGTTTCATCTTAATAACCATTTTAAGAAATGGTTATCATCGGTGTATTTTTCGCCAAGGTTTTGCTAGCTCTATTTCATAAGCGATTTCTAGTAGCATTTTTTCTTGCCCGTATCCTGCCATAAATTGCACCGAAATAGGTAGGTTATCGTCGGATTCCCCCATTGGCAATGATAATGCAGGTCCGCCAGATGTGTTTGCCCAAGGCGTGAAGCTAACATATTGCATCAGCCGACTAAACAGCTCCTCAAACGGCACGTTAGGGCTAATATGGCCTAGTTTTGGCGTAGTATGTGCAAGCACAGGCGTTAAAATCAGGTCATAATGGGTGAAGGACTCGGCGTAACGTCGCTGTGTTTGCTTAAGTCGGTACAGGAACTGGGGCGTTTTGTGATAGTTCTTTTTGAACAGCCCTGCCAGCCCGATACTTAGGTTATCCAGTTTATCAGATCTAAAGCTGCGATCGATGACGATTTTACCGGTTTTCTGGGTCATAAATGCTAACATTGACCAGTATAGGCCGAAGTCTTCAATAAATGTCTTGGGTATCGGCATCGACATCTCTTCTATATGGTGTCCCATATCGCTGAGCAAGTTTGCAGTATCTCTTACGGTTTCACGGGTTTGTTCATCGGTGTCGTGCCTGGTGATAGAATCAATAATCATACCGATTCGCAGCCGTTTACCACTCGGCCTTTCGACTAACCCTATTTCTGGCAAGCGTTTATTGCGATAGTACTTTTCAGCTTCGGCATGGAAGTAAGCGGTATCTCGCACGGAGCGACTAACAATGCCTTCGCTAAGGATATTTATGGGTAGTAACTTGGCCTGAACTGAGTCTACATGCCGTCCTCTACTGGGTTTTAACCCAACCAAGCCACAGCAAGCGGCTGGAATGCGTATTGAGCCTCCGCCATCATTTGCATGAGCAATAGGCACTACTCCTGCTGAAACCAGTGCGGCAGAGCCTCCCGAAGAGGCGCCTGTGGAATAGTCAATATTCCAAGGGTTGCGAGTCGGGGCTCTGTGTACAGGTTCTGTGGTGGCATTTAGTCCAAACTCTGGCAGTGTGCTTTTACCCAGAACCGAAAAACCCAAATCGATGTATTGCCGTGTATAAGGGCCGTGTTTTTTTTCAGGTTTGGCACGAATAGCATCGGAGCCGTGGCGTGTGGGTAGTCCCTTGACCGGCATATTATCTTTAATAAATGTTGGGACACCGGCGAAATATCCGCGCTCTAAAGTGGTAGCTTGGGAGGCTGCTTTATCAAAGCATTCAGTGGCGATAGCATTAATATGAGGTTCCATTTTACAGGCTCGGGCAATGGCCGCTTCGGTCACCTCTTTGTTGCTGAGGGCTTTTGATTTCAGTAACTTGGCTATCTCAACGGCATCATGGTCCGCTAAGACATCATCACAAAAGGCGTGGTAACTGTTTTTATTATTTATCACATTGACTCGCTGGGTTGTAGAATAGTGAGTAGTAATGGCTTTTATATGGCGTGTTAAGCCATGCTGGATAGTTACTAATACGAATAAATAAGCTGGTCGGGCTTGATCTATCCCATTTAAATTATTTAGCGATTGAGGCAAAATCACCCACTCTTTTATAAGAGTGTCCTCTGGCGTGTAGTGTATGTCATTCGGAACGACTGTTATTTGTAAGATAATACGGATCAACCAACGATGTCTAATGTAGATAATATGAATGCCGAAATGGCAATCACTCCTATTTTGCGGTTAGCGTTCAGGCCCCTGTTTTTAGGCGGTACGCTGTTCTCCATTATTGCTATCGGCTGGTGGGCTTACTTCTGGGTCTCGCCGTTTAACTGGCAACCTTATGGTGGGCCGATTTGGTGGCACGGTCATGAGATGCTCTTTGGATTTGGTTCGGCCATCATTGTTGGCTTTTTGTTAACCGCTGTTCAGACTTGGACTGGAGTGCCTGGGGTAAAGGGACGTAAACTTGCTGTATTGGCCGGGTCTTGGCTTGTGGGTCGGTTGCTAATTACATTTGGTATGGCACTGCCTGGCTGGGTAGTTGCCATTGGAGATTTGAGCTTTCTACTGTTAAGCGCATTAGCAATGGCTTATCCGGTTATAAAGGCAAAGCAGTGGCAAAATCTAATGTTTGTGCCCATTTTACTTGTGTTAATGTTATTAAATGCGGTTAGTCACTGGGGGGCGTTAACGGATAACGCATTGGTTGCCCTCCACTCTTTACATGGTGCTACCTTATTGATCGCACTAGTAATCACTATTATTGGTGGTAGGGTTATCCCTTTCTTTACCTCCAATGCATCTGAGTACACTCGACTCCCTAATATTGGATGGCTTGATGTCTTAAGTATTGGCAGTATTATCGCGCTGGTGGCGGTGGCATTTATCGGGTTTTCTGTAGTACCTACGTTATTATTGGGTGCCCTGAGCTTGTTAGCCGCAGTATCTAATGGCTGGAGATTCTTACGCTGGGGTATCGTGCATACGCTTAATACTCCGCTGTTGTGGTCGCTTCATTTCTCTTACGTGTTTGTGCCTGTCGGTATGGTTGCGTTGTTTTTATTCAGCATTGGCTGGGTTTCTAACCTTAGTGTTGCGTTGCACTGCTTTACAGTAGGTGCTATGGGCGGCATGATTCTGGCTATGATATCAAGAGTCACGCTTGGACATACTGGGCGAAAACTTCAGCCTCCAAAACTGATGACTTTAGGGTATATGTGTATTTTGGCTGCCGCTGCGATGAGAGTGTTATTGCCTGGGTTGTTTCCATGGTTTACAAACTGGGGCATTGTGGGGGCAGCTGTATTATGGTGTGTGGCATACAGCATTTACCTTTTCTATTACGGGCCGATGTTGATGTCTACCAGAGCGGATGGCCGTCCGGGATAGAGCCTGACTCTAATCAAGTACAGGTTGTCTATTGACCTCTATTATCGTCTGATGTTTATAAATTGATAGCCAATATAGAGGTAAGTGTATGAGTTGTTGTGGAGGATGTGGCGGTGAAAGCAGTGATGCAACAAAAGGTACTGAAAAAGATAAAGAAAAGGATCAGGACAAAAAGTAACGTTAGAGAACATTAAACAATATGGTCAGTACTCCATATTGTTTAGCCAAAAAACCGGTTGATGCCGATTTTTTGTGCTTAGAACGGGTAAAAATCGCTAGATTGTTTCAAATTCTGCTTGTTTTATCTATTGGATTCTAGGCTATAAGTATTCATAAGGCCTATTCAGTAGCCATTTAAACATCATGACAAAACTGTATTGAGCGTATTTTCTGGTCTCATCAGCAAAATTTAGCTAAAATCAACATCTTGTTTGAGTCGAACCAATTAGATGTCAAAGGCGGAATGTGAATGGCTGTAAAAACTGCAGATGTATTGTTGGTCGGAGGCGGTGTGATGAGCGCCACGTTAGGCATGATGCTTACGCAACTGGACCCATCATTAAAGATTATTATGGTGGAACGGTTAGATCATGTCGCTCATGAAAGTACTCATGGGTGGAACAATGCAGGTACCGGTCATGCAGGTTATTGCGAGCTTAATTATACGCCACAGGCCGACGATGGCAGTGTCGAAATTGACCGGGCTCAGGCGATCAATGCCTCATTTGAAGTGACCCTCCAGTTCTGGTCTTATTTGGTTAAGAGGAGGATTCTTCCTACACCGGGCCATTTTATCAACTCTGTACCTCATCAAAGTTTTGTTTGGGGTGAAAAAGATGTTGAATTTCTACGTAAACGTTTTGAGCTGATGCAGGCTCATCACCTTTTTAAAGATATGGAATACAGTGATGATCCTCGAAAACTGAACGAATGGATGCCATTGGCAATGAGTCAACGAGACCCTATGCAGCCGGTTGCTGCAACACGCGTTGAGTATGGGGCAGATGTGGATTTTGGTTCATTGACGCGAAATATGGTGGATAACCTTAAGACCAACCCCAACTTCGAGTTACTGATGAATAACCCGGTTACTCGCATTAAACAGCAAGATAGTGGTCGCTGGTCGGTTCGTATTAATGAAAAACATACCAAAATTGTTAAGACCATTGATGCAGGGTTTGTGTTTTTGGGTGCTGGCGGCGGCGCGCTCCCACTGCTACAGAAGTCTGGAATTCCAGAACGAAAAGGATATGGCGGTTTCCCCGTAAGTGGTCAATGGTTGGTTTGTACCAAGCCTGAAGTAGTCCAGCAGCATAGCTCAAAAGCCTATGGGAAAGCGCCGATTGGTGCGCCACCTATGTCGGTTCCTCACCTTGATACTCGGATTATTAATGGTAAGCCGGCTTTGTTATTCGGACCTTTTGCAGGGTTCACGACTAAGTTTTTGAAAAAGGGCTCTAAGTTAGACCTTTTTGGCTCGGTTAAAGGCAATAATCTTGCTCCGATGATGTCTGTGGGTGCCAATAATATGGATTTGACCCGCTATCTGATTGGTGAGGCTTTTCAGTCTCATCAAGAACGTGTTGCCGCACTGCGTAATTTCTACCCCGAAGCGAAAGAAGACGATTGGAAATTAGCTAAAGCGGGTCAGAGAGTGCAAATTATTAAGAAAGATGACAGCGGTAAAGGTAAGCTTGAATTTGGGACCGAGCTAGTTGCTTCGGCAGACGGGACTCTTGCGGCTTTACTGGGTGCATCTCCTGGAGCTTCGACAGCAGTTCAGGCAATGGTCGATGTGATCGAACGTTGTTTTAAAGGTCGTCTTGAAGACCAGAGTTGGAAAACGAAAATGAAGGAGATGATTCCTTCCTACGGGCAATCGCTAATTGATGATGCTGCCTTATTGAAAACGACCCGAGAAACAACCTTGGCGACCCTGAAGCTGGTGTAAACTGGATTAATTCGCCATGAAAATAAACTAACCAGTAATAATTAGGCGAACGACTTTATGCATTTAAAAACCATAGTGACTTTAGTCATATTGCTTCTATCTGTTAGTGCCCATGCTCGGTATGTTAAAGACCGCGCGGGAAGTTGGGAAGCCACTTTGCTGGCGAAGCATCAGGGAGAGGACACAATTGCCAGTAAAAACGGTTCAACAACTGAGTTTGCTGATAATACCGGGTGGGGTTTTAGCCTTGGTTATAACATGAATAATCACTGGAATTTTGCATGGGAATTTTCCCACAACAATCCTAAATACAAAGCCCAGTATACCGACTCCAATGGTGATGCTAAGACACTGAGCCATCGTAGTGATTTTTATACCAACAACTTCAATGTAACGTTTCATCTACTTGAAGGGAGTATAACGCCTTATGCCGTTTTAGGTGGCGGTTTTACTTACGTGGACTCTAATGTGAGTAATGGCGAGTATTATTGCAGTGGCTACTATTACTGGTATTGTTATTCCAACTCATACAATACTACAGAGTGGTCATATAATGGGGCCCTTGGCCTGAGAGCTGATATCACCTCGAATGTATTTATTAGAGGCAGTTATGGCTACCAAAAAGTGGATATGGGGTCTGGCAGCAATAAGTCTGATGCCACTATTACTCGTTTTGAGGCCGGATTACGGTTCTAAAACCCAACAAGAGATAGTTGCTGTGTCCTATTTGCCAACGATAGAAATAGAACCAAAAACAAAAGCCGACGCTTCGGTGATTTGGTTGCATGGACTCGGCGCCAGTGGGCATGACTTTGAGCCTATCGTGCCTGAGCTCAACTTGCCTGATACCGCAGCTATCCGCTTTATCCTTCCGCACGCACCCTCTATCCCAGTCACCGTTAACGGCGGCTACGTTATGCCTGCCTGGTACGATATTCTGGAAATGAATATTGATCGCACAATCGATGAGGCGCAATTGCTGCAATCTGCTGCTGAAGTTCATAAACTCATTCAGCGAGAACGAGAGCGTGGTATTCCCAGCGAACGTATTATCATTGTAGGTTTCTCCCAAGGGGGGGCCGTTGGATATCATGCAGCGCTAACGTATCCAGAAAAACTGGGCGGGCTTTTAGGGCTATCGACTTATTTTGCTACCGCTCAAACCATTGCACCTAACCCTGTCAATAAGAGTATACCGATCAAGGTATATCATGGTGCGTTGGACCCAGTGGTGCCAGAGACTTTGGGGCGGAAAGGGTATGAAGATATACTGGCAATGGGCTTTCAGGCAGACTATATGACCTACCCAATGGAACATCAGGTGTGCCTTGAACAAATAGAGGATATTTCTAGCTGGTTGCAGAAGCGGTTACTTTAAAGTAACCATGGCCGTATTTTTGCGTCTATTTATTTGAGCGTTTTGATCATTGAGCCGCGACCGCTTTGTTTCATGCTAGGGTCACTAATTTACAGGTCTCGTTTAATTGAATGGCTACGTTCAGATATTTTTAGAATGCATGGCTATATTGAGTTGTATCTTAATGGAACATGGGTAAAAGCGCCTCTGTTATGCCAGTATCGGGTAATATGGAATCTGAACTATAAATATTGATGTTTTTTTCAAAAAACTGAGCAAAATCTGAACAGCGTAATATACTTAGGAAACCTAAACTTCAATTATAAGAATGAGGCTCCTTATGGAAAAGCAAACCTCTAGTTGGTTGGATGAGTTCGGTGATTATATTTCTGGCGGCTTAACCGCGCTGTTGTGTCTTGATCTCGGAATGTTCTTTATACATATCATGTTAGAACGTACTACAGACGGTTATGGTCTGAATACATTGCCATTCATTATTGTTGCATTAGTGCTGTTTCATATTGAACGAATGTATCGGAAGCAAACAGAGCTAGATCATTGATATTCTTCTTTTATAGGGTGCTCCACGCGCACCCCACTGATTAAGCCACAGCTTGTTTCGTTTCGATCATAAATTGGTTGGTAGCGCTTAAAATTGCATTCAATGAGGCGGTGACGATATCTTCGTGAATCGCAACGCCGTAGTAATGTTGGCCCTCTATATTCACCTGTAAGTAAGAGATAGCGTCGGCATCGCTTCCTTTCTGCATCGCATGCTCACTATATTCTTGAATACTGATTTTAAAACCATATTGTTGATGTAGGGCCTGTGCAAATGCATCTATTACACCGTGCCCTTCGCCTGATATTTCGATAGTATCATCATCTACCAATAACTGTGCATTCACATGATCATGGGTAGTGCGTTTAAGATCGAAAGCCCCCAAGTGAATAGGCGTTTGATGATCAACATAGACTTCATTAAATAGTTGCCACATTGCTTCTGGAGAGACCTCACCACCGTTAAGCTCTGCTTGGCCCTGCACTACACTACTAAACGCAATTTGTAACCAGCGTGGAAGCTGAACGCCATACTGTTGCTCGAGCGTATAGGCGATACCGCCCTTACCTGATTGTGAGTTAACGCGAATTACTTCCTGATAGCTTCTGCCTAAGTCGGTAGGGTCTATCGGTAAATAAGCGACTTCCCAGGGTTGGCCGGGTGTGTAAATATCCAGACATTTTTTGATCGCATCTTGGTGACTACCTGAAAACGCGGTATACACTAGCTCTCCTGCGTATGGATGCCTTGGGTGGACTGGTAATTGGGTGCAAGTTTTGACTACCCGCACAATCTCGTCCATATCGGCCAAATATAACTCGGGGTTAATGCCTTGGCTGTATAGGTTCATTGCCATGGTAACGATATCCATATTACCTGTGCGCTCACCGTTACCCAGCATCGTGCCTTCAACCCGTTGGGCGCCAGCCATGACGGCTAATTCGGCCGCGGCAACACCACAGCCACGATCGTTATGGGTGTGGACACTTACAATGATCGCTTCTCGACGTTGAACATGGCTGCAGAACCACTCAATTTGATCTGCAAACACATTGGGCGTTGCCATCTCTACGGTTGCAGGCAAGTTGATAATCGCTGGTTTTTCTGTCGTGGGTTGCCAGACCGACGTGACTGCATCAACGACCTCGACCGCGAAGTCTAATTCAGTCCCCGTAAAGCTTTCAGGCGAGTACTGGTATACCCATTCTGTTTCAGGGTTTTGTTCTGCCAACTCCTTAACTTTGCTTGCACCGTTAACAGCAATATCAATGATCCCTTGTTTGTCTAATTTAAATACCTGCTCTCGCTGCACGGTTGAAGTGGAATTGTATACATGAACAACCGCTCGTCTAGAGCCTTTTAAAGACTTAAAGGTTCGTTCAATTAATTCAGGGCGCGCCTGAGTCAGTACTTGCAAGGTCACGTCGTCGGGTACCTGATTTTCTTCAATTAACCATCGAACAAAGTCAAAGTCTGGTTGTGATGCAGCAGGAAATCCAACCTCTATTTCTTTGAAACCCACTTTAACTAACAATGCGAAGAGTATCTGTTTTTGATTAACTGACATAGGCTCAATCAGCGCTTGGTTGCCATCACGTAGGTCAACACTACACCAGCTAGGTGCTTGTGTAATAATCTGATCAGGCCATGTGCGACTGGCCATTTTTACGGGGGCAACGGGGCGATATTTTTGGTGATTGAACCCTGGCATGTTGGGCTACTCCTGTATTGACGTGTTGAGATAAAATTATAGAGCTATTTGTGAGGGGAAAGATTGCAAATTGACCCTATAATTTGATGTTATTAGTCGTTTAGTGCTAACTAATTAGTTAAAATTAGATATATATTGCTTATATGTGTTTTTAGTTGGCGACTATTTATCTAAAAGAGGTTTGTTATGGTGAGTCTTGATAGGCTGGATCGAAGAATACTAGAAGCACTGCAAAAAAATGGCAGCATCAGCAATCTGGAGTTGGCTGAGTTGGTTGGGTTGTCACCCTCGCCATGCTCCCGTCGAGTTAAACAGCTTGAAGAGAGTGGTATCATCAATCGCACCGTAACATTGTTGAACCCAGATAGATTAAACCTTAAACTCACCGCCATCATCCAGGTGAGTATGGATCGCCATACACCTGACCGGTTCGAAAACTTTGAACAAGCTTTAGAAGGGTATCCTGAGGTTATGGCCTGCTCATTGATAACCGGGCAAGCGGCTGACTACCTGATTGAAGTGCTGGTACAGGATATGGATGGTTATCAGGCGTTTTTATTGGGTCGATTGACGCGTATACCAGGTGTTACCGGAGTTCACTCCAGTTTTGTATTGCGTAAAATTATTGACCGAACAGAAATCCCTCTTACACACTTAAAATAATGACTCAAAAGAGAGCCAAGTATGTCTATTGCATTATCATTACACTTGTTAGCCGCTGTTATTTGGGTTGGAGGTATGTTTTTCGCCTATGTATGTTTGCGCCCGGTCGCGGCAACTCTGTTTGAGCTACCTCATAGACTTCAGCTTTGGGCGCATGTTTTTGTGCGGTTTTTCAGTTGGGTATGGGCTGCGGTTATTACGCTTATTGTGACTGGGCATGGCATGATCGCGTTGTATGGCGGCTTCGGCAGTATCGGTAAGCATGTTCATATTATGTTGGCGCTGGGCTATATTATGCTTTTGTTATTTGCGCACCTTTACTTCGCGCCGTTTAAGCGCCTAAAAAGAGCGGTAGAAGCGGCAGACTGGGTGACGGCAGGCAATAATTTAAATCAGATTAGAAAAATTGTTGGTATTAATCTGGTGCTGGGTTTACTGACGGTGGTTGTCGCCAGTGCTGGCCGATATTTGGCTTAGGTCGTTATAACAAATACCATCTTGATAAATGTGACGGTAAGCTCAAATTGTATTTAAAGTGAGTAAAGTTGTATTAGTTATGATCTTTGTAATGATGCGTTCTTTGCAATATTACCTATAGTTATGAGGAGAGATAAAAAGATAGATTCACATTTAGAGCTCGTTTATTGGTTGTTTGTGTGAGTTGTGTCGCGCTTTCGCGACTCTTGTGTGTGTGTGTTTAACTGGCTATTATGGAAACCTGTTTCATAGACTGTGCAGGCTGCATGTATTTGGAGTAACAGTGATGATGCTAAGAGAGCAAAAAAAAACACGCTTGGGAGACCTGCTATTAGATAATAATCTGATATCTAAGCAGCAGCTCGACGATGCGATCATTGCTCAAACACACACAGATAAACATCTAGGTGAAATTTTGGTTGAGATGAAACTGGTCTCCAGATGGCAAGTTTGGCGCCTGTTGAAGCTCCAGCGACATTTGCGTAATACGATACTCACGTCGGTTTTGAGTTTATCCCCCCTAATGCTAACTGGCTGTGGAGGTGGAGGTGGAGGTTCTGGTGCAGCCACCCAACAAGCTGCTGCGGAACAAGTCTTAACTGAAGAACAAGTTGCAATTGAAGAAGAGCTTCGCTCTGCAAGGTTGTCTTGGTCCTTGCCCAGTTCGCGTGCTGACGGTAGTGATCTTGAACTATATGAGATTGAGGCTTTTAGAATTTACCACACCACTGAAAGCGGCAGTGTAGAAGAAGTGCTTGAAGTGGCAGGGGACGAAACCGAGCTTGATTTATCGGCCTTAGCAGCCGGTGTCCATCTCTTTGCTATCACTGTGGTGGATAGCAATGGCCTTGAGAGTGACTTTTCAGAAACGGTCACTAAAACGATTTTATAAGTAGCGCCAAAAATCTGTTAAGTCGCTCCGGGTGGTTCGGTTTAGATGGTAAAACGTGTTTGGAGTATGATTAACCCCCAGGTTCTTATTAACGGACCTTTCGCTTGTTTTTTCGAGCTTCTTTAGCGGCTTTTTTGGCTTCTTTCTCTTTTGCCAGAACAATCTGTTCCTTCTCGACTATCTCGGGTGTTTCTAATGTAAGACGCCCGAGTGTTCCGTCTCGTAGCTCATTGAGAATGATCTCAGATACTTTATGAAGATTGATCTTTCCTCCGGGTCTTAAGCACCCGCGTTTGCGACCTATGATCTCCATTAGTTCATAGTCGTTTGCGGGTAATGTTTCTAACTGGTAACGCTCCTTAATGGCTTCTGGATAATCGGTTAATAGAAACTCCGCCGCATAGGATGCGACATCCTCATACTCTATAGCGGTATCCTTTACAGCACCGGTCACGGCTAGTCGGTAACCACAGCTTTCAGGCTCCAATTTGGGCCACAAGAATCCGGGGGTGTCAGATAGTACAATGCCGTTTTGCAGGTTTATTTTCTGCTGTCGTTTGGTGACGGCGGGTTCGTTGCCCACCTTTGCGATCATTCGGCCAGCTAATGTATTGATAATGGTAGATTTACCCACATTGGGGATACCCATAATCAAGGTCCTCACTAAAAGCTCTGAATCAGCCTTATGCGGTAACATTTGGCGACAGAGGTCTAATAGGTGCTTGATCTGTCCAGGTTGCTCTGATGTGGTGGGAATCGCTTTAACTCCCTTACTCTTTTCAAGATAATTCACCCATTCTTCAGTGCGCTTAGGGTCAGCCAGATCGCTTTTATTCAGTACTTTAATACACGGCTTATCACCTCTTAGCGAGTCGGCTAATGGGTTTTCGCTGCTAAAAGGGATACGCGCATCCAGAACTTCTATGATGAGATCAATCTGCGGCATGATCTCTCGAATCTCTTTGCGGGCCTTGTGCATGTGGCCGGGGAACCAGTTGATCGCCATGAATGTCCTTAGAGTGAAGAGCAGAAGTCGCTAGTTTACCCGTTGCGAGTGCTATTCGAAACACTCTTTTAAGTAGATGTGTTTCGTGGGCTGATTAAGTAATCATTTTTGAATAATAACCGCGTGAGGTCTCGACCAATTAGTGCGTGTGCTCCATCTTACCAATCCAGCCTAGCCTTTCAAACAAAAAACCAAAACTACTGCAGCCCGATACTAACAGGGAGACTGTCAGGATTAAAATGTTCGCTTTTTTGAGGCTGAAGTTGATGTGGTATGAGTCATATCGTTAAGGGCTCTACCTTAGGTATTAAAAGACATGCTGTTAGTTTTAAAGGGTGGGCGCGAGCTGGCAATAGGGTTAATTGGCTGATTTTCGGTATTCAGCAGGTGTGCAGTTTTGCCAGCGTCTGAATGCTCTGGCAAAACTAGCGGTGTCGTAGTACCCAAGGTGGAAGGCGATTTCGTCTAGCTTCATATCCGTATTATTCAGTAGTTGAACTGCACTCAATTGTCTTTCTGTATCGAGTAGTAGTTTGAAGCTGGTGCCTTCGTGGTCTAATTTTCGGCGGAGACTTCGAGATGACATCGCCAGAATTGATGAAACATCTTCGCATGATGCCGTAAAACCGAGGGGTCCCAAAATTTGTTGTCGAACCTTGCCTGTTATGCCTGACTGTTGCCTCAATTTAAGTTGTTGACGGCATTGATCGTGCATCAAATGAACAAGTTGGGAGTCATAGGTTGACAGTTTTTTGTCTGCTTCGGCACTTGAGATAAACAGGGCGTTTCTATCGCTATTAAAAGTAGGCTTGATGCCAAGCACATCTTCAAAGTATTTAGCGTAGCTAGACGGGGGACCTCTAAACTCAACCTTGGTGCAACTAACGCCCGATAGGCCAAGCTCTTTCAAAATATTGACGCTTGTGGCCATATCTCTCTCTAAGAAAAACTGGCGCAGAGGTGTTTCAATTTGGTCTGCATCAAACATGACTCCAAAGTGCCCATTTTCTTCTATCTCTTGAATATGGCAATAAGCAGTGCTCAATGGCAGGTATCGTAGAGCCACTGAAATTGCATCTCGAAGCGTTCTGCAGGTTCTCAACGCGAACCCCCAAACTCCAAAAGTTGATACGCTGTAAAGCAGGCCCAGCTTAAAACCTAAAGAAGGCTCCGTTGGTAGCGCTGATATAAGGTTTTCTACTAGCTTTATTTCTTGGGAGCGATTGATCAGCGCCTCAGCGTCTGCAAGTTGTTGCTCAGTGATATCAGTATCTAATAGACACGTCTTTTTATCGATGCCATATTTGGCAGCGAAATTAACCATTACTTGACTGATGACTATCGGGTGAAGTGTTGAGTTTATCTGTGACATACCCTGATTATATCCGAATTCTATTTTTGATGCAGGGAATACGGCTATAATATCTGGTTATGTATAACAAAAGGCCTAAATAGACCTATAGTACAAAATATAACGCTTTATATTTGATCAAAATATTAAGTATAAAAAAGGGTATAACTGATATTAAGCCTACCCCACCCATAAAAGTCATTATGAGGCTTATGGTAGTCAAATGACTTGAACCTAAATCTTATCAATATCATCTTTTGAGGCCGATAAACCCCCATCGCCATACTTAATACAGCACTTGCCGCACGAGTTACAGGCTTTCATTTGATACGCATGCTTATGCGAATGCCTCAATTTTCTTGGCTTTTAATAGCACTTTGACGATATCAGAGTAAGTGATAATGCCTTGTAACGCATTGTTCTCGATTATGACAATTCCGTCTAACCTGTTTTCTAACATGACTTCAGCTAGCTCATATAAGTCCGTGTCTGGGGTCGCGGATAATAGTATGCGATGACAGAACGTATCGAGTGTAACGTCTGTTGTGGCTGCCTCATTTTCCATAAGGTAAGGGAGAATATTTTTCTCAGACAGCAACCCGGCCAATTGATGATTCTCATCGGTGATAACCAGATGATTAATGCCATGGTGCTGCATTAACGTCCATGACTCATCAAGGGTCGTTGTGATGGGGGTGCTAATGACCGGTTTTGACATAATCGACCATGCGAGTGCCTGAAACTGTTGTTCTGAAGGTTGGTCCCGTGTTTCTGAATAGGCATTGGCCGCTATTTGGTTCTCTCTTTCTTGCTCGGCGTGCTGTCCGTCGCCTGAAATGTCTTGATCATGGTCCGAAAGAGGGGGGTAGTTTTCAGGGTTAGGGGTTATCTTACGGTGGGTCTTTTGAATTTCATTTAGCTCTTCTGGCGCAAGTATTTGCCGTATCCGAAACTTGTCGGATAGCGGCGTTACGATGCCTCGAGAGGGTTCATGAATGAAGAATACAGGCATTTAATCACCTAATAGATAACAGGCTTTCTCATAATGTAAACGGTCACTGATGCGCCGATAACGCCTAACAACAATGCTGACCAAAGTTTAGCAATCAGCAGCATTGAGAGAATCATACTGGCCCACATCACGAAGATGATTCTATTTCTCACTTTAACGGGAAGCCCTTCGCCGCCGCTCCATGTTTCCACTATAGGTCCGAGTTTTGGATGAGACACAAGCCAGTTATGAAAAACAGGGGATGAACGGCTAAAACACCATGCTGCTAATAATATAAAAGGGGTAGTAGGTAATAGCGGTAGGAAAATACCAACGACGCCCAGCACTATGCTAAGCCAGCCTAAGATAATAACAAGATAACGAGTAGACTCTATCATCCGGTGCCTCTATACATTCGCTTCCTTTACATCATAGCATACGGCTATTCGGTTCGCATTGCACTGACGGTGCTGAATAGATGCTCTGCCTCGGTTTTGATTTGTTGGCTGTTTTCCGCAATGGTTTCGGTGTTGCGATAGACTTGGCGTGTATCTTCCTGAATGTGCTGGATGCTGTTGTTAATCTCTTCAGAAGTTTGGCTCTGTTGTTCAGCTGCGGAGGCAATCAACATATTTTTGTTTGTTACCTGAGTGACGATATTGTTAATCTCTTCAATTGCGCTGGCAGCACCTTCGGCAGATGTGACGCACTCATCAGCACGGGAGCGACTACTTTCCATTGTGTGATTAATAGTGGTGGCTTCTTGTTGAATGCTCGAAACAACGGTTTGAATTTGATCGGTGGCTTCTTGTGCGTGAATCGCAAGCTTACGAACTTCATCGGCTACCACTGAAAACCCTCTTCCAGACTCGCCCGCTCTTGCTGCTTCTATTGCCGCGTTGAGCGCCAAAAGATTTGTTTGATCGGCAATCGCTCTGATTTCACCGGTTGCACTTTCAATTTTCAAACTGTCGGCATTGAGTGCCGAGACCATCTCAGCGGCATTGGATATGTCGTTACTGAGTTGAGTAATCGCATGTTTTGTTTTCTGAACTAATTGTGCACCATCTCGGCTTTTATGTGATGCGCTTTCAGATATTTGGTGAGTTTCAACTGCACGCTGTGATATTTCATTGGCGGCAGAGTTCATCTGCAGCATAGCCGACGCAAGTTGGTCGGATTGAGTGGATTGGCGATCCATACCCTCTCGATTGTCGGTGGATGTTTGAGAAAGTGATTTTGATGTATGGCTTAGGGTTTCCGCTGACTGGCGAATGGTCTTGATGGTATTCATCCTACCATCTTGCATGTGGTTAAAGGCTGATGCCATTTGGCCGACTTCATCTAAGGAGTCTATGTGAACGCGAGCGGTCAGGTCTTTCTCACTTTGAACATATAGCATCACTGTTTTTAGCTTATTAATATGACGCTCAATAAAACTGATGAGTAGTTGTGATGCAATTAACAATGCCACCATCAATATAGCGGTTACTACGGCATAACGGCCGGCCTCATTTTTAAACACTTGCCAAAAAGAGGGGGATTGAGTGACAAGTCCTATATGTGTTCCGCTTTCTGGGTGCTTCAAAATCGTTACTAGGGTGTTAGGAGTATTAGAGAGTAGCCCGGGATTATTGCCAGCTCGTTTAATGTCGCCGGTAGCGCCCAAGGCTTCTTTAACTAGCGCTGAGGGAACCTTAAGTGTGCGGGGTGAAACCTGATTGGATTGTTGGTCAATAACAAAAAAATGGCTGGTTTTTCGAATGGAATTGATTAGCTCGACGGCATCCATACCCTGAACAATCGCTACGGTTTGCTCTATCTGTTGGGTCGATGAGAGCTTGTTGGCAGTTAGCCTTTGCTCGGTTTCAGTATGCATCGCATAGAGAGCCAATAAACAAACCGTTGCGAACGATACCGCGTTGACCAACCAAAACTTGTATTTTAATTTTAAGTTGAGAAGAATCCGAAGCATATAAGATACGACTATCCGAGTAGTGGGTTGAGAGGCTCTTTGCTTATTAAATATTATAGCGGCTGTAGGCAGAATTGCTGCAGTATCATTTTGCATGTTTTTGTAATACCCCACTAGGCTGGCTAAACGGGTTAATGTGGTTCTTGCTCTTATGTGCTGGAGCTACGATAATGATGACTTTTTAGTGACCCTTTCCCTGAGGAAATGTACATGATCATCGACAAAAACAAGGTCGTCAGCTTTCATTACCGTTTGACTGAAGAAGGCGGAAAGGCGATAGAAAACTCCCATGGCGGCGAGCCCATGTTGTTTCTAAAGGGGTACAACAATATCGTAGCAGGTCTTGAAAAGGCGATGGAAGGCAAGCAAGCAGGTGATACGTTTTCAGTCACCGTGTCACCGTCTGAAGGCTATGGCGAGCGAAATGAAGGAAACCAGCAACGCATCCCTATCAAACATTTGCATGGTGATAAAAAGTCGAAAGCTAAGATTCGTGCGGGTATGGTTGTTTCAGTTGAAACTGAAGATGGGCCGCGTCAGGTGACCGTTGTAAAAGCAGGTAAGTTCAACGTTGATGTTGATAGTAATCACCCGTTAGCAGGTCGTACATTAGTGTTTGATGTTGAGGTGGTTGATGTGCGTGAAGCCACTGCTGAAGAAGCGTCTCATGGTCACGCCCATGGTGTTGGTGGTCACCAGCACTAATTTATTACTCAAAGAGCTGAGTGCAGCTCAGTGTTACCACTGGTCTGCATGTTACGCATTTTTAATCAGACACTTACTCGATATCCATGTTCTTCATGGGTTTGATAATGTGCGTCAAACCGTGGATATGAACCTCCAAAGATAGTTTTAGTAAGTGCCCTAATTGTCCTTCAGGAAAGCCTTTTTTTGCAAACCAAAGCAAATATTCTTCAGGTAAGTCAATCAATACCCGGCCGCTGTACTTACCAAAGGGCATTTTCATTTTGGCTAGCTTGACCAAATCTTGTTTATCAAACATTACTTCGCGGCAAGCGCTGGCTGGTCAAACTTAATACCCTCCCATCCAGAGACCATAAAAGCTCTGATATTGGCGTGATCTCCCCCGTCTGGATGCTTTAACACATCATCACGATAATACTTGCCAAAGCACGCTAGCATCTCGTCATCAGACAGTTGATTGAGCAATCCGAATGCAAATAGCTTACAAGAGCCTTCATTAGTGCCTGCTTCATTCGTCACACCGCCATTGGTAAAGCGGGTAGGTTGGTAGTCGTAGTTTTCTGCAATAGACGCGATAACTTGATCAAACTCCACGGTTTCAGGTGCGTTCTCCAGTTGTTCTATTAGTTGGCTTTCTGTCATAGTGATGCCTCAAACGTGTTGTTTTCGATTTAGAGATAAATATCTACGACGCAATTGCGTCAAGAACGCTTAATGGTTGGCGATGTTAGGTTGAATAAACACTAAAATCAATACAGTTGATGATCAATAAAGAGTGAGTGAATGAAACCCGTTGCTGAATCCTGCTTAAGAAACCAACAGCCCATCGCCGATGTATTGCGCGATGTTTTGAAGTATATGAATGCGGTATTAGAGCTGGGTAGTGGCACTGGCCAGCACGGGGTGTACCTGGCGGAGCGTTTCCCTCATTTGAAATGGCAGCCTAGTGATTTAAAAGAATGTTTGCCCGGAATGAGACTGTGGTGGCAAGAAGCGGGCTTGAATAATCTTTGTGAGCCGATTGAACTGGATGTAACCCGAGAACACTGGCCCGTTACTATAGCCTATGACGCTGTTTTTACCGCGAATACGGTTCACTTTGTTGGCAGGAGTATAGCAGAAGCACTGTTAATGGGAGCTGCAAAATCGCTACGGTCAGAGGGGGTGGTTTGTATCTATGGACCGTTTAACAAAAACGGGTGCTACTCAGGAGAGGGTAATCGGCGATTTGATCAGTGGTTAAAGGCGAGAGATCCAGAAAGTGGTATTAAAGATATTGAATGGGTAGAGGAAGTGTTAGGCCAGCATGGGTTAGTGCTAAAAAGCCGACATCAAATGCCGGCTAATAATCTTATGTTGGTGTTTAATTAAAACTGATAACGCACACCAATGGCACCACTTAAGTCAAACTCAAAGTCTTCAATTATTTGCAGCTCCGGTATCACCTGAGCGTAAACATCCCAGCCTGAGGCAAAATTTGCCTCTACACCTACTGGGGCACGAGCGCCGAAATCATTGTCATCATCATCCCAGTCTATGTAACCACCGCCGGCTATGTACCAGTTGAGAGGGATTTTAGCCTCTATTTTTTCTCTAACGATCGTGTAATCCACGGCTAGGCCGTCATTACCGATAAAACCATTATACTTATCTAGTTTGCCCGTTAGCCCAAAACCCAGGTCATAACCAAAGCCTAGCTTTATGCCATTTAATGGGTTTTCTTCTGCATGTACCATTGAGCACAAAGAAAGCGCACAAACTGACCTGAGTATGAGTGATTTAATAGGTTGCATATTTATCTTAACGTCCTTTAATTCGAAGCTTGTTGTGTGGTGGTCATCTCCGCAGTTTGCGGTGTGAGTGTCATGAGCTATTCAATAATATCCAGCAGGTTAATCTCAAAGACTAATGCGCTACCCCCTGGAATAACCGGAGGCGAACCGGCTTCACCATAGCCAATATCAGCCGGTACGGCGATACGCCATTTGCTGCCTACTGCCATCATTTTTAAAGCTTCGGTCCAGCCTGGTATGACTTCGCTGAGAGCAAACTCTGCGGGTTCGTTACGGGTCACTGAGCTATCAAATACTTGCCCATTGATAAATGATCCGTGGTAATGAGTACGTACGATTGATGTGGAAGATGGTGTAGCGCCTGAGCCTTCTTCAAGTATTTCATATTGAAGACCTGACGCTGTGACGATTACACCATCACGCTTGGCATTCTCTTCAAGAAACTGCTTATTGAGCGCTTTAAGATTTTTAGCTTGGTCTGCTTTGGCCTGCTTCATTTTGTCTTTGACGGCATCATATGCCTTATCTAATTCCTTGTCATTTAACAAGCTAGGCTGACCTTCGTAGCACTGCTTGACGGCTGTTATAACCGCATTAATATCGAGCCCTTCGAAATTATTCTTATGTAGTTGACTCCCAAACTGCCAGCCGAATCCGTAACTGACTTTTTGTTCGTAGCTATCCAGTTTAATTTCACTCTTGTCGGTCATTTGGTAGTCTCTCGTACAGTGCGTATGAAGAGATCTATTCTAACACTGCTTTTCTGATCTGCATAAGTTGCATTTGCGCCCAGAGAGTTGGTTGTTAGTCGCTCTCCCAAATGAGCGATACTTAACTCTTAGAATTGATCATTCAATTGCAGGCGCTTCTCAGGATGGTATTTGATACGTAATGTAATTTTAATATGTACTAATTTAAGGTCGGCAGGTTTTGATGCATAAGCTATTCTTTTTGATACTAGTATAAAATTAAGAAAAAAGAGGTTGGTTTTGAGGAAGACAAAGCGAGCAGAGATAAGGTGTTTGTTACTGACCTTATTAACGATCCATGCAGGGGTGGCGTTAGCAGTAGAAGAGGTAGATGAGCAAGTACTCTCAGCGCTGGAAGAAGAAGTTCTGTGGTTAAAAGAAGAGACATATGTGACTACTGCCACTAAGACCTTCGAAGATATTAAAAAGAGTGGCTCTACGGTTTCTGTTGTTTCGGCCGATGAGCTTAAGAGTATGGGGGCCCGCACCTTGATGGATGCGTTAAAACGCGTTCCCGGGTTGGGCATCAACCAAGTCAATTTGGGTACTTCATCGGTTGAAGTTAGAGGTGTTAAAACTGACTTTGGCGAAAAAGTACTATATTAAATTAATGGACATCCTACGAATAACAATTTGGTTAACGGTGGTGGGCAATCCTCCTATAACAATTTTATTGTCGATGATATTAAAAGGGTAGAGATTGTCCGGGGACCAGGTTCTGCACTATATGGCGCAAATGCATTTATTGCTGTTATCAATATCATCACTAAAGATGCATCGGATATAAATGGTGTAGAGCTTTCTGTTGGAGCTGGAAGCTATGAGGCAAAAAAAGCGAATCTTTTGATCGGAGATGAGTTTGGCGGTTTAGCGCTAGCCACCAATTTTAATGTTTTTGATACTGATGGATTTGAGGGAGATGTTGAATCAGATGCCATAGGTGCTTCTGGAAAGAGTGACTATTGGGAGCGGCGTTATGATTTTGGGTTTCAGCTGGGTTACGGCAACTATTCGATGCAGGGAAAATATTTAAAACGTCAGAGCGGGCCTTATTTGAGTGCTAACAATGTGTTGAATGATGATTCCCAGCAGGAGTATATAGAGTACTTTCTTGAGATTGGGCACCTGTTAGCACTGTCTAGCCAGTTAGAGCTTTCGACCCAATTGTATTTTGACCATTTTCAGTTTGATAATTTGTGGGAAATTTTCCCTGAAGGATATACTGACCCGTCGGGAACAACATACCCTGATGGGTTGTTATTACGTAGCCCTGCAGAAAATGAGAAAGCTGGGGTGGAGGTTCAGTTTGACTATCGACTTAATCAGCAGCACAAACTATTGGCAGGGTTAATGTATGAGCATCAGCGTCAGTACAATGTAGAGCTATGGAGTAACGGTGGGACTGGTTCGTTGCAAAATATCTCTGACATGGCGAATTGGAATGATGATCAAAAGAGAGATGTTAGTGCCGTATTCATACAAGATATATGGGACATGCATGAGGATGTTCGGGTAATTGCAGGCGCTCGATATGATGACTATAGCGATTTTGGGGGCTCATTTAATCCACGACTCAGTCTGACATGGGAGGTTACTGAGAACTATAGCTTAATTACGACTTATGGCTCTGCATTTAGGGCGCCTACCTTTGGCGAACTATACAATAAGAATAACCCATCGGTAATCGGTAACCCTAATGTTCAGCCGGAGGAGATTGAAACATTTGAGTTAGGGCTTAATGGCGATATAACCAAGCGTACTAACTTTCGGGTTACAGGGTTTAGAAGTGATATTACCAACTTAATTGCACCGACTCCATCAGACACGGCGGTAAATGTCTCAAGTAATGTGGGTAAGCTAACCGTTAATGGTGTTGAATTAGAGTTTGCTTCAAGGTTTCGTGACGGCTCAGGGGTTGCGCTAAATTACACTTATCAGCATCCGGTCAATGAGTTGACCAACGAACGAGCGCCAGACGTGCCGCTACATAAAGCTAACGCGTCTTTCAATTATCGTCACTCGAAACACCTCGATGGATTTATTGGTCTTTTGTACAGAGGTCGTCTAAGTCGAGCTGAAGGCGATGTGCGTGCCGATGTGCCTGATTTTGTGACCTTAGATTTTGCTGTCACCTGGAAAAACTACATTGAAAATCTGGAAGTTCAAGCGTCGGTGTATAACTTAACGGACAAACAGTATTTTGACCCGTCACCTTCAGGGGTCATGTTATCTGACTACCCTAAACCCGGCAGAAATCTCATGGTAGAGCTGAGTTACAAAATTTAAACAGCGATAGAAACCCCTCTCATGGAGAATAAAAATGCGCAAATTAGACAAAACTGCAGTAATAAAGGTTGCAAAAGGCGCCTGCTTTTTGGGCAGTGGAGGAGGGGGGCCGCTGTCGATAACTCCTGCGATCATAGAAAACATTTTTAATATTACGGACACCATTACCGTTGTGGATATATCTGAGGTTCCCGATGATGCGGGGGTCGCAATATCAGCAGGAATGGGGTCCCCACAAGGTGCTGCAGGCATGACTTTTGATACTGCACCGAGTGCAGCATTTGATACCGTTGCCAATACGTATGGCAAGCTTAGTTATGTGGCTGCGATTGAAGTGGGGGCTGCGAACAGCGTTATACCAATGTTGGTGGCGGCGCATAATAATATTCCATTAGTTGATGCCAACGGGGCAGGAAGAGCTGTGCCAACATTATCATCAACAACTTTTGCTCAAGCGGGTATACCGGCCACACCTGCAGTGCTATCAGCGGTTGGTGTAAAGGGAAACCCGGTTGTGGTTTGTCCAAGTGGAGATAGTGCGGAAGAGGTCGAAGAATGGGCGCAAAAGGTCTTGACGACTAACCCAGACTTTTCACAACATAAGGCTGGTGCAGTCGCCTTATGGCCTTTTAGCGGGGAAAAACTCAAACAGGGAGCAGGGGCGACAGCGACCGCAATAGGAGGTTCACTGGTGCTTGCAGAGAATATCGGAGAGGCATTGGACTCACCCACCCCGATAGACAGTGTTACAGAAGTTCTTAAGGGGACGGGCTGCAAGTATCAATATCTTGGGACAGGAAAAGTAATAACGGTTAAAGAAGAGTCTGTAGGGGCGTTAGATGGCGGTATCGTTGAAGTAGCGATGGACGATGGGGTTATGGAACTGCCCTATTTAAACGAATTTTTAGGCGCGTTTAATTGGGATTCAGAAAATCCGACTTATATATTAGGGCCGGATATGATTTGCTGTATGACGCCAGATGGAGAGCCGCTATCTAACCCCTCTATCAAAAGTAAGTTTGAAGATAGCGGCTCTTTTGACATGGCTATTTTTTCAATTCAAGCCTCTGCGCCCATTCGAAATAAAGCAATGTTTGACCTTTTTGCCTCCCATATTAAAACTCTATATCCCGCTTTCAGTGGCGGATATCAGCAGCCAGGAACGCTGACGATGAAATGGGCGTGGGCGTAATATAGATAGCGCACTTGGCGTTAAGGAGAATAATGCGGATTATTCTCCTTTCGGTTACTCTTCTACAATATAATTTACGGAATCCAGTGCATTACTGTTAAGTTTGATGCTGTACGCTTGCACTCGTTTAAGATTAAGAGAAATGCTGCTACCTGCAGGAAATTTAATGGAGGTTTGCTCGCTACTGTTGAGTCGGTTGTTCATCATTAACGCAGCCTGGCGCCCGGTAGTGGCAATATCTGCGGAAATACTTAGAACAGCGCCCATATTTACAAAAACAGGGTTATATGAAAATACCGCTGTCTGGTGACTGTGCGCGATTTCAAATAGTTGTTTAGCGCTGTCGGCCGACCCTAAAACGGTTGAGTCCGATACAAGCCATAATGCATCGACATTGGGCAGCAGATTGTCTGTGTGAGCGGATAGGTTGGCGCTCGAGGCAACTTCTTCTGCTATTAGTTTAATCGATAATTTCTCTGCTGCTTTTGAGGCTTCTTGTATTAATTTACGGTTGTGGGCGCTATACAATACACCCACCTTTTTTATCTCTGGGAAAAAGTACTTAAACCATGCGAATTGAGCCTCGGCAGGTACTTCACTAGCGATACCTGAATAGTGAGGTTGGTTAATAAAACGTCGCCAATTCAGTACAGAGCTGAAAAACACGGGTGCCTCTGGGTCTATATAATCAATAGAACCTAATGCTTTGGCACCTATACAAAAGATTGCGTCATAATGCTGTTGGTTGAGTACGTCTAGTATTGTGTCTATCGGAGCATTGTCTTTGTCCAGATCGATAGCGGTCACGGTTTGAGTGTTGTCTGAGGCTGTCGTTTTCAGTGTTTCGAGAAAAGCGTCTTGAGAGATTCTATAGCGATCTAGCGATTGGTTAGTGTTGATCACAAGAATATTGTTAACACTCGATGGGTTAATGATCGCTGTAGCGTCAGGTGTTGGAGTCTGTGCGCAAGAGACAACCAGCAGTGTAAGGCATAGATATAGCATACGCTTTAAGTTCATTGCGTTGGCCTCCCTTTTATATCACGTTTTTCGTCCAGCGACTGCCAACCATTCAGGCCGAGAATGTGCAGGGCTTGCAGTCCTTTATTACTCTTACTCATATCGTTTAGTGCTGCGATAGCGTCTGCTTTTACAGATGACTCCGCCTTATGATGAATAACCAGCAGTCGCTTAAGTGGTCGGCTATTGCCTAAAATATGCAGTTGTTGGTGTTGAGCCTTATACAGAGTTGATAGCGTCTCTAGACTTAGTTCGCTCGCGAGTGCGGCATCTGCTAAGCCAAACCCTACAGCCATTAGGGCATCTATGTCTTTTGGTACCAGCAGGAATTTCGGTTTGTCGAGCTGCTTTGGTGTATGGTTGGGATAGATGTCTGCCAGAATAGACTGAGAGAAGGGGACGCTACCTGACGTTGCTATAGTCATTGTTTCAGGGGGCGTGTTGGTATTTTTTACGACGAGAAATTTTCGGTAGGTATCGCTCCCATTCTTCACCCCTCTTAACACAGGGTTCGTCGGGGCAGATTGCTCTTTTAATTGATCAAAATGCCAGTTCGAAATGATAAAAATTGCATTTTTATCATTTTGTATCAGGCCTTCTATCGTGTCTCTACTATCGACCGGTTGAAATTGAAACTTGCCTTTTTCTTTAAGGTATTGATCAAACACTGTTTTTAGAACGACATTGCGTGTGGTGTTAATTTCTGGGTTGTAGAAATAAATAGTGAGTGACTGTTGGCTTAATGCAGCAGAAGGCACTCCTAGAATTAAGAGTGTTAAAAGCGCAATGCGGATCACTTTACGCAATGGGGAATTAAGTTTCAGTGTACGAGTACTGAACAATTTTGCTCTTCTTATTATGGTTTTATGGTCTATTATGTAATGATTGTAGGCTATTTCTGTCGGTAGTTGAATGAGTAAACCTTTCATATTGTGCGTAGACGATGACAAAACAATATTAATGAGCCTGAGAGCGCAGTTAAGATACTGTTTAGGATCAGAATTTTGTTATGAAGTTGCAGAGAGTGCTGAAGAAGCATGGGAAGTTATTAATGAGATATTTGAGTCGGGAGATCACCTTGCGGTGGTGATCTCTGACTGTTTGATGCCCAAAGTTAAAGGCGATGAGTTTTTGATTGCGGTGCACGAAAAATACCCTAAAGTGGTAAAAATGATGCTAACAGGCCATGCAGATGAAGAGGTTATTGATCGCGTTAATAAAAAAGCCAATCTCGCGGCTTGTTTAACAAAACCCTGGAGTAAAGAAAAACTCGTGAATACCATTAAATTGGCATTGGTGGACAAGTGAGCAGGCCCGTTATTCTTTGTGTTGATGATGAGCGCATCATCCTGAGTAGTTTAAAAAGTCAATTGATGAATAATTTGGGGGATACCTACCAAATCGAGCTGGCAGAAAGTGGTGAAGAGGCGCTGGAGATTCTCGACGAGCTAATTAAAAGCCAAGTAGAGATACCGCTGGTCATTGCAGACCAGATAATGGGAGGTATGTATGGCGATGAGGTATTAGCCAGAATTAAAACAATACTGCCAAGCATCTACGGAATCATGCTGACAGGTCAAGCAACCGCAGAGTCGGTGGGTGAAGCGGTAAACAAAGCGGGTCTATTTCGTTATATCTCAAAACCATGGGATGAAGAAGACCTAGTCTTGACCATCAAAACGGGTTTGCGTAGTTATTATGACCAAAAGTCGCTACTGAAGCAGGAGTGCTACCAGAGTATTCTTAACCAAATATTGAAATTGGTTATTACAGCGGTCTCATTCGAAGAACAATTATCACAAGCGTTAAGCATTATCTTATCAGCGCGATGTTTTACTTCACTGACTAAAGGATCTATTTATACTGTTGATCTGGAGCAGGCAGACCTTGAATGGTCGACTAGGGTTGCGCCTGACATGGTGTTGGTTTCTCAGTTGAATGAAGGTGAAGTGCCAGAAAGTCTGCTTGAGCATTCTGAAACGGACGGTGTTGAGTTAATCACTGAAACGGCTAATATCAGATACTATAGGGCGCCTATAATTCTCCAGCGGCAAGTGGTAGGCGTGCTATTTATATACATCGATATCGCCCATGATGATGGGCCGCAAACCAGAGAGTTTCTATCCTCTGTAGGTCATACGTTGGCAGGTATGATTCGCATATCCCAATACAACAGAGCGCTTGAAAAACACAGTCTCGAACTTGAAAAGCTCGTCGAAAAACGTACTCGTGAACTACATCAGGCATTGAGAAAGCAGGAGCAGCTAAATGATATATTTCTCGAAGCGAACAAAAAACTCGATTACTTCGCAACCACTGATGAGTTAACTAAGTTAATGAACCGACGCTGTTTTTTTGAAAGAGCTGATGGCGAAGCTTCCAGAGCAAACCGTTATGGACGAAAAGCATTATTAGCGATACTGGATGTGGACTTTTTCAAAGAGGTCAATGATAAATTCGGTCATCAAGTGGGGGATGCAGTTTTGGCTAAGGTTGCCAACGTGATTGTTGAGACCATTCGTGAACATGATTTTATTGGTCGCATAGGCGGTGAGGAGTTTGGCTTGTTAATGCCTGAAACCAGTTTAGAAGACGGCAAAGAGCTCTGTGAACGGGTACGCTTAGCGATCGCATCGACTAAGGTGATGATCGGGTCTCACTGTATTTCTGTGAGTGCCAGTATGGGGATCTCTGAAGTAAAGGAGGAGGAGTCTACGATTGGTTGTGCGATGATCAGAGCTGATCAGGCACTGTATGACTCTAAGCACAAAGGGCGAAACCTAATTTCGTTGAATTAAGGCTTTTGAAGATGGATCTATGGGATACCACAGAGTGACAGTAGGGATACGCGGCAAGCTATTACTAATAACCGGTGTAGTAGTGTTTATTGCACTGGTGATATTGACTTCTCTGCAGGTATCGTTGCAGCGGGAAGCATTTGAGGTAGAGTTGGAAAAACGAACCGCGTTGATGAAAGAAAATTTGTATCAGCGGGCGATTGCTCAGGCCGAAACACTAGAACGCTTAGTCGTTGAAGATATCGCTTCTTATAACTTACTCTCTCTTACCCATAGCGTGCAGCATACCGCTGAAAGTACTCAGGATCTGGATTACATCGTTATTCTGGATAATGATAATAAAGTGTATGTACATACCGCAGACGCATCGCAACAGCAACAAAGCTATGTCGAGCCAGAAGGGAGTGAGTTAGCAAAAACGGCTACCCGTAAAGGTCATATCATAGTGTTGCTGGGAGATAAATACACCGAAAGATTAATGGTTTACAGGCTCCCTCTCAGTATAGGCTCTTCACAATGGGGTAATATGTTGTTGGGTTATTCCCTCACACGACTCAATCAGCAAGTGTTGTTATCCCAGCAGGAGAATGAGCAGCGATTGAGTGATTTAGCGGTTAGGACATCATTTTTAGGTATTGTCGTTCTACTCATGGCTTATTTCTTGATATCTCAGCTATCTCTGCGCCTTGTTACACCTATTGTCACCCTGAGTCGCTTCGCAAAAGATCTGTCCGAGGGGGATTTTTCAAATACAGACAAAATTACTTCAGATGCTAAAGATGAAGTGGGTGCGTTAACCCGAAATTTCGCTTATATGGCTGTTAGAGTAGAAACTAGTCGTAAGCAGCAAGCAGAATATAACCAGACGCTTGAAACAGAAGTAAACCAGCGAACGGAAGAAATAAACTTAAAAAATGGAGAGTTAAGGCGAGCCCTTACAGAACTGGAGGAAAGCCAACAGCAGCTTATTCACTCCGAAAAGATGGCGGCATTAGGCCAGTTAATTGCGGGTATTGCTCACGAAATTAATACACCTTTAGGAGCGATAAAAGCGTCGGTTGGCAATACGTCGAAATATCTGTCGCTGTTTACTGAGGGTCTTTCTGACTTTCTTGAGTCAGCGAGCTCGGATGACAAAGCATTGTTGTGTGATCTTATCTCACATGCCCGGCATGAAAGGGTCAGTAGTACTCGTGAAGAGCGTAAAATAAAGCGGAAGATCATGAGTATTCTTGATGAGCACAATATCGATAGAAGCGATGAAATAGCGGATATGCTGGTCGATATGGACCTCAGTGACCATTTGCCTCGAATGCTAGCGGCACTGACTGCATCGTCGGCGTTTAATGTGTTGGCGTTGGCCCACCGCCTAACGGGTATTGGACGTAATAGTGATACGGTTAGAACTGCCATAGGTAGAGCGTCAAAGGTTGTGTTTGCGTTGAAAAATTTTGCTCACCATGACATGTCGGGGCAAATGATATCAAGTGACATTAATCAGGGTATTCAAACAGTACTGGTGCTTTATCAGAGTCTTTTGAAGCAGGGTTGTGAGGTCATTGAACATTTTGGCGAACTACCTCTGATAGCCTGTTACCCAGATGAGCTGAACCAAGTGTGGACCAACCTAATTCATAACGCCTTGTATGCAATGGAAAACAGCGGCACGTTGACGATAAGGACGTTACTTGAAGATGATATTATAAAGGTAACGATTACTGATAATGGCGAGGGTATTCCTGAAGATATTCAATCGAAAATATATGAATCCTTCTTTACGACTAAACCTGCAGGAGAGGGCAGTGGCTTAGGGTTGGGGATTTGTAAGCGAATCATTGATAAGCATCAGGGTTCCATGGCGTTTACCAGTCGACCGGGAGAGACTACGTTTGTAGTAACCCTCCCCGTTGCTCAATGAGTGCCTAGATTGGCCAGAATCGTAGCAATTTGATAACCTCCCCCCCCCCAGCGGCCGCTGACGATCCATAAGGTTACTGTGTTCCGCAGATATATGGTTTAACAACTCTCTGATTCGACCGAGCTTTGGCAATGCCTCATGACGAAAATGGTGTTCAAGGTCAAAGTGGTCATCCTCTTTCCATGGTAACTACCTAGCCGCTTGGTCAGCAGGGGTGAGAGCTTTCATGTCTACTACTTCATTTTTTGTTTATTGTTAATCCTGATTGAGTTGTATCTGCGGGCTTCCTAAATGGCAAAGTGTATAATGTAATGGATTCCCGCCCGCACGGAAAGGGCAGTATCGGCCGTTGAGGTGTTAACTAAAAGTACTTCGGAGTTCACACTAAAGATTACCGTTGCTAACCGCACGTTCTTATTGAGGTAAGTTATGACTGTCAGTGTTCAAGATAGTTTTGGTTCATCAGGTCATTCGTATGACTTTGTTGTAGATGCTTTGGTAGAGAAAGGGTATATCATTGTTGATGACTTTTTATCGGCCGAGCTAACGCAAGCATTGCGATATGAAGTCAATGATCTTAATCGAAGGGGTATTAATAGAGCGGGTGTGGGAAGAGGCGGAGAGTTGCAGGTTAATAATGATATTCGTTCCGATAAAACTCATTGGCTTGATGGTCAAACCGATGCCCAACGACGCCTTTTGGCCCAGTGCGATGCATTAAGAGATGAGGTGAACCGCCACCTTTTTATGGGGCTTCATGATTATGAAGCCCACTTTGCGGTTTATGAGCCGGGCAGTTTCTACCAGAAACACCTTGATGCTTTTAAAGGGCGTTCAAACAGGGTGCTGACTAATGTTATTTATCTGAACAATCAATGGCAAGATGATTGGGGGGGGGAACTAGCAGTATATGACGAAGCAGATAAATTAATTGAGCGTGTTTTACCTAAGGGAGGACGAGCTATCTTTTTTTTGAGCGAACGCTTCCCTCATGAGGTGCTTAAAACAACAAAGCAACGTTTGAGTATTGCTGGTTGGTACCGAATTAATAGTAATACGGGCAGTTATGTGGACCCTGCTCGATAATCGACCTTGGTCAATAACACCCATGTGCAAAAATAAAATGACTGCTAACTATCCTGTTCCATCTGCACCCTGTGAAGTGAGTTACGAAATCAAAAAGAGCCGCTTTATTGCGTTTGCTACATTTGCGGATACCCGAGAGATCGCAATGCAGCAGTTGACCGAAATTAAGCAAAAGTACCCCGATGCGCGCCACCACTGTTGGGCTTATCAATTTGGTAACCCCGCATCTGCGATTAGTGCAGCCATGTCTGATGATGGCGAGCCGAGTGGTACAGCAGGTAAGCCGATACTGAATGTGCTACAGCATAAAAATGTCGGTGATGTGATGATTATTGTGACGCGTTATTTTGGGGGCGTTAAATTGGGCGCGGGCGGCTTGGTTCGAGCCTATTCAGCCGCTGCTCAAATGGCTATGGAGGCACTTAAAACAGAGCAACAGGTCGTGCGTGAACGGCTTGAACTCAGTTGTGGGTTTGGCGAAGAACAGGCGGTGAGGCATTGGCTTAGTCTACATGACGGAGTCGTTGAGAACATTGAATATGAAGATCAAGTGTTGATGACTATTGCGGTGCCAAGCCTCCAATGCCAGCCATTTAATGAGTATGTGGCAGGTATTGGAGGCATTATGAAACCTGAGCACCATAACTAATGAACCCACCATTTTTGATACAGGTGTTTACGGTTTCCAAAACGGCTTGCTTGCTTCATTAATTGCATCTCCTCTGCTTACGCCAATGTCTTTTAATTGATCAGCACTTAGTTGTGCTAGTGCGCGACGTTGATGTGACCTTTCTTTTGAAACTTGAACGAATTGTATTGTTGCAGTCAGGTATTTACGAAGTTGAGAAACGATATGTGCCTTTATTTCATTTGTTGTCGGTTTTTTAAACTTAGAAAGTGATGGGCTATCAGATAATAACTGCATGCTTAATTCCTCTTGGTGTTTGCGGGATATGGTTATTTAAGGCGCAAGAGGGTTTTCAATCCAATCGTTTGTTTGGATGTCTGTCATTTGATATTCCGATGGCACTTTCTGCCGGTATAGGGTTCAATAAAGCTATTGCATAGGAGTGCTGGTATGGAATTGAATCAACTTAAAACCTTTATCACGGTAGCCGAAGAACAGCATTTAACCAGAGCTGCTGAACGTTTGTTTACCAGTCAGCCGGCCGTAAGTGCGCAGCTTAAAGCTCTTGAAGAGTCATTGGACGTAGTATTGTTTGATCGAACCCCTAAAGGCATGAAACTAACGCCAGCAGGCGAAAAACTGTTGATTCAAGCGCAGGCAGCTTTAGATGCGGCTAATCTAGTTGTTTCAAAAGCGAAGGCGATGAAGGGTGAGGTAATGGGAGAATTATCGGTTGGTGTTAATTCCGATTTGGCCTTTTTGAAAATCCCAGAGCTTTTAGTTGATGCTTCAACAGCTTATCCTAGCATTCAGTTATCATTTATTAATAGTATGTCGCCGGATATTTTACGGGATATCCGCAAAGGTAAGCTTGATACGGGGTTCTTCTTCGGGTCATCAACGACTAACGACCTGCATGTCGTTAAGGTGGCGGATATAAAAACGGCTATAGTGGCGCCGATTGCGTGGCAAGAGCGGATTCATCAGGCTTCAGTCGAAGAATTGGGCGCGATGCCCTGGATCTATACGACGGAGCGTTGCCCTTTCTATCATCTGACTGAGGCGATGTTTGGCGAAGCGGGTATTGTGCCTAGTAAAGCGGTGTTTGTAGACAACGAAGAATCTATTCGGCAGCTCGTTAAGTCAGGGTTGGGAATATCATTACTCCGAATGGATGATGCCGAACAAGCCGAAGCAGAAGGCTGGGGCACTCGTTGGAATGGGGTACCACCTTCCATCGCACTAAGTGTGGCAGTGCAAACTCGTCGTGTTCAAGAACCTATTTTGCAAGCGTGGGTTGATGAGCTGTCTAAGTTTTGGACTATAGACGAGAGTGATTTACCACGCCAATTGGTTTCTTAGTTTACTCAGTCTATAGACCATTAACATAGCACCCCAAAGATAATGATCATTAATACTAGCTGGGCTGCAGCAGGGTAGAAAGCGGTAGCCATTAATAGAGCCAGGAGGTTCAATGTATTACTGTTCGATCGAGTTCTTAACGCTTTCGCAGTTCTGTTACCACTTCACCGCCTATCCCCCAGTTATCGGTATCAACTTCGTCGATCACTACTACAGTTGTAGCAGGGTTTTTGTTTAAGGTTTTTTGCAATAACTCGGTGACACCACGAATAAGCTCAGCTTTTTGCTCCTTAGTTGCACCTTCACGGGTTATCTTAATATTAACGTATGGCATATAACTCTCCTTGTATTCACTCCGATGTTTGAATGATTCTTATGATGGCTGCTGGGTTTGGCTTTCTCGGCGTTCGACTACTCTCAATGACAATACCAGAAAGGTTCCAATAACCATGAAAATTCCTGCCATGATAAGGCCATCGCTATAACTGCCGCCCAATTCGGCTATTTGTCCGGTGATGGCGGGGGCAACGATTTGGGCGACTCCGTAGCTGATGGTCATTTTCCCCATCATCTTAGAGGGAGCACTGGGGTAAAGTCTGCCCGCCATGGTAAGTACTAAGCTGACAATGCCGATAAACGTTCCCCCAAACAGAATAGCACTCAGGTAGGCGGCTGTTGAGCCGCTATTAAACACCGGTAAAACGATGCCAATGGTATGAATCATAAAGGCCAGGGCCAGCGCATTTAAATCCCCGGTTTTTCGTGCGATGAGGTCCCATATAATACAGGCCGGAGCAGCGGCTAATCCCAACACCATAAATACGAGTGTGCCTTCATCGGTGAGCGGGTTTTGCTGATCAACAATAGCGACAATAAACGTTGCACTAATAACATAACCGACACCTGCGCATAAATAGGCCGCAATAAACAATCTTAAATAGGCTTTAGAGGGCGGGTTATCGACTAGTGCCTCACCACTTTTCATTAGGTGACTATTTTCAGGCTTCGGCAACCAGAACCAAGCGGGGATCGCCATCAGAACACCTAAAGCCGATAGCGCCAACCACTGTTCTCGCCAGTTAGATCCGGGCGTCATGACACTGACAATATAAGAACAAAAGGCGATACCTAGCCCTGCTCCCGCGAAGTGAATACCCAGCTCACTGCGGTAATGGTGTCGAATAAGCCAGTTGAGTATTAGCCCAGAGCCCAGCAGAAGCCCCGCCGCACTGCTCAAACCAGCAAAGTAACGCATCAGGCTCCAGAGCCAAAAGTCGGTGGTGAGCGCCATCCCCAAGGTGCTGACGATGGCGACAACAATGCCGATTCGGTAAAGGCGATCTTTTAGCATCATGTTGCTGATGGATGCCGCAATGAGTACGCCAGTGAAGTAGCCCATGTAGTTGATACTGGCTAACCAGCCGCCTTCGGAGATACCTAGCGAGGCTTGTTGTTGCATGAGGGGTAGCAAGGGCGTGTAAGCAAACCGAGCGACGCCTAACATCAGAATAAGACTAACGACGCCGGCGGTTAGTACCTTGATTCGTTCAATTGAAGATGTCATAGCGATTTCTCACAAAACTGAAGCTATGACAGTATAGGGCTAACGCCCATTATACCAATTGTTATTTACCAAATCATGATACCTCGTGATCGTTTCGTTATAATTATGTGAAATCTCTGGGATGTTTGTTTCGTATTCTCTTATTCGTTGTTGAAACACTGATAAAGCTATAAAAACAAACGAAGGAATGAATATGAAAACGAAATCAGTTATCACGCTATCTGCCTTACCTCTAATATTTGCGTCACATATAGCAACTGCTCAAATGGTTGATGTTGAGATCACTAACCTTACTCAGGGTATGTACTTTACGCCACTGTTGGTGAGCGCTCATGACTCAACGACTCATCTATTTGAAGCCGGGGAAGCTGCGACGCCAGAACTTCAGGCGATGGCAGAAGGTGGCGATATTTCGGGCCTTGTGTCGGCAACAGCGGCAATAGGTGCGGTTAACTCCGAAAATCCAGCAAGCGGCCTTTTAGCACCTTCCTCTTCCACTCAGGTAAGTGATCTAGATACCTTAACTAATACGCACCTTTCAGTAACCGCGATGCTATTGCCGACCAATGACGCATTTGTCGGTCTGAATGCGTGGGAGATTCCCCTGCAGGCAGGTACTTATACGGTTTATCTAAATGCCTATGACGCAGGCACAGAAGCTAATGATGAAGTGGTAAACGGTGGCGGGGCTTCAGGTGTATTGGGTATACCTGTGAACCCAGGTGGCAATGGTGGCAATGGTGGCAACGGTGCGACAGGGGTTACCACTACTGAGACCAATCAAACAGTTCATATTCATCGCGGGAATGTCGGTGATACTGATTTGTCGGGTGGGGTGAGTGATGTTGATAGTCGCATCCATCGCTGGCTCAACCCCGTTGCGAAAGTTGTCGTAACCGTTAAATAGAGGAGCGTAGCTTGATGAAGATGAAATATTTAATTCGTATGGGGCTTTCCGCGCTGGTTTTAGGGGGCATAGTGGGTTGTTCAGATAACGACACTGTGACTCAAAATTATGAAGTAACCATGACTAATTTAAGTAATAGCCAACCGCTGTCCCCGATGGCGATAGTACTACATTCACAGAGTTATAATGGTTGGACTATTGGTGAACCGGCCGGTGACGGTCTAGAACAACTTGCTGAAGGGGGAGACAACAGCCAGTTTTTATCCGATGCGGCAGCCGTCGGAATCATCTCGACACAATCTGGGGATGGTGTCTTGTCTCCAGGGGGCTCCCAAAGCATTGATGTAGCGGTTAACGCGTTGAGTGATCTTCAGCTAACGGTTGCCACGATGTTAGTTAATACCAATGATGCATTTTCAGGTAAAAGGGGGGTTGATTTAAATGCATTAGCATTGGGCGAACAGGTAATGATGACGTTACCTGTTTATGATGCGGGAACAGAAGGCAATAATGAATTAGCAGGCACGATTCCAGGCCCTGCTGATGGTGGTGAAGGCTTCAATGTGGCCAGAGATGACGTGAATGTCGTCTCAAGGCACCCAGGAGTTGTTAGCAATATTGATGGCTATACTGATTCGGTTCTGGATGAGTCCCATCGGTTTGATGCGCCTGTTGCTCAATTAGTCATTAGAAGAGTTAATTAGTTTACGCTGTGAAACTTACGGCCATTCCCGCGAAGGCGGGAACTCAGCCATCTAACCCTATTTACTGTACCAATTTCTAATCCCGCGTTATGCTTATTCTTCGCACCTCCATTGTGCTCCAATACACATCATAAGGTCTTGTATTAATGAAACGCAGAATTCTGGTAATAGAAGATGATCAGGATATTAATAAACTGGTCTCCATGAACTTGCGAGATATGAACTACGAAGTTGAAAGTTGTGATGTTGGGCCGCGCGGCCTGCAAATGGCTATGGCCGGTAACTTTGATCTTATTGTGCTAGATGTGATGTTGCCCGAAATGGACGGACTTGAAATTTGCATGCGACTGCGATCTGCTCAGCAGCTTATGCCAATACTGATGCTGACCGCTAAAGACTCTGAGGCGGATCGGGTGGTGGGGCTCGAAATGGGGGCAGATGATTATATTACTAAACCGTTTAGTGTGAGGGAGCTTCAGGCAAGAGTGAAGGCGATGCTAAGGCGCGTAGAAATGCTCACGAAAAAGCCCGTTGATGCAGAACCCGAGTCATTGTGTTTTGGTCCGTTAGAAATAGGTATCGCCAAACGACAGATCATGATTGACCAGCAGCTGGTTGATCTTACCAGTACCGAATTTGATTTATTGCTCTATATGGCAAGACAGCCGGGTTTGGTATTTAGTCGCAGTCAGTTACTAGACAAGGTTTGGGGCTATCATCATAGTGGATACGAACATACCGTTAATTCACATATAAACCGGCTTCGCACAAAACTTGAGAAAGATCCGTCTAATCCTGAGTATGTATTAACGGTGTGGGGGGTGGGATATAAGTTTGCAGACACCAACCACTCAGTTGGCAATATTTGATGAGCGGTGGAGCAGGCAATTATATGACGGGGTGGATTAATTCGTTTTACAGTAAATTGGTGTTGGGTTTGTTGGTCAGTTTTTTACTGATTGGCTTATTGCTGATGTTTTTGGTTCAGCAGTTGACGGCTCGTTATCAAAACGAAGTGGAGCAAAAACTCCACCTCGAATTAGCTGCTCATGTGGTCGGTGACGATAGCCTATTGAAGGATGGCGAAATTGATCAGGCGGCATTAGAGCATGCGTTTCACTCGATGATGATTTTAGGGCCCAGCTTCGAATTTTATGTACTCACACCTGAAGGCACTGTGACCACTTACTCGGCTGATGATGACAAAATAAAGCGCATGGCCGTTGATCTGGAACCCATTAAACAGTTCTTGTCAGGTAGTGAGGTGTTACCTATTGTGGGCGATGATCCACGGTCACTTTTCCGTCAAAAAATATTTTCTGTGGCAGAGATTAAGCAAAACGACCGACTTAAAGGTTATCTCTACATCATCATCGGTGGTGAAATTTATGATAGTACTGTGGACTTACTGCAAAGTAGCCATATTATTAAACTGAGTTTTTGGGGGCTGTTTGCTGCCTTGCTGTTTAGCTTGATCGTGGTGTTATTGTTATTTGCCATGCTTACGAGACCCTTGCGTCGGCTAACTATGGATATGAAAAAATTCCACTCGGAAGGGTTTGATAAAGGAGAATTACCGGTTTCTGAATGGGATGAACGTTCCTCGGATGAGGTTCAGCGTTTGGGGGCTACCTTTAATGCGATGGCCAGCACATTAAAACAGCAGTATGAAAAGGTGCGCACGACAGACGAGTTAAGACGTGAGTTAATATCTTATGTATCTCATGATCTTCGTACCCCGTTAGCTGCGTTACAAGGGTATCTTGAAACCTGGCAGCTAAAGCAAAGTAGCCTTTCAAGCTCGGAGAGTACAGAGCTAATTCAGGTCGCGGCCAATAATGCTCAACAGGTTAGTCGGTTGGTCGAACAATTGTTTGAGTTGGCTCATTTGGACGCAGACAATATTCAATTAACCATGGAACCTGTGTCCATCGCAGAATTGGCACAAGATGTTTTGCAAAAGCTGCAACTAGAGGCAGAAAGCCGCGGTATTCGTTTAGATGTAAACCCAAAAGACCCTTCAATGATAGCGATCGCGAATATTGAAAAGCTGGAACGGGCGTTGACTAATCTGGTGGACAATGCCATAAGGCATTGTGGCGATGGTGATTCAGTAAACATCGATATATCGAGGTCTAGCCAGGCGTTAAAAATACAGGTGAGTGATACGGGGGCAGGCATTGCTTCAGAAGATCTTCCATATATATTCGATGCACACTATCGAGGACAAAACACCAAGATTCAACAAAACAGGGGGGCGGGTAACTCTAAACGTGAACGGGCAAATAGCGGGTTAGGATTAGCCATTACACGTCGCATAGTTGAACTGCATGGCAGCCACATTAGCGTTGAAAGTGAGCAGGGAAAAGGCACTTCATTTTCTTTTTCATTAAATGACTTAAAATAGTACGAACGCAATAAAAATAATAATGAACTCTCAGAGTCTGTTACTTATTATGCTCAAAGCAAGTGAGTGATGATGTGATTACTAAACTGAATGTGGGTCTTAGTGATGAGGCCGGGCAGTGATGTAATGACCGAATGGATCATTGTTTTTTCGCGGGGCACCTCTGGTTGCAGCCAATACCACGGGGGCGGCTGCGCTGCTGCCAGGTTATATCACCAGTGCTTGGCGTTTGAGAGGTGATATTAATACCCTAACGGACTGGGGTTATTGTTGGTTGTCAGATACTTATCGATATCCAATGATAGGTTTCGGTAAGTATGAGGCAACCGATTAGTTCTCTAAATACTATGACGAACAACTGTAATGCGATACTCCGCCGATCTCAAATAGCTCAGGGGGTTTAAGCTGATAGTATTTTTCTTCAATACTTTTGGATTGCTCGGCGTATGGCTTTGTCATAACGTCTTGCAGCTCTCGAATAAGAGAATAATCGCCTGTGGCTGCTAGCTTATAAGCTGGCACAACAAACCACTCTCTCAAACTATACTTTGGGTTGACCCGTTTCATTCGGTTAGACAGTTCTTCGCGTGAATAGCCTTGAGCTGAAACGCTGGTCATACCTGTCAGCGACTGCCATTTTTTGAACCAGTCTGACCACCGTCTGTCTAGCGCTTCGGGGGCTGTTTGATTAGAACTGGGATAGAAGCTTTTTTTCAGTGGACGGATATCGTCAGGTACCATCGATAGCTCACGAAAGAATATCGTATAATCGACCGGTGTTTCCACCATCAGTGCTTCTAGTTCACTGAAGAGCCCAGGGTTAAACGTACTAAGCCCAAGTTTTGCAGCCCACATTTCGTGCATTTTAGATTGCATCATGGATGAAAAACCATCATGAATCTCTTCGAGCTGCTGCTGACAGCCATGGTGGGAAGCAAGTAAAGGCAATAAGGCGGTACAAAACATGCGGAAGTTTTGTGCGGCTGCCGCAGCTTGATTCAAGAATGAGAAGTGATGTCCGCCACCGGTCCATGATTGGTAGTGTGGGTTGAATTCATCGCAGAAACCAAACGGACCATAATCGAGAGTGAATCCGCCGGCTGCGCAGTTGTCGCTATTGAAATTGCCCTGACAATAACCGACACGTATCCAGTTTGCCACCAGCGACGTAAGACGACTGCGGAATTCGCGTGCGAGCAAGACTACCTTCTCGGCGGTTGTGAGTGTCGTGTCAATTACCTCACTGTACTCACGGTCGATTAAGTATATGACAATCTTCTCAAGCTCCTCCATCGCGTTAAGGTGCTCCTGTTTGCGGGCGCGGCGGGCGAAGAGTTCTAATTGACCCACTCGAATGAATGAGGGGGCGACACGTGTCGAGATGGCGACGGCTTCTGATATAAGCATGTCAGGGTCTTTTGAGTGCGAACCTTCGGAGTACCAAGGTCGCTTGACCTTCTCAGTCTTTGAAACGTACAAACTCAAAGAGCGTGATGTCGGCACCCCCAGTGCGTGCATGTGCTCTTGTGCCAGGAACTCACGTATGCTCGAACGCAATACTGCGCGACCGTCTGCGCCGCGGCAATAGGGTGTCCGGCCAGCTCCTTTTAATTGCATTTCCCAGCGTCGATCTTTGATTAAGACCTCAAGCACCGAAATTGCGCGTCCGTCACCATATCCGTTACCGGTTTGAAACGGACACTGCTGATAGTATTCTTTACCAAAGATGGATAGTGCGTATCCACTTGCCCAGCCTACCTTGTTGATCGGCTGTGGAACCTTCGAGGTGTCGCCCGAGAACATCCTGATGAAGTCGGCTGACTCTGCCATATTGTCGTCGAAGCCAAGTTCCTGAAAAAAACCTTTACTGTGGGCTACATACTCTGGGTCTTTGATTGGAGTAGGACTGACGGGAACATAGTGACCGCTGAAAACTTGTCGAGCGGCATGGTCGACTCCGTCTGCTTTTGCATCAGGGTCACAGTTGAGGCTCTCAATAAACGAATAGTTAGTCAGTTTTGCGAGATCGTCGAGTGTGGTGACTGGGGTGGAGGTTTTATGAGTGAGTGGGTTTGTCATCAAGCGCCTCATTATGGGGGAAGGAAAGTGGTATTAGAGCACAATACTTGATCAACTCTATAATTTTCACAACGTTAACTCCAAAGACTGAACCGTAATAAATTAAGCTGAAGAAGTGTTCTTTTTATAGGTTTCAGGTAACCATAGCGTCAATAGAACCAACACTATGATAGTACCAAAATAGTTCTTAAACGATAGTCTATCTAGGGTTTTACTGTGCACATGTGTTTTATCGTTCAAGAAAAACAAGCTTATAGAGACTCTTATCATGATCGAAATCGGATTTTTCGATCTCTACAACACCACCTTTATCTTGCAATACTGTGTTGGTGGGGTTGTTGTAGAGTTGTTTGCGAAACTGTAGGTAGTCAGAGCGATAACGAGAGGGAGTCTGCTGGTGCTGTTTTTCGACGTAGTTGCAGGTCAGTTCAAATAGAGCAGGTAATGTAAACAGCAAGCGGTTGTTGAGTATTTGAAGGTCGCCTTCGAACGCGTTTATCTCTTCCAGTAGTTCCGGTACTTGTTGCAGAAACCCTATAAACACGTCATCGACTAAAAAACCATATAGTTCGTTCATACTGGCGCGAGGCTAATGTAAACGATGGGTTTCAAGTTGTACGGACTCTGTTTTATTACCCAGCAAGATAACCTTGCCTTTGTAGCGGTCATCACCGGTGCTGGAGAATTCAAACATATATGAACGCCAGAGCTTCATCTGGCCATGACTGTTGCGCTTAAACCAGAAGCCTCTGAGTACGACGCTTTCGTCAAGTAACTCCACATCTACTTCTTCGCAATAGTCTTTGACCGCTTTTAAGGCAACGTCTTTAATTTCTCTGGCACTAAGCCAGTACCAGCCGCCAAGTACAAGGAGTGATAGCCAGAATAGATCACTGAGTTCTATCATTGGTTTGAAGATCCTTTATGTTAGGCTGTTTTCCAGTGTTCAGGCACTAGATGTAAGTTTTGATTGCCATCAGCGATCCAGAGCTCACCGTCTTGAATCGTCACTTGAAGTTCCATGTTGCGTTCTGCCAAGGCGGCTAAAGGCTCAACAAATGTTTCTGGAATTAATACTACCGAGAGGTTCTTAAAGCGTTGTAGTTCGGCTTGTGACTGTATCCACCACTGTTCAGCAGAACGATTGCTATAGCAGTAAATGGTGACTTGTTTTGCGCGTCCACAGGCTTTTCGAATGCGTTTTTCATCTGGGTTACCTAACTCAATCCAATGCTCAATGGTGCCTGCCAGGTCTACATCCCAAAGATCCGGCTCTTCATCTGAGCTAATGCCCTTAGTAAAGCTTAGCTGCTTACTGGCATTAAGTGCGAATGCCACCAACCTTACCATCATTCTTGCGTCATTTTCAGAGGGGTGGCGGGCAATAGTGAGTTCGTGAGGCTGGTAGTAATGCCGGTCCATATCGGAAATTTGAACGCTGGCTTTAAATATAGTGGCTTTAAGTGCCATATAATAATGTTCTCTTGTAAGGGCTCTTGGTATAGCTGCTCTTAGTATAAGTGCTCTTGGGATTTAACCAGAGAAGCTTTGTGAAGAGCAACTGATTTCCAGTTTTTGTCCCCATTCTGGAGGTTGGTCTGCGTACTTTTGGTAGTTGGGGTACTCATCAAAAGGTGAGGATAACAACATGGCGACTGCTCGTTGCTGGTCGTCATCATTCGGGCGTTTTTCAGTGGTCGTAGTGTGACGTGGGCATAAAAAGAGTCTCCGAGTTCACTAAAGCGGTTTTCAAAGTTGAGTGCGTGTAGTTGATTAAACGTGGTACTCAACCTGAAGTGCTCCGAAATAGATATTAGCTGGCCGGCCAAGCGGTAAAACCGCCATCTAGGCTGTAACTTTCTGCAAAACCTTGTTGATTAAAATAGTCAGCGGCGCCTTGACTTGAGTTACCGTGATAGCAACAAACGACCAAGGGTAGGTTACGATCAGCGTCTGCCAAGAACTGTTCGACGTTATGGTTGCCTATGTGCAGCGCACCTTCTATATGTCCCGCTAAAAAAGATGCTTGATCACGAATATCGATAAGCGTGATCGGTTGCTCAGTAAGTAACGTTTGAAGCGTGGCAACAGACATGTGTTTAAATGACATAGCACCCTAATTCCTTAAGTCTTGATATACCTGATCATTATACTCAGGTATAGCTGAATCGCTAGCGCTTGATGTCTGAACTACCAGAGATAAGAAAAACTGAAGGTGCCGAACATAGTACTTTCATCTGACTCGTCAAACTCACGGGTGTTTTCTTGTATTGAGCCCGCAAACATCCAGTTTGAAAACCGGTAGCTACCGCCCATCACAAATTTAGCCTGAGCATTGACCAGGTAAACGCCATGACTATCTTTGAACGTGTTGCCTTCAATCGTAATATCGTTGAACACATAGTTAGCGTAGAGTGTGGTAAAAATATTCCAGTCGCCGGGTTGGCTCCCGGCTAGCGAGGGAAGTGTACGGCCTGGTATTAACCACGCCATGGGGAAGCTTGAATCGAGGCCGTTTCCGAAACGAAAACTAAGCCCACCACCTATATCGCTACTGAGGTTACCAGCGCGTATATTGGCGGCAGATAGCAGGTCATACTCGATTCCATTGTTGAATGTTGAATGATGCAGCCGCCAAAGTTGCTCATAGCTCGCCCTGATCACGATTTCATTACCAATTTGATGGTCCCATCCACTGGGATCAGCCGTGCCTATCAGGTCATGAATATAGCGTTGAATGTACTCGGCGCCCGATACGGGGCCTACTGCACCTACTAAAAACTCATAGCGTGAAGAGGTAACAGAGTCAAACCGGTAGAGATTAACTGCGCCATAGAGAAGGCCCGCGTAGGGGCGATCATCTTCAATTAATTCTGCTGTGTCGATATCACTTGGGGTGAAAATAGCGTGGGCTAATTGATAACTGACGGCTTCTTGATAGCCCAGAATTTGTGGAAACGGAAGCCAGTCGATGAGCGATTGTTGCCATTGATCAGGCTTATCCGGTTCAAGTAAGTGGCCCCAGTTGATGGCAAACCCATTGGTATAACCGCCGTCGTCGTTGGCGATGGCATCGTTTTCCCACACCACAGCCCCATGAATCGGCTGACTAGCGGCCAAGCTAACAGGAGTTGTTAGAAGTAGGGCTAAGAGTAAATAACGACATGTCGATAAAAGGAAGGGCATACGGTTGAGTCTAGCAGTTAAGTATCGTTATTGTCGTCTAATTAAAGTTTATTCTTAAACGGGAGGTAGCGGTTAGCGTCTTCTATATATTGGTCTATTTGATCGGTTTCTCGTTTAATAAAGTCTCTTATGGGTGCGTGAAAGTCTCTGTTTTTTATCCAATGTAATGAATAGGTTGGGGTCGGTTTAAAGCCGCGTTGAATCTTGTGCTCGCCCTGAGCTCCTGCATCAAAGCGTTTAAGTTGATGTTGAATACAGTAGTCGATGCCCTGATAGTAGCAGGTCTCAAAGTGGAGTTGTTTATATTCATCCAAGCAGCCCCAATATCGACCATACAGCGTCTCACTATCTTTTAGAAAAAGAGCCCCGGCCACAAACTCACCTTCTTTTTCGGCCATTACAAGCAACAGATTGTCAGGCATAGTCGCTCTGATCTTTTGGAAAAAAGATTGATTGAGATAACCTTGTTGCCCCCGCTTCAGATAGGTCGCGTGATAAAAAATATAAAATTTATCGAGCGCATCTTGAGTGATGTCTTTGCCTTCAAAGTGAATAAACTGAATGCATTGATCGCTGACCTGCCGTCGCTCTTTTTTGATATTTTTTCGCTTTCTAGAAGCCATTTGATCAAGAAACTCATTAAACGAGCTGTATTGCTGGTTAGACCATTGAAACTGACAACCTTTTCGAACCATCACCTGCTTATCGTTAAGTAGGTCTAAGCTAGCAGGGTTTGGAAAAAGCAGGTGCCAGGAGGATAAGTCTTTTTTTTCGGCATATGCCTTTATAGCCTCCAATACATAGCCCGAAGTATCTTTTAGTTGCTCTTGAGATGCAGCTAATAAACGGGGGCCAACCGACGGTGTAAATGGTATGGCAGATAATAATTTAGGGTAATAATCGTGGCCATAATGGCTATAGGCATCAGCCCATGACCAATCAAACACATACTCACCATAAGAGTGTTGTTTAATATAGGAGGGGATGACGGCAATAAGTTGTCGCTCTGTATTTCGTGCAGTTAGGTGACTAGGCTGCCAGCCTGTTGAGTTAGAAACACTGCCTGATGTTTCTAACGCTGCGAGAAATTCATATTTCAGAAACGGGTTGCCGGTGATGTTTAGTGCATTCCATTCGTCAGGTTTTATATTTAAAAGAGATTGTTCAAACTGAAGGGTTAGCTCGGCCATTATCTGCTCATCGAGGGTGTATTGTGGCTTATCAAACGTGCGCGCTAGGTAAAATATTCAGTTATTTTACTGAGTAGCGCTTCTTTAGTAATGGGCTTGCATAAATAGCTTTCCATACCGGCTTGTTTAGCGTTGGTTATATTTTCTTTTAATACATGGGCTGATACGCCTACGATGGGGGGGGCAGTATCCTTTTGAGTTTGTCTGATTCGGCGCGTTGTTTCAAGTCCGTCCATAACGGGCATCTGGACATCCATTAGTATCAGATCAAATTGATGATTTTGGCAGGCGATGATCGCATCTGCGCCGTTCTGAACCATATAGATGTCAAGCCCGGTACTTTTTATCTGATCACCCATTGCTTTAAGGTTCGCAGCATTATCATCAACAATTAATATGCGTCCTGCTAGGTTGGTCTGGGGGGCAGGCTCCACATCAATGGGTGTGTCATAAATGCCCGCTAGTCGAGTTCGGGTAAGGGGTTTATTGAGCACACGTATATTAGTGGTAAGTTCTGCGGACAGTTGTTGACTAGGCCATGCCACCCAGACTAGCTGTTGGGCGTTACTATCTATAAGAGAGTCAATAATGCTTAGGTCAGAGATATCAATTGAGGCGTCTATCAATATTAGACTCGCGTCTTTGATGACAGTGGTCGCTTCATCAATTGTTGATACATGCTGACACTTTTGCGAGCGAGGCCTCAATTCATGTTCTAGCCACATCCACAGAGGAAAGGACTCTGTAAATACCAGAACGTTGGACTCCACCGGTAAGGGGGCCGGTTCGATATCTTTGCTGGAGCACGCGGGTGCTGAGACTCTGAATATAAATAAAGAACCGCTACTATCTGATGTTTTTAATTGTAGTTCGCCGCCCATTGCTCGGCAGACTTGTTGAGAGATAGGTAGACCTAGCCCTGTTCCTCCATAGCTTCGGGTCGAGGAGTTGTCGACCTGTTGAAAGGTTTCAAATACGCGTTTTTGAGCGTCTTCTGGAATTCCAATACCGCTATCTATTACTATGCCGTGCAGTAACCCTTCTTGCCAGCGGAGGGAGACTTGAACGCCCCCTTTTTGAGTGAATTTAATTGCATTTGCGATTAAATTGGTCAGCACCTGCCTTAGTCGAACGGGATCAACACTAATCTCAGCGGGAATCTCAGGGTCGAGCTGGAGAGTTAGGTCCAACCTTTTTTCGGTAATTTGAGATGAAAACATCTCAATCATATCATTGAAAAAACCTATAGACTCAACGGGCTCGGGTTTGGTGACAAGTCCACCGTTTTCAATAGCAGCTAAGTCGAGTATTTGGTTGATGGTATCTAGTAGCACCTTCGCACTCTTGCTTCCTAGTTTCGCATACTCACGTTGTTCCGGTGATAGGTGGGTGTCTAGTAGAAGTTGATTCATCCCCAGAACCCCGTTTATCGGGGTGCGCAGCTCATGGCTCATATTAGCCAGAAACTGGCTCTTGATCTCGTTCGCGGTATTGGCTTTTTGAGTCGCCTCTTTAAGCTCTGCTTCAAGTTTCATGGCTTGATTGATATCGTCTTGCAGCTGGTTATTTAACCCCAACAGTTTACGATTCATTTCAGCGTATGTTTGTCGATAGGCAAACACTAAAGGAATAGCGAGCAGAAATAACAGTAAGCAGATGCCGATAATTGACAGTACTTTGCGCATGAGCGACTGCTGAATAACGGTAATATCCATGTCAGCCGCTGCAACATAGGGTTGGCCACTGGGTGATTTAAGCGGGATGAGTATGGTGCGGAAAAGCCCCCAGCGATCACCGGCCGTGACATAGACAGGCTCGGTAGCGGCCATTGCGTCAAAGTATTCTACTGAACCTTCTGGGTAAGAGGTCCAGTAAGTGACTACCTGATCTTTTTTAACATCTTCTTCAGTGTAGTTACATGAGGTAAAGTGAATCATGCCTTCATGCATTACATAGCTGTAAATATAGGTTAAATTACCACTACTTGCGTGTCTCGACATTAACTCTAGGTTGTATAGGTCTTGTTCTTTGGAGATGGCATCTGGAGTGCGGGCGATATCATGAAAGTCAGCTGGCAAAATAGAAGGGACGTTACTAGCAGCAGCAAACAGGCGAGTATCGATCTCTTCCATATAGCGCTGGCGCTCTAACCAATAACTAGCCGAGGCAATACTAACCACACCTAGAAAGTAGATCAGCATCGCGACCCCAAAGCGTCTGGCTCGAACTTTCAAGCGCCTACTACCTTCAATCTTTCATCCCCTTAGCTCGTATTACTCAAACGATAGCCTAGTGTCTATTAACTCAAAGAAAAACCCACTATTAGAGCGGGTTTAACAAAGGTGCCATGATGTTAAGAATAAGATACTTGTTAGGATAGATCAAAGTCAATTAGGGTAATTGAATACCTCCGCCACCCATACCACCCATTCCGCCACCTTGACCAGGCACAACAATCGAAGATGCCTGATTACGCTGCATTTCGCGAAGCTCCTCTAGTGTGCGTTCTAGGCAGGCTTGAGCCTCAGTACCAAACTTATCAAGGGCGTCGGCTAGTGACGTCGCTTCTATTTCAAAATTGAGTGGAAGTGCGCCTGCAGGTGTCATCATTTGAGCTTGGCCGACAAAAAGAACATCGCGGTTCGAGTCGACTTCACCTTCAACTGTTACGGGAGTCATTTTTCTCAATGTCCCAACCTTGTGGTCAGTGAACATCTCTTCACGGTAAAGGTTTTCGATATCTAGTTTAATGTCTGGTAGTTGGTCATTGCTCATAATGGGCGTTTTCTCTTGACTGATCGAGTGGGGGTTTTGTCTGTTAGTTTAGCAAATGGGGGCGAAGGCCCCCATTTTCAACTAATGATTTGTCGTATGCGTGCAAGTTAGCTGGTGACGACGACGCGAATGGCTTGTAATTGTACGGAGCTTCGGTTGATCACGTCTGCGGAAGCGCTAATTTGCTGTTTGAAGAAATTGATCTCTTCGTCTCGGATGGTCGGGTTAATGGCCTGTAATGCCTCTAAGCGGTCTACTTCTACTTTTAAACTACTCATCATTTTTTCATTCGCAGTATTTATAATAGTGGGAAGCTTCTTCTCTGCGATAGTTGTAGAGTGAGTGAGCATTTTTTCTATATCATTGCGTACTTGTTTAACAATCGCTTGAGCCGTATTGCGCTTCACTTTCTCACACATGCCATTCAAACGCTCATGGGGCAGAACCTCGCCCAAATCTCGACCATTGACATCTGACATCACGCGTATCGGCGTAATCGGCAAAAAGCGATCAACCTGCAGTTGCTTTGGTGCAATACAGTTGACGGTGAAATAGGTTTCTAACAACAGTGTGCCCGGTTGTAGCCCTTTCACTGAGATCGTTGCCACGGTCGCGTTACCCAATTCTGCAGTTTGCAGCATTTCCATGGTTTCGACCACCATTGGGTGCTCCCAACTTAGGAACTCCATATCTTCTCTGGAGAGTGCTTTTTCTCTGGAAAATGTAATGGTGTTGCCGTCGTCTTTTAGGCCCGGGAAGTGGCTGGTAAACATATGATCAGATGGGCGAATAATATGAGCGTGATCTGAGTGATGTTCTTGGTCAACACCAAACTGATTGAACAAACGCATCATAAAACCCTCAAGTACGGGGCCATCTTCCTCTTCTTCAATGGTGGAAATAATGGCTTCTGCCTGGGGTACTTTGCAGGAGTTTAATTCGAGTAATTGGTCTCGTCCTTCGTGCAGTAGCTGACGCATCTTATTGGTATGCGTGGCGGTTTCGGCAATCAGCGAGTTGATTTCACCGCTGGTTTCTTGCAGTTGCGCTAGTAACTCAAGTTCAAATTGTTCATAAATTGAGTACCCGACTGAGCAGCTCTGTTCGAACAAGTTGATACCTTCATGATACCAGCGGAACAAGCTCTGTTGGGACGTGCCTTCTAAAAATGGCACATGAATCTGAATGGTTTCGGTTTGACCTATGCGGTCAAGGCGACCAATTCGCTGTTCAAGTAGATCAGGGTTTAACGGTAGATCGAATAGCACCAAATGATGGGCAAACTGGAAGTTTCGACCTTCACTACCAATCTCGGAACAGATCAGTGTTTGTGCGCCGCCTTCTGTTTCAGCGAAATAAGCGGATGCTCTATCTCGCTCTATAATTGACAAACCTTCATAGAACGCTGCGCTTCGAATACCTGCTCGCAACTGAAGGTACTGTTCTAGCGCAACAGCAGTACTGGCATTTGCGCATATAACGAGGACTTTTTCAGATTTTAATTTTTTCAGCTTAGCTTCAAGCCAGGCGACACGAGGGTCGTTTTGAATCCAGTCGTCTGCTTCGGCCATCACTTCAGGGTATAGGCCGGTGATACCGGTTGTCTGACCTTGGTATAGCGCCGGCACGGGTAACGGGTAACTATTGAGTTGGCGCTCAGGGAAGCCCTTGATGGCTGCGCGGGTGTTGCGAAATAACACGCGGCCGGTGCCATGTTGATCGAGTAGTCGGGAAACAATACCGTCGATATCGCTTACGTCTGAGGTATCGGTAAACTCGTTCAACTGTGCAAGAAGCTCTGGGCTAATGGCATCACCTTTATGTTGCAACGCGACCAACTGCTGAACAATGTGGTTTAGTGGCTGATAGCCTGCTTCTTCTTGTTTAAAACGTTCTAAATCATAGAACCGAGAGGGGTCTAGTAACCGAAGGCGAGCAAAATGACTTTCAATACCGACCTGTTCAGGTGTTGCTGTTAGCAATAACAAGCCCGCACTATTGCTCGCTAGTTGCTCAACGCATTGGTATTCAATACTGGCTTCGGATTCGCTCCACTGAAGGTGGTGAGCTTCATCCACTATCAGCAAGTCCCATGATGCTTCAACTGCGTGATCCATTGCATCAGGATTTTCAGTTAAAAAATCGAGACTGCAGAGTATTAATTGCTCAGATTCAAACGGATTCGACATTGAGTCGAAACCGGGTTCAAACATATCATCATCAATATCGCTATTTGACCCCGTCAGCGCGTCATAACGACTCTGATCAAATATTGAGAATGCTAAGTTAAAGCGCCGTAGCATTTCGACTAGCCACTGATGAATAAGGCTGTCTGGCACCACGATTAAGGCTCTTTTGGCGCGACCGGTATGCAGTTGGTAGTGCAAAATCATACCGGCTTCGATCGTTTTACCCAGCCCCACTTCATCTGCTAATAGTACGCGAGGGGCAAATCGCTGCGCGACTTCATTGGCGATATAAACCTGATGAGGTAGATGGTTGGTTCGCGCACCCAGCAACCCTTTTACGGAAGACTGTTGTAAACGATGAATGTGATTAAGGGTTTCGATTCTTAAGGTAAACGCTCTATTTTTGTCAAAATGCCCACTAAACAAGCGGTGTTGAGGGGCTGTTAATTGCACGAAACAGCTTAAATCAAGTTCCTCAACAATTTCTGCATTTCCGTCGCTGTCTTCACAGTTGTATATATAAATACCATCGACTTCTTCAGCTGTGATGACATGAAACTGCAAATCATCCAGTGTGGTGATGTGTTCCCCTTCATTGTATATCAGGCGGCTTAGGGGCGCGTTGTCAGCAGCGTAAGTACGCTCTTCGCCAACAGCAGGAAAACTAACTGTAATACGTCGGCCATTCACTTCGGAAATAATTCCCAAGCCCAGTTTTGATTCGGTATGGCTGACCCAGCGTTGTCCAATAATAAATTGCATGGTGTGAATTGCCTATCAAGTAGTAAATAGTGTTGGAAATGCGCCGATTTTACCAGATTGGGCAGGCTCGGTGGTCAATTTAAATGGATTTATTTTTTCTACAATAGGTGTAATTAGAAAGGTTGGCAGGTCTCTTTGCTTGTGCAGGCACAGGCTGGTTAGGGGTGTTAAGTATGAGATAGTCTATTCGCCGTCCGATCGTCGAATCTCTTGAGCGTTACCATGACTTCCCTAGAATTTCAGAAGCCATCTCGCGACAGTTTCCGTTTTCTGTTTAAGAGGATTTTTTGGGTTTGTAGATTAATGGGTGGTGGGTTCTTTCATTCCTCCAACGTCTAAAATCGAAACGACATAACAGGTGCTGCCAACGCGAGGTTGACCCCCAGGTTGGCAAACGTAACCGTTCCTGTGTTTATTACACCCTATAGCGCGTTAGCTGATCACTGAGTCGACCAATTGTTGGGCTTCATTTAAAATTTGCTGCAGGTGTTCCTCTCCAGAGAAGCTTTCAGCATAGATTTTATAAATATCTTCAGTGCCAGAAGGCCTTGCCGCGAACCAGCCATTTTGGGTCATTACTTTAAGTCCGCCAATGGCCGCTCCATTGCCTGAAGCATGAGTTAAGCATGCTTCAATGGGGTCGCCCGCCAATGACTCTGCAGTCAGTTGATCGGTAGATAGTTGTTTAAGGACTGCTTTTTGTTCTCGGTTGGCGGGTGCCTCTATACGGGCGTAAACCGGCGTACCGTGTTGTTGGGTGAGTTCGGAATATAGCTGCCCAGGGTCTTTACCCGTGACAGCGGTCATTTCAGCGGCGAGCAAATTGAGGATGATGCCATCTTTGTCAGTGCTCCATACGGTGCCATCTTTTCGTAAAAATGACGCGCCCGCACTTTCTTCGCCGCCAAAACCGAATCGGCCTTCGGCTAAACCGTCGACAAACCATTTAAAGCCGACAGGCACTTCTACTAACTCGCGTTCGAGCTGTTTTGCTACACGGTCAACCATAGCGCTAGACACCAAGGTTTTGCCGATAGCAGTTGATGTGGGCCACTGGGTCCGGGTTTTAAACAGGTACTCTATAGCGACTGCTAGATAGTGATTAGGATTGAGCAAACCTGAGCTTTTAGTGACGATACCATGCCGGTCATAATCAGGATCGTTACCGAAGGCAATATCAAATCGGTCTTTTAGCTCTATCAAGCCTGCCATTGCCGCAGCAGAAGAGCAGTCCATGCGAATTTTTCCGTCTTTATCGACGCGCATAAATGAAAACGTGGGGTCGACCTTTTTGTTGACTAACTCAAGATCAAGCCCGTAGTGTTGTGCAATCGGCTCCCAATAGTCGATGCCTGAACCGCCCATGGGGTCGACGCCTATTTTTAGCCCTGAACGAGCAATAGCGGCCATATCAACCACTTGGTCGAGTGACTCTATATAGGGTTTAATATAGTCATACTCGATAATGAATTCAGAGTTTAGGGCCTCTTCTAAAGAGACTCTTTGGACCCCTTTTAATCTATCAGATATTAGTTGGTTCGCACGATCCTGAACCCACTGGGTCACATCGGTATCGGCTGGGCCTCCATTGGGCGGATTGTACTTAAATCCACCATCTTCTGGTGGGTTATGTGAAGGCGTTATGACGACGCCATCGGCTAATTCGGCATTATCCTTATGAGAATTGTAGGTCAGAATAGCGTGTGAAATAACAGGTGTCGGGGTGTAACCTCTACCCGCTTGAATCATAACAGTCACCTGGTTGGCGGCAAACACCTCAACTGCAGAGATAAGCGCTGGCTCCGACAATGCGTGGGTATCCATGCCCATAAAAAGAGGGCCTTTGATGCCATTGGCTGCTCGATGCTCGCAAACTGCTTGCGTAATCGCTAAAATGTGGGGTTCGTTAAAGCTTCGCTTAAAGGCGCTGCCTCTGTGACCGGAGGTTCCGAAGGCGACTCGTTCGTCGGGGCTTTCGGGGTTGGGTTGTTCTGAGTAGTAAGCACTTACCAATCGAGGGATATTGATAAGCATTTCATCTGGGACAGGTTGGCCAGCCAACGGGTGTTTAGACATGTTGCATCCTTGTGTGCGGCGTAAACTAAATGAGAATTTGCCTACAAGCTTACGCGATTACGGAATGATATTCACTTATAGCACTTGACGAATATGGCGTAGATGTTTATATCTGCATGCATCTCAAATTGAAGGACGTGTAATGAAACCCGCTAGCAAACCCGCAAACCCCAATTTTTCATCAGGCCCCTGCAGTAAACGCCCGGGTTATAGCCTGGATCAGCTTGATACATCAACACTGGGCCGTTCGCATCGCGCAAAGGTTGGTAAGGCAGCACTGGCGCGCGCTTGTTTCGACACCGCCAAACTACTTGGCTTGCCTGAAGGTTATCGAGTGGGAGTTGTACCTGCGTCAGATACTGGTGCCATGGAAATGGCAATGTGGTCGATGTTGGGGGCTCGTCCGGTAGATGTGTTTGCATGGGAGTCATTTGGGAAAGAGTGGCACACAGATATTACCAAACAGCTAAAACTAGATAATGTTAATAGCTATATTGCTGATTACGGGCAGTTGCCTGATATGAGTCAGGCGAATGCAGATCACGATATTATCTTCACCATGAACGGCACAACTTCAGGCGTGAAGGTATCCAATACGGACTGGATTAGTGATAGCCGTGAAGGATTAACCTTTTGTGATGCTACATCGGCGGTATTTGCGATGGAAATGCAGTGGGAAAAGCTCGATGTGATTACCTTTAGCTGGCAAAAAGTATTGGGAGGCGAGGGTGCGCATGGCATGCTTATCTTGAGTCCTAAAGCGGTAGCGCGTTTGGAATCTTATACACCTGATTGGCCATTACCGAAGGTATTCAGGTTAACCAAGGGTGGCAAACTGATCGAAGGTATTTTTGAAGGCGCAACCATTAACACCCCTTCAATGCTTTGTGTGGCCGATTATTTAGATGCGCTGGATTGGGTCGGTGATATCGGCGGAGTGTCAGCTTGTATCGAAAAGTCTCGACAAAACCTTTCGGTTCTGGAGGCGTTTGTTGAGCAACACGACTGGATACACTTTTTGGCCGCAACACCTGAAACCCGCTCAAATACTAGCGTCTGCTTAACCTTGGACTTAACCGAGGCCCAAACTAAACAATTGGCTAAATTGTTAGAACAAGAGGGTGTAGCGTTTGATATCGGTGCTTATCGAGACGCCCCAGCCGGCCTGCGAATTTGGTGTGGCAGCACGGTTGAGTCCAGTGATCTTGAGGCGTTAATGCCTTGGTTAAAGTGGGCTTATCAAGAGGTGAGGTGATAGGGTAGGTTTACCTGCATAGTTTAAACCGTTCCCCGTAGCCTTGATGAAAGGAGGCACGACTGGAATCAGGGTTTTGTCATTGGAGGGCTCGATGTTTGGGCTTTCCTTGATTCCGCTTCGAGGCTGTGAAAGTATCAACAAATAAGAGGCTTTTTGCCT
>CAJXUY010000019.1 GCA_913060665.1 uncultured Oleiphilaceae bacterium
CAGCTGGATAGAGTACCTGGCTACGAACCAGGCGGTCGCAGGTTCGACTCCTGCCAGCCGCACCATATAAAAAGCCACCCTCAAGGGTGGCTTTTTTTTGCCTTTAATTTGCCTATTTTTGATTGATTGCGCTGAGTTTTCACGTTGAGTAAAGTCGATGTGTTGAAGTTAGGGTTGCCGTAATAGGTGTAGATGCAAGCTGATAACCATTATTCATGTCATGTATATTCAATTAAAACAATGAGGTAGTTGTTAAAAGCAGGCTGTCTATTGCTATTTTTGTTGATTAGATGCCTGAATATAGGTACATTAGCGAGGATTTTTCACGTGAAATGGCACTTTTAATAAAGTGATGCCTTTTCGCCGTAAAAATGGAAACACAACGACAGGTTGCATAATAATGACAGAATCATTGATGTCTCAAGCGCTCGATCTAACAATTGTAGGAATGGGGTTTGTTTTCGTATTCCTGATTGTATTGATTGGCGCTACAACGCTTATGTCGAAGTTGGCGGCGAAATTTGAGCCACCTGCACCGGAAGCACCGGCTGCACCTGCTCAACCTGCAACTCCGATGAATGACCCTCAACTGATGGCTGTTATCACAGCTGCAGTTGCTAAGTATCGCTCACGCCCATAAGCAGTGAGTTTGATAGAACGGAAAAACCTTTAACAGAAGGCTTGAATGCAATGACAAATGCTAAAAAACCGTTAGGTATTACTGATGTTGTTTTACGTGACGCTCACCAGTCACTATTCGCAACACGCATGCGTATCGACGATATGCTACCAATCGCAGAAAAACTAGATAAAGTAGGCTACTGGTCCCTTGAATCTTGGGGTGGAGCTACTTTTGACACTTGTATTCGTTTTCTTGGGGAAGACCCATGGGATAGAATTCGCGAATTCAAAAAAGCGATGCCTAACACCAAGCATCAAATGTTATTGCGTGGCCAAAACCTATTAGGTTATCGCCACTATGCTGACGATGTTGTTGATAAGTTTGTGGAGCGCGCAGCGGAAAACGGCGTTGATGTATTTCGTGTTTTTGACGCAATGAACGATCCGCGTAACCTTGAAACAGCGCTTAAAGCGGTTAAAAAACAAGGTAAGCATGCCCAAGGTACTTTGTCTTACACCACAAGCCCTGTTCACAACACACAAGCATGGGTTTCGTTGGCAAAGCAGATAGAAGATATGGGTGCAGACTCTATCGCGATTAAAGATATGGCGGGTATCATCTCTCCATATGAGAGTTTTGATCTGGTTTCTCGTCTTAAGCAAGAAACAGATTTAGAAGTTCAATTACACTGCCATGCAACGGCAGGTATGTCTGATATGGCTATTTTAAAAGCCATTGAAGCAGGTGTTGACCGCGTAGATACGGCTATTTCATCAATGTCCATGACATATGGCCACTCAGCAACAGAAACCGTAGTCGCTGCACTTAAAGGTACAGACAGAGATACAGGTCTTGATCTATTGCTACTTGAAGAAATTGCTGCCTACTTCCGCGAAGTTCGTAAGAAGTACGCTAAATTTGAAGGCGCTCTTCGTGGTACAGACTCTCGTATTCTTGTTGCACAGGTTCCTGGTGGCATGTTGACCAACATGGAAAACCAGCTTAAAGAGCAGGGAGCGGCTGATAAGTTTGATGCAGTATTGGAAGAAATTCCAAGAGTTCGCGAAGATTTGGGTCATATTCCATTGGTAACACCTACTTCACAAATCGTAGGTACTCAAGCCGTTATAAACGTATTAACAGGCGAGCGTTACAAGTCTATATCTAAAGAGACTCAAGGTATCCTTAAGGGTGAGTACGGGGCAGCACCTGCTCCTTATAATAAAGAGCTTCAGGATAGAGTGCTTGATGGTGCAGAAGCCATTACATGCCGCCCTGCTGATTTGTTAGAAAATGAACTGGATAAGATTGTTGCAGATGTTGAAGCACTTGCTAAAGAAAAAGGCTTCAAGTTGGCAGATAATGTTATTGATGATGCACTTAGTTACGCGTTGTTCCCTCAGGTCGCTGAGAAGTTCCTAGAGAACCGTGATAACCCAGATGCATTTGAGCCTGTGCCTACGGGTAATGAAGTGAAAGTATCGTCTGGCCCTGAAACTTACACCATTAATGTCGATGGTCAGAGTTATGTGGTTCAAGTTGAAGAGGGTGGAGATATTTCAGCAGTGGTTCCTGCTGGCGGTACTGCTCCTGCCGGTGCTGCGGCTGCACCAGCTGCACCAGTAGCTGCTGGCGATCCGGTTGCTGCTCCTTTGGCCGGTACAATCTTCAAAGTGATCGTTTCTGCAGGGCAGGCTGTTCAAGAAGGCGATGTGTTAGTGATTCTTGAAGCAATGAAGATGGAAACCGAAGTTAGAGCCGCTAAAGCGGGTACGGTCGGTAGCATCAATGTTGCAGTTGGCGACTCTGTTGCAGTTGGCGACACGCTATTAACTATGTAATAGGGCTATAAAACGATGGAGAAGATACTCAATTTATGGACCGGTAGTGGTCTATATAATTTATCGCTTGGGCAGGCTGCGATGATCGTCATCTGCCTTGTCCTTCTATATATGGCTATTCGGAAAAAATTCGAGCCATTACTATTATTGCCAATTGGTTTTGGTGGTATTCTTGCGAATATTCCTGAAGCTGGACTTGCGCTTACAGCCGTTGAAAATGCGATTCATTTTAAGAATCCGGACGTTTTACTAGCGTTAGCTGACGTGCTTAAAGTACCTTTTGAAGCTGGTCAGAGCATTACTAATGAAGTGCTATATGCGTTTAAAGATGCTTATAAGCATGCAGATAGTGCGACTATAGCTGCTGCTAGCAATGTAGCGGCTGACAATGGATATGCAAACGGCATGCTTGCTAACTTCTATAACGTGGTTATCGGCTCAATGATTGGTCCTTTACTTATCTTTATGGGCGTTGGTGCTATGACTGACTTTGGGCCGATGCTGGCTAACCCGAAAACTATCTTATTGGGTGCCGCTGCTCAGTTTGGTATATTCGGTACGGTAATCGGTGCTGCGTTTTTAACCAGTTTAGGTATCGATGGAATGGCCTTTACTATTGAGGAGGCTGCTACCATCGGTATTATCGGTGGAGCTGATGGTCCAACTTCTATTTTTGTGTCGAGCATGCTAGCCCCTCATTTATTAGGTGCTATCGCAGTTGCTGCATACTCCTATATGGCGCTGGTCCCAGTTATTCAGCCACCTATCATGAACGCATTAACGACTGCTGAAGAACGAAAAATTCAGATGGTTCAGCTTCGTGTGGTAAGTAAACTAGAGAAGATACTGTTTCCTATAGCTGTTTTGCTACTTGTTGCGTTGTTCCTACCTGATGCGGCACCTCTTTTGGGGATGTTCTGTCTTGGTAACCTCATGAAAGAGTCCGGTGTAGTTGATCGCCTTTCTGATACAGCTCAGAACGCATTGATTAATATTGTAACTATATTTTTGGGTCTGTCGGTGGGTTCGAAGTTAAGTGCTGATAAGTTCTTAGATCTTCAAACTTTAGGTATTCTGTTCTTAGGTATGGCTGCATTTGCAGTTGGAACAGGTACTGGCGTTATGATGGCTAAGTTTATGAATCTGTTTAGCGCTCATAAAGTAAACCCACTCATTGGTTCTGCTGGCGTATCTGCTGTACCAATGGCGGCTCGTGTTTCAAATAAAGTAGGCTTAGATAATAACCCTCAAAACTTCTTATTGATGCACGCGATGGGCCCGAATGTCGCGGGTGTTATCGGTTCAGCGGTAGCTGCAGGTGTTATGATTAAGTTCCTAGGATAAGCGCTAACGAGAATAGTTGGAGCTATCTCTACTATTCGACTTGGTTGACGAAAAGCCCCCTATCTTTTTAAGGTAGGGGGCTTTTTATTTTTTGGATTTCTGTCCTTTATCCATTTCAGACATAACGGTCGCCAATTTTGCCTCAATAGCTGCAAGGTGCTCTATTCTATGTTGCAATTTGGATGCGTCATTTTCATTTTGTGTATTCCCCAATAGCGTTGTTAGTTTTTCTTTTCCGATAGATATTCGTTTTAATTTTTGTGATAGATAGCTGAGTGTTTCCGCTTGCTCCGCTTTGTCGAATAAGATGCTTTCTATTTCAACGTCACTGGGATTAGCTGCCGTTTTCTGTAGGGGTTGAGAGGGGGCAATGAAGTTATGGTTGGGGTTAAAGGAGCGAGTGTTCATAAATGTTGGGGATACGATTTCAATGCCGCCTCTTTGCAGTGAGTCCAAAATGTTCTTGTGTAACTCAGAGCGCGAAGTAATTATTTTTTTAACGTCGATCAAGAGGCCCGATACTCGATAGAGTACAGAGAAGTCTCCAAGGGAAATAACCTGCACGAAAGGCGATTCTAGGTTGCAGAGTTCGGCTGCTTCGATCAGGTAGGTCTCAATCTGTTTACGGCTAATGTCGTATCCAAGGCTTACTTCTGCAGATATAACGGTACCTTCTGCGTGAATAACCTTGGTAGGGTTTGTGACTAGAAACAGGTTGGGGAGTGTTGTTAGGTCTCGATCTTCAGTTTGAATTTCTACATGTAATAAGCCGCGCTCAGATACTCGCCCAAAATGATCCCCCACCCTTACAAAATCACCGACCTTAAATACTTTGACGCCGGTTAGCATTAATCCTGCCATTGCATTGCCAACAAAGGTCGTGGACGACAGTGCAATCGCCGCGCTGACTACAATACCGAGTAGACTAAAAATTTGTCCCTTGATAGCGTCGCTAACAGGTAGCGACACTAATATTGCCACTACGCCTATGAAGGTAACAATAATCATGAATAATTGTTGTCGTAAAAGTCGACCTTGATTTTTAGATAGCCTTTTCAGTGTTATTCGGTTTATGACAATAAGGAAGACCGTGATTACGGTGATCGTAATTAGTGAAGGGAGGTAAGGGTGGTAACCTGTTAGCCAGGTGAGGAAGTGCTGCATAACGTTGCATCCGTTCACGATAAACTAGTTATTATTTCTGAGGTTAGTGGAATATAACCATTTATCGAATTAAACTGAAAGTATTGTTTGAAGTTGGGTGTGTTGAGCTGGTATTTATTGAGAGCAGATATGAGTCATAAGTTTGAAAAATTAGTCGACTTGATTAGTGTTATAGAAAACTCTCTCGATAGAGGCGAGTGGGAAGAAATTGCCAAGTGTGACTTGTCTGTAAAGGCAATTGTGAGTGATTATTCGTCGTCGACCCTAGATGTTAACGATAAATCTAGGTTAATTGATTTACTTGTTAAGCTGAATACTCTCTACGATCGTTTGGGCGCTGAAAACTTGGGCCGTCGAACGGAGTTGGGAGGCGAATTAAAGAAGTTAAACAAAGAGCGCAATGCCATTAGTCAATATATACAATCATCGGGTTATTAGATGCTTTTCCACTCTGTTTTTGTTGATTACCCTCCCTATAAATGCCAAAAAAATGTTATTTCTATGTTGATGACACTATATTTCTAAAATTTATGTCATTAATTTGACCAATCACACTTTAGCGACTTTAATACTCATATAAGTAATAAGAATGTACGATAGGCTACTGATTTATCGAAATTTTACCTGTCGTATCGAGTATAATTTGCCGAGTATGAGCTGCGTGGATCTAATCCCGGTCAACTGGTTCTACAATATCCATATTTGTAACGACGCGTATATTAATAACGACGAAAAGGGTTTGCTGTCCCATGCGTAAGGAAATGAAGATTTTATTGGTTCACGACGACCAACAACTACGCCGTGAATTAAAGGTCATTCTAGAGTTTTTAGGTGAAGAAGTTATTGAGTGCGGTACCGGTGAATGGGAAACGTTCGTTGAACAGCAGTTTGAGTCAATTGAAGAGCTTTCGTTGATCTTTATTGGTTGTGATGCGGATAAGATGTCGGTTTTTTTGGAAACGTTAGATAATATTGACTCAGGCATTCCAGTACTGGTGTCTGGGGACACGTCATTAGAAAGTGTTGGTGAAGAGCTTCGAAAAAAAGTTCTAGCGAAATTAGACTTCCCTCTTAACTATAATAAAACCATTGATAGTCTGTATCGCGGGCAGGTATATCGTGAGCAGTTTTCGAGTAGTCGAGTGAGAGGGCAGCAGCGTCAAGTTCAACTTTTTAGAAGTTTAGTCGGCACCAGCAGAGGTACTCACAATGTACGTGAATTAATGTCCCAGGTCGCAGATAAAGACGTGAGTGTGCTTATCACAGGAGAGTCTGGGACCGGTAAGGAAGTGGTCGCACGTAACCTGCATTATAACTCCCACCGAAGAAATAAACCTTTTGTACCCGTGAACTGTGGTGCTATTCCCGCAGAACTACTTGAAAGCGAATTATTTGGTCACGAGAAAGGCGCGTTTACCGGTGCAATTACGGCACGAGCAGGCCGGTTCGAACTAGCTGAAGGCGGCACGTTATTTTTAGATGAAATAGGCGATATGCCGCTTAATATGCAGGTTAAAATTTTAAGAGTGTTGCAGGAAAGAACCTTTGAGAGAGTTGGTGGTAATAAGACGTTAAAAACTGATGTGCGGGTTATTGCTGCGACCCATAAAAACTTAGAAGATATGATTGTAGAGGGCTCTTTCAGGGAAGATCTCTATTATCGACTAAATGTGTTCCCAATTGAGATGCCGTCATTAAAAGAGCGTGTGGAAGATATTCCCCTGTTGATGAATGAGTTGATCTCCAGAATGGAGAAAGAGAAGCGTGGTTCTATTCGCTTTAACTCTGCTGCGATTATGAGTTTGTGTCGCCATGATTGGCCAGGCAATGTCCGAGAGTTGGCAAATCTTGTCGAAAGGCTGTCTATTACTCATCCTTACGATGTAATCGGAGTACAAGAACTGCCGAGTAAGTATCGCCATATTGATGATGGTGATGAAAATTTGGCGGCGTTCGAAGGCTCAATGCCTGTTGCTCCTCCGCCAGTTTTAGGCGTAGATGCTCCCGCACTTTTACCGGTGAATGGGGTAGATCTGAAAGATTATCTAGCCAACTTGGAGAAAGCGCTTATTCAGCAAGCGTTGGATGAGGCTTCAGGGGTTGTTGCTAGAGCCGCTGAAAAGCTTCGTATCAGAAGAACGACATTGGTTGAAAAAGTACGAAAGTATGGCTTAAACAATAAGGAAGATGAGCCGTCATAACCCTATAAAAAGTTGTTTTCCTCTCTGGAAATTTGCACTGATTTTGCATGAATTGGTGTCTTCAGTATGATCGCGGCAACGCGCCGCGCCTACCTTAAAAAGCAATAATACGTTTCAGTTTACCTATAATACTCGCGCCGTTTTTTTGACTCTTTAATTTATGGAATATATGTAGAGTATTGTTTTATATAGTTAAAGTGTCTATGGCATGGTAAGTGCTTTATACGGGATATATTAAATTAAGTGACGTTTTTCTCACTAGCAAGTTTTCTTCAGTGGTCATGTATTGATCATGACATACGAAAGGGGAGCAGGATGAATTATCAGGAACCAATTATGCTAGCCAACGTAGCAGGCATTCCGAAAGGAAGGCTTGTTGAGTCATTGGGTGAAGCATTTAAACATGAAGATACGGATTCAGGAAGTCATAACATCGACACACTGTTTTCTGATGGAAGTCTTGCAAAGGCGATACTTTCAGATTCTGAGTTGTCAGCGGCTGATGTTTCAGAAAGTGGAGAAACGGCACCGGTGGAGCAAGCATTGGAGCTGTTCAGCCGTATGTCTGTGCAGCTAACTGATTCTTACCGAACACTTGAAAAACGAGTGAGCCAATTGAACGGCGAGCTTACCACCGAGGTCGAGCAGCGACGACAAGAACTTGAAGAGAAAGAACGAATTGCTGACCGATTATCAACACTGCTTGATGTGCTTCCTGCCGGCGTTGTTGTATTGGATGGGCATGGCGTAGTGAGCGAGTGCAACCCTGCGGCATTGGGGTTGCTCGGAGAGCCTTTGCTAGGTGAAAGCTGGGTGAACATCATCAAACGTTGCTTTGCTCCTCGACATGATGATGGCCATGAGGTGTCATTAAAGGATGGGCGTAGAGTACGAATAGAAACGCGCTCAATGTCTGAAGGACCAGGCCAGTTAGTATTGTTAACTGATTTAACCGAGACGCGTGAACTACAGGCAAAAGTGAGTCGTACTGAACGTTTGTCATCTCTGGGTCGAATGGTGGCGTCTTTGGCTCATCAAATCAGAACACCGCTGTCTACCGCAATGTTATATGCCGGGCATCTCAATCAACCCGAAATTAGCGATAGCATGAGACAAAAATGTGCTGAAAAAATTATGTCTAGACTGACGCATCTCGAACATCAGATAAGAGATATGTTGGTATTTGCCAAAGGGGATACTCGCTTGGCAGAAAGCGTTAAGGCATCTGATTTGTTTGAGCAGTTAAAGTTGGCGGCAGATACGCCTATTCAAAATGCTCAGGCTGATGTTAAGTGGGAAGACGCTTCAGAAAACACGTCACTCCTATGTAATAGAGATACTTTAGTTGGTGCTTGCTTGAACCTTATTAATAATAGCATTGAAGCCAAAGCAGAGGGCGTCGAGATAAGCGTTAAGGTTGTGTCACCCGGTAGAGGATATATCAATATTGAAGTGTCCGATAATGGTCCAGGTTTCACATCAGAGCAAAAAAGTAAAATTCTAGATGCTTTCTATACCACGAAGTCTCATGGAACAGGGTTAGGGTTGCCAGTGGTTCAGGCTGTTGTTAAAGCTCATCATGGTCGATTCTATATCACCTCTAATGATGATGGCGCCAAAGCAGTGATTACATTGCCGGTGTATGAGCAGCAGAGCAAAGCATAGCAGATAGCGGAGAATTAAGATGGCTAAAACAACGATTCTAATTGTAGAAGATGATCGAGAGTTACGAGAAGCATTGAGTACGACGCTTGAAATTGCCGGTTATGATTGTGTTACGGCCGACTCGGCTGAGTCTGCAATTCCAATACTTGAGAAAAAAGTCGTTGAATTGGTAGTAAGTGATGTCAATATGCCGGGTATGAATGGGCATGAGTTGCTGGAATATATCCATCGGCAGTTCCCTGGCATTCCCGCTATGTTAATTACTGCCTATGGTCAAATTAGTGATGCCGTATCGGCCATGCAGTCTGGTGCTGTTGATTATATCGTCAAGCCGTTTGAACCAAGTGTTTTGATAGAGTCTGTTAAGCGAGTACTCGGGTCTGTTAACACCTCTAAAGAAGGTCAGCCTGTTGCTGAAGACCCGTTTAGCCGTCAGTTGTTCCAGTTAGCGAGAAAGGTGGCTGTATCGGATTCGACCGTGATGATTGCAGGTGAGAGTGGTACCGGGAAGGAAGTGCTCGCTCGTTATATTCATGCTTGTTCACCAAGAAAGAGTCATCCGTTTATTGCACTTAACTGTGCGGCGATACCTGAAAACATGCTAGAGGCTATACTGTTTGGTCACGAAAAGGGCGCTTATACCGGCGCTTACAATAGTGCGCCAGGAAAATTTGAACAAGCTAATGGTGGCACTATACTGCTTGATGAAATATCTGAAATGGATCTTGGGCTACAAGCCAAATTGTTGCGGGTTATTCAGGAAAGAGAGGTAGAGCGAGTTGGTGGAAGAAAGACGATATCATTAGATGTTAGAGTGCTGGCCACCACTAATAGAGACCTTAAAGAGTATGTCGCTGAGGGTAAGTTTAGGGAGGATTTGTACTATCGCTTGAGCGTGTTTCCGATGCAGTGGAAGCCTCTCAGAGAAAGGCCTTTAGATATTGTTCCGCTCGCAGAAAGGCTGTTGAATGACCATATAGTCAAAATGAAGTTACCGTCTATAGTGTTTGATCATTCTGCCAAGGTTGCTATGCAACACTATGGTTGGCCTGGCAATGTTCGTGAGCTCGATAACGCCGTTCAACGAGCGCTGATCTTGCAACAGGGTAATGTTATCTCAGGCACCGATCTATGCCTTGATTCTGATTCCGGACAAAACTTCGGCAGTGATTCTGCTGTGTTTAGTACGACGACTAGCGCATATGAGCAGTCAATTTCTAATAGTGATGGCTTATCAATGGTTGAGGGTGGAGGTGTCGAGCAGCTCGAAGCTGATGGTGCTAGTGTGCTCGGGCAAGATCTAAAGCAGCGCGAATTTAAAATAATTATTGATATGCTTCGCAAGGAAAACGGGCGTAAAAAACAGACTGCCGAAAAGCTCGGTATTAGTCCACGAACACTTAGGTACAAGATGGCTCGTATGAGAGAGTGCGGGATTGATTTAGATGCAGAAATGTCGGCAGCGTAGACCTTAAAAACGTATTTTTTCTACTTATTAGTTTCAGTCTAGGGGCCTCTGGCCCCTTTTTTATACTCAAATCCAAATTGGCCTGTTTTGTGCTATAGATAACGTAATGTTATTTTATTTGTTAATCCTGACAGAATATTGGCGCGATATAGCGTGATAAAACCTTAAAAGAAAAATGTAGGTTAGCGAGTCGGGATTTTGACGTGAGGAGGTAAGCATGTCTGGTATTGGTCAAGTTTCAGGCAGAGCTGATATTAATCAGGTGCTGGCAGAGATGCGTAACCTAAAGGCTCAGGTGCAACGACCTGAGGCGCTGCAGGAACCATCGCCATCAACAAGTGTTACATCAGTCAAGCCTACTGAGCCTGAGCAAAGCTTTGGCTCACTGCTGACTCGAGCAGTTGATAGCGTTAATGACACACAGCAAAATGCCTCAGCCCTTAGAACGGCTTATGAGCAGGGTGACCCCTCTGTCGACATTACTCGGGTGATGATTGAAGCTCAAAAGTCGACGGTCTCATTTCAAGCATTAACTCAAGTTAGAAACAAAGTCGTTCAGGCATATGAAGACATTATGAAGATGCCAATTTAGTTGACTCTAATTGGTTCTCATATTCATCTTAGTTACCGAACAAGATAGAACAAAATAATAGGTATAAGGTCATGGCGAACGTTCCTGCAGAAACCAATAATAATGTCCCCGCGACCACGGGTTCAACCGCTTCAGGTTCGGTGACGTCTAACGAGCCGGATAGCGAAATGTTTATGGGCTTTAATAAGCTTAACCTTATGCGTCAAGTTGGCCTGATGATCGGGTTGGCGGCCAGTGTTGCATTAGGGTTGTCGGTAGTTTTATGGGCGCAGGAACCCAATTACCAGCCGATCATGAGTAACATTAATAATATGGACATTAATGAAGTGTCCACGCTTCTAAGTCAAAATGATATTACCTATAAAATTGACCCATCTTCTGGTGTTCTGCTGGTAGAGTCTAGTGAAGTTCATCGAGCAAGGTTGAAGTTAGCTGCTGCGGGAATCACTGAAGAGAAGCCTGCAGGTTTTGAATTATTGGATCAGGAGCAGGGGTTAGGGACTAGTCAGTTTATGGAGTCAACCCGGTTTAAAAGGGGGCTTGAAGGCGAGTTATCTAAAACTATTTCCAGTTTGCGAAACGTGAGAAGTGCACGTGTACATCTAGCTATTCCTAAGCGTTCGGTGTTTGTTCGTGATACTAGAAAGCCAACGGCGTCGGTGTTTGTAGAGGTGTTTAGTGGTAGGCCTTTAGCTAAGGGGCAGGTTGACTCGGTTGTGAATCTTGTTGCCGGTAGCGTGCCTGAAATGAACAAAGAAGATGTAACTGTCGTCGACCAAAAAGGGAACTTACTATCTCAGAAGGATGAAAGCTCAGAAGACCGCATGGCATCAAGAGAGTTTGATTACTCCAGAAAGATGGAGAAGGTTCTCAATGGTCGAGTATCTAGTATCTTGGAACCAATATTAGGAAGTGGTCGGTTTAGATCAGAGGTGTCGGCGGAAGTAGACTTTACTACCGTTGAGCAAGCAGAAGAGATATTCAATCCAGATATGCAGGCAATTCGAAGCGAGCAAACCCTTGATGAGCAGCGAGTAGCGGGAAACCAAGGGGGGATTCCGGGAGCTCTAGCGAACCAACCTCCTGGGGCAGCCAATGTGCCAGAGGTTGCAGGGGGCGAAGGTGAAGGCGCTGCTGGAGGCATGTCAGATCTTCGGAAGCAAACGACCCGTAACTATGAAGTTGATCGAACGGTGAGTTATACCAAGCAACAGCCTGGGCGAGTTAAGCGACTGACCGTAGCGGTTGCTATTGATGATATACGAAAAGTTAACCCAGAGAATGGAGAGGTTAGTTTTGCCCCATGGACTGAAAACGAACTCCAGCGTTTAACGCTGTTGGTAAGAAATGCGGTCGGCTACTCTGCCTCTCGGGGTGATAGTGTGAATGTTATTAATACCCCTTTTGCTCCTGAAGAAATAATCGCATTTGAAGAGACTCCTATTTGGCAGCAACAGTGGTTGCTAGATTTTGTTAAGCCTATTATGGCGGGTATTGTCATACTCATTCTTGTGCTTGGATTGGTCAGGCCAACCTTGAAAAGTTTGGCCCAAAGTGGACAGCAGGCAAAAGAGCTGGCGCTAGCAGGGGATGAGGATGGGTTGGCAGAACTAGATCAGCTTGGAGAAGGCAGCCCGGAAGGTAAAGTGACGCTTAGCTCAACGGACGAATTCCTTTTACCCGGCGCATCAGAAGGGTATGATAAACAACTCAACGCCCTTAAAGGGCTGGTAGTGGAAGATCCGGCGAGAGTTGCGCAAGTGGTAAGACAGTGGGTGAATGCAGATGACTGATGAACAGGCTGGCGGTGGAGAGAAAAAACTTCCAAAGGTCGGGCGTGTAGACGCTGCCGCGATACTATTGATGTCGTTAGGAGAAGCAGATGCTGCGCAAATTCTAAAGCATATGGGGCCGAAAGAGGTTCAACGTGTAGGTACTGCGATGACCCAGCTTGCAGATGTTACGCAAGAGCAGGTTGAGGCTGTAACGGGTCAGTTCCTTGAAGCGGTGGGCGACCAAACCGGAATGGGTATCGGTGCTGATGACTACATCAGAACGATGCTGACTCAGGCGCTGGGTGAAGATAAAGCATCTAGTTTGATTGATCGAATACTCATTGGCGGTAATACTACAGGGCTAGATACTCTAAAGTGGATGGAGTCACGCTCAGTAGCTGACATCATTCGCTATGAGCATCCTCAGATCCAAGCCATCGTCGTTTCTTATCTTGACCCCGACCAAGCCGCTGAAGTACTGACTAATTTTGATGATAAAGTTAGACTTGATATCGTTATGCGAGTCGCTGCGTTGGATGCGGTTCACCCTCAAGCATTGCAAGAATTAAATGCCATTCTCGAAAAACAGTTTTCCGGCAGCTCATCAACTAAAACCAGTAAAATTGGTGGTATTAAGCGTGCAGCCGATATCATGAACTTCCTGGACAGTGGTGTTGAAGGAGAGTTGATGGATAGCATCAAAGAGATGGATGCAGACTTAGGTGGCGACATAGAAGACCTGATGTTCGTGTTTGATAACCTCAAGGAGGTTGATGATCGTGGTATACAAGCGCTGTTGAGAGAAGTCTCTTCAGATGTGCTTATCATCGCCCTAAAGGGCTCAGACGACGAAATGAAAGAAAAAATATTCAAGAATATGTCTAAACGTGCAGCCGAATTGTTGCGAGATGACCTTGAAGCGAAAGGTCCAGTGAAGCTCAGTGAAGTGGAAGGCTCCCAGAAAGATATTCTTACTATAGCGCGCAGAATGGCTGACGCTGGTGAGATTTCATTAGGTGGTGCTGGCGAAGAGATGATATAACCATGAGCCGTTACGAGGTTCAATATGTCAGATAAAAAAAGTGTTCGCATTCCTGCAGACCAGTTGACCGCCTATGAAAGGTGGGAGCTACCGGCAATGCAGCCGGGTGGTAACGATGTCATTCGTTCGCAAGTCTCCTCTGCCGAAATCCCGGTAAAACCATTAACTGCTTCCGACCTCGAAAAAATTCGTATTGAGGCTTATGAGGCAGGTTGTGCTGAAGGAAAAGAAGAAGGGTATACAAAGGGGCACGCAGAAGGGCTTGAAAAAGGTTTTCAAGAAGGGCTTGAAAATGGTACACAGCAGGGCCTTCAACAAGGACAGCAAACAGGTCAACAGCAAAAGCAAGTCGAAATAGACGAGACTATCGCCAGACTTAATAGTGTAATGGCGAAGTTACTTAACCCTATCAAACAGCATGATGACGAAATTGAAGAAGCTTTATTAAACCTCGTATTAGCGGTCAGCCGTGCGGTTATCATGAGAGAGCTTTCTTTAGATAGCCAACAGATTCGTCAGACGCTAATGGATGCGTTAGGCTTATTACCACCCAGTGCTTCAAATGTTAAAATAACGATCAACAGTGCAGATTATGATGATGTATTTTCGATAGCAGAGTCTATCTCTGGTGATGCCCAAGTGATTAAGTCTGATGAAATCCTGCCGGGCGGATGTAAGGTCGAAACATTACATAGTCAGATAGATTCGACGGTTGAAAAACGGTTTCAAAAGACAGTTCAACAGATGTTAGATCGTCATGCCTCAAGTCTTGCTGTAGATGAAGTGCCTGATTTGACAGACTCAATGAATGATATGACTGATTTTCATCGTGATGTTCTGGAGAGTACAGAGCATTGCGAAGAATCGACCGTTAAAGAAGAGTCTATTGCTACAGAAGAGTCTGTCACTACCTTAGAACCAGCGGCTACAGTAGAACCCGCAATCGACTCAGAATCCGCTAGCTCGTCTAAACCTGACATTAAGCCTGCTGAAGACTCCGATGAACCTTCCTGAGCGACTTAAACAATACCAAGCACTTATTCCAGATGAAATCGCTCCTGAGGTAACAGGGCGGCTGACTCGCATGGTTGGATTAACGTTGGAAGCTGTGGGTTGCCCCATGGTGGTCGGAGAACGTTGTTTGATTGTTGGAAGTGGGTTGCATCCTGTAGAAGCTGAAGTGGTGGGGTTTGACGGCGACCGCATGTTTTTGATGCCTTTAACCGCTATAGATGGCTTGAAGCCAGGTGCTCGCGTAATACCCATCGAAAGTGCAGGCCAGATACCGGTAGGGTTTAATTTATTAGGGCGAGTTATTAACGGTGCTGCAGAGCCCCTCGATAACTTAGGCCCGTTAGAGCCAAACGCACATATTCCATATAATGGCAAAACCATTAACCCCTTGGATAGAGCTCCAATTAGAGAGTCGATGGATGTCGGTATTCGGGCGATAAACAGCATGTTGTCGGTGGGGACTGGTCAGCGTTTGGGCTTATTTGCGGGCAGTGGCGTTGGTAAAAGTATGCTGTTAGGGATGATGACAAAATTCACCTCTGCGGATATCACTATTGTCGGTTTAATTGGTGAGCGTGGCCGCGAGGTCAAAGAGTTCATAGAAGACATTCTAGGCCCAGAAGGCCTGGCTAGATCCGTTGTGATCGCAGCGCCAGCTGATGACTCCCCGTTAATGCGCCTCAGGGCTGCGATGCTAACAACGAGAGTGGCTGAGTACTTTAGAGATCAAGGTAAAAATGTTTTACTGTTAATGGATTCGCTTACACGATATGCCCAAGCGCAGCGAGAAATTGCATTGGCGGTTGGCGAGCCTCCGGCTACCAAAGGGTACCCGCCTTCAGTGTTTGCAAAATTGCCACAACTTGTAGAGCGTGCAGGTAACGGACTGCCCGGTGGAGGGTCTATTACGGCGTTCTATACCGTCTTAACGGAAGGCGATGATCAGCAAGACCCCATTGCAGACGCCTCAAGGGCAATACTGGATGGACATATCGTTTTGTCCAGACGACTAGCAGAGGAAGGGCATTATCCAGCTATCGACGTAGAGGCTTCAATTAGTCGAGTGATGCCGCATATTGTTAGTCCAGACCATATGAAATCAGCACAAAAATTCAAGCAAGTTTACGCTCGTTATCAGCAAGCAAGGGATCTGATTAGCGTTGGTGCTTATGTACCTGGCTCAGACCCGGAAACTGATTTTGCGATAGAGCGCATTGAGTCTATGAAGCAGTTTTTGCAACAAAGCTTGCAGGATAAATCGACTTATTCTGAAAGTGTAGAGCAGCTATCCCAAGTGATGAGCAATGTGCCTGCAGGGGAAGTACCGCCAGCCCCAGCAGAAACACCGTTACAATAGTGTGTCGTTAATAGGCAAGGTTAAGTCTGCAATAGGTTACAACGGTAGCCAGGTTGAAACAGTATGAGGCGTTCTAAGAGGCTGCAGGTAGTTTTAGAGTTGGCAAAAAGAAATGAAGATGCGGCGCTAAAAGTGATGCAGTCGTCGCAAAACAACCTCAATCAACAGCATGAGAAAATGCAGGAGCTTGTTCGCTACCAGCAAGAATATCAGCAAGCGCTGCGCGACGCGTTTTCTTCAGGTGCAACAGCCGCTAACTGTGCCACCTACCAGCATTTCTTATCTCAGGTAGGTGGTGCTATTGAGCAGCAACAGCTGGTTGTTACTCTAGCGGAAGAACAGTTGGATAAGGCCAGAAAACACTGGCAATCATTGTATGAAAAGCAAAAGGGCATGGGTGGACTCATCGACCGTTTTCGTGACGAAGAAGATTTGGACCTTGAGAAAAAAGAGCAAAAAATGATCGATGAGATTTCTCAGCGAAAAAGATCTTAGCCGCTTTGGCGCTAAGTATGTTTGAACGTTCTATTTCAACCCTTACTTGTATTAGCCTCGACAAGCCGGAGGTGTCTGATGATCGCGAACCGTATTAATCAAGCGAAAACGCTCAGTGCTCGAGTTGAATACCATATGTTGAGTATTTGAGTGGCAATAACTCATCAACCTCTCTCAATTTTATCAATACTTAAACTGGACGTTAAGCTTATCAAGTTGGCTAGCCAAAGCCTCAAGCTCACTTGAAACAACCTTAACGTTTTGAATTTTTTCGTTGACCGCTGAACCTGATTCAGAAATCGCAGTGATATTAGCGCATATCTCTGTTGTCACGGTACTTTGTTCATTTGATGACGATGCTATTAATTGATTCATTTCGTTCATATCATTAATCGAAGACGACACTTGCTCCATCAGTTTCAGGTTTGTATGAGTATTTTCAACACTGTTCCCAACCAGCGATTGGCTTGAGTCAATTGCTTTAACCGCTGAACTGCTTCCTTTTTGTAACCCTGCAATCATTTGATCAATTTCTTGGGTTGACTGCTGTGTTCTTTGTGCGAGTGATCTTACTTCATCTGCAACCACTGCGAAGCCCCGACCTTGTTCACCAGCTCTAGCCGCTTCAATCGCAGCATTTAATGCTAAAAGATTAGTTTGTTCTGCAATACCCCTGATTACGTCAAGTAATGAGCCTATCTGGGACGTTTCGTGATCAAGTGAACCAATTGTTTCTGAGGCACATACAATCTCCTTCTCTAGCTGGCTAATACTTAACTCAGTCTGCTCACTTGAGTGTTTACATTCGTTGGCATAGTTACTGGCGTTATCTGCTGTATCCGCTGCTTGCTTCGCATTATTAGTGACTTCTTGAGAGGATGCTGTCATTTCTTCTACTGCAGCAGCAATCATATTGGTTTGGCTATACTGCACCTCAAACTGTTCTTGAACAACTTCTGTAACTTGGACTAACTCTTTACTTGTATTGTGTAGGGCGTTGGTATTTTGTGCTACTTGATTAACCAGATCCCTTACTGCCGCGGTGTAGTCGTCAAAGTGTTTTAATAGCTCACTCGCGCCACTTGTTTTAACGGTGAGGTCGATTGTATCGCCGCCAACAATTTGTTCCGTTACCAGCGTTAGTTCTCTAGAAGCCTTGTATTCTTTTTTCAAGTCATAAGACATCCACAGAACAATAGCAGTCTCTATAACAACATAGCTTGCATGAACGCATATGACCCACCATCCGGAATTAGCTTCAGGTAAAACCCAAATGTTAGCGTTTTGACCCTGAAGGTAATAGAACAAAAAATGATGTACAGCAATCGTTGCAGCTGCAGCTATAACAGGAACCCAATCTTTATAAAATAATAGTAAAGCGATGAATACAAATACACCGAAGTGAAATTCAATCATTCCATGCATTTGCTGTATATGAAGAGAGGTCATTACCATCAGGCCGGCACCCATGGCAATACGAGATACAACCTGCCCAGGGGCCATATAATGAATGCCCGTAATAGCACCTAATGTGCCTCCGCCAATCAGTAATGCTTCTAGCCAGGTGTCGTAGAAACTGGCTAATGCAAGCGCTAAAATGAATGAGCCTGCATGAAGAATTAGCATTAGTCGGCCAGACTTTATGTAATTCTCAATCATAATGTTTTGAACTGGCATACTTTAACCTTTTTGTTATATTAAGTTTTTCGGCCATTGGCAAAAGCAACCGTACCCAAAGATATTTAACCAGGGGGGTGGAGCTTCGCTACTCAGAGTTAATAATTTATCAGCTAGTAAATCTTCCCCTTGACCGCAAATGGCATTGTCTGTGTATGGTCCATAATAGATTAGTTTTCCGGTTTCCGACAATACTGCGACAGAAGGGCTTGATATAACCCAGTCTATTGGATTGGTTAATAGCGTTGATGAATGGTTGTCTTGTGGCGTGATGCTAATATGTTCAACCTGTTTATATTGTTCTTTTAGTTCCTTGATATGTAATTTACTGAAACGTGAGCAAGCACAGCCATCGTCAACGAAATGGATAAGCGTTACCTTTTTAGATGGGGGGATTATAGGTAACTGCGTCAAAGACTTGAGTTTAGTAATGTTGGCACTTGAATAAAAAAAGTTCTGGTAGGTATCGTGGAATAAAAACCATGAAGCATAGCTCACGCTCAATATCCAAACGAAAAATATAAGCCACGGTAGGCCCGTAGTTCGTGAAATCATATCGTTGAGGCATCTCTGAAAATACGTATGAGTTTAAACGACTCAATTTATAGTATAGCAGCCATTTTATATCGTGAACGGTTAGCGCTACCTTCTGTCATTGACGATTCCCTCATGTGAAAAAGGCTGCTATCGCGCCAAGGACGTATTCTTCTGGTAACTTATCTAATTGGTTTTACGGATTCGATTGAGCGACTTTTCGTCATCAAACGTATTAATACCCGCTTAATAAACCGCTGTTTAAACATTAGTGTGCTGAAATGAATTGTTTTTTTAGCAAAACTCAAAAAGCCGACTAGAGTTAGAATATAGATAGCGCATAGTGCTAGGGGATCTTATGGCTCTTGAAATCGCATAAAACAGTCTAGGAGTAATTTGGTGAATAACGGGCTTATAGAATGAGTGATACGACAGAGTTGGTTCTCGAAAGCAATTGTGGAATAGCACAAGCTGAGGCGCTTAGCACTCAGTTAGAAGAAATATTCCAGAAAAGTGCTGAAGTTACTATTGATGGCTCTGCAGTAATGCGTATTGATACCGCAGTGTTACAGCTTTTTGGTTCATTTTTTACCGCAATGGAGCAGACCGGCGTGTCAGTTTCATGGAAGGAACCCTCGGATGTACTCTGTCAGTCTGTAAGCACGCTAGGTTTGAAGGAGCTGCTTAGGCTGTAAGTGTAAAATAATTATATGGTTTGAAGTGAATATTGTTTGTAATTTGATTAACCAGAAAATATGGAGTCACAAATGGCAAGAATTTTGGCTGTAGATGATTCAGCATCAATGCGCCAAATGGTGAGCTTTACTCTCAAAGGAGCCGGGCATGATGTTGTTGAAGCTGCAGATGGGAAGCAAGCGCTGGACAAAGCAAAAGGGACTCAAGTAGATCTGGTTCTCTCCGACGTAAATATGCCAGTAATGGATGGGTTGGCCTTAGTTAAAGAGTTGAGGGCATTACCTAATTATAAGTTTACTCCGATCCTAATGCTTACCACTGAGTCGACAGGTGACAAGAAGATGGAGGGTAAGCAAGCCGGTGCAACGGGTTGGTTGGTTAAGCCTTTTAACCCCGACCAATTGTTAGCAACGATCAAGAAAGTGTTGGGCTGAACTGCTGTATGACGAAGCGGACAGTCATCATTTGATATTACTATTAACATTAAAATAAGTGTTGGATCAGGCCGATGAGTATTGATCTTAGTCAGTTTCACCAAGTGTTTTTCGAAGAGAGTTATGAAGGGCTTGATGCTATGGAGTCTGCGCTGCTTAACCTGCAGCCAGATAACGTAGATTCGGAAACGATTAACGAAATTTTTCGGGCGGCTCACTCAATAAAAGGGGGCAGTGGAACATTTGGGTTTACTGATGTTGCCAGCTTTACCCATGTTGTTGAGACCTTGCTTGATGAGATTCGTAGTGAGACTCGCACTATTACCTCTGAAACGGTAGACCTGTTTTTGAGGTCGGTTGACTGTATCCGCAGAATGATTCAGCAGCATGATGCTGGGGAGCCTTGCGATATACCTGAAGCAAGTGAACTAAAGGCATTATTCGAAGCTATCTTATCTGGAGATGAGCCTTCTGAGACTGACGTAATCGCGGCTGTTGATCCTGAGGCAAAGGCGGCAGAGGTTCAGCCTGAGAACGCTTCTCAAAAAGGGTGGCGCATCTATTTTAAGCCCGAAATCGATGTGCTTCGAACGGGCAACGACCCGTTAAGAATGTTTAGAGAGCTTGAGTCATTGGGATCTCTCAGTGTCACGGCGGATGTTTCAGAGTTACCGCTTATTAGCTCGATAGACCCTGAAGCTTGTTATCTTGCATGGTCGTTAGAGCTAAGTGCGGATGTGCCTAAATCTGCTGTCGAAGAAGTGTTTGAATGGGTGGTTGATGAAAGTGATTTGACCATAACGCCCCTATCTGAAAGTAACCTTTCTTCCGCCGAAAACACTGCTAGTGACGCAGTTTCAGAAAATGCTTCAGGCCCAGTTGTTGATTCTGTAATCGACGCCGAGCCTGATAATAACGAGGAGCAACAGAATAGCCCCATTGCGGGACCTGCTCCGACGGAATCGCCTAAGCCTGTTGCTGCAAAACCCACCGCGACGGTTTCTGATAAAAAAGATAAATCCAAAGTAGAAGTTTCTTCGATTCGAGTGGGTATTGATAAGGTTGATGACTTGATCAATATGGTAGGGGAGCTTGTGATAACTCAGTCCATGTTGGGAGAGTTAGGACTTGACTTCACCATAGAAAGCCTCCCTAGGTTGTTAGAAGGAATAGAGCAGCTTAGTCAAAATACGCGAGAGCTTCAGGAAAGTGTGATGCGTATTCGAATGCTGCCTATTAGTTTTACCTTTAGTCGATTTCCTCGGTTGGTTCATGACTTGAGCCGGACAATGGGTAAAAAGATTGAGTTGAAGCTATTGGGTGAGCAAACCGAACTTGATAAAACGGTAATGGAAAGAATTGGTGATCCGCTTGTTCATTTGGTTCGTAATTCACTCGACCACGGGATCGAAACACCAGAACAACGTATTAATGCCGGAAAGCCCGAAACCGGTACTATTACACTAAATGCCTTTCATCAGAGCGGCAATATTGTTATTCAGATTATTGATGATGGTGCGGGTCTTAATAAGCCCAGAATTCTTGAAAAAGCGCAGCAAAATGGCCTTGTCGCTGAAGGTGATATGCTGTCAGATGATCAAATTCACGACCTCATTTTTAGGCCCGGATTTTCTACGGCTGATCAAATATCTGATATCTCTGGCAGAGGTGTTGGTATGGATGTGGTTCGTCGAAATATTAATGAACTCAACGGGTCGGTAGAGGTTGAATCGAGCGAAGGTGAAGGAAGTGTATTCACTATTCGCCTGCCTCTTACATTGGCTATCCTCGACGGCCAGTTGATCCGAGTGGGTAAACACATCTATATACTGCCGCTTATTTCAATCGTTGAGTCGATTCAGTCATTTCAGGGAATGTTGCACCGGGTGGTCGGCGGCTGTGACCTACTGCGTTTGCGTGATGAATACGTACCCATTATTCAGCTTTCATCAATCTTTAATATTGCGTCAGATGCAAAAGACATGGATGACGGTTTGTTGGTGGTCGTAGAGGGCGACAATATGAAGGTGGCCATTCTTATTGACGATCTGGAAGCACAACAACAGGTGGTCATCAAAAGCCTGGAAGAAAACTATAAAAAGGTTGATGGTGTTTCTGGTGCGACCATTCTGGGTGATGGGACGGTGTCTCTAATTCTGGATATTGCAGGTTTGATAAAGCTTGCCGGTGTGCAGCGATATGAATACAAAGCAGTGAGTAGCGGTGATGACTGTGCCGCATGATGATCGTTTGAAGAAACCGCTAAAAATAGCATTGGTTAGGTGCGAATTGAATGGCTGAAAAACAAAATGATAACGTTACTATAGACAGTATCAATGATGATATTAGCGATGCTATAGCCCATGAGCCTTCTGAGCAATACCTAACCTTTTTTATCGATAACGAAGAGTATGGTGTTGATATTCTTTCGGTGCAGGAGATACGAGGCTGGGAGCCAGCGACTGAAATCCCCAACGCACCCGCCTACTTAAAAGGGGTTATCAATCTTCGGGGAACGGTGGTGCCGATTACCGATCTTCGCCTTCGTTTTGGCATTAATCAATTCGAATATAGTCCAGTGACGGTGGTTATTGTAGTTAAAGTTAAAGCTGGAAATAGCGAAAAAATCATGGGGGTTGTGGTGGACGCGGTATCTGATGTGAGTAATTTCTCGAAAGCAGATATACATCCCGCTCCGGAATTAGCCGAGAACAAAAATACGGCGTTTGTTAAAGGGTTGGGTAGTAGTGAGAGTAAAATGGTGATACTGCTTGATATTAATAAACTCTTAAGTGCTCCTGATGACGTTGATCTAAGTGAAATGAGTCGGGCGCTCGCTAAGTAACGGTTTCAATTGGCGCGTGTAACAAAAATAGACCAGACTTAATAAGATCGAGAGTATTTTGACTAACGTGATAGACACTACCAAAAAAACAGATATTAATAATTCGTCGAGACGGCCGACAGAAGCGCGTGAGTTTCCAATGACCGCTGCAAACTTTGAGGTCATTAGCGAGCTAGCGCATAACTATACGGGGATTGTTTTAGGTGCCCATAAGCGAGATATGGTTTATGGGCGATTAGCTCGGCGAACACGCGCGCTAGGCATAGTGGATTTCGACCAGTATTGTGAGTTGATTTCCGCCCCGTCATCTCCCGAAATTAGTTTTTTTATTAATGCTATAACCACAAACCTCACTTCGTTCTTTCGTGAGTCTCATCACTTCGATTACTTACGAGAGATTGTACTCCCAGATATTCAGCGTAAGAATAATCATAATAAACGCTTGAGAGTTTGGTCTGCTGGTTGTTCAACCGGAGAAGAGCCATATAGTCTTTCCATTACCATCAATGAGGTGATGGATATGGCTCGGTGGGACTGTAAGATTTTGGCTACCGATCTTGACTCAAATGTTCTAAATCATGGCCTAGAAGGCGTTTATGATATAGCGAGAATTGACACCTTAACGGAGCAGAGCCGAAAAAAATGGTTCTACAAAGATAGTCATAACCCTGAGATTGTTAAAGTTAAGCCAACGCTTCAGCAGTGTCTGCACTTCAAACGCCTTAATTTATTAGAAGGCTGGCCTATGAAAGGGTCGTTCGACATTATATTTTGTCGTAATGTTGTGATTTATTTTAATAAGGATACTCAGCGAGAGTTGTTCGATCGCTATGCCGATATTCTGGCTGACGGTGGGTATCTTTTTATCGGGCATTCTGAATCGTTGCATAAGGTCACTGATCGTTTCGAATCATTAGGGAAAACTGTTTACCGAAAAATTAAATAATGTTTGTTATGACAAACACATAGTCAAGAATCATTAGGTTAGTAATGACGAGCATGAATAACAGAGTTCAGATACCTGGGGCCCTGCCTGGCTTTGAACATATCAACAGGTACTGGGATAAACGGATGAACTTGGCTGCTGCCAAAATTATGCCGGGAGAGTTCTATGTCAGCCTACATGGCGAGATGATAGTGACGGTATTGGGATCTTGTGTCTCGGCGTGTATTAGGGACCGAGTGCATGGAATAGGCGGTATGAATCACTTTATGTTACCGGTTCAGGGTGAGCACTCATCCGCACAGTGGGGATCTAGTGATATTAGTTCTGCCTCTCGTTATGGTAACTGGGCAATGGAATTTCTCATCAATGAAATCCTTAAGGCGGGAGGTGAGCGTAAAAATCTCGAAATAAAGGTATTTGGTGGGGGGAATGTTTTATCAAACATGACCAGTATTGGTTCGCGTAATATTGAGTTTGTTAAAACCTATTTGGCCGATGAAGGGTTACAAATTGTGGCATCAGATGTGGGGGATCAATTCCCGAGAAAGGTACTTTATTTTCCAGACACTGGCGCCGTCAAAGTTCGAAAGCTGAAACAAACCAGAAATGATACGGTTATACAGCGTGAGAAAGCCTATATTGAAGATATTAATAAACAGCCTAAGTCGGGTGAAATTGAATTGTTTTAATGATTGGCGTTACGCTGTTACGGGTTGTTTGGCGTCTGATCGTTTAGTTGGAGGTAGTCGGTGAGTAAAGTAAAAGTGTTGATTGTTGATGACTCACAACTGATTCGTCAACTATTGAGTCAGATTATTAATTCTGCCGATGATATGGAAGTGGTCGGTGTAGCGGTAGATCCTTATGACGCCCGTGACAAAATTAAGCAGCTTAACCCTGATGTATTAACGTTGGATATTGAAATGCCAAAAATGGACGGTATATCATTTCTTCGAAATCTGATGAAACTGCGACCGATGCCTGTGGTGATGATATCAACGTTAACTGAAAAAGGGGCTCCTGCGACCCTAGAGGCATTAGACTTGGGTGCCGTAGATTATCTGCCAAAGCCTAAGACTGATCAAATACATGGTTTACAGGAATACGCGCTAGATATTATTGAGAAAGTAAGAGTGGCAGCATCAGCTAACATATACACATTAGAAAGAATGCAAAACGCGCGGGCTAATATTCCTATTGCTCGCGAAAAGGCAGCCCCCTACGGTTTTACCCCAGGGCGTATTATCGCCATAGGGGCATCTACCGGTGGTACTGAGGCTATTAAAGAGGTGTTGCTGGGAATGCCCGTTAATTGTCCTCCTCTTGTATTGTCACAGCATATACCCCCTGTCTTTAGTGCTACGTATGCTGACCGAATGAATCGCCTCTGCGATATTTCAGTCTTTGAAGCTAAAGATGATATGAAACTTGAGAGTGGCTGTGCTTATTTGGCACCAGGAGACTACCATCTCAAAATAGTTAAAAAGGGGAGCGCTTATTACACTCAGTTAGATCAGTCGGAGCCAGTAAATAGGCATCGCCCAGCAGTAGATGTGATGTTTGATTCTGTACTGGGTTCTGCCGCGACCAAGGCAGTTGGTATTTTACTGACGGGTATGGGTAAGGATGGTGCTGATGGGCTTTTGAGAATGAGAGAAGCAGGGTGTAATACCATTGTGCAAGATCAAGAGACGAGTGTCGTCTGGGGTATGCCCAGAGCCGCAGTTGCTATTGGAGCCGCAGTGGATGTATTGCCATTAGAAAAAATCTTCTCTAAAGCTCTGAGTTACTGCAGTAATCGTTAATTTTTCATTTAGATACAATATATAATTTACCTTTTTTGTATTTAGTGTTTATTATTTCTCTTAGTTATTGATTTTTTAAAGGTTAGTTTGAATTATTAATATTGGTGGTTTTGTTATTCTGGTGTAGCAAATTAACGAAAATTTCAGTATAAACGGTTTTTCATTGCTGCATTGAAGCAGCGCTTTATTGATCAGGGGGCGAGATGTCTATTACAACGAGCAAGTCAGCGGACGGTAGTGTATTGACTATAAGGATTCAGGGTCGTTTTGACTTTAGTTCGCACCAGGAGTTTAGGGACTCTTACGAAAACAATGATAGTGTTAAAGAGTATCTTATTGATATGAAAGATACGACCTATCTAGACAGCTCAGCGCTGGGTATGTTGCTATTGTTAAGAGATTTTGCAGGTGGTGACCATGCAAATGTATCGATTAGTAACTGTAATAGTGATGTGAAGAAAATCCTGACGATTTCAAACTTCGAGCAATTATTCGTTATTCAGTAGGAAGACCTGGCGAATACATTAATAAAGGCTTCTATAGGGGGGCTGATGGACTCAGAACCGCTTAAAATTCTGATTGCGGATGATAACGACTCAGATCGTATGATCTTACAGGCTATTGTGCGCAAGCAGGGTCATGAAGTGGTGACCGCCAGAGATGGTGTCGATGCAATAGAAAAATTTAAAACGACGGTACCTAAAATTGTATTAATGGATGCTCTCATGCCGAGAATGGATGGCTTTGAAGCAGCAAGATTAATCAAACAATTAGCCGGCGAAGAACTTGTTCCGATTATATTTCTCACCTCGCTTACAGATGCTGAATCATTGGCTAAATGTCTTGATGCGGGCGGTGATGACTTCTTATCTAAGCCTTACAACCGTATTATTCTTCAAGCTAAAATAAATGCCTTCAACCGTATGAGGGTTATGCATAGAACGCTGCAATCTCAGCGTGATCAGATTGCCGAAAATAACGATCACTTGCTGCAGGAGCAACAAGTAGCCAAAACGGTTTTCGACAATGTGGCTCATCTGGGCTGTCTCAATGCAAAAAACATTAAACACTTACTTTCACCTCTTTCTGTATTTAACGGTGACGTATTGCTGGCATGTCAAAAGCCGTCTGGCGGCATGCATGTATTTCTAGGTGACTTCACCGGCCACGGACTTCCTGCGGCTATTGGTGCGATGCCTATAGCTGAGATCTTTTATGGCATGACGAATAAGGGTTTTGCCATGACGGATGTGCTGCGGGAGGTAAACCAAAAGCTAAAACAGATATTGCCGGTTGGTTTCTTTTGCTGTGCTTGTATGATTGATATGAGTTTTGCCAGAGGTGATGTTGAAGTCTGGATTGGAGGCCTACCAGAAGCGGTTCTTTATAGAGCAGATGGAGAACTTATAAAAATACAGTCTAATCATCTTCCATTGGGTGTTTTAGCTGCAAATCGTTTCACGACAGAAACCTATAAATATGAAATGTCCCCCGGAGATCGGTTCTTTATGTGGTCTGACGGGATTATTGAGGCTCGAAACGTCAATGGAGAGATGTTCGGAGAGGATCGTTTGTATCAGGTTTATGACGATCAGAAAATATCTTCAAAGTTGTTTTCAAGTATTAAGCAAGAAGTCCATAACTTTATAGGTGAAGGTGAACGGGACGACGACCTGACGATGGTTGAAGTCGAAATGGTAAGTGAAGATGAGGTGGGTATGGGTAGCGGTGGCCATCTCGCCAAAAGTGCGTTAATTGGGCCGGTTAATTGGGCGTTATGTTATGAGTTAAGGGGGCAGACGCTTAAAGACTTTAACCCGCTTCCTCTGTTATTGCATATTATTATGGAAGTACCCGGTTTGCGTTTGTTCAGTGGACAGGTCTATACCATTTTAGCGGAATTGACTTCAAATGCGCTTGAGCATGGTGTGTTGAGGCTTGACTCCGGGTTAAAGTCATCTCCAGAAGGTTTTACGAAGTACTACGCATTGCGAGCTCAGCGTCTGGAACAGCTTGAAAAGCAATGGGTTCGAATTTCAATCGATCACTTGCCAGAAGGGCTAGGTGGGTTATTGAGTATTAAGGTTGTAGATAGTGGTGATGGGTTTGATTATAGTAACTTTAAGCAAGCGAAAATGAATAATAATCGTTATTCTGGGCGCGGCATACCACTGTTAACCACGCTTTGTAGGCACTTCGAATACGTCGGTACGGGGAATACCGTAGAAGCTGAGTTTGCCTGGCAGCCAGAAAAGCAATAGCGTTTTCAATTGAATCCACCTTATAGGTGATTGAGGCGTTGTAATTTGATAATGTTAATCCAAATAAACAGGCTACCTAGGATAGGTTGATCTATGAGTGATAAAATTGAGCATATTGATTTATCAGCATTAGCTGAGCTTAAAGAGGTTATGGAAGAGGAGTTTGATACCCTGTTGGAGACTTTTTTAGATGATTCGGCTGAACGGGTTGTTCAGATCAGGGAGGCGGCAAAGGAGGGTGATTCAGAAGCGCTTTCTCGTGCAGCTCATAGCTTTAAAGGGAGCTGTACCAACATCGGGGTGCCCGTTCTCGCTGAACTATGTAAGGATGCAGAGCAGAAAGGCAGAAAAGGAGAGCTTGAAGGTATTGATGACCTAGTTGCGTCCATTGATCAGGCGTTTTATGAGGTTACTAAACTGCTAAAAGAACAATTGTCCTAGCCCTTACTTTTCAAATCCCCCCTTCTTCGCAATGCTGGTCTGCATTTTGCTAGTTACTATTATAAGAATATGCATGTAGCACTATTAATGGTTAAACATGCAGAGTGATTAGCAACGATTAACCACTAATTTTCATGCTAGTGTTTTTCATACTGACGTTCTTCATAGCGTTGGTTTGGGGCTAAATTGAATATGTTGAGCAATTGTTTATTACAGAGCAGCTTATGAACCCATTACCGGTATCTCTTGATTTAACAAGCAATTCAACCAGTAAATCTTCGGCAAAGACGTCGGCTAGTGATGTTGGTGCTGATAAATTCAAAAATGAATTGAATAAACAAGAAAATAATTCTAAGGACAAAGAGTTGTCCAGTAAGAATTCAAGCGATAAAGCGATTCAACAAAATGATACGTCTAACAGTGCAGAGGCGGCAACGGTTACCTCTGAAGGTTCTGTAAGCGGCGAGGAATTGCCTGCACAAGTTGCAGCAAATGAAGAAGAAGTTAATGTACAGGGTGTTGATGCCGAAGATGTTAATCGTCTGGAAGATTTGTCAGACCCGTTAAGTTTTGCTGAACTTGGCATATCTATAGACAAAACGATTGCTTCTGGAGCTCAAAACTCATTAGAGGCGATCGATAGAGTAGTAGGGCTAACCCCTTCTGGTGAAGCTCTGGGTGAGACTATGGCGCTTGAGGACGAGGCCGGTATATTACGTTCGCTGGGTGTATTGGCTGAGGAGGGTACTTCTCAATTAGCATATAGTTCGCCAGGTACGCTTGCCGGGTCGTTAAATACTATAGCGGCCAATAGCGTAAATGCCGTTAGCGAAGATGCTCTACTGGGCCAGCCCCTCGAAAAACTAATGACGTTAGAGCAAATGAAATTGTCATTAGAGAAAGGGGTAGAAACACTCGCTGAATTAGAAGTAGATGTTGATACGGATAGTGAAGGAACGATCAGAGAAGTATTTAGGTTTAACGATGTTCAGCTAAAAGAAAGTCAGTCTAGCTTAAAAACCTATACCACATCAGTTGAGCTACCCGTCTCGCCAGGCGCATGGGCAGACAAGGTGAACGATAAGATAGTCTGGTTAGCTAATCAGAAGATACAGTTTGCCGAGATTCACCTAAACCCTCAAGATCTCGGCCCGATGGAAGTTAAGATCAATGTTCAAAATGATCAGGCAACCGTAACCTTTAATAGTCAGCATCAGGGGGTTCGCGAGTTACTGGAACTGAATGTCAACAGGCTTCGCGAGATGATGAGTGAAAATGGTGTCGATTTGGCGCATGTTGATGTGTCGGATCAATCATCACAGCATCAGCCCGACGATGAGCATGATGGTGATGTTGCAGGTCAATCAGGTGAAGGGGATGACGAACTCTCAGGTCTGGACGACGCACGAAATATTACAGACTCGATTACTTTAAATAACTTAGTTGATTATTATGCTTAGCTTCACTAGCTGTTGTTTATCTTGTTATATATTATTCAAATAGACTTCAGTCATTCGCTTGCCGCTTAACGAGCTGCATGGCGGGTGACTGTTACCCTCATCGTACTCAGAAAGCCCATCACCTTTATAAAAAATGCGCTGTTATCATGAGTGTTTTTGCGGTATCCACGTGATAAAACTAGGCTTCTTCTTGGTAATCAGATTTATCTCCTAGCTTAATAGGCTACAATGAATATTAGAAATAGGTTATAACTGATTGAATAGCTGAAATTTATTGGCACAAGGATTGCTCTTATTCTAAGCATGAGAGGTGTCAGTGGTATTAATGACGAGAATTTGACATGGCAGCAGACGACAAGAAAGACGAAAACCAAGAAGAGCAGGGTGGTAAGTCTAGTAAGAAGTTAATCATTATCATCGCGATAGTGGTGATACTTTCAATTGGCCTCTCCATTGGTGCTACACTTTTCTTTCTGAGCGGTGATGATTCCGGCTCAGGTGATGCGGATGAGCAGGTACCCGTCGAAGAGGTTAAAATGCCTGCCGTTTATCTAGATATTAAGCCTCCTTTTGTTGTCACCTATGATGTCGCAGGAAGGCAGCGCTATATGCAGGTGTTTGTTTCAGCGCAAAGCCGCGCACAGACGTCCTTGGATGCAATGGAATTGCATATGCCTCTGATTCGAAACAAGCTTATCATGCTGTTTAGTAGTCAGGACTTTGAAGGGTTACAAACTGGCGAGGGCAAAGCCGCATTGAGGGCTGAGTCGCTGACTCTGATTAATGAAATACTTGAGAAAGAAGCGAGTGGTTCGTCGATTGAACAAGTGTTATTTACCAACTTTGTCATGCAATAGCGGGAAAGCACGTGCAAGATTTACTATCACAAGACGAAATTGATGCGCTCTTACATGGTGTCGATGATGGTGACATTGATACCGATGATGATCTTGATGCAGAAGGGGTCAGAAGTTATGACCTTGCCAGTCAAGACCGGATCGTCCGTGGGCGAATGCCGACGCTTGAGATGATCAATGAACGATTTTCCAGATACACCCGTATCAGCTTGTTTAACCTATTACGCCGAAATGCAGATGTCGCAACGGGCGGTATTCAGATCCTAAAATTTGGCGAATACATCCATACGCTCTATGTTCCCACTAGTTTGAACCTCGTTAAAATTAGACCGCTACGAGGCACGTCGTTGTTTATTTTTGATGCGAAACTTGTTTTTAAGCTTGTTGATAATTTTTTTGGTGGTGATGGACGGCATGCAAAAATCGAAGGTCGTGAGTTTACCCCAACCGAAATTCGTGTTGTTCAGATGGTGTTGGAGCAAGTTTTTATCGATATGAAAGAAGCTTGGAATGCGGTCATGAAAGTTGACTTTGAGTACGTCAACTCAGAAGTAAATCCTTCTATGGCCAATATTGTAAGTCCGAGTGAAGTCGTGGTGGTTAGTACTTTTCATATTGAATTGGATGGTGGTGGTGGTGACTTACATGTTGCCGTTCCTTATTCGATGATAGAACCTATTCGAGAGGTTCTGGATGCTGGTGTGCAAAGTGATATTGATGATGTTGATGAACGCTGGGTTAAAGCACTTCAGCAGGATATTCTTGACGCTGAAGTGCCTATTAATGCCACTTTGGTTGAAAAACAGGTCTCTTTGAGGGACATATCCAGCTTACAGGCAGGGGATGTTATTCCTGTTGATATTCCTGAAGTGGTCACGATGACTGCAAACAAAATTCCAATGTTTAAAGCTAAAGTAGGGCAATTAGGTTCTAGTTTAGCGCTTAAAGTTGAAAATAGAATTGGCCGCCAGGAATCTTTCTTGAGTAAAGCCGGGAGTGAAACAAGCGATGAGTGAAAATGAAGTACCTGAGGATAGCGAAGGCACTAGTGACGATCAAAAATTAGCCGATGAGTGGGGCGCCGCTATGGCTGAGTCGGGTGATGATGAAAATAGTGTTGACGATGAGTGGGCTGCCGCTATGGCTGAAGCCGAAGCTACCGGAGACGGTGATGAAGCTGATTTGGATGTTCAAGCGGCTCCACTGGAAGCCTTTGAAAGTACACCTGTGCAGGCGGGGGATTCAGGCGTAAACCCTGACCTTGATGTAATTCTAGATATTCCGGTGATGATCTCAATGGAGGTCGGAAGCACACAAATCCCGATTCGAAACTTGTTGCAGCTTAATCAGGGGTCAGTGGTAGAGCTTGACCGTTTGGCTGGAGAGCCTTTGGATGTGTTGGTTAATGGTACGTTGATTGCTCATGGCGAAGTAGTTATGGTGAATGAAAAATTTGGTATTCGTTTAACGGATGTCGTGAGCCCTTCTGAGCGTATTAAACGATTGAAATAACCTGTATGAACTATCGTATTAAAAGCAAGAGCCGATTGGGTGCACGCAATGACCTATCCGTGTTGGCGCGTATAACCGTTGTGGTTATTCTATTCTGCATCGGGAATTCGGCATTAGCTGAAGACCCGATGGCTGCACCCGTTGATGAAAGTACGTCGGTTGGTAAAAGCGCATCGGTTGAGAAACAAATAGCAGATAGCCAAACCGAGTCAGAATTTAACGTGAAAAACACGGTGGCTGACAACAAAAGACTGCTAGTCACCGCAGGCGGCACTAACTTAGCTTCCGCACCGGGGGTTAACTCTGCTGATTGGTTGAAAGCTATATTAGGGTTAATCGCGGTAGTGGCTCTCATCTTTGCCATTGCCTGGTTCGTTAAACGGTTTACTGGGTTGGCTGTTTCGAATCAGCAGCAGATGCGAATTATATCTGCTATCCCAGTAGGTGCCAAAGAGCGTATCGCACTGATTGAGGTGGCTGATAAACAGCTTTTAGTGGGAATAACCCAGCACAATATTAATTTACTACATTCATTCGAAGAATCGGTCGTTAATAAAAATGATAAAACAGCTGTTGATTTCTCCAGTCGTCTGCAGGCTATACTTAGTAAAGGCACGTAAGATTAGGTCTTTGGTCAAAAAGGTTAGCGGCGCGTTTTTCTTCGCCTTATTGGCTGGCTTTTCTTTCTCGGTTGTGGCTGAGCCAGCGGGGGTCCCTGCACTCACGTTAGTGACCGATGAGAGTGGTGGTCAGCAATATACGGTTACCATTCAGATACTCGCGTTAATGACCGCTTTAACGTTCTTGCCTGCCGCACTAATGATGATGACATCATTTACGCGAATTATTATTTCGTTCTCGATTTTACGTCAAGCAATGGGCCTTCAGCAGACACCATCAAATCAGATACTGATCGGTTTATCGTTGTTTTTGACTATATTTATTATGACACCCGTTCTAGAAGAGGCTAATCGAACCGCTATTCAGCCGTATCTAGATGAGACTCTTGCACCAACAGAGGCATTGGAAAAGGCGAGCATTCCCTTTAGAAATTTTATGTTGGCTCAAACCCGTGAAGATGACTTAAATCTATTTGTTCGAATTTCGGGGAAAGAGTATCAGACACTTGAGGATGTTTCGTTTTGGGTATTGATGCCAGCGTTTGTGACTAGTGAGCTAAAGACAGCATTTCAGATAGGGTTTATTTTGTTTATACCGTTCTTGATTATCGATATGGTTGTGGCGAGTGTGTTGATGGCAATGGGGATGATGATGTTATCGCCCATGATCATTTCGTTGCCATTCAAAATTATGTTATTCGTACTGGTTGATGGTTGGGCGTTGATTATTGGTACATTGGCCGCCAGTTTTGGGATTTAGGGCGCGCGGTTATTAAGAGGTAATAACATGACACCAGAAGTAGCGGTAGAGATTGTTCGAGAGGCGCTGTATCTAATATTGTTGATGGTGACCGTCATTATTACTCCAAGCTTGATTGTCGGCTTGATGGTCAGTGTATTTCAGGCGGCTACTCAAATAAACGAACAAACTTTAAGTTTTTTACCTCGTTTATTGGTCACATTGACGGTTGTTATTGTTATGGGGCCTTGGATGGTTCAGCGCTTGCTAGAATACTTTGAGCGATTGGTAACCAATATTCCCATGCTAATTGGTTAGGCAGGTGTTAAGTGCAATTCACTGAACAAATGATCTATAACTGGATAGCAGGGCATCTGTGGCCGTTATTTAGAATTGCTAGTTTTTTCATGATTATACCGATTATTGGTACTCAGTTGGTGCCAGCTAGGATAAGGTTGGGATTAGCGTTGATGACAACTATTCTGGTTGCGCCGCTTATAGATGTTATTCCGGTTATTGATCCATTGTCACTATCATCAATAGGGGTATTAGTTCAGCAACTATTTATTGGCAGTACGATGGGATTTATGTTCGTACTGTTTACTCAGCTTTTTGTCGTAGCAGGTCAAATAGTTGCTATGCAAATGGGGCTTGGGTTTGCATCCATGGTTGACCCTACCAACGGCGTCTCGGTGCCTGTACTTTCTCAGATATTTCTAATTTGCGTGACGCTTCTATTTTTGGCTACCAATGGCCATTTAGTCATGATTGAAGTGTTTTTGGAGAGTTTTAGAGTCTGGCCTATTTCTGGGGCCTTATTTACAGCGAACGGCTTTACACCTGAGATTTTGTGGCAGATGATTCATCGCATATCCTGGATGTTTGCATCAGCTCTATTGGTTGCTTTACCTGTTATTACGTCAGTATTGGTCGTCAATATATCATTTGGCATAATGTCTAGAGCGTCCCCTCAAATGAACGTTTTTGCACTAGGTTTTCCAATCTCTCAGCTGTTTGGAATGTTGATTATCTGGATTGGTTTTGTGGGCTTTATGCCTCAGTTTCACCGCTTTAGTGGTGATGTCTTTGAATTTCTAAGAAAGATTTTAGGGGTTTAGTGTGGCTGAAGGTCAAGACAGTAGTGCTGACAAAAGTGAGGAACCCACCGCCAAGAGGTTGGAAAAATCACGCGACGAAGGGCAAATTCCTCGGTCCAAAGAGCTTAATACTATGGCGATACTTATCGGGGGCGCCGCCGGTCTTTTAATGTTCGGTGACCACTTAGGGTTGGCATTAAAGAGTGTTATGCAGCATAGTTTTTCGTTCCCCAGAGAGGTGCTGTTTGATATTCATCAAATGGGGTTATTTTTAGGGCACAGTTTTGTGGAAGTCGCATGGGCCATTGCACCTTTCTTGGGGGTTTTGTTAGTGGCTTCTATTGTGGGGCCTGTTAGTCTAGGGGGGTGGTTGTTCTCTACCAAAGCACTTGCGCCGAAGTTTAGTCGACTTAATCCAGTTGAGGGGGTTAAGCGAATGTTTGCGCTAAAGTCTCTTGTAGAGTTGTTTAAAGGTATTGCTAAAGTCACTGTCGTTGTTACGGTTGCGCTGTTGATGCTTGATGCTCATACAGCAGAGTTATTAGCAGTCGGGGCTGAACCTGTTATTCCGGCAATGGGGCATGCGGTTGATATCTTGGCATGGATTGTATTTTGGTTGGCTTGTTCGATGGTTGTAATCGCTATCGTCGATGTACCTTTTCAAATATACGATCATAAGAAAAAATTGAAAATGACCAAACAAGAAGTTAAGGACGAATATAAAGATACAGAAGGTAAGCCTGAAGTTAAGCAGAAAATCCGTCAGTTACAGATGGAGATGGCTCAGCGCCGAATGATGCAAGATGTTCCGCAGGCTGATGTGGTGATTACTAACCCAACTCATTTCTCGGTCGCGTTGAAATACGATGGTGATACGATGGTCGCGCCAGTGGTGCTCGCAAAAGGGGGAGATGAACTTGCTCTAAAAATTCGAGAGATTGCCAATGAGCATAAGGTTGAGATTGTACAGGCACCGCCTTTAGCTCGTTCCATTTACTATAATTCAGAAGTGGGTGATGAAATCCCTAGTGGGCTCTATGTGGCAATAGCGCAAATTTTGGCCTATATTTTTCAGTTACGCCGCTTTCGCGCGGGGGCTAACCCTAAACCTCAGATGCCTGACTTGCCTATTCCAAATGACTTGAAACACGATTAATCATCGTTTCTCCAAGCCACTCCTCATCACTGAGTCATATCAATATACGGTAAACCGTAAAGTAGGTACAGTTCCTGCTAGTTACATACTAATCCAATAAACTATGTCAAAAAAACGGCAGTTTGCGTTTATCTCTTGACCGGAATAAGTATGGAACAAGCCTTTAGCTTACAGAACCTTAAAAGCCTCACGCAGGGTAACCTTGGCATACCGTTGTTGTTGCTAGTTATCTTGGGGATGATGGTTTTACCCATGCCTCCATTTTTACTCGATCTACTTTTTACATTCAATATAGCGCTGGCGATCGTAGTTCTGCTGGTGTGTGTGTATGCAATGCGTCCAGTCGACTTTGCTATCTTTCCGACTATATTGCTAGTGGCGACATTGCTCAGGTTAGCGCTGAATGTGGCATCAACACGTGTTGTATTGTTGTATGGGCATGAAGGAGGGGACTCAGCAGGTAAGGTTATTGAGGCGTTCGGTGAGGTGGTTATTGGTGGGAACTACGCCGTCGGCTTGGTTGTTTTTGCGATTTTGATGATTATTAACTTCGCCGTTGTGACGAAAGGTGCGGGCAGAGTGTCTGAGGTGAGCGCACGTTTTACTCTGGATGCAATGCCAGGTAAGCAAATGGCAATAGATGCTGATCTTAACGCCGGCCTCATCGGTCAGGAAGATGCAAAAGCTCGACGAGAAGATATTGCACAAGAGGCAGATTTTTATGGCTCGATGGATGGTGCCAGCAAGTTTGTTCGTGGTGATGCCGTTGCGGGTTTAATGATATTGGTGATTAATATTATTGGCGGCTTAACGATCGGTATGGTTCAGCATGACCTGGCGTTCAGTGATGCGATGGAAAAATACTCATTATTAACCATTGGTGATGGTTTAGTCGCACAGATCCCGTCTCTACTATTGTCAACCGCAGCGGCCATTATGGTGACACGCGTCAGTACTACTCAGGATATGTCTGATCAAATGTATAATCAAATGTTCTCGTCACCTCGGTCGATGGCCGTCGCCGCAGGGATCTTGATTATTATGGGGGCAATTCCAGGCATGCCTCATTTTGCGTTCTTGGGTTTGGGGGCGATGGCAGCTGCCGCTGCTTATTATATTTGGTATCGAAAAAATCGTGGTCAAGTTGATGAGGGTGTGGTCAAGCCAGGTGTGCCAGGTGGCGGCACTGCTGGAGGGGTCGCACCATCACCAGTTCCTGGAGGTGGCGCTCAAGTTGCACCGTCTGGCGAGACTAAAGAGTTGGGCTGGGATGATGTGCTTACCGTTGATGTCGTTGGTCTTGAGGTGGGATATCGCCTTATTCCATTGGTGGATAAATCCCAGGGCGGTCAACTGTTGGGGAGGATAAAAGGCGTCAGGAAAAAGCTATCTCAAGAGTTAGGCTTCTTAATGCCCTCTGTACATATTAGAGACAATCTTGACTTAATGCCTAATGTTTATCGTATTACGTTGATGGGTGTGAATTTAGCTGAGGCAGAAATTCACCCTGATCGAGAGTTGGCGATCAACCCTGGTCAGGTATTTGGCAAGCTGGAAGGTATAGAAGGTAAGGACCCTGCGTTTGGGTTGGATGCAGTTTGGATAGAGCCAAGCCAGAAGGATCATGCTCAGACTCTCGGGTATACCGTTGTCGATGCCAGCACGGTTGTCGCTACTCACCTTAATCAAATTTTGCAAAAGCATGCGCATGAACTTATAGGGCACGAAGAAGTTCAGCAATGGTTGGAGCAGCTGGTAAAGGCATCCCCTAAGCTTGGGGAAGAGCTAGTGCCTGCAACACTTTCGGTGAGCTTGTTGCTCAAGATTCTACAAAGTTTGTTAATAGAAAATGTGCCAATTAGAGATATGAGAAGCATTGCCGAGGCTGTTGTTAATGTAACGCCAAAAACTCAAGACCCTGTGATGTTGGTTGCTGCAGCAAGGCAGTCCCTGAAGCGCCTTATCGTACAAAATATTTGTGGTGCGGAGGGTGAGATTCCGGTCATTACACTAGATCCTGAATTGGAACAACTATTGCTTAAGTCTGTACAGCAAGCACAAAAAGTTGGCGCAGGCGATGATGTAGGGTTGGTCCTCGAGCCTAGAATGATTGAAAAGCTGCAGCGGTCACTAAATGATGCTGCTCAGCGACAAGAGGTGATGGGGAAACCACCGATACTGCTGGTCTCAGCCCCACTAAGACCTGTATTGGCAAAGTTTGTAAGGTTTGGTATAGAGCGTTTGCACGTGCTGTCGTATCAGGAAGTGCCTGATAACAAACAGATCACCATTGTCGCAACGGTAGGCCAGTAATTTGACGGTTAACTATCAAGTTTTCGATATCCGTCAATTAATAAGATAATTGACTAGTTGTTATTTGGTTTTAGCCAGGTGACGTAAGCATTCAGGAGAACCGCCATGAAAGTAAAACGTTTTTTTGCCGCTACCATGCAAGAAGCCTTACGTATGGTTCGCGAAGAAATGGGTGCCGACGCGGTTATTCTATCTAATCAGAAAGTTGGCGGCGGAGTAGAAATTGTTACCGCTTTGGATTACGACGAACAGCTTGCTATGAGTCAGGTTGAGACGGTAAGCGCTCAAGATAAGACTCCCTCACCAACGCAGATTGGCCGAATGCAAGCAGAAAGGCATGTCCGTTTGCAAGAAGAAATGGAAAGGGCACGAGAAAAAATCAGCGACGTTAGGAGTCGTCGAATCAATACTGATGAGTCGGGTCAGTCAGTTGTATCGCAGCAACGTGTAGAAAATAGCTCAGACGTGGCACCTGCTTCAGAGTTAGAGTCAATGAGGGCAGAGCTTCACCACCTTAAAGATATGCTTAATCAACAGCTTAAGAGTAATGATGAGGCTCGTAAGGAAATTGAGACGGCGGCTTCGATCGTTAAATCAAATATTGAAGATAGATTGAGTCGGATGGGTATTGAAAAGTCACTGATTGATGCTTTGTTGCCTGGAATAAAAGAGGGGGCAGATATTAGTCTGGCCTGGAATAGAGTATTGGCAGAATTATCCCATGTATTGGCGGTAGAAGATGATGAGTTGATCAATCGTGGTGGAATCTATGCTTTGGTCGGTCAAACAGGGGCAGGCAAAACAACCACTATTGGTAAAATGGCGGCACGCTATGTGTTGGAACATGGCCCAGATTCAATAGCACTGATAACAACAGATCGATACCGTATAGCAGCACATGAACAGCTAATGGTGTTTGGTCGTATTCTGAATATTCCTGTGAGAATTGTGGATGAACACAATTCATTGGATGATGTTATTGAGTCGTTGCAGGATAAAAAATTGGTGCTTATCGATACGGCTGGCCTCAATCATCAAGACCCCGACTGGGCTGAACAGTTGCACGAAATTCGTGATTCGAAGTTCCCTATTAAAAACTATTTAGTGCTTTCAGCGATTACTCAAACCCAAATCATGAAATCTACTTATCACTACTATAAAATGGTTGGCTTAGCAGGGTGTTTAGTGACAAAACTGGATGAAGCTGTAAGTTTAGGTGAGGTTATTAGCTTTCTGTATCTAAGTGGTTTATCCGTTGCCTACGTAACGGATGGTCAGAAAATACCTGACGATATTCATCTGGCGAAAGCTCACTCAATTGTGAGTAGAGGTGTTAGTTTATTTAAAGAACAGGAAAAGTTTGAAGCAGAATTGTTGTCTCATACGCAGGGGCGGATACATAATACGGGCCGGGCGAATGAGTTGACTTCGATGTATTTTGGTCACACTGCCTGAAATTTAGAACATAAACCCGTATCCTCTGCTAAACTAATGAAAAGTTTAGTTGTTTTGCAGTTAGCTACGTAAACCGATAGTCTGTTTTTTGACCGAAATGCTATACCACCCACTTTAAAAGTCTCTTCCGTTTAGGTGTGATGGGCTTGTGGTAATGAGTTAGTAGCAATATTTAGTGCTAGTCGAAAATTGTTAGTAGTAAGAGGGGAAAAGCACCTGTATGAGTAATTCGAATCCAGTCCAGGTTATTGCAGTTACCGGCGGTAAGGGTGGAATTGGCAAAAGTAATGTATCTATTAACCTTGCACTAGCGCTTTCAGCATTAGGGCGGAGGGTTGTGGTGCTGGATGCTGACTTGGGGTTGGCAAATATAGATGTTCTTTTGGGCATTACGTCCAATAAAAACTTGTCTGATGTGCTATCTGGCGAGTGTGGTTTAAGAGAAGTTATGGTGCCTGGGCCGGGTGGCATCAAAGTGGTTCCCGCTTCATCTGGTACTCAAAAGATGGTGGCATTAAGCCCGCTAGAACATGCCGGGTTAATCAATGCGTTTAGTGAAATTTCCGGTGACCTGGATGTACTAATAGTTGATACGGCTGCAGGTATATCTGATGGCGTTGTTAGCTTTTTGAGGGCTGCGCAGGAAATCATGGTGGTAGTGGTTGATGAACCGACATCTATTACGGATTCTTATGCTTTAATAAAACTGCTTAACCGAGATTATGGAGTCCACCGTTTCAGGGTTTTAGCCAATATGGTTAAAACCCAGCAAGAAGGGCGTCACTTATATTCTAAGTTGGTTAAAGTAACTGATCGATTTCTTGATGTAGCACTCCAATATGTTGGTAGTATTCCATTCGATGAAGCAGTGAAAAAGTCGGTGCAGCGCCAGCGAGCCGTTCTAGATGCATATCCTCGCGCAAAGGCTTCATTAGCCTACAAATCATTAGCACAGAAAGCAGATAGTTGGCCTCTTCCTTCTTCACCTAGAGGGCATCTTGAGTTTTTTGTTGAGCGATTGGTTCAGGCTTAAATTATTAATTTATGGCATTGGTACACGGCCAGATGATGTATAGTGATTCAAATATTGAACGGGCTGATAGCTTGGTTCGACAGCACGCCCCCTTGGTGAAGCGCATAGCGTATCACTTAATGGCAAGGCTTCCGGCAAGCGTGCAGGTCGACGACCTTATCCAGTCTGGTATGATGGGGCTGCTGGAAGCCTCAAAGAAATATGAACCATCGAAAGGTGCTTCATTCGAAACCTATGCGGGTATTCGGATTCGTGGCGCCATGATGGATGAGATTCGTAAAGGAGACTGGGTTCCCCGGTCAGTTCATAGAAATGCTCGGAAAATATCGGAAGCCATTAAATGCGTTGAAGGTCGTGAAGGTCGTGATGCAAAAGACCATGAAATTGCGGCTGAGCTCGATATGGAGTTGGATGAGTATTATTCTTGCGTAAAAGATAGCGCCAGTGGGAAACTGTTTAGTTTCGAAGAAATACTGGAGGGGGGCGACAGCGTCGTTGATCAAACCTCCGAAGCTGTGGATAATCCCTATGCAGAACTTCAGGATGATGCATTTAAAGAAGGGTTGGTTAACGCCATCGCTTCTTTGCCAGAGCGTGAGCGCTTGGTACTCTCGCTCTACTATGATCAAGAACTTAACTTAAAGGAAATAGGCGCAGTGCTTTCGGTAAGCGAATCAAGGGTTAGCCAAATACATAGTCAGGCAGCCTTGCGCTTAAGATCCAGACTAATTGAGTGGCATTGAAATTGAGACGCGTATAGCTACTTGAATTTTTTAGAAAAAAGATTGTGGTTATTTCGTTAAACTTTAAAAAAAACTGGATACCCGTCGAACTCAAGCTAGACTTACAGTCATACCATGAACCTGAATAGAGTTCTGGCTTGTTAAGGGTTCCAGCTTCGGCATTTTGGAGGTCGACTTGGATAAAAATATGAAAATCCTAGTAGTTGATGATTTTTCAACTATGAGGAGAATTATTAAGAACCTGCTGAGGGATCTTGGCTTTACTAACGCAGATGAAGCGGATGATGGCAATACTGCATTGCCGATGCTTCAGACAGGAAAGTATGACTTTCTGGTAACTGATTGGAATATGCCAGGAATGACTGGCATTGATTTGCTGCGTGCAGTGAGGGCTGATGATAGCTTGAAAGGGTTGCCGGTTCTGATGGTAACTGCAGAAGCGAAGAGGGATCAAATTGTTGCTGCAGCTCAGGCTGGGGTTAATGGTTATGTTGTGAAGCCTTTTACAGCTGCAGTGCTAAAGGAAAAAATTGATAAGATATTCGAGCGTATTGATTCTTGAGCGCAGGTTAGTGCATGACAAATAAAGAAGATAACTCGCAAGATTTTCCAGGATTTGAAACGCAGCTAAAGAGTCAGGCGTCTAATCTAAAAGACTTGGTAGACTCAGGTAATATCTCCGAAGCACTACAAGTTATTTCCGAGCTAAATGCCACTAGAGATCAAAGTCTTTATCAGGAGGTGGGGCGTTTAACGCGGACACTTCATGAATCAATAAGAAATTTTCATATTGATACGGCTAGAAGTGCCGACCAGGAAGAACTGTCTAAAATTGATGATGCCACTGATCGCTTATCTTATGTTGTCGATATGACAAATAAGGCGGCGAATAAAACGTTGGATCTTGTAGAAGAAAGTATGCCGATTGCTTCTGAGATGAAGGAAGAGGCAGACATTCTGAAAGGGGATTGGGGTAAGCTACGCCGACGAGAGATGAAACCTGAAGAGTTTCGTCAGTTGTATAAAAGGATGGACCTGTTTCTTGATAAATTAAGTAATCAATCGGATAAAGTTTATCGTAATTTGTCCGACATCTTATTGGCACAAGATTTTCAGGACCTTACTGGTCAAGTCATTAAAAGGGTGACTGGGCTAGTGCAGGAAGTGGAGGAAAACCTAGTAAGCTTAGTGGCTATGGCTGGTAAGGTAGATCAGATTACAGGTACCGTTCACGAAGGATTAGAACAAGAACAAGAAAATAGTATTGAACGTGGTGAGGGACCTCAAATGAACGCTGAAGAGCGCGTCGATGTGGTTTCGAGTCAGGATGATGTGGATGATTTACTCTCCAGTCTAGGTTTTTGAGGAGTGCTTGCATGGGGTTTGAAGCGGATGAAGAGATCCTTCAAGACTTTTTAGTAGAGTCAGGGGAAATTCTTGAGCTTCTGTCAGAACAACTGGTGGATTTGGAGCAAAACCCGGATGATACGGATTTGCTCAACGCGATTTTTCGCGGGTTTCATACAGTCAAAGGCGGAGCTGGTTTTTTACAGCTTGATGCGTTAGTAGAATGCTGCCATATAGCGGAGAATGTTTTTGATATTCTCCGTAATGGTAAACGTAGGGTTGACCCAGAGTTGATGGATGTTGTGCTGCAGACCTTAGACGTCGTTAATGAGATGTTTGAGCAATGCAGAAATAGAGAAGAAATTGTTCCGGCAACCCCATCACTTTTAGAAGCACTGGCAAAACTAGCTGTTCCTGAGGCAGAAGTACCTCCGGAAGCTGCAGTTGTTGAAGATAACTCAGCATCTACAGCTCCAACGCCTAGTGACTCTTCTGTTGGTGCTAGTTCTACAGAGGGCAATAGTTCTACAGAAAAAGGCGACATTACCGATGATGAATTCGAGCAGTTACTAAGTGCGCTTGATGCGCCTGAAGGCGCGGTAGAATCGCTGGTTACTTCCGAAAGTAGTAACGAAGACGCTGCTTCAGGTGACGAAATTACCGATGATGAATTTGAAAAGCTTCTGGATGACCTTCACGGATCGGGTAAGCATGGCAGTGTAGAAGCAGTTACTGAAGCCCCTGCGGCTAAAGAGCCAGATTCCGGAGAGATCACTGATGACGAGTTTGAAAAACTTCTTGATGATTTGCACGGAAAAGGTCAATTCAAGGAAGAGGTTGCTGGAGCAAGTACTCCAGCATCTGGTGATACAGCGGCAGCAGCGAAACCAGCGGCAGGGTCACCTGACATAATTGACGATAGTGAGTTTGATAAACTTCTCGATGACCTTCATGGAAAGGGTAAGGGGCCAACAGCAGAGAGTGTAACTCCTCCTGCCAACACACCCAAACCCCAACCGGCGCCAAAGGCTAAAGCAACACCAAAGCCAGCAGCACCAAAACCAGCAGCACCAAAACCACCCGCAGCGGCAAAGAAACCAGCAGGCAAAGAGCAGTCAATCGCTACAGAGACCACTGTTAGGGTAGATACCAAGCGCCTTGACGACATTATGAATATGGTTGGCGAATTGGTATTGGTCAGGAATCGTCTTAAACGCCTTGGCGATGAAAGTGAAGATGAATCAATGCAAAAAGCGGTATCTAACTTAGATGTCGTAACGGGGGATCTTCAATCTGCGGTCATGCAGACCCGTATGCAACCGATTAAGAAGGTATTTGGTCGATTCCCCAGAGTGGTTAGGGATCTCGCCAGAAACTTGAAAAAAGAAGTCAACCTGGTTTTAAAGGGCGAAGAAACTGACTTAGATAAAAATCTGGTCGAGGCTCTATCTGATCCATTGGTTCACTTAGTTAGAAACGCAGTTGATCATGGTATCGAGCTTCCAGACATTCGGGAAGCAAGTGGTAAGCCTCGAACGGGGCGGGTTATTTTGGCGGCCGAGCAGGAAGGTGACCATATATTGCTTTCTATTGAAGACGATGGTGCCGGTATGGACCCGAATGTACTTCGAGGTAAGGCTGTTGAAAAAGGGTTGTATGATGAGGATGCAGCAGAGCGACTAACAGATACCGAGTGTTTTAATCTAATTTTTGCGCCTGGTTTTTCTACTAAAACCGAAATCTCTGACGTCTCTGGGCGCGGGGTCGGGATGGATGTGGTTAAAACAAAAATCACACAGCTTAACGGTACCATCTCAATAGATTCTGAAAAAGGTAATGGTTCGCATATTATTATCAAGGTACCGCTAACGTTGGCGATTATGCCTACGCTGATGGTCTTGTTAGATGATCAATCGTTTGCGTTCCCGTTAGTTAGTGTTGTGGAAATCTTCCATCTTGACCTATCGAGTACAAATATTGTCGATGGACAAGAATGCGTAGTAGTGAGAGATAACGTTTATCCGCTCTTCCATATTAAACGGTGGTTGGTCAACGATATGGCAAATGAGCCAGAGAGTGACTCTGCCCATGTCGTAATTGTGTCGGTAGGGACTAAACGGGTTGGTTTTGTAGTTGACCAATTGGTTGGCCAAGAAGAGGTTGTTATCAAGCCATTAGGACGAATGTTACACGGTACACCTGGTATGTCGGGTGCGACAATAACAGGTGATGGTCGTATAGCATTGATTCTTGATATTCCTAGTTTGTTGCAGCGTTACGCATGACATGGCTAGGAGTCCTACCGGGCTAGTAGGGCCCGAGCAGAAGAGCCTTCAGATGTTCTATTACCTGAAGGCGCATTTCTATCTGGAGATTCATGAATGACGGTTTCCGTCTTAGTGGTGGATGATTCAGGTTTTTTCAGACGACGTGTCTGTGAAATACTTGAATCTGTAAGCACAATTAAAGTTGTTGGCACTGCAAGTAATGGTCAGGAGGCACTTGAGTTAGTGAAAAAACTCAAGCCTGATGTGGTGACAATGGATTACGAAATGCCGGTAATGAACGGCGTTGCGGCGGTTAAGCAGATCATGCGAGAAGCGCCCACACCTGTATTGATGTTCTCCTCTCTTACATATGAGGGTGCGCGTGTCACCCTGGATGCGTTAGAGGCTGGGGCGGTCGACTTTTTACCCAAAAACTTCGAAGATATTGCTAGAGACTCTAGTCATATGCAAGAAGTGCTTAAGCAGCGTATATTGGCCGTTGCGGCGACCACTAAAAATCATTCGACTTCCTCTCATGCCTCGGCGGATGAAACTAAAGTAACGTCTTCATCGCTTAAATCACCCCCTCATCAAACGCCGTCTCAACCTATTAACAGGGCTAGCCCTGTTCAACGAGGCAGTGGTCGAATAAAAAAATCTTCCCCGGGTACAAAACAAGAGTCAAAATATCAGAGTGGCGAGGTGAGAAGTCCCAATGAAAGAAAAGAGTCAAAATCGAGTCCTGTCTCAAGCAGCAACATTTCTCATCAAGTAAGCCTTGTCGCGATCGGTACCTCAACAGGGGGGCCTATCGCGCTGCAAAAAATATTAACTCAGTTACCCTCTAATTTCTCAAAGCCTATTGTTCTTGTTCAGCATATGCCTGCGTCTTTTACACAGGCGTTTGCTGAACGCTTAAATAGACAGTGTCAAATTAATGTCAAGCAGGCAGAAGAAGGTGATTCTTTACAACCGGGCTTAGCATTGTTAGCGCCTGGAGGTAAACAGATGATTATTGAGTCACGCTCGGGAAGTGCGCGAGTAAAGATTCTGGATGGTGATGACCGATTGCATTATAAGCCTTGTGTAGATGTTACATTTGGTTCAGCTGCGAGAAGCTTTCCTGGTAAAACGTTAGGGATTATCCTCACCGGGATGGGGGCAGATGGAAAGGATGGCTGTCGCCTTATGAAACAGACTGGCTCAACCGTCTGGGCGCAAGATGAAAAAAGCAGTGTGATCTATGGCATGCCGATGGCAGTCGTAAAGGCGGGGCTCGCTGATGAGGTGTTGAGTCTTGGTGATGTAGCAGACCGTATTGTGGCTGGAGTTATGTAATGGATTTGCTCAGCATTATTGGCGTTATTCTAGCCTTTGGGGCAGTCATTGGTGGCAACTTTCTTGAGGGCGGTTCGGTTGATGCGTTGATTAACCTTCCTGCTACTATTATTGTTATTGGTGGTACTTTTGCGGCGATCATGCTGCAAACATCTCTTAAGCTTTTAAAGCATGCGGGGCGCATGCTGTTATGGGTGTTCATGCCGCCCTACGTTAGCTTGGAAGATGGTGTTGATAAAGTAGTTAAGTGGAGTATGCGGGCCAGAAAAGAAGGGCTACTCGGGCTAGAAACAGTCGCCGGAAAAGAAACCGAAATATTTGCCAAAAAAGGCTTGCAGTTGCTGGTTGATGGCGCAGAGCCAGATACCATCAGAAGCGTGATGGAGTTGGAACTCATTGCCAAGGAAAACCGTGACTTTGAAGGGGCAAAAGTTTACGAAAGCATGGGGGGGTACTCTCCGACGATTGGTATTATAGGTGCTGTTATGGGGTTGATTCATGTGATGAGTCACCTTGAAGATCCTGCGTCGCTGGGTTCAGGAATCGCAACTGCATTTGTTGCGACGATTTATGGTGTAGCATTTGCCAACTTGTTGTTATTTCCTATCGCTAATAAGCTAAAAGCGGTTATTAAACTTGAATCCTTGTATCGAGAACTGATGATTGAGGGGTTGGTATCGATTTCTGAAGGTGAAAACCCTCGATCAATAGAGTTGAAACTTCGTGGCTTCCTTCACTAAGACTAAAGTGAGCTTACTATGAGACGACAAAGAGAAGAGGATGACTCTCATAGTAAAGAGCGCTGGCTTGTTTCTTATGCTGACTTTATTACCCTGTTATTTGCTTTTTTTGTTGTAATGTACTCTATATCGTCTGTCAATGAAGGTAAGTACAAAGTTCTGTCGCAGACCCTCGAAGGCGCGTTTAATTCTGTTCAAAAAACCATTAAGCCTATTCAGGTAGGCGATCATACTCCTTTATCAGAAACTGAGGATGCCGGCGAGCAGAAAGTTCAGGCGGTTGATACTATTCCGCGGGGAAGTGAGGGGCGCATAAAAGATAGAACCAAAGGCATGCGAGAGATTGCAGATAATTTTGCCGCTGAATTTTCGGGGTTAATTACGGATGGTTTGGTGTCAGTAAATGAAAATTCGGATTGGGTTGAAGTGTCATTATCTAACAAGATTCTATTTAAGAGTGGGGATGTTGAACCCTATGATGACGCGTTCCCTATTCTCGAGCAGATTGCTAGCATATTAAAGGCTCAAGATAACGCGCTTTTAGTAGAGGGGTTTACCGATAATATCCCTATTCGAACACAATCACACCCTTCTAATTGGGAGTTGTCGTCATCTCGTGCTTCGGCAGTCGTCCGCTTATTGGCTCATGAGGGTGTTGACCCTTCTAAAATGGCTGCGATAGGATATGGGCAGTTTCAGCCTATTGCTCGTAACGATACTTCGGAAGGCAGAAGTCGTAATCGAAGGATCGTGCTGGTTATTTCAAAGGATCCTAATGTCAGGGTCACTTTGCGCAATAAAGATTAAAACTACTCTACTTTTCTTTACATTTTTCTATGGCATGATTCCTGCTGAATAGGATTAATATAGTAATAGCGGCAACGTTGTGCCTAGCGCTCAGTATTTTGCTGATGGCGTTAAAGCGATATTAATGTTCAATCCGTCGTTAAGTTATTGAGATTGTTGTCGATATAACTACCTCAGACCATTGATTTTAATAAACATAAAGAAAAGAGGTTACGCTGTGCGTATCTGGGCAATTGCAAATCAAAAGGGTGGCGTAGGGAAAACAACCACCACCGTCGCGTTAGGTGGGTTATTGGCCAAAGAGGGGAAGCGAGTGCTGTTGATGGATCTTGATCCTCATGGCTCCCTGACTAGCTACTTTAAATATGACCCTGATACGATTGAGCACAGCGCATTTGACTTATTTCTGCATCAGGGGAAAGTACCTGAAGATTTGCCTGCAACGCTAATAGTTAAAACCTCAATGCCCGGCTTGAAGTTAATGCCAGCTTCTACCGCGTTAGCGACATTAGAGAGACGCATGGTCGGAGTAGACGGAATGGGCCTTATTATTTCTCGTACGTTAGCTATTTTATGGGATGACTTTGATTATGTGCTGATTGATAACACCCCTTCGTTAGGCGTTTTGATGATCAATTCTCTAGCGGCTAGTCAGCATCTAATGGTGCCTGTCCAGACTGAGTTTCTAGCGTTAAAAGGCTTGGAAAGAATGATGCACACGCTGGAGATGGTTATTAAATCTCAAAAAAGCAAATTGACGTACACGATTATACCGACCATGTTTGATAGGCGAACTCAAGCATCGGTACAAAGCCTTAGAACGGTTAAAAGTACCTGGGGTAGTCAAGTGTGGAAGTATGCAATACCCGTTGATACTAAATTTAGGGATGCTAGCAGAATGGGGGTCGTCCCTTCAGAGCTAGATAAGTCTACGCACGGTGTACGTGCCTATAAGAAACTGTTAGAAAATATCAGGGAAAGTGAAACAGCTAATGCTTAACGTCATGTTGCAAATATGACTTAAGACTTAGTGGTTAATCGATGTATATTTTGAGTTTAAGAAGTTCGGTATGAAACATTCGATATGAGTAGTTCGATATGAGTCGTGAACGCAATCAGTCGGCTGATGTTCAGCATGCTAAAGTATCGCCCAACGAGGCGATGAATAGCTATATTGGAGACTTGCTGTGGCCAGGTAGTTCGCCTGAGCCCGAGAAGGACTCTGAGGTTGTTCATGAGTGCCTATCTAACAACAGCTTGCCTAAAGACTCACTGCTGTCAATTTCTAACAGTGTTAAGCCTGGCTTTTCATTGATTCCACTAGTGTCTTTAGATCGCTACCAATTAAACTTGTCAAACCCTCAAAGGTCACTATCTGCATCATTTTTACTTTTGCTTTGGGGGTTGCATTTGTTACGTATGCCTATAGCAGGGCGTTTGCGTCTGAGTGTCGTTGAACACTGTCGTGAACGAATAGTTGAATATAGGCTACTTACAGAAATATCCCGACTGCCAGTAGTAGGGGGGATATACAATGAGTAAGCGGTATAGTGACACTATTAACCCTCAAATTGCGGTTCAAGACTACCTAGATGATTTGCTGCAAAAACTGCCATCGACCTCACCACTTGATAAGTTGAGGCAAGAGGAGGAAGGCAAAGCCGCGTTGGCGGCAGCTAATCAAAAAGCACAGCAGGCACCCAAGAATCCCTCTTTAAAAACTGAGGTCAGAGTAAGGCCACAACCAACCTATACGACCGTTAGTTCGAGCTATAGTGCTGGGCGTGAAACATCTCTTGCAGCACAGCGATTGGAACAAAAGAGGGCGTTGGGAAGAGCTTCATTACGGGAATTTCGTGAACCGCTTACGATCAAACCTTCTCCACTTCTTAAGGTTATGCCTGCGTTGCAAGTGGCTACGCGAGAAGAGACCCCTCAATTAGATGAAAAACGCTCAGAGCCCAGCGATGTGCGTGATGTCTCGAAGGCTGCGAGAGTCGCCGATACAGGCGTAGCCGAAAAAGCACCTGAAATCGAGCGCGAAAAAATCACGAATGCTGTTCAGCCTCAACTCGGCGCACCTAAGAGAGTTGAAGTCCCAGAACCAACGTTGTTACACCCCTCGAATAAGCAGACTGGAGAACAACCAGCCGCGGACTTAGTTGAAAATGAGGTTATAGCACCCGCTGAGGAATACTCCGATAAATGGCTTGAAAATGGCAGGCCAGAGTGGGCGCAAGGGCGTTTCGAGTGTTTGATTTTTACGGTAGCAGGGTTGAAGTTGGCAGTGCCATTAGTATCTCTTGGTGCCATACATACGATGGATCAGGAACTAACGCCCTTGGTAGGTCGACCTGGTTGGTTTTTGGGACTGCTGCCGGTTGGCGACAAAAATATCAGAGTAGTGGATTCAGCGTTATGGATCATGCCTGAGCGCTACAATGAACGTGTTAAGGATGGGTATCGGTTCGTAATCCGCTTGGATAACAGTGAGTGGGGTATGGCTTGTGACTCTGTTGCCCAGTCATTCTCCATTTCACCAGAAGAAGTACGCTGGAGAACCGATCGAGGCAAAAGGCCTTGGTTGGCGGGTACCGTTATTGATCATATGTGTGCGTTAATGGATGTGGCAGCTGTTGCTCACTTGCTAGATACTGCAGAAAAAACAAATCACTCGCCAATTTAATAACTCACGTCGTTCGGTTTTGACATAGTTTAACCGTTATTCTTATTAAGATCTGTCACTTATCTAAACTCTGGCTATACTATAGCTAAACATTTATAACTTTTTGGTTATGGGGTGGCATGATTTGTGCGATCAATAGCTTAAATAAGTTTAAACGATGGTTTTTTGACACCCGATAATTAAAATAGGATCAAGAGGTTCGGAATATGGCATCTAGTACAGGGCATAGTGGTCAAACTGCAGAAGATCCTATCTTCCAGTATGTAACCTTCCGGTTAGACGATGAAACATACGGCATTAACGTAATGCAGATACAGGAAGTGTTACGTTATACCGAAATTGCACCTGTGCCGGGTGCTCCAGATTATGTATTGGGGATTATTAATCTTCGAGGTAATGTGGTCACGGTTATAGATACCCGAAAGCGGTTTGGTCTTAGCCAGTCTGATATCTCTGACCATACACGTATTGTTGTGTTGGAAATTGATGGGCAGGTTGTTGGCGTATTAGTGGATTCTGTTGCTGAAGTTGTTTACCTAAAACAGTCAGAAGTTGAAACCGCTCCGAACGTAGGTAACGAAGAGAGTGCTCGATTTATTCAGGGTGTTTGCAATAAAAATGGTGAGCTGATTATTCTTGTAGAGTTTGAGAAGATGCTCAGCGAAGATGAATGGGCAGACATGTCTGGTTTATAAGTGCGGTTAGGCTCATATAACAATATAGGTATAAGGGGAAGGGTATGCTAGAACAATATGCACCATTGCTGAGTCTGATTGCTACAGCAATACTGGTGGGGTATGTCCTTTTTCTAAGACATACGGTGAGCAAGCAGGCTAAAAAGCACAGTGAGTCTATTAAAGTTGTTAACCAAGAGCTTCAAGCCATCGGGAGCGGTTCAATGGGGGTTGGCAGAAAGCTGATTTTACTTGAAAAGCAGATAGCAGAGCTCAAACATAACCAAGATGAAATGGTTAAAAATGACCCTAATAGGGTTTCTTATACAGAGGCAACTCGATTAGTGGAACTGGGTGCTGATGTTGAAGACTTGATGAATAGCTGCGGTATTTCACGTCCTGAAGCCGAGTTAGTGACGGCCTTAAGCCAAAAAAATCAATCCTGTGATATTACTGTAAACTAGGTAATAATTTACATATACGGCTGCTTCTATCCGATCGGATTATTGGTCTGCACTGACCTCCTACTAACAAAGTAAATAGAGGAGAAATAACGTACAGGTAGAGCTGATCGGAAGTTGTTGCTTAATTGATCGGTTTCTCTTTCCTCTCCATTTCTCCACTCTCTTTATCAAACCCTTCTGGAACTTTGTTTTGAATGTGATAAGCAAACGCAATGATTTCGGCGATGACCTTATAGAGTACCTCAGGAATATTCTCACCAAGTTCTAATTTGGATAACAGCGCTACTAAGTCGGCATTTTCGTAGAGCGGAACCTTAGCCTCTTTAGCAATACGAATGATCTCTTCGGCGACAGAACCTTCTCCTGTTGCAGTAATTGTAGGGGCTTCTTCGCCATCGTATTTTAGGGCGACAGCAGTTGTAAACGTTTGCTCTGTCTTTTGCATGTTGTTATATGGCTTCTAATTTGACGGATGAAGTTATGCTTTTATGTCAACGATTTGTTGATCCAGTCGCGTTTTTCGCATATTGGGCTGTCCCTGACGGCAGGTTATATCTTTGACCGTCAGTCCCAACTCAGAAAAACTTGTTCTTAAGTTATGTGCTTCTTGATTAATTAGTTTTAGTGTTGCCTGTTTCTCCGCCCAAATCGTTGAAGAGACCGTAGGAGGAGTTAGATTAACTTGAATAAAAACGGGGCCCAGTTCTTCCAGGTCGAATGTGAGTGCTAGTTTCCATTTTGACTTCTTTTCCGGTTCACTATTGTTGTCATCTTGTTCCTTTTCTTTATCAATTCTTAACTGAACTGAATCAATTTGGTTTTGTGGTGACAAGAATGGTAGTTCCATTTGCCAAGTTTGAACGGTTGTAGTATCGGTTGAAGCTGATTGTGCTTGGTAAAGGCTGTTGAGTTGCTGGAACTGAATACGGTTAAGAGCACCGGCTAGTCTTTTAAGAAGGTCACCAACCGAAAGGTCTCTGTCATTTTGGCTGGCATAGTTAGCTCTGGTTATAGCGGAAGGAAAATTGAACGGGTTAATCAGTAGGCTAGGGTCCGATTCCGCTACAAACCTAGGTGGTTGGCCTGTGGCTGAATGTTTAGTGGCGTAAATAGAATTTAAAGCGTTAATCAGTTGGCTAACGGTAGACTTTAAATCCGCTGGTACTGTTGAGCCTGATAAAGTAGTCGCTCCTGTTAATGAGCCCGTTGCAGCAGCATTAGTTGATGTTGGCGACGCGTTGGTAGCTGATACACTGTTTGAAACCACAGATTTTATTGCATGAGTGAGTGCTGAGGCGGTATTGGTCATTAATGAGTTGCTTTGGTTGGCTGTGCTGGCCGGCGTTAGAACGCTCTGCTGGCTAGAAAGGGAAAATCTACTCTCCATAAATATCCCAGACTGGGACATTGCCTGCTTAACCAGTTGGCCGGTATTAGTTTGCCCTCCCGGTGATTGATTTGAATTGTTCAAATTTGATGAGAAGTTTTCTGCCTTTGGTAGTAGTGTCGTTAACTGTTCAGTGAGCATCTTTACTTGACTGTTTTCGGCGCCAAGGGCGGGAAGGTTTTGTAATAAGGTGGCGATAACTTTGCCTACAGGTTGTTGATAAGGTAATACCTTGGATAGCGCTGAAATAAGGTTTGCTGTATCAGATTGGGTTGGTTTTGGTAGTAGTAACTCTCCCTTTGCATTGGCACTTAGGTTGATTACCTGCCCAGGCTGTAACGCTACATTGGTCTTGACGGCGAGTTTGTCTCCACCAATATCGAGTGTTACGTTGAAGTTGTTTTGAGTCGTGCGAGTGGATACAACGTTTAGAACCTCTAGCACTTTGGCCTGTATTGCTTGACCTACCTTGATATTGATACTGTCTAGCGATGTCGCGGGCTTATCCAAATTTGCTCCAGACTGGGATGAGCTGGATGGAGCAATCGGTTGCGTATCAGACCGCTCAGTATGCTTTGGTTGAGTTACAATAGTTTCCGGTTTATTGTTTGTAGCATCAATTGACATGGAATTAATGTGTCCTCGTTTTCATCACCAGACTCATCAGGCCTCAACCTTAACCAGATGTAATCTTTGCGCCAAATTAACGTGAGTTAGGTCAAGGGATTTGTTTAAATCGTTACTATATAATAGGCCCGCGTTAAGCATTAGGGAAGTTTATTCCGTTTGTGTATACTGTGCAGCCATAAAGGCTGATGGAGTTGCAAACTGATTAGCCATATTGTTGTTGAAGGTTATTAATGTCTGCTGTTTCACCTACTATTACCCAGTCTTCTACTAGCGAATTACTCCCGTCTATTGGTAGTGAACTACTACGCGCTGAATCATTGTTCTGTGAACGTGACGAGCGGGTATTGTTTGAAGGCCTTAACTTTTCAATAAATGCGGGCGAAATTATACAGGTCGAAGGGCCTAATGGGTCAGGTAAGACGACGCTTCTGCGAATTATGAGCGGGCTCTCTGCTGCTTATGAAGGTGAGTTATTTTGGAAAGGTGAATTGATAAGCTCTGCTCGAATCGAATTCCTTTCAAACCTTCTTTATTTAGGACATAAGCCAGGTGTTAAGGCGATTCTTACGCCGGTTGAAAATCTTCGTGCGCTTATGGGAATTCGTCAAAGTGTTACCGATGAACAAATACATAGTGCATTGGAGAAAGTAGGGCTATATGGCTATGAAGATGTGCCTTGCCATAACCTTTCAGCGGGGCAGCATCGAAGAGTTGCGCTAGCACGCCTTTATTTATCAACTGATGAACTTTGGATACTTGATGAAGCATTCACGGCTATTGATAAAAAAGGTGTAAAAGACCTTGAAGCGCTCCTGCAAGAGCGGGCACAGCAAGGAGGTGCTGTACTGCTAACGACCCACCACGAACTACAAATTGAAAGTGGGTTTAAAAAGCTACAACTTGGTAAGCCCGTAAGTAACGAATCGTTAGCTAGAAATGAAGAACTTGTTGCTGAAGAGGTAGATACTGAAGCAATGGTTTCTAGGGGTGGAATGCGATGAGAGCTAGTGCTGATATTGCTACAGCTCCTTCAGTGATACATATTTTTATTACCGTATTAAAGCGTGATTTAACTCTGGCGTATAGAAGGCGACAAGATCTCGTTAACCCTATGATATTTTTTATTATCGTGGTGAGTTTATTCCCTTTGGGTGTTAGCCCTGAAAAATCATTTTTGCAAGAAGCAGGCGCCGGCGTTGTCTGGGTCGCGGCTTTGCTAGCAACATTATTATCATTGGATAGTTTGTTTAAATCTGACTTTGAGGATGGCTCTTTAGAACAGATAGTCCTGACGCCTCAGCCATTGTTTATTATGGTATTGGCAAAAATAAGTGCTCATTGGTTAGTGACCGGGGTGCCGCTAATTATTTTATCCCCGATATTAGGTGTTATGATGCACCTTGAATTTGAGACTATTAAAGTGCTGATGCTGACTTTGTTACTTGGCACACCCGTATTGAGTCTGGTTGGAGCTATTGGTGCGGCATTAACGGTGGGTTTAAGAGTGGGGGGGGTATTAATATCCTTACTGATTTTGCCTCTGTATATACCGGTGTTAATTTTCGGTACCGGCACGGTTCAAGCCGCCGCTAATATGCTGCCTATTGGAGGGTATATAGCGTTGATGGGCGCTATTTTCGCGCTATCGTTGACGATGTCACCTTTAGCCGCAGCCGCAGCCCTAAGAATTAGTTTGTCTAATTAATGATTTAGAGTATTAATTATTGTTAATTGGCTAAAGAAATTGTTTTTAATTTAAAGTACGAGAATTTACCGATGTGGACTTTTTTTCACAAGCTAGGCTCCCCTAAATGGTTTTATGACATTTCTGGTAAATGGCTGCCGTGGTTTGCGGTCATATCTGCTCTTTTGCTTGTGCTTGGGAGTATCTGGGGTCTAGCGTTTGCGCCAGCAGATTATCAGCAAGGGAATAGTTTTCGGATTATTTATATTCATGTGCCTTCAGCCATATTGGCCCAGTCATGTTTTATGATGATGGCAATAGCGGGCGCCACTGGCCTAATCTGGAAAATGAAGCTGGCGGATATGTTCGTTAAAGCGGCAGCTCCTGTTGGAGCCTCGTTTACGTTTATGGCCTTACTCACTGGGGCTGTATGGGGTAAACCTACCTGGGGAACTTGGTGGGTATGGGACGCGCGATTAACATCGATGTTAATACTGTTGTTTCTTTACTTTGGTATTATGGCGTTACAGTCAGCGATAGAGGATGCCGCGACGGCAGCTAAGGCTAGCGCTGTTTTGGCGTTGGTGGGAATGGTGAACATACCTATCATCAAATACTCGGTGGAGTGGTGGAATACGCTTCATCAGCCCGCTACGTTTACACTAACCGAGAAACCGGCGATGCCTGCTGAAATGTGGATACCGCTATTAGTGATGGTAATTGGATTCTATTGTTTTTTCACAACCGTTATTTTGCTTCGTACAAGAAATGAGATTCTTGTACGAGAGCGTCGAACTAACTGGGTTAAAAAGTTAGTCACTAAAAGGGGCGCATTATGAGCTTTGAGAGCTTCTCGGATTTTTTGGCCATGGGAGGGCATGGACTATATGTTTGGTTATCCTATGGTGTGGCCGCATTGATTTTTTTGGCAAATGTCATTTTGCCGATGAAAAAGAAAAATGAGATTGTAAAGAAACACGTACAAAGACTTAAGCGGGAGAAAGTCGCCTAATGAACCCAAAACGCAAACAACGATTAATATTAGTTCTATTTCTGGTCTTCGGATTTGCATCAGTGGTCGGCTTAGTGTTATTTGCTCTGCAAGAGAATATAAACCTGTTCTATAACCCCACTCAAATAGCTGAAGGCGAAGCCCCGGAAGGCGCTCGAATAAGAGCGGGTGGTATGGTAGTTGAAGGTAGTATTAAAAGAGATGATTCAAGTCTGTTGGTTAACTTTGAGCTAACGGATTTTAATGCCAGTATTCCTGTCGAGTATACGGGTATATTGCCCGACCTTTTTAGAGAAGGGCAAGGTATTGTGGCTATGGGCAGTGTGGATGCTAGTGGTGTATTTCAAGCGGATGAAGTGCTGGCTAAGCATGATGAAAACTATATGCCTCCAGAGGTACAAGACGCGTTAGAGAAGTCAGGAAAAACTGCAGATGGTAAAGATGCACTGCCATATTCAGAGAAGCATACCTATTAAAATCTGAAATAGTTGCTTGTCCCTAACAGTATTTAAGAAATTGTAACGCGTTAAAAAAACGACGCTAAAAACAGGAAGCAGATATGTACTCTGAGCTAGTACCAGAGCTAGGCCACTTTGCGTTAATACTCGCATTTGCCATTGCCATCATCCAAGCGGTTGTTCCACTGGTAGGTACGATTATAAAAAGTGAACTTTGGATGAGCTTTGCGCGCCCGATGGCCACGGGGCAATTTGTATTCTTGATGTTCAGCTTTGTGTGCCTATCCATAGCATTTGTAACCGATGACTTCTCTGTGCAGTATGTAGCGTCACATTCCAACTCTCACTTACCATACTATTTTAAACTGAGTGCTGTATGGGGAGGGCATGAAGGATCGTTACTGTTGTGGGCGTTAATCCTGTCTGGTTGGAGTTTTGCTGTAGCGATATTTAGTCGAGATCTTCCCCAAGATATGGTAGCCAGAGTATTGTCTATCATGGGGATGATTAGCGTCGGCTTCGGATTGTTTATTTTAGCAACATCAAACCCGTTTACCCGATACCTTCCTGAGTTCCCTCAGGAAGGTGCTGACCTCAATCCCTTGCTGCAGGATATTGGCTTAATTATTCACCCTCCAATGCTTTATATGGGGTATGTAGGATTTTCTGTCGCATTTTCTTTTGCATTGGCTGCACTAATGAGTGGGCGTCTAGATGCTGCATGGGCGCGTTGGTCTCGTCCTTGGACTACCGTCGCGTGGGCGTTCCTTACACTAGGTATTTCCCTAGGAAGCTGGTGGGCATACTACGAGCTTGGCTGGGGCGGATGGTGGTTCTGGGATCCGGTCGAAAACGCTTCATTTATGCCTTGGTTGGTGGGTACAGCGTTGATGCACTCCTTAGCCGTTACTGAAAAACGAGGTGTATTCAAAAGCTGGACGGTATTATTAGCGATCATTGCATTTTCTTTAAGTTTGTTGGGGACATTCTTGGTTAGGTCTGGTGTCTTAACATCTGTTCATGCATTCGCATCTGACCCTGCTCGTGGAGCATTTATTCTAGGTTTGCTCGCAATTACCCTGGTAGGGGCATTAACTCTTTACGCACTAAGAGCTCCCGCTGTAAGTAGTCGTGCAACCCATACACTACTCTCAAGAGAAACATTCTTATTACTTAATAACGTATTCTTAATGGTCGCTACAGTTACCGTGTTTTTAGGCACACTATATCCGTTGTTTATGGATTTCATTGGTGGCGGTAAATTGTCTGTTGGTGCTCCTTACTTTAATAAAATATTTGTACCCATTGTATCTGTTCTAGTCGCTATTATGGGTGTAGGCATTGTTAGCCGCTGGAAAGATACAAAAGTTGAGCACCTCATTAAACAGTTGTGGCTTGCAGCAATACTGAGTACCGTGTTTGCGCTGCTGTTCCCGGTTCTGTTTGGTGGTGAGTTTAATGCGTCTGTGTTCTTGGGTGTGTGGATTTCTTTTTGGTTAATTGCGGTGACCTTTAAAGATATTTGGAATAAGTCATCGTCTAAGCAGGGGCGTTTAAAAGGCTTATCAAAATTGGGACGATCATATATTGGTATGGTTTTTGGGCACTTAGGTGTAGCCGCTGCGATCTTAGGAATTTGCTTGGTGTCTAATTATGAAGAGGAAAGAGATCTTCGATTGGCACCTGGTGATAGCGTTGTAGTGGCTGGGTACGAATTTAAATTTGATCAATTGACTCATAAGACTGGCCCTAACTATGAAGCGGATAAAGCGATTATCTCGGTTTGGTCTGATGGTGAGAAAATAACCACACTGAAGCCTGAGAAGCGTATTTACAACGCGCAGCGTAATATGATGACAGAAGCCGCTATCGACCCTGGTTTATTTAGAGATCTGTATGTTGCGATGGGTGAGCCGCTGGATGGCGATGCATGGGCCATTCGTGTTCATTACAAGCCCTTTGTGCGTTGGATGTGGCTAGGTGCTTTGATGATGGCTATTGGTGGGTTTATTGCAGTGTCAGATCGCCGTTATCGTATACGCAAAAAGCAGCCTGTAACTCAAGAAGCGAGTGTTGGCGGTAGTAAAACAGACTCGGTTTCAGCTAAAGCAAACCAGCCTCGTACGGTTTAGTGTGCCGCATTAAGTTGAGTTTATTGTAAGGGATTTTTTAAAGGTTTAAATTCAGAACTATGAAACGAGCATTATTATTTCTACCATTGGTTCTTGCCGCTGCAATCGGTGTAGTGCTTTTTTGGGGGTTGAGTAACGACCCTACAAAACTCGAATCTGCCAGAATAGATGACCCATTTCCGTCATTTAATTTACCGAGCCTTCAAGATCCGGCGCAGTTTTTGTCTCAAGAAGATGTGAAAGGCAAGGTTTCGCTGTTAAATGTATGGGCTACTTGGTGTCCATCATGTCGTGTTGAGCATCCGTACCTGCTAAAAATCGCAAAACAGTATCAGGTTCCGGTTATTGGATTGAACTATAAAGATGACCGCGATGCAGCTACAGAGTGGTTAGTTAAGTTGGATGACCCTTACTTATTCAATATCTTTGATGAAAAAGGAAAACTAGGGTTAGACCTTGGTGTATATGGTGCACCAGAAACCTATATTGTTGATAAGCAAGGTGTCGTGCGTTATCGACATGTCGGTGTTGTTGATGACACTGTATGGAAAAGTATTTTAGAACCTAGAGTTAAGCAGTACTCTAAGGAAGGCTAGTATCTTACCTTTAAGAAGACGAGACGAAAAATCGTGAAGAAATTAATTCAGCCATTGTTCATACTTGTATCATTGTTGTTGACAGTACTTGCGTCAGCTGATGAAGGTTCAGATACATTAGAATTTAAGAACGATGATCAGCGATCCCAATATCAGCGCTTGACCGAAGAGTTACGTTGTCCCAAATGCCAAAACCAGAACATCGCAGATTCAAATGCACCTATAGCCAAAGATCTTCGAAACGAAGTTCATCGTTTGATTTTGGAAGGGGGTAACGAAGACCAGATTGTCAATTTTATGGTGGAACGGTACGGTAATTTCGTTGTGTATAAACCAAAATTTGATACTTCAACTTATCTTTTATGGTTGGGTCCAGCGGTTATAGCATTGTTAGGATTGATGATCGTCATTCTCAGTGCGAGAAAAAAGCGTGAGGTATCGAGCGATGGCAGTGCTGAGCTATCGCGAGAAGAGAAGAGTCAGTTAAGTAATATTTTGTCTGAAGACGAGAAGTAGTAAATGAGTGATTTTTGGATAGTATCTGTCGTTTTGGTTATTTTAGCATTAGGCTTTGTGCTTTACCCCGTTATTAGAGTTCATCAGGCAAAAAACAGTGGAAGGGTAGTTGAATCGCTTGATCGGCGATCACAAAACATTGCGTTTTTTAAAGATCGCTTAGAAGAGATTAACGCTGAAAAAGAAGCAGGCAATTTATCTAATAAGCAATTTGAACAACTTAAGGGTGAACTGGAAGCTGGGCTTATAACGGATGTCGACGGATTGAGTCACGACAAGTCTGGTGAGGCTAGAGCTATAAAGGTAAGCGCCACAGCTTGGGGTGTTATCGGCCTGATGATACTGTGTATTCCTATTGTTAGTTATGTACTTTATGCAAAATGGGGTGCATTAGATGGTGTTGAGCAATACCGTGAATGGGGTAATTCAGTACCTGCCATTAGCGATGGAATGCCAAAACAGAATATCGATGAGTTATTGGTTAAGTTACGAGAGAAACTAGAAGCAAACCCTGATAACCCCGACGGTTGGTTTATGTTAGCTCGCTCTAGTATGAATCTTGAGCAATATGGCCAAGCCTCCTATGCATTTTTGCGAATGGCTGAGCTGCTTGAAAAAGAACAACAGGATGCATCTGCTATTTATGGTTTGGCAGCACAAGCGCTATTTTTTGCTGAGCAAGGGCAGATGACCGAGAAGGTGAAAAGTCTTCTAGATAAAGCATTTTCAACTAACCCTGATGAAACTAATGGCTTAGGGTTATTAGGCATCGTCGCATTTGAAAATGGTCGATATGAGGATGCTATTAAATATTGGGGTCGCATTATCGAGGTTGAACCTGATAACCCTAGTCGCGATGCTATTGTAGCTGGAATTAATAAAGCCAGAGTGGCATTAGGCCTTCCTGAGCAAGTAGACAAATATTCCGAAGCCCCGTTAGGTAATAGCTCAGCGGTGATTCAGGGCGATGCTTCTCAAAGTGATGCTTCGCAAACTAAAGAATCAAGTGGCGTTAGCACTGATGTTAAGGTGCTTGTTGAACTAGATACTTCGCTAGCAGGCCAGGTATCACCTGACGATATTATTTTCATTTTTGCAAAAGCGGTTAATGGTTCGCCAATGCCGCTTGCGGCAAGTCGTCAGACTGTTTCTAGTTTACCGATTTTAATTAGCTTAAACGATGAAATGGCGATGGGGCCGATGGCTAAAATATCATCAGCAAAAGAAGTCACTATTGTGGCTAGAATTTCGAAAAGCGGCCAGCCTGGTGCTATGCCTGGAGATCTACAGGGTATTGTTTCTCCAGTGCGAGTAGGTGGGGGTGAAGTGGTAAAGGTTCTTATTAACGAGAAAATAAACTAGCGATAAAATTATAACGGTCACTTATGTTGGTGAGTGACCGTTACGTAAATTGAGCTTACTTTTTCTGCGCGTCAAATGCTTGTCCGGTTTTCCCTGCACTTTCTCTTCCCATTAAGTACAAATAAGTACCCATAATGTCTTCGGGTAACGGGTTATGTATTGGGTTTTCTGCGGGAAAAGCGTGGGCTCTCATATTGGTTCTGGTTGCCCCTGGGTTAACACTGTTGACTCGAATATTATTGTGCTCGTCATCAAGCTCGTCCGCTAGCACTTGCATTAGCCCTTCGACGGCAAATTTTGATACTGAGTAAGCTCCCCAATAAGCTCGGCCCTTTCTTCCTACGCTTGATGATGTGAATATAACGGATGCGTCTTCGGACTCCCTTAATAGTGATACTAGCGCTTGAGTCATCATAAAGGGGGCATTAAGGTTTACTTGCATTAACTTCAGCCACTCATCAGCATCATACTGCTCAATGGGGGTAATGCTTCCTAACAAGGCTGCGTTGTGAAGAATACCGTCGAGACGACCGAATTCTTTTTGGATGGTAGCGGCCATATCGTCATAATCTTTTGCGACCGCCCCCTCTAAATTCATAGGGTAGATAGCCGCTTGAGGGTGTCCTGCTGTTTCAATCTCGTCATATACATCTTCAAGTTTTTTAATGGTTCGGCCGAGTAAAATGACGGTGGCTCCGTGCGCAGCGAATGATTTTGCGGCTGCTTGGCCGATGCCCGCGCCCGCTCCGGTTACCAGGATTACTTTCCCTTCTAAAAGATCGTTTGGGGCTTGATAGTCTTGCATAATCACTTCGCCTGTTTTTAACTGACTATTTTTAGCCATTCAGTGAGTTCGTGTCCGTGATCGATGATTAAATCTGCGTTCCAATCACCAACTCGTTCTGGGGTGTCAATATAGCCGTATCGAGCTGCGATGGTGGTCATTCCGGCGCTACGTCCAGCCTCTATATCTCGTTCATGATCGCCCACATATAACGATTTTTCTGGAGAGCAACTTAGCTTATTACAAGCTAGAAACAAGGGTTCCGGGTGAGGCTTTGTATGGGTTACGTCATCTGGGCAAACCGTTACGCTACAACGGCCGTTTAGTTTTAGCCTTTCTAGCAACGGTAGAGTAAAACGTGACGGCTTATTTGTAACGATGCCCCAAGGTATGGATTTTTCCTCCAGCAGTTTTAAAAATAGGTCTATTCCGGGGAAAAAGACAGTTTCTTCGGCAATAGACTCTTCATACAGCGCTAATAATTCTGTATGTCTGTCAACGAAGCCGGTGTCATCAGCGTCAAGATTAAAGGCGAGCTTTATTAATGCTCTCGCACCATTCGATACGGTTTCTCTAATTAGGTGAGGGGCTAGCGTATCCAGATTGTGCAGAAGGCGCTGCTGGTTCACCACCCTGATAAAATCAGGTGCAGTGTCTAGTAATGTACCATCGAGATCGAATAAAACGGCTTCGGGCGTAAATTTTAACACTTGCTTCTCTTCTGATTTTAATAGTGGTTAAACAGGCTTAACGGCATACATTAAGTAGTTTACGTCAACATCCTGGCTTAGCTTATAGCGCTTTGTTAGTGGGTTGTAGGTCATTCCAGTGAGGTCGTTAAGCTCGAACCCTGCACCTCTGACATAACCGGCTAATTCGGAAGGGCGAATGAATTTTTTGAATTCGTGAGTTCCCTTGGGTAGCATCTTGAGGATATGTTCGGCGCCAACAATAGCAAATAGAAACGACTTTGGGTTCCTATTCAACGTAGAAAGAAAAAGTTTGCCTCCTGGCTTTAATAGCGCGAAACAGGCTTTGATTACAGATGCAGGTTCAGGTACATGTTCCAGCATCTCAAGGCAGCTCACCACGTCGTAGGTACCGGCTTCTTGGCTTGCAAGTTCTTCTACTGTGATTTGTCTGTAGTTAACACTCACTCCTGACTCTAGGCCGTGTAAACGGGCGACTGCCAGTGGTGCTTCGCCCATATCGATGCCATCTACGTGAGCACCACGTTGTGAGAGACCTTCAGATAAAATCCCTCCACCGCAGCCAACGTCTAGTACTTTTTTTCCAGGTAGGTTGGCTCGTTCGTCGATATAATTTACTCGTAGAGGGTTGATGTCATGCAATGGTTTGAATTCACTTTCTCTATCCCACCAGCGACTAGCTAATGCCTCAAATTTTGCGATTTCATTGCTGTCTACGTTTCTGTATGCGGGGTTATTCATAGTGATTTGACCTTAGTACGTATACCAATACTATTTAATAGTGTTAATTAATGATCGCCAACTAATATGATTACTTTGAACTTGATGCTTGCGCATTATCTGCCGTTTTAATCTTGGTAGCCCACTCTTTGACTCGCGCGGTTAGATGCAGTGTATCGATCATTGCAAGCTGGCGATTATTCATATGGATATCTCCGCCAATCCAGCTATGAGTAACCTGGTGGCTGTTAGTTGCATAAACAATATGAGATACAGGGTCATAAACAGGCTGGCAGTCTATGTGCCCTAAATCAATGGCTATAATATCAGCTAATTTACCTGACTCCAGTGATCCTATTTTATTCTCTAACCCCATTGATTGTGCGCCATTAATTGTTGCCATTTCTAATGCTTGGTGAGCATTGACGGCTGATGCATCGCTGGCTACTGCTTTACCAATTAGTGCTGCGGTTTTCATTTCACCGAATAGATCAAGGTCATTGTTGCTGGCGGCGCCATCTGTTCCTAACGCGACATTGATGCCTGCTTTGATTAATTTGTCGATAGGCGCAAAACCACTAGCCAGTTTTAAGTTTGATTCTGGGCAGTGAATGACATGAGCTCCGCTATCAGCAATTAACCGTATATCAGCGTCGCTAAGTTGAGTCATATGGACGCATTGCAGAGAAGGGGAAAGTAGTCCAAGGTCAGCGAGGCGCTGTATTGGGCTGACACCATATTGTTCTATAGACTCTTGAACTTCAAACGATGTTTCGTGCAGATGAATCTGTACCTGCGCGTTAAGCTGATCGGCTAGTGTTGCCACTTGCTTAAGAGGTTCGTTTGATACGGTATAAGGGGCATGGGGGCCGAAGGCCACTGTTACGTAATCACTGTTTCGGTATTGGTCAAATAGCTCAACACCTTTATGGATATATTCTTCTGCACTTTGAGCCCATGCTGTCGGGAAATCGAGTATAGGAAAGCATATTTGAGTTCGAATTTTGTGCTCGGAAGCTACTTTTGCGCTGATATTGGGAAAAAAATACATGTCGCTATAACAGGTTGTGCCGCTTCTTATCATCTCTGCAATGGCTAGTAGCGTACCATCAGCAACAAACGCCTCATCTACCCACTTGGCTTCTGCAGGCCAGATATGGTTGTTGAGCCACTCCATCAATGGAAGGTCATCTGCTAAGCCTCGAAAGAGACTCATTGCGCTATGACCATGGGCATTAATAAGACCGGGTAATAGTGCATGATAATCGTCAAGGTTAAATGTTTCGTTTGCCGTATATTTCTCTAACGCTTCATGGGTAGGTAGGATATCAACTATTTTGTGCCCAGATATCACGACACTGTATTTTTCATACAGGGTATTTTGAGGGATTATGGGGATCACCCAGCGGGCATGTATTATAGTATCTACCAATTGATTGTTAAGCATAAAATCTACGAGTGATATCGAATTAATTTTGGGCTCAGTATACCCTGAATGATGTTCTCTGTCTTATCGCTTTACGGCAGTTTTTTAATGAAAAGCAGAATCATTGTTTGTTTTTGTATTATTCGTTCTATTACGACATCATTGTCCGTAAACTAGCCCTGAGAGAATCATCATGAACGTTCGAAGACAATGTCAAAGAGGTATTAATGAGTAGTGGTATTGAAGCTATTAAGTGGGAAACTGGCCATCTTGATTTACTAGATCAGCGATTGTTGCCTACTCAAGAGCTGTATATTTCATGCAGCACCTCTTCTGAGGTCGCAGATGCCATTACTCAGATGGTGGTGAGAGGTGCGCCAGCAATAGGTGTTAGCGCCGCTTATGGTATGGTATTGGCCTGCCATTCCGCATTTCTTCAACATGAGGGTAGTTGGAAAGCTAACATTGTTGATGCAATTAACGAATTGGCGAACTCTCGGCCTACTGCGGTCAATTTGTTTTGGGCGCTGGATCGAATGAAACGTTTGATTAATAGACTTCCTGATGTACAAAACCCTACTGCTTCATTACTCGATGAAGCCACGAATATTCACAATGAAGATATCGAATCCAACAAGTTGATGGGTAAGCTCGGTGCTGAGTTGATGGCAGAGTTGTCTGATACCCCGTTTTCGGTAATAACACATTGTAATACAGGCTCTTTGGCTACCGGTGGATTCGGGACTGCATTAGGAGTTATACGACATGGCTGGGCGCAAGAAACAATCAAACATGTCTATGCTGATGAAACGCGGCCATGGCTTCAAGGGTCAAGATTAACGGCTTGGGAGCTTGAGCGAGATGGAATTTCAGTTACTTTGAATGCAGATTCTGCCGCCGCTCATATTATGAAGCAGGGAGATGTTAAATGGGTCGTAGTAGGTGCTGACAGAATTACCGCCAATGGTGATGTGGCTAACAAGATAGGTACATATAGTTTAGCGGTTTTGGCTCGCTATCATGGCATAAAATTCATGGTGGTTGCTCCGTCTAGTACGGTTGATATGTCGCTTGTATCCGGAGACTTGATACCCATAGAAGAAAGAACGGGTACAGAACTGACTTCTATACAAGGTATTCAGCTTTCGCCTAAAAATGTAGGTGCAATTAACCCTGTTTTTGATGTGACCCCCGCTGATTTAATTGACGCGATTGTCACCGAGCAGGGCATCGTATTAAAACCCACACTAGAAAAGATGAAAGCGTTATTAGGCTGAATTCAATCAATAAGAGTATATGTAATGAGTACACCTGATCGTAATAACCAACCTGAGGTTTACATTAAGTCTAACCCTAAAGGGATAATGCAAAAAACAGCGCTTTTTTTTGCATATGTTAGTTTTTTGTTGGCTGCAGTGAGTGGGGTGTTTTTATTCCTTAAGGCTCAAGAGCTCGGAGCGTCAGACCCTATCACTGCGAGCTTTCTGGCTTCTTTTTTCTTTTGTATTTTTACGGGAGTATCACTTTTTATTATGGGGAATGCAAACCTACCTAATTTAAAGTTTGATAAACCCGTCGGTAAAAATGACTAAACAAGGTTTACACTGATTAATCACCTAATGATAAGGCCCAATAGCGGGCCTTACTTATCTGATCGCTTACTCTTCTGGTTCTTTTTATCGCTTTCTGGCTTGGGCTTAGCTGGTTTGTCTTCATTATCACTTTCAGTTGATTCTTCGAATGGAACGTTTTCTTGTTCTGCAATAAAATGCAGGGACATATCAAATGCTTTTTTGGTGAACTCTAAGACCTTTTTATAGCCATCGTCTGACAGCTTTCTCGCTTCATCATGGGCTCTAAATATATTAATAAACTGTCGCTCTCTTTCATATTGAAGTGGAAGCCGCCCGAGCCCCCAGTCACTTAAAATCCCCCAGATTTCCGGGTTGTAGGTTCGCGTATATTTGATAATGAAGGGTATAGGGTCGTTTCGTGCGAGTAGTGCTGACAGTCTTAAAATAAGCTCGAAAGAGAGTGTTGCCGTTCCGTTTTCTACTGCTTCAAGTATTGATTTATCTTTCAAGTTTAGCGCTTCATTGGCTTCTGATAGCGTTAGTCCGGCGACCTCTCGTAAATCTTTAAGAGACTGTCCGGCTGTTAGCATTAGTTTTAACTGGTCTTGAGAGTGGATCAGCGCTTTCCCCACTTTAAAAGATGTTTGCGTTGTCCGTTTGGCAAACTTAAACGCCGATGAAGTTAGCTCACTAAGTCTATCAATCAGTGTATCATCATCAATATCATCTTCTGCGGTATGTTCGTTTTTGGCTCTGCGTTCTTGTGGCTCATAAAGGGGGACTTCATCATCTGTTTTTGTTTTGTTTTCATCACTGGATGATGGATTAACAACTTGATCCGGTATGCCGACGCTAGCTCTTAGGTCATCAGACTCGTTTAGATGGTCTTCTAAAAACGCTTCAAGTGCATTGTGTTTTTCATGATTGTCATCGCCCATGAGCATTAGTCCTTTTCAATATAGCGCCGGTTGAATCACTGTTTAAATGAGAATTTACAGTTTGTCTGTAGTTTAGCGTACTAGGTATCAGGAGGGGTAGAGAAGGGAGGGAGTATTGATCCCCGAAAGGCACCCTTTGAGCCCTTTCGAGAACCAGTCAACAAAACGCTATCGAAGTGTATAGTTAGCAGAGCTTTCACTATTGGTGGTAAAACGTTGATTAAACTCAATCAAATCCAAAACAACTTCAGCACTCTCTTTTGCTATAAAGTCGAGCTCTTTATCTTTTTTCGGATTTGCTGCTAGCTCATCGTCATGCTCTTCCTTTTCATCCATTGACTTAAAGGGCCCTTTGCCTTTTATATTGCGACTCTTATTGATGAGTTCAAGTTGTTTATTATCGAGCCCTAACTTTAATTTTTCTCGCTCGGCGGCGTTAAGTGAAAGGGTCGTTGTTTCTCTCCTTTCATTAAGAAAATCTATTTGCTCAAGTAATAGCTTGTACTCAGGTGTCGCGTTAAAACGTGCTTCATGACGCCCTTTCAGTTGATTTAAAATATCAGATGTTGATGTGTACTTAGTGTGCTCAACTGGGTCTATTGCGTCCCAAGGTAGTGCTTCTGGTAATGCATCTTCACCGATTTCTGTTTTATCAATAGTTGAGGGTAGTTCAATGTCTGGAATAACACCCTTGTGCTGGGTGCTCGCGCCAGATACGCGATAGAACTTAGCCTGAGTGATTTTAATTTGACCATGGTTGAGTGACCGAACAGATTGAACGGTTCCCTTACCAAATGTCTGCCCCCCCATAATGACTCCGCGGCCGTAATCCTGAATAGCTCCAGCAAATATCTCTGATGCTGACGCACTCATTCGGTTAACTAGTACAACCAACGGCCCGCCATACACCAATTCTGGGTCAGGATCTTTTAATACATCGACCCCTCTGCTGTTTCTAATCTGAACCGTTGGGCCTTCTTTGATGAATAGCCCTGTTAGCATGTTGGCTTCCTGAAGGGAGCCGCCGCCGTTGTTACGAAGGTCGATAACTAACCCGTCGATATCGTCTTTTTCTAATTCTTTAAGGAGGTCTTTAACATCTCGAGTGGTACTTTTGTAGTTTGGATCACCTTTTTGCATCGCTTTGAAGTCTGCATAAAACGCAGGGATGTCTATTATTCCGATACGTTTTGTGATGCCGTCTTTTTCAACTTCCATTACTTGGCTTTGAGCTGCTTGCTCTTCAAGCTTTACTTTATCGCGAACGATGTTGATCACTTTGGTCTGATTTTCATCTTTGTTTCCAGCTGGAACAACCTCTAACCGAACCGTTGAGTGCTTAGGACCGCGGATTAGGTCAACGACTTCATCCAGTCTCCAGCCAACGACATCAATGATTTCACCCTCTTTACCTTGACCGACACCTACGATTCGGTCGGCAGGGCTAAGCTGGCCTTGCTTATCAGCAGGCCCGGCAGGCACCATGCGAAGCACTTTGGTGTATTCGTTATCGCTTTGTAATACCGCACCGATACCCTCAAGAGAGAGGCTCATGTTGATATTGAAATTCTCGGAGGTGCGGGGTGAAAAATAAGTCGTATGTGGGTCATAAACACCGGTAAAAGCATTCATATAGGCCTGAAAAGCATCTTCACTGCGGGTTTGTAACACTCGGTTGAGTTGGCTCTCGTAACGGGTTTTGAGCGTTTTCATAATCTCTTCGTCCGTTTTACCGGTTAACTTAAGAGAGAGCACCGCGCTTTTGAGTCGTTTACGCCACAGGTCATCCATCTCTTCTTTAGTAGTAAGCCATGGGCTATCTTTTCGGTCTGTTTGTAGTGTCTCGTTTTTGTCAAAGTCGAGCTTATCGATCCCGGTGTCGAGCATTGTTAGTAGATACCTTAGCCGCTCGATAACCCGCTTTTCATAGCTGTTGTAGATATTGAAGCCGGGTTCAAGTTGGCCGGTCTTCAATGCACCGTCAAGGCGAAATCTATAGGGTTCAAAGTCTTCTAGGTCGCTGGCTAAAAAGTAGATTCTCTGACTGTCTAAGGTATCAAGGTAGTTTTCAAAAATACGTTCTGATAGCGCCCGGTCTATTGGTTGTTTGCGGTAATGGGATAATAGCAACTGTCTAGACACATGGATGCTGGCTGCTTGTTGTTCTTTATCGGGTGTTAATGGTTGAAAATCATCGGCACTAAGCGAGAGCGCCGAAACCGAGGTCGTGTTTAGCAAAGAAGCAAATGCCAATGCGCTAACTAGAAAAGAGGTTCGATTTAAGCTGAGTGAAGGAACAAATCGGCTAACGGTCTTTTTTGTCATCATCATAATAATTATTTTGTATCACGCATTATAAAGTTATATCGATTGTAGGGCACCGGAACCTTGCTGACTAGCGCATTTGGGATTAATTATTGTTAATTCATGTAGGATTTAGTAGTGAACGATGTTGAAATGAAAGGAAATATAGAATTGATCGATAATACAGGAAGGTTATCGATAAAGCCTGTTGTCAGGTTAGTCGCCGGGTCCGTTGCCCAAGCGCGTCCATCAGAGCCTCTTGGCACTAGGTACATGGATTCAACACCGCCTAGCACCACAAGGTCTTCCCAACCAGATCGAACTTTCATTGCTGCCATGTTTACCGCTTTCAGTCCTGACGCGCAAAAGCAATTGAGGGTAACGGGCTTTACCTCATGCAAAGATCCATCTTTTTTACGTTTGCCTCGAGGCGTGTGAATGGCGTCGTAGATAAATGCTTCGTTGCTCATAATCGTTGGCTCACATGCTGCGTTCGGCGTTAATCAAAATGGTTACCGAGTTTTTTGTTTTCAGTTTCTCTACCTTAGATTAGCGATATATGAGAAAAATGGCGATTGTTGACAAAAACGTTGGTGAAAAGTGCCACTGTTTTATTAAATAATGGCATATCCATTTGAATATTCAGGGTAATTAACTATGTTTTAGTACTAGCTGATTAGTTTTTGTATTCTTTGCGGGCTCATTTCATCCGTGTTTTTATAAAAACTCTATATTTATGATGTCGTAATAAATAGGTATATTTATGTCAATTATGGATAGTATTCAAAACTATTATGAGCCTTTGGTAATAGAAACACTTGCGGAGTTAACGAGCGAAAAAGCGTTTAGTGACGATCTGCTAATAGATGTTATGTGTGTCGCGTTGAATCATCTTCCTCCACGCTACATTAGGCACGAGGTCGATATGATTTATTATCTTTCTCCAATAGAAGCGCAGGAAATGAGAGACAAGGTCAAAAGTGCAGTTGAAGATGCGCTTGCTTACGTAGATAAGCGGGCGCGCGAGTAAGTTTAAGTGGGGTTAAACTGAGATAGTCGTCGTCAGTCAAACCCCTTGACGTGAAGTGGTCTGGAGCGGAGGTTGTTACTATGTCCGTTTTGCCAATACGTTATCTATCCTTGCTTCGAGATTTAACCTGACACTTTCAGGTATCAGGCAAAGCTGAAACCATTCCAGTAAATGTTTATCTAGTTCATCCTTTTTATTTCCATTGTCTTGCTGGCTATTAATACCTTGAGATAGGCGATTAACCTGTAGTTGCATTCGCAGAGCTTGATCCTCTTGTGGCGAGTCTATTTCTGCGGCTATTTCACACTGTATGCAGACCGTCTTCGCGTTGTCAGCTGATATGACGTTATATTCTGTGGTCTCTTTCTCTGTCAGTGCTTTCCAAACGTCTAGTAGAGCGCTATTGACTGATTGTTCATGCTCTAAAGCAGAGGTGATCTCACCCGTTATGCCTGCACTGTTTTCGAGTGCGCCGCCTGACTGAAGTGTTTCGGCAACATCTCTGATTAACTTTGATACTCTGTTGCTCTCAAGCCATACCGCATTTTCTTTAATTGCTTTTTGTTTGGCTTGTTCAGACTTTAATTGGCTGATGAAACTTTCGAACTTCTGAGTCAGTTTTTCGTGATCTTTTTTAGGGAGTGGTGATATCTCTTTAAAACGCTGACGAAGCTCTTTGATTGTTTTATCTGATGCTGAGTCGGCGTTGTTAGATAGGGTTTCTGCTTCCTCACAAAGAGCGTCCGCCTGAGCAACTGCTTCACTAATTGCGTGTTGTTTGCTTTCGTTAGCGGCGTCTCTTCGTTTAAATATTTCGTCACAAGCGGCTCGGTACTCTTTCCAAAGGTTTCTATCGTCCTTATGGAGCGTAATACCTATTTGTTGCCATTCAGATTGTAGCGACTTTGCACCCTCAATCGCTTCAGATAGTGGTTCATGGGCGATAAGCGCTTGAGTCTTCTTGACGATGTTTTGTTTGAGTTGTTTGTTTCGCGCCCGCTCATTATCGAGATATTGATCTAATTTACCTAAAAGGTCATTAAATGACTTTTGTACACCTTTGTTTTCTTTGAACTCTACTGGGTAGCAGGCTTTCCACTCTTCTCTTGCGGCCCGATTAATTTTCTCAACCGCTTTCCAGTCGGTGTTACTCCAATCGTTTTGAGCAACAAAGTCGCCTACTTCTTTGCAAATGGTCTTTCGTTTTTCTACATTGCTTTTTTTAAGGGCTTTTTGCTCATCAAAATAGTCACGACAGGGCGTATATGCGGCATCACACCCTGCTTTAAAGCGTAGCCATATTTTCTGGTCTGAAGACCCTCCTAATTTTTTCCACTCGTCCTGTAGTTCCTTTATCTTGTCAGCCTTGATTTGTGGCTCCAGATGTTGCTCTGCTAAACGCTCTATATGTTCACAAAGCTCGGTTTGTTTTGGGGTGACTGCATAGCCATGCCAATCTTTTAGTTCGTCTAGTTGGTTACCTAATAGTTGTAGCTTACCGGAGTATTGCGCTGATACTGATTTATCGAGGTAATGGAACAAGTGATTAAGTTCTTTAAATCGTTGGGATGATGGCTTTAACGCTCGGTTGTTCAAATCTCTATCTAGTAAGGTAAGTTTTTCTTCGATGTCTCGTTTAAGCTTACCGGTGTTTTCAAGTGTTTGTTTTCGTTGATCGGTTATATTGCCCACTGTTTTCGATAACAATTTAAAAAGAGGGGGCGCTATAAAGGCGTGTGGCCAGTTCACTTGATCAATAAATGCTTTGATCTCTTTAAGGTCGGCGGCGCTACCTGTCGTGACTGATGCTTCATTGTTTTGCAGAGCTAAAAACTGACCTTTGTTAGCCATAAATAATTGTGCAGACTTTAGATAGTGCTTAAGGTCACTCATGAATAGCTGATAACGCTTTTGCTCGGATTTTTCTACCGAGCTGTTTTTAGTTGCTTCAAGCCATCTTGTTTCTTGGGTTTTTATGATAGCGTCTAGGGCGGGCAGTTCACTGGCTGATTCTATAGGCGTCACTTTAAAACGTTCGAACGTTTGTTCAAGAGTATTCAAAGTTTCAGTTCGTTCAGTCACTTGTTGACGAACCAATTGCTGTGCTAGCTCTACTTGCTCTTGTTCTTTCTTAAAGTGTTCTGACTTTGATATACAAGCTGTCTTGCTTGCTTCAAATCGTTCGATTAACGGGTTATCCAAGCATTCATCCAACGCCTTCCATGAGTCCAACAGCGATGTTAGCTTGGCACTATAAAGTTTTACTGTTTCGCTAGAGGCGTGGGCCTCTAATGATTTAATTAACGCTTCTTGTTTTTCTAACGTTTCAGTACGCTGTTTTTTGTTCTCTTTGATTTTTTTAAGTTTTAATTTTGCTACTTGGTATACTTTTTTGTCTTTGTTTTTAACGAGCTTTTCTATAGCTGCAAGTGGGGCCTCATCAACTACTAATGCTACAGCAGACAGTCTAATTTGATTTAATTTAGAGTTAATGGCGATGGTTTCAAGCGCAGGAGCGGATAAACGGTTCAATGCACCCAAATACTGTTCAGCGTTTTCTGCGTTCACAATAAGTTCAATCAGCAATGACTCATCTGTTATTAATTCGTATATGGGTAGCGCGTTGGACTTTGCAAGCTCTTCCAGTCTATCTTTAACGGCAGGTTTAATGAGTTCAGATGGATCCTGATAGAGACTTAGTAGAGTACTGATTGAGTCTATCTTATTGATTGCAGCTCGTCGTACTTGGTTGTCGGCATCATTTCTTGCTAGATCTAGAAGAACGTTTCTATCTTCTTCCGTTGATAGGTTAAGTCCAGATATATACTCTTTTCGAGTCATCGCGCTTGAACTTTTCCACTTAGGTTTAAATAGCTTTTTAAGAAATGCTGACATAAGTATGTTTTCACCGTTATTATGGCGCTTATATTTAAGCGTCGAAACAGGCGCTCGTAAATGAGTGCCGATTAGTTAGGGGGCATAGTCTAACCCTGATTGTTCAATTGCGGAATATGTGTTTAAAGATATTTTGAGGATATTGATGAATTCACCTGAATCTGAGCCAGTGCTGCTTTTGGGCTTGGGCAATGATGCTTTGGCTGATGTTAGGAGCAAGGTTATTCGTGCGCTTGCTCGACGAGAGCATAGTCGTTACGAGTTAAGGGTTAAAATGCTGCTCAAGTCGTTTGATAGTGATGTAATTGAACTTGTTTTAGATGAGTTGGAGTCTGAAGGGCTGGTAAGTGATGAACGTTTTGCCGAAGCGTATTGCTACTACCGTAAATCAAGAGGGTTTGGGCCGGTTAGGGTGATATCCGAGCTTAAAGAAAGACAAGTAGCGGAGATATTAGTCGATGAATTCGTTGATTCAAATGAACAAAGTTGGTTTGAGTCAGCGGTCTGTCAAAGAGAGAAAAAGTTTGGTGTAAATAGGGTAGATGACTTTGCTCAGAAAGCCAAGCAGATGAGGTTTCTATTACAAAAAGGGTTTAATCATGACCAAATTTCATATGCGATGGAAAAGGTCTGTTAACTCCGCTAGAAGCTATTCCTGCACTTGAGCCTATAATGTTGGTGGCATTTCTTGTAGTGTGTCCGGAAACATCAAGCGACCTGAAGGCTCATTGTTATAGTCTTCATCAGATGTCTGGCTTGCAATAACCCCCTCATCGACTTGGGGTTGTTTCATCCAGGTCAGTACGTCGTAGTATCGTCTAATATTCTGCACGTATACTACCGGCTCAGAACCTCTGGCGTATCCATGTTTGGTTTGCTTGTACCATTTTTTCTTCTGCAGTAACGGAAGATACTCTTTCACATGAAGCCATTGGTCTGGATCTTTACCGTCTTTTTGAGTGAGGATTCGTGCATCCTCAAGATGCCCAAAGCCTACATTGTAAGATGCTAGAGCCATCCATGTTCTGTCGGGCTCGGCTATTCTGGCCGGTATTCTGGCCCGTATTTTAGCAAAGTATTTAGCGCCACCTTTAATGCTTGCTCCAGGGTCAAGTCGGTTTTTGATCCCCAGTTCTTTAGCGGTAACCCGTGTTAACATCATTAATCCCCGTACGCCGGTGGGAGAGGTAGCGTTGGGTCGCCAGTGTGACTCCTGATAGCCAATTGCTGCCAGTAGTCTCCAATCTAGCTTGTGAAAGCCTGCTTCTGACTTAAAGGTGTCTTCGTAACGCGAAAGACGTTTATTAATATGATGAATAAACGTTCTAGCACCCACATAATTTAGCTGATTCAAATGGCCATAATAGCGTTCTTTAAGTTGTAGAAGGGTGCCATCTTGTTTTATCTTCTCGAAGAATACCTTCGCTTTTTGGTTCAGCGAGTCGTCTTCACTGGCGGGGAAATACCAAACAAAGTTTAATGGTTTACTGAGGCTGAATGCTGCTACGGCTTTTGGATAGTAAGCTTGGTGTTTTGCTAAATCAGTCGAGTCGACAATGGCGTAGTCTATATTACCTTCGCTGACCTGTTTGAGTAAATCAGAGGTGTCAAGCTCTTCGGACTCTTCCCAGGTCAGGTCTATAAAATCTTGTTTAAGCTGTTTTAAAATATCGATATGGTGGCTATCAGCAATCACTACTACTCGTCGCCCAACTAAATCTGTCAATTCTTTAGGCCGAGAGGTACCTAACCGATATACAACTTTGGGCGTGATCTCCATGTAGGGGGATGAGTATTCAAATCTGGAGTTTCTTATATCAGTCGCGGCTAGTCCTCCGACGGCGAAGTGAGCGTAACCCTGATCAATAACAGACAGCAGTTCCCCGAGGTTGTCGGCTACTCTTAACCTTAATTCAACCCCTAGTTCTTCTGCAAAGAGTTTGGTTATTTCATAGTCAAAGCCAGCAGGGCCATCTTTGTCTTCAAAATAGATGGCTGGGCCATTGCGAGTAATAACGTGGAGAACTTGTTCTTGTTCGATTTTTTCTAACGTAGTAGGGCGAGAGCAGCCAGAAAGCGACAGAGTGGTAAATATAAAAACAATGAGCGGCAGGCCGCCTAGGGTTAACCCTCTTCTCAATAAGTTTTTATTGGTCATTTATCCACACTCTTTAGTCTTTCTATGTGTCTAGTGCTAGCGGATTTTTTTACCTAATGAAAGCGTGAAAAAAAACAATATAAATACACTAAATTGAGAAATTTTGTACAGTTTTTATAACTGTACATATTTCCAGTTAGAAGGTTTATAGTCAATAGAACATGTTTATAACTGTGAAAAACATTGTAAAACTTTTGTGGCTATACTGGGGGCGTGGTGCTAAATAGGTAAATCAATGTTGTTGCTAGGGGCGTGTTTCAAGTATTATACGCAACTTTCTTTTCACTCCTTCCAAGAGGCAAAGCCAAGTGATGCTGGAACTGCGAGGCGCACCCGCACTTTCTTCTTTTAGAAACACCAAAATGTTATCGGCTATCAAAGAGCAGGTACCTGCTGTTGATTCTGTGTACGCTGAATTTATGCATTTTGTTGATGTTGAAAAAGAGCTTAAAGCGGAAGAATTAAATACTCTAAATCGTATTCTTAAGTATGGGCCCAAGGCTAGTATTGAAGCGGCAGATGGTCAGCTGTTTTTGGTGGTTCCCCGTCCAGGTACTATATCACCATGGTCTAGCAAGGCGACTGATATCGCTCACAATTGTGGTTTGGCGGATATCAAGCGAATAGAGCGTGGCATTGCTTATTTTGTTCGTTCCTCGAGCAAGCTTGATAAACCCGAGCGAGAGCTTTTGTCGTCTTATTTCCATGACAGAATGACAGAAGCTGTTTTTTATGAAATGGCTGGTGCTGAGCTTCTTTTCAGTGTTGCTGAGCCGGAGCCCATGAACTCTGTCGATGTGTTGGCTCAAGGGCAGGCAGCACTTGAAGAAGCTAACCGTAAGTTAGGATTGGCTTTAGCGGAAGATGAAATCGAATATTTAACAGCATCATTTGTGGGGCTCGAAAGAAATCCGACTGATGTTGAGTTAATGATGTTTGCTCAGGCGAATTCTGAACATTGTCGGCACAAAATATTTAATGCTTCATGGGATATTGATGGTGAGGCTCAAGATAAGTCTCTGTTTGCGATGATTAGAAATACTTATGAAGCAAACAGTAATGGTGTACTTTCGGCTTATAAAGATAATGCATCTGTTATAGCGGGTTCTAAGGCAGGACGGTTCTACCCTGACCCGGTAACAAAAGAGTATGCTGCTCACCAAGAAGATATTCATATATTGATGAAGGTTGAGACGCACAATCACCCAACTGCTATCTCGCCTTTCTCTGGAGCTTCGACAGGCTCAGGAGGCGAAATTCGTGATGAAGGCGCTACGGGTAAAGGGTCTAAGCCAAAAGCAGGTTTGAACGGGTTTACCGTGTCTAACCTTAAAATTCCTGGCTTTGAACAGCCTTGGGAAGGCAATTATGGTAAACCAGACCGGATTACATCAGCGTTAGGTATTATGTTGGACGGCCCAATTGGTGGTGCTGCGTTCAATAATGAGTTTGGGCGGCCTAATTTATGCGGGTACTTCAGAACATTTGAAGAAACAGTCGAAGGCCCAAATGGTGATGAAGTTAAGGGATATCACAAGCCGATAATGATTGCCGGGGGATTGGGCAATATTAAAGCGAAGCATGTTGAAAAGGGAGAGATTCCTGTTGGTGCAAAGCTTATTGCACTGGGTGGGCCTGCTATGCTTATTGGTTTAGGGGGGGGCGCAGCCTCCTCTATGGATTCGGGTAGTAGTCAGGAAGACCTTGATTTTGCCTCTGTTCAAAGAGAAAACCCTGAAATGGAACGCCGTTGTCAGGAAGTGATCGATAGATGTTGGCAGTTAGATGATGATAACCCGGTTGCGTTCATTCATGATGTGGGTGCCGGCGGATTATCAAATGCATTCCCTGAACTCGTTAAAGATGGCGAGCGTGGTGGGGTGTTTGATCTAAGAGATATTCCTTGTGATGAGCCGGGGATGTCCCCTCTTGCTATTTGGTGTAATGAATCTCAGGAACGCTATGTGCTTGCCGTAACACCAGAGAACCTTGATACATTTGACGCTATCTGTAAAAGAGAGCGCTGCCCCTATGCTGTTATTGGTGAGGCGACAGAAGAGATGCATCTTAAACTAAAAGATGAACATTTCGAAAATAATCCTGTTGACCTCCCAATGGATATATTATTCGGTAAACCGCCTAAAATGCATCGAAGTGTCGAGAGAAAGAACTTCACCAAAAGTGTTTTTGAGTCGACCAAAATTGATATTACTGAAGCTGCTGGCCGTATACTTAGACTGCCGAGTGTTGCCAGCAAAAGTTTTTTGATTACGATTGGTGACAGATCAATCACTGGCTTGGTTGCGAGAGATCAAATGGTTGGGCCATGGCAGGTTCCTGTTGCAGATGTAGCGGTAACTGCTTCGTCGTTCGATACCTATAGTGGGGAGGCAATGGCGATGGGGGAACGAACACCTATTGCTATTATTGATGCGCCAGCCTCAGGTCGAATGGCGATTGGTGAGACCATTACTAACATCGCATCAGCGCAGATAGAAAATTTATCAGATATTCGATTGTCTGCTAATTGGATGGCTGCAGCAGGTCACTCAGGCGAAGACGAGAATCTTTATGATACCGTCAAAGCGGTTGGTATGGAGTTGTGCCCCGAGTTAGGAATAACGATACCTGTTGGTAAAGACTCGATGTCAATGAAGACTGTTTGGGATGATAACGGTAGCCGAAAATCAGTGACATCGCCATTGTCCCTAATTATAAGTGGCTTTGCGCCTGTTGTAGATATTAGGAAAACAGTAACGCCTCAACTACAAGTCGATAAAGGTCAGACAGATTTAATATTAATTGATTTGGCTAACGGTCAGAACAGGCTTGGCGGATCTGCTTTAGCTCAAGTATACAAGCAAGTTGGGGCTGTAGCTCCAGACCTTGATGATGCTGAAGACTTGAAGGCATTTTTTGCCGTGATTCAAGGCTTGAATGGAGATGATAAGCTACTGGCTTATCATGATCGTTCTGATGGCGGTATGTTTGTTACCTTGTGTGAAATGGCATTTGCTGGTCATACCGGAATAGATATAAAGCTAGATATGCTGGCTGAAGACAAAACCCACTTTGCCCGTGAGTTATTCAACGAGGAGCTAGGGGCTGTTATACAGGTTCGCTCTGAAGACACAGAATTTGTGTTACAGCAATTTAGTTCAGCAGGCCTCGGAGAACATACCCTGGTTGTTGGAACATTAAACCCGGATGATGAAATTAGATTTCTTTTTGATGGTGAGCAAGTACTGGGTGATACACGTACTGAATATCACCGTGTGTGGGCTGAAACAAGTTATCAAATGCAATCACTTCGTGATAATTCAGAGTGTGCATTCGAAGAATTTGAGCAAATATCTGATACCAAAGATCCGGGGTTGAATGCGGTTGTTACATTTAACGGCGCTGATGATATCTCTGCCCCATATATCAATAGTGGTGTGCGTCCCAAGATCGCGGTACTAAGAGAGCAGGGTGTTAATGGCCAGGTAGAAATGGGTGCGGCATTTACGCGAGCCGGGTTTAGTGCCGTTGATGTCCATATGAGTGATATTTTGGCTGGCAGGGTGAGTCTTCAAGATTACAATGCACTGGTAGCCTGTGGAGGGTTCTCTTATGGCGATGTTTTGGGCGCTGGAGAGGGGTGGGCTAAATCTATTCTTTTCAATAATCTAGCTAGAGATCAATTTGCAGGATTTTTTGAGCGAGGCGATACGCTGGCGCTAGGGGTTTGTAATGGCTGTCAAATGCTTTCAAATCTTCATGAGCTTATTCCGGGAGCTGAGCTATGGCCACACTTTGTTAAAAACCGCTCCGAGCAGTTTGAAGCGCGATTAGCTATGGTTGAGGTTCAAGACTCGCCATCTGCTTTTTTTGCTGGCATGAATGGGTCTCGTTTACCTATTGCGGTCGCGCATGGAGAAGGGCGGGCGGAGTTCGCTTCTAATGGTAAGCTTTCAGCACTTAATGAAAGCAGTCTTGTTGCACTTCGTTATGTTGATAACCGGGGAAATGTAACAGAGAAGTACCCCGCAAACCCGAACGGCTCGCCGTCAGGTCTCTCAGGGGTGACTAGCTCAACAGGTCGGGTTTCTATTATGATGCCACACCCTGAGAGAGTTTTTAGAACCGTTCAAAACTCTTGGCATCCAAGTGAGTGGGGTGAGGATGCTCCATGGATGAGGATGTTTAGAAACGCTAGGAAATGGCTAAATTAATTTTGAAGTGAGCTCATTTAAAACCGCCTCAATCCAGAGGCGGTTTTTTTTGCCTGATTGCATGCACTTATATGTAAATTAATGTAACGCAACGATAACATTTGTAACCGTCATGATAGGTGTGTTGATGTGATCAGCACAGTTAACGTTCGATAATGCTTTAAAAAGGGGGAAATACTGTAATTTTTGGCTTGATTTTTGTAAGGGGTCGATGGTTTATGCACATTTTTATTAGTTTTGATAAAAATATCTTGTTGTGTTGTTTATTTTCGTCTTTGGCGGGTGTTGACAAATATATCTCTATGAAAATAAAGGATAATATTGTTTGGGTTAATTTCTCATCAATTTGGCAGGGTGTCAGCAATGATGGGCTATCAGGTAACTTTTAAAGGTTTTATCCCCAAAGTTATCCACAAAATGTGTGAATAACTTCAAAAGGCTCTATTGTGTTATGTGTGATTTGTAACAATCATCTTTATGTTTATGGATTATGGCGATGTATAAAATATGTTTTTATGTTCCTGAATCTCATTTGGAGTTAGTTAAAGGTGCGATGTTTAAGAAGGGTGCTGGCAGGTTTGGAGGTTACGAGCATTGTTGTTGGCAATCGAAAGGGGTTGGTCAGTTTAGGCCTATGAAGGGAAGTGATCCTTTTATAGGGGTTGCTGGCGCGCTTGAAGTGCTGGATGAATATAAAGTTGAGATGGTATGTGAATATTCATGTGTTAAAGACGTGATTGAGTCGTTGAGGCAGGCTCATCCATATGAAGAGCCTGCTTACGAAGTGTCTAAGATGGTCATCTTATAATTCGATTTATCATATGCGCTTTGCATCTCGGCCTATGACTTATTCCGTATAATGTCTTTTACATGTACAGGGAAGTGGTTTAGAGGGTGATCGGTTATGTATTGTTTTAGGGTTTCGAATACGGTGGGGAATGATATCTCATCCCATGGGATGTCTTCTGGAGAGAAGAGTTTTGTTTCGAGAGTTTCTTCGCCAGCGCCAAAATGATTGTTAATAAGGTGTGCTCTGAAGAAAATATGAACCTGGTCGATTTGGGGAACGTTGATAACAGTGTATAGCCCGTCTAACTCAACAGTCGCCTCGGCTTCTTCGAGTGTCTCTCTTAAAGCTGCTTCGGATGTTGTTTCTTGGTTTTCCATAAACCCTGCGGGAAGGGTCCAGAATCCAAGTCTGGGCTCAATGGCTCGTTTGCAAAGTAAGATTTTTCCTTCATGTACCGGTAGTGTCCCTGCTACTATTTTGGGGTTTTGGTAGTGTATGATTTCACAGTGAGTACATATGTGGCGTAACCGATTGTCCCCTTTAGGTACTGCCTGTTTTACATGGTTACCACATTCAGTGCAAAATTTCATATCTGTTACCGATTCGTTGGGTTTAGATAAAAGTATATATCGATTCAAAAGCAGCGTCATTTATTAACATGGCTGCTTAACTGTTTTGTGGTTTGGTAATATTATGATTCGACTAATAGGCCGTTGGGAGGAGTGATAAAGTGATTTATGATTTGGGTGATAGGAAGGTATTTTTGGATGGTAGTGGTCATTTTATTGCGCCAAACGCAACATTAATTGGATCCGTGGTGGTAGGTGAGAGTGCTAGTGTCTGGTTTAATGTGGTTATTCGTGCGGACAATGATTCGATAGTGATTGGGGCTAGAAGTAATATTCAGGATGGAAGTGTTCTTCATACGGATTCATCTTACAAGCTTAATATAGGGTGTGGTGTGACCGTAGGGCATAAAGCGATGTTACACGGGTGCTTTATAGGTGATTATAGTTTGGTTGGTATTAATGCTGTGGTATTGAATGGAGCAAAAATCGGAAAGCATTGTCTCATCGGAGCGAATACGTTAATTCCGGAGGGGGTCGAAATACCTGACGGGAGTTTAGTTGTCGGGAGTCCTGGCAAGGTTAAGCGATCGCTAACCGATATAGAGAAAAAAGTGCTTGAAGCAAGTGCTGTGCATTATGTGCAGAATGCTGAGCGTTATAACAAGTTGTTGGCTCAGCAGTAGTAGGTGAGCTTAGAGTGGATAAGGTGTTGTAGAAATGAATGGAAGTGAGTCAGAAATCGTTAAATCCCCCTGTGTAAGTATATGTGCGCTTGATGAAGATGATGTTTGTGTGGGCTGCTATAGGACAGGGTATGAGATTTCTAATTGGGGTGGGATGAGTGCTGATGAGAAGCGTGATGTGATCGTGTTAGTTAAAGAGCGCGAGAAAACATCATATATCGGATAAAGTAAACACGTCCAGATGATGTTCCTTTTAATGATGGAGAAGGCAGATGACAGTAATTGGTACGCCGTTAAGCGATAGCGCAACAAAAGTACTTTTTTGTGGGGCGGGAGAGCTAGGTAAAGAAGTAATTATTGAGCTACAACGTTTCGGTATTGAAGTTAGCTGTGGACCGTTATGAGAATGCTCCGGGAATGCAGGTGGCTCATCGTTCGTATGTGATTGATATGCTTTCACCAGTTGAGTTACGGCAGGTGATAGAAAAGGAAAAGCCGAAGTTTATTGTTCCTGAAATCGAAGCGATAGCGACAGAAGAATTGGTTAGTTTAGAGTTGGAGGGATATAACGTTGTGCCTTCAGCGAAGGCGGTTCACCTAACGATGAATAGAGAGGGTATTCGTCGGTTAGCTGCAGAGGAGTTGGGGGTCAAAACCTCCCCTTACGTTTTTGCATCAACATTTGAAGAGTTTTCTGCTGCGGTTACTCAAGTGGGTATGCCTTGTGTTGTTAAGCCGATTATGAGTTCGTCGGGCAAGGGGCAGAGTGTGATTAAGTCCGTGGATGGTATTGAGTCAGCTTGGACGTATGCGCAGGAAGGAGGGCGTGCCGGGGCGGGAAAGGTGATTGTAGAAGGTTTTGTTGATTTTGATTATGAAATTACCTTGCTGACAGTCCAGCATTCTGGGGGCGTTTCATATTGTGAGCCGGTAGGCCATGTGCAGGTTGATGGTGATTACCGAGAGTCTTGGCAGCCACAGAAGATGAGTGAATCGGTTCTAACTAAATCGCAAGCAATCGCTTCAAAGGTAACAAAAAGTTTAGGTGGGTTTGGGGTGTTTGGTGTCGAGTTGTTTGTTGCGGGCGAAGATGTCTATTTTAGTGAGGTATCGCCGAGGCCGCACGATACTGGTTTGGTTACACTTATTTCTCAAGATCTTTCGGAATTTGCTTTGCATGCGAGAGCTATTCTAGGTTTGCCGGTGCCGGTCATTAGGCAGCTCGGTCCATCCGCTTCTTCTGTAATAATAGTAGAAGGTGAATCGCGTGCACCCTCATTTGGAAATATTCAGGTGTCATTGCAGGAGGTGGATACTCAGCTAAGGCTGTTTGGAAAACCAGGTTTAGATGGGTGTAGGCGTATGGGGGTTGCGTTGGCTCTTGCTGATTCAGAAGAAAGTGCCCGTCAAAAGGCATGTAGGGCATCTAATGCTGTTAGGGTAGATTTATAGTGAGGTGTTAGCTTCCAATGTTGTTGTCTTTTCTCCGGAAAACCTGAGGGTGGCGCGATTTATTTGCCGGTTTTTTTAGATGTACCTATTGACCTCAAACCTAAACGCTATATAATGCGCCCCTCTTCTGCAGAAGGCTC
>CAJXUY010000020.1 GCA_913060665.1 uncultured Oleiphilaceae bacterium
ACTAATGGTGCCTTTATTGTAATACAGGTAATACTAGAATACTTTCACAGCCTCTGCGCTGCATCACGGCTACGTTTTTACTGGTTGTCTAGTGCGCCTCGTCCCAATTATTGCCAACGCCAGCTTCTACCAGTAACGGAACATCTAAACTCGCGGCAGATTCCATCTTTTCTAGCAGCCCGGCTGTAACTTCATCGACTAGATCTTCTCGTACTTCTAACACCAGTTCATCATGAACTTGCATAATCATACGGGCATCCAAGGTGCTTTCTGCTAGCCACTGAGAGACGTTAATCATCGCTTTTTTGATGATATCAGCGGCAGTACCTTGCATGGGGGCATTGATGGCGGTACGTTCAGCGGCTTGTTGACGCATTTTGTTACTAGCATTGATCTCGGGTAGATAAAGCCGTCGTCCAAATATTGTTTCGACGTATTCATCGTCATGGGCTTGCTTGCGAACGCTGTCCATATACTCCAGCACACCGGGGTAGCGTTCGAAATAACGGTCAATATAGCCTTGTGCGGTTTTTCGGTCGACTTTAATCTGACGTGCCAGTCCAAATGCAGACATGCCATAGATAAGCCCGAAATTGATCGCTTTTGCACTTCGCCGTTGGTCGATTGTGACCTTTTCTGTCTCAACCCCAAAGACCTCTGCTGCAGTTGCTTTATGTACGTCTAACCCTTGCGAAAAGGCGTTTAGTAAACCTGCGTCTTGAGAGAGGTGAGCCATGATTCGTAGCTCAATCTGTGAGTAATCGGCCGCGACTAACTTATAGCCTTTAGGGGCGATAAACGCCTGGCGAACCCTCCGCCCCTCTTGAGTTCTGACCGGTATATTCTGCAGATTTGGATCTGATGAGGACAGCCGGCCGGTTGCTGTAACCGCTTGATGGTAGGATGTATGGATACGCCCGGTTGCTGGGTTTATCTGTAATGGCAGTTTATCTGTATAAGTTGATTTCAGCTTACTGAGGCCGCGATACTCTAGAATAACCTTGGGTAGTGGGTAGTCTAAAGCAAGCTCTTGCAAAACTGGCTCTGCTGTAGAAGGTTGACCCTTTGGCGTCTTTTTAATAATCGGTAGTTCAAGCTTTTCAAAGAATATCGTTTGTAGCTGTTTGGGTGAGCTCAAATTGAACTCTTCACCGGCTAGGTCGAAGGCCTGCCGTTCTAGTTGCAGTAACCGTTCCTCAAGCTCTTTGCTTTGACAGCCTAGCAAGTGCGCATCGACTAATGCACCGTCACGTTCAATGTCTGCAATAATAGGCACAAGTGGAAGTTCTATCTCACGGTATACTGGCTGTAAAGAAGGTAATTCATTTAGCTCATGTGATAATTTTTGATACAGCCGCATGGTTATATCAGCATCTTCTGCAGCGTAAGGCGCCGCCTTTTCAACTTCGATGGCGTTGAAAGTCAGCTGTTTGGCGCCCTTGCCAGCAATATCCTCAAAGTGAATGGTGTCGTGATTGAGATATTTCTTCGCCAAGCTGTCCATATCATGACGAGTTGATACTGAATTCACCACATAGGACTCGAGCATTGTATCTTCTGCGATCCCTCTGAGTCGAATGCCATGATTCGCGAGTACATTCATGTCGTACTTTAAGTTTTGGCCAACTTTGTGTTTGTTTTCGTCTTCTAGTAAGGGCTTTAACGCGTCCAATACTGTATTTCTGTCTAGCTGCTCCGGCGCCCCAATATAGTCATGTGCTAAGGGCACATAGGCGGCCTCGCCTGCGGTGACGCAAAATGACACACCGACGATTTGGGCTTGCATATAGTTTAAGCTGGTGGTTTCAGTATCAAATGCAAAGAGGCTAGCGTTCGATAGTTTTTCTAACCAGTGGTCGAACGCGGATTGTGTGAGTATTGTTTCATAATCTGTATTGATGGTAGGTTCATCTGCTTCAACTGTATTCTCAGCTGTGGGCTGATTATTAGGCGTGGAAGTTACTGTATCGCCTTTTTCAAGTTGGTTAACCCAGCCTTTGAATTCGTACTCTTTAAACAGTTCGAGCAACCGTTCGTTGTTGATGGCTTCGTGTTCTATTTGGTCAAGGCTTTGATCAAGTATTACATCAGTATGAATGGTCGCTAACTGATAAGAAAGTGGTAGAAGTTCGAGGCTATTTCGAAGATTCTCGCCAATTTTACCCTTAACATCGCCGGCATTTTCCATCACAGCTTTAAGTGTACCGTGCTGGTCTAACCATTTTACGGCCGTTTTAGGGCCGCATTTAGGTACCCCAGGGATATTATCGACGGTGTCGCCGACTAGTGCGAGATAATCAATGATTTGCTCGGGCGTTACGCCAAATTTCTTTTTAACACCTTCTTGATCCATAAATGTATCGGTCATGGTATTCATGAGTGTTACATGTTGAGTGACGAGCTGGGCCATATCCTTATCACCGGTTGAGATGATGGTATCGATGCCCTTTTCGGTTGCTTGAGTCGCTAGGGTGCCTATTACATCATCTGCCTCAACATCAGGGATAATAAGTAGTGGTAGCCCCATTGCTTTGATGATCTCGTGAATAGGTTCAATCTGCCCTCTCAAATCTTCGGGCATTGGGGGTCTGTTTGCTTTGTATTGATCGTATAGGTCATGGCGGAAATTTTTCCCTTTGGCATCAAAGATCATAACTATCTTCGAATCAGGGTAATCCGACTGGAGTCGCCTCGTCATATTAATGACACCTTTAATAGCGCCAGTTGGCTGTCCTTTTGAAGTGATTAAAGGAGGTAACGCGTGAAATGCACGAAACAAATAGGAAGAGCCGTCGACTAAGAGAACCGGTTTGTTGATTTGGGCTTTACTCATGAGTGTAATCAGGTGTTTAATAATGAATTAAGGAATTATCCGCTGTAGTGTAGGTTACCAATGAAGAAAGTGTTATTCACCCTGTTTTTTGCTTTTCAATTAATGCTTGGCGCTATGATGCCGGTGGGTGTGTTTGCCGCACCACCCGAAGCGTCAGACCCTAACGAACCCAAAATCACCATTCGAAGTGGTGAAAATAAAACATTTTATGAATATCGGGTAAATGGAATTCTGAAAGAAATCAAAGTGGTTCCAACGGTAGGGCCTGAATATTATCTTGTTGCAGATGATGGTGGCGGCTGGATTAGAGAAGACAAATCTCAGTTGCTGGTACCTAGTTGGGTTATCTTCCGTTGGTAAGTCTCATTGTCTGGTGCGTTACTAGATAATAACGTAAACCTAACAGGTGTAGTAATGGCTGTTTATACCCCCGTCAATCAGGATGAACTGAACGATTTTCTTGCTCAATATTCGTTGGGGGCGCTAATTGCGTATTCTGAAATCGGAGATGGCATTGAAAACAGTAACTATTTTGTCACGTTAAACGGTCAAACAGGGCGGGCTGCTCAGCACCAAAAATGGGTGCTAACGTTGTTCGAGAACCTGAAAGAGCATCAGCTTCCATTTTTCCTGCATCTTATGAATTGGCTGGCTGATAAAGGTTTTCCCGTGCCGGCCCCTTGCCCACGTAATGATGGCGCTATTAACGGGGTGTTAAAGGGTAAGCCTGCGATACTGGTCCCTTGCTTCAATGGCCGCTCTGTTGACCTACCTAAAGTTGCTCATTGTGAGCGTATAGGGCGCTTTGTGGCTGAAATGCATCAAGCTCTTGAACACTGTCCTCAGACGCGGCAACCCCCTAGAAATATTGAATGGATGAGAGCTCAGGAAGCCAAACTGTCTAAGGTCCTGCCTGCTTCAGAAATGAAATGGGTATCACGATCAATAGGCCACTATCAGAAAATGAAACCTGAACTGGAGCGATGCCCATCAGGCATCGTACATGCAGATTTGTTCAGAGATAATGTACTGTTCGATGGTGATAAAATCAGTGGCGTGATTGATTTCTTCCATGCGTGTCATGACTCGTTGTTGTTTGATTTAGCGGTGGTGGCGAATGATTGGACTGCCGATGAGAGTGGAACTCATGATCCCGCTAAGTTGAGAAAACTGCTTAAAGGGTATTGTTCAGTTAGGCCATTAACCGATAGTGAGTACTCACTCTGGCCTGATTTTTTGCATTTGGCTGCATTGCGATTTTGGTTGTCAAGATTAGAGAGTCGGTACTTGCCGGGCTATCAACAGCAGTCGACTGAAGGGGATAAAACAAAAGACCCAGACGAGTTAAAACGAATTATTATGTCGTTGGATCTTATTTGTTAATTTGAATAGTCACCGCACCAACGCGACGCTTCTGTCTGACACTATAAATTTCTCATCAATAGTGCATAAGTAAGATCTTCAGGTGCCCCTTCTGGTAGTGGCAGTTTCATTTGGTGTCCTGAGCCAGGCGCGACACCGACTGATTGATTTTTGCGATTAATGATCGACTCCAGTTTAAATGTGATATTGCCTCCCGGTGCCATTAACTCAATCGAATCGCCCACTGAAAAGCGGTTTTTAACCTCAACAGTCATTAGTTTATTCTCGTGATCAACATCGAGGATCTCGCCGGCAAAAAGTTGTTTGCTTGAAAGTGAATTGCCTTGCTCATAGTTTTGGTACTCGTCATGTACATGGCGGCGATAAAACCCTTCTGTATAGCCCCGTTGAGCTAGTTTTTCCAAGTCGTCCATCAATTTCATGTTGAACGCTTTACCTTCTGCCGCATCATCAATTGCTTGACGGTAGACTTGAGAGGTGCGAGCAACATAGTAGTAAGACTTGGTTCGACCTTCAATTTTTAGGGAGTGAATGCCCATGTCGGTAAAGCGCTGAACATGCTGTACTGCTCGAAGGTCTTTCGAGTTCATAATGTAGGTACCATGTTCATCTTCATAAGCCGGCATTAGCTGGTCTGGGCGGCCGGGCTCTTGAAGTAGAAATACTTGATCGGTTGTTTCGCCTTCGCCAAGAGTGGGGGCCGTTTGCTCGGGTGTCCACTCTTCAGTTTTGGGCATTGTGTCTTCGAGTGGAATTACGTTACCTGCATCGTCCTCTTTTGCTTCATGCGCCTGATATTTCCAGCGGCATGCATTAGTACAGGTGCCTTGGTTAGGGTCACGTTTGTTTATATAGCCTGATAACAGGCAGCGACCAGAGTAGGCCATGCATAATGCACCATGAACAAATACTTCTAACTCCATGTCTGGGCATTTTTCTCTGATTTCGGCAATTTCATCAAGTGATAACTCGCGTGAAAGTATAACTCTTTCAATGCCTTGTCGCTGCCAAAAGTTGACTGAAGCATAATTTACCGCATTGGCTTGAACTGACAGATGAATGGTTTGCTCAGGCCATTTATCTCGTACCATCATAATGAGACCAGGGTCAGACATGATGATCGCGTCAGGTTTCATCGCTATAACGGGCTCAATATCCTTAATGTAGGTATCTATTTTGCTGTTATGAGGGGCAATGTTGCTGACTACGTAGAATTTTTTACCTAATTGGTGCGCTAGCTGTATACCTTGCTCAAGCTTTTCAAGGTTAAAGTCATTCTCCCTCACGCGTAAACTATATCGAGGTTGGCCCGCATAGACTGCATCAGCTCCATATGCGAAGGCGTATTGCATGTTTTTAAGCGTGCCTGCTGGAGCTAATAATTCAGGTTTTCGTGTGGAGGGCATAGTGGGTGTACCTATCGTGAAAAAGCCTTAAAACGCGAATCATATCACAATTCAAATAACGGAAGAAAAACAGTGCTTATGGTGCTTTGATTGAGATGAAAATTAAATTGAGTTTTAGGGGGTAAATTCTTGTTTTTTAGTATGAATGTTCTAATTTTTAGCAGTAATGTATATCACGAATGGAAGGAGAGGGACTTTGAGCCCTTAGGATGAGAGCTTTATTTACCGGAGAGTCATTATGGGCAAGTTAAAATCGTTTCAAGAGCAAATTCAAGAATCTGTAGAGAAAGGTATCGCTGCAGTTGAAGAACAGCATAAGGTATTAGCTGAAAAGTCTTTTGGTTATGTAGAGAAAGTTGAGAACGAAGCTAAGAGCTATAGCATCAAGGCTGTTCAAGATATGCACAATGAAGCGGTTGGCACTATGTATGAGTCAATTCGTACATTCAACAAACGCTTGAATGAATATGCAACTGACCTTTTAAGCAAAGTTGAAAAAGTAGAAGACGCAGTAGAAGACGCAGCTGAAACTATTGAAGATGTAGTGACAAAGAAAGCGCCTGCTAAAAAGCCTGCAGCTAAAAAATCACCTGCTACCGCTTAATTTAAGTAGAGTACGGGTTAAAAAAAAGAGAAGCAGTCGCTTCTCTTTTTTTGTGCTCTAAACTGTTAGGTGTTAGGTGTTAGGTGTTAGGTGTTAGGTGCTGGGACTTCGGTATTTTCCGAAGTGGGTAGCTCTAAAAGGTAATTCGCAGATTTTTTATTGGTGATAAGCTCCAGGCGTTTAATGATCTTATCAAATACCAATTTGATCACTGGAATCTCATTCTGTTTTACTTCGATGTCACCTTGTATATCGGTGATCTTCTGCTTCTGTTGCTCTATTTTAGTTAAAATATTCTCAGGTATTTTTTTACCTGTGCGTTCCATATTAGCGGCTTTAGCTTCTTCCTGCTCTAACTGGCCTTTTACAACTGAGATATTGCCATTCTTCAGTGAAATGAAGTCTTCAATATCCTGAAGTTTTCGTTTTAATACTCTCACCGCGTCATCTGGGTGGCTGTATAATTTGAGTAACGCTGCATCGTCTTCTTTCTGTTTTTGTGCTTCTTGAGCAAGACGAATTTTCTCAGCTTCTTTTGCATCTCTGGTCGCTATCTGTTCTGCCGTTAATGCGGGGGGCACAACTTTAATAACGCGCCCATTACTACCGAGAATTTCATAACCGTTTCGAACGAGGTGTGGTGGAATATTTAAGCCAAGCGCGGTTACGCCATGCTCATCTTTATAGCGATAGAGGTTTGCTGCAGAAGTACTGAACGCGTGAGTCAGCCCTATGGTAAGAACAAGAAGTGAAATTGATTGTTTAAAATAACTCATTTCTGAAAATAATCTCAAATCTATAAAACATCTATGTAACAGAATTATTGTTTTAAGCAGGCAGCAAAGACGCCGTGACTATATATCATAAAGTATAGCGCTTTATCGGTAGCCGCAACACCCGCACAAAATCAATGGGTTGGCCAAAGGTTTGCTGATGATGTGTATTTCAATATGGCTGCCAACCTGCCTCAGAGGTTAGAATAACATAATGTATCGTGGAGTCGCGTATAAACCTAAGCCGTGATCACGCCTTTTTATCTCTATTTTATTGAAGAAGAAATATGGACGTCGTTTTAGAGCAGGGTATGCTGTTTGTTATTTCATTGTTGGCAAATGGGTTAAGTGCTCTGGCTGGAGGTGGCGCGGGCTTGTTGCAGCTGCCCGCGCTGTTATTTCTGGGGCTTGCCTTTGGCACTGCATTAGCGACACACAAAATTGCCAGTGTTGCATTGGGGGTGGGGGCGACAGTTAGGCATATTAAAGAGAAGGGCATTAATGCTCGCTTTGCGGGTTTTATATTATTGACAGGCTTGCCTGGGGTTGTGCTGGGTGCTTTGGTTATTTTAGCGGTGCCGGATGCGATTGCGCGTTTAGTGTTGGGCGTTTTTACCGCAGGTTTAGGTGCTTACTCCTGGTGTTCGCCGCAGTTAGGGTTAGTGTCAACGGTAAAACACAGGGATTTTGTTGGCTGGGTAGTGGGAGGGATAGGGCTGTTTTTTATTGGTTTTCTAAACGGCTCGATAACATCCGGTACTGGCTTATTTGTCACTATCTGGTTGGTAGTGTGGTTTGGCTTTGATTACCAGCGTGCCGTGACGTATACGTTGATACTGGTAGGGCTGTTCTGGAACGGCTTTGGTGCAGTGACATTAGCGATGCAGACGGATGTGAAATGGGAGTGGATTCCTGCCCTGATTATAGGCGCGTTACTAGGCGGGTATTTTGGCGCTCATTTGTCGATTGCTAAGGGCAGTGGTTTGGTTAAACGTTGTTTTGAGTGTGTGACCGTTGCGGTAGGTATATCGCTTATTGTTGATGGGCTTGTGTAAGAGGGGTAGGGTGAACGGCACAGCGGAATGTGCTGCTCACCCTTTTTTCTAGGCTACTCCGTATTCTTTACGGTAGGTCGCAACGCTTTCAGCGTATTGCGCCATAGTAGGGTCTTGCTTAAGGTATTCCAGTACTTGGTTTAAATCGACGATGCTTGCAACGGGTATCTCGTAATCCCTTTCAACTTCCTGGATAGCCGATAGTTCGCCATTGCCTCTTTCCTGTCGGTTGAGTGCTATTAGAACACCAGCAGGCTCTGCGCCAGCTTGTCTAATAATGTCGATGACTTCTCTAATAGCGGTACCAGCAGTAATAACGTCGTCAATGATCATGATCTTGCCCTTAAGCTCTGCGCCAACAATTGTACCGCCTTCACCGTGGGCCTTTGCTTCTTTTCGGTTAAATGCGTAAGGGGTGTCGATATTATGTTGGTCGGCAAGTGAAATCGCCGTGGCAGATGCCAGTGGTATACCTTTATAGGCTGGGCCAAACAAAACATCGTAAGAAATGCCGCTATCTTTAAGTGCTGATGCGTAAAACTTACCTAGCTGGGCCAACGCCTGCCCCGAGTTGAATAACCCTGCATTGAAGAAATAAGGGCTGGTTCGGCCAGATTTAAGGGTGAACTCCCCAAATTTCAAAACATTTTGTTTGATGGCAAACTCGATAAATTCGCGCTGATATTCTTGCATAGTGATTCTCTTAGGCATTCTGAGACGTTTATTTGTTAAATATTGTAGTAATGTGGGTTATGACTACCCAAATAGTTCAATCAGTTCTTTTTCCGAAAATGTGAATTAGGTATCATACACGCAAACGGATTAAGGGGCATCTATGCGCGTAGTATCGATTAGTGTTAACGGCCTAAAACAGGCCGCTGAAAATGGCTTTTTCGAATGGATGAAAGAGTTGGGTGCTGATGTTGTATGCGTCCAGGACCTTTTGGCGCGTACTTATGAGTTTGATGATGAGATTTTTCATCCCGAAGGTTATGAAGCGTATTTCATAGATGGCGAAAATCCAGAAGATGGTGGGGTAGGAATCTACTCTCGTCACTTCCCTAAAGCCATTATGTATGGTTTTGCATACGAGTCTGCTGACCGTCAAGGACGCTTTATTCAGGCGGACTTTGATAACGTGAGTGTTGCCGCTATGTTGGCACCATGTGCGTTAGGCAATGATGATAAACAGGCCGAAAAAGATGGTTTTATGAATGCCTTTATGGAGCACTTGCAAAAAACGCTTCGAAAGCGCAGGCAGTTTATCTTTTGTGCCAATATGCAGACGGCTCATTTGGTGACAGATGCCAGCAGCAAATATCACAAGCTAGAAGTATCCGGCTTTTTGCCTCATGAGCGAGCTTGGTTTGATGAGGTCTTTGATTCTCTAGATTATGTCGATGCATTCCGCGAAGTGAACAAAGAGAAGAAGCAATACACGTGGTGGCCTGAGTGGGCGAAAGGTTGGCGAAAGCAGGCGGGCTGGCGTACTGATTACCAGATCGTGACCCCTGGCTTACGCAACGTTATTCTAGATGGTTATATTGAATCAGGCACGCGCTTTTCGGACCATGCGCCCGTTATCATGGATTATGATATCGAAATGTAGTCGGCTGGTTTCACCACATAGATATAAAAAAGAGACCTGAGGGCCTCTTTTTTGTTGGGGCGTTAATATTTAGAGCGCTTTACTCAGCAAGCGCCGCTTGCTGAAGTTCAAACAACTCCTCAATACCCTTCTTAGCTAGTTTCAACATAGCATCAAATTCATCCTGATTGAATGACTCACCTTCTGCCGTGCCCTGTACTTCAATGAACCCGCCTTTGTCGGTCATGACGACGTTCATGTCGGTTTCAGCAGCAGAATCTTCTGGGTAATCAAGATCGAGAACCGGGTGTCCTTCATAGATACCAACAGAAATTGCGCCGATCATCTGCTTTAATGGAGACTTATTGAGCTTTCCTTTTTCAACTAAGCCTTGAAGTGCATCGGCAAGTGCAACACAAGCCCCAGTAATTGAAGCGGTTCGTGTGCCGCCATCGGCTTGAATTACGTCGCAATCAATGGATATTTGTCTCTCACCCAACGCTTCTAAATCAACCGCAGCTCGCAAAGAACGGCCAATGAGTCGCTGGATCTCTACGGTTCTTCCTGATTGCTTGCCTCGTGCCGCTTCTCTCGACATACGTGAGCCAGTTGATCTTGGTAGCATGCCGTACTCTGCGGTTACCCAGCCTTTACCTTGGCCTCTAAGAAAGCGAGGCACTGATTCGTCGATACTCGCGGTACAGATTACTTTGGTGTCACCAAACTCAATTAATACTGAGCCTTCAGCATGCTTGGTATAGTTGCGAGTAATTTTAATGTCCCGGGCTTGTTCTGGTGCGCGTCCGCTAGGTCTCATTGAAAGTTTCCTAAAGTAGAAGGTTGGTATTGTTACCCGTTGATTTAATAAGGCTCAATTAAGGTAACGTTGAAATTGAAGCGCATTTTAGCATTTAACGGCGTTAAAAGATGAAATAATTAGATGACATGAAGGAATATTCATCCTCTCCGGTAAGCGATAGAGGTGGGTTTCTGTTGATGAACTGGGTAGAATAAATTCCAAATGGCCGGTGAATACCAGCACGTTAATGTGAGTGGTTTGAGGAGTAATGAATGATTCAAAGTATGACAGCATTTGCCCGTGAGGCATCGCAGGGTGATTGGGGTACATTAACTTGGGAGATCCGGTCGGTCAATCATCGCTATCTTGAACCACATTTTAAGTTGCCGGAAAACCTAAGAGAGATTGAGCCAAATTTAAGAGAAGGCTTGCGAAAGCATCTTAATCGCGGAAAAGTTGAATGTGCATTGCGCTGGCAACCGGTAGAGCAAAGTGGGCAAGGCTTTGATTTGAATATTGATATGGTTAAAGATATTAATCAGGCTGCTAACCAGGTGAATCGCATCCTTGATAACCCGGCTCATCTTAATGCGCTTGAACTCCTGCAATGGCCGGGTGTTATGAAAACGGCTCAGGTTGATGCAGGACCACTCAAAAAAGCGGCGCTCGATGCTTTTGATCTTGCGCTAAAGAACTTAGTTGAGACTCGTACCCGTGAAGGAGAACAGCTTAAACCTCTGTTTGACCAACGGCTCGACGCTACTAGCGCGATCGTCACTGAGGTGCGTGAGAAACTACCTGAAATCCTCGCGGCTCAGCGAGAAAATATTCTTAGCCGTTTTGAAGATGCTAAATTAGAGCTCGACTCCGGAAGAGTAGAGCAGGAAATGGTGATGCTAGCACAAAAAACAGATGTGGCAGAAGAGCTTGATCGTCTGGACGCTCATGTAAAAGAAGTTCGTTCAGTGTTGAATAAGAAAGGGGCGATCGGCCGCCGTTTGGATTTCTTAATGCAAGAGCTTAACCGCGAAGCTAATACACTCTCTTCCAAATCGATTGTGACTGATACGACTAAGGCAGCGGTTGAGCTTAAAGTGTTAATCGAACAGATGCGTGAGCAGGTACAGAATGTAGAATAAGGTTTCTTGAGCTCTGTTGGCGTATTTATCGTATTGATTATAAAGTGATGATCGCTGTGTTTGGTCTATGTTCCAAAGGCAGGTAAGTCTAATTGGGTGTTGAGGTATACACCTAATAAGAAGCACGGACTTTTGCTAGCAACTATGCCTGCACTCCACTTTAAAACTAGGCTTTGCGCTTGCCCAAAATGGCATAGTTGCTAGGGAGATCGCCAGCTTTAATCAGGTTGTAAATACTGCTACGGCAGAGTATCGTAGTTTCCATTACATCGCATAGACGAAGAACGCGCTTGCTACGGCTTTGATTTATTTCCATCATACTCTCCTAGTTATCGGTTTATCCAGGAAGATGAAATATATCTGTATTGGTTTTGCTTCTAGATTGGCTAACGCTTTATTTATACAAAGCTAAATCTAAGAGAGCTATCAAGCAAATAAACTTCTGCACGACACGACTCTCCACCTCTTTCTCAAACCAAGAGTACTGCGTTTTCTCGCTTGCGCTCTGCGAGTGTTTTTTCTATCGCTAACACGGTTGTCTTGCTGAGTACTTGTTGCTCGGCAAGACTCGCAAACTGACTAATGACATCAACCACTTCTTGAATGCATTGCTGCGCATCCTTCCAAGCAGCAAAGCCTGCACTGGCCGCCAGCTTTTGCATCACTTTGAGTGGCGGTGCTTTTCCGTATCCAGCAAAGGCAGTAGCATGCTCATTAAAAGGGTGAGGGCTAAAGGTAACATCATAGAAAGGCGCAAGCTGCCAGCTGCCGTCATTCCCTTGTAAAAAGCCCCAGTTTTTACTGTGATCGTCTTGGTTCGCTGCAAATAAGTTAAAGATTGCGCGACGAAATTGAAGTTGCCCGACAGCAGGTGACTTACACAGTTGGCGACTGGCTTTAATGAGATCACTATAGTCTAAGCTAGGACTGCGAAAGTCGGCATCCAATAGGCCGCAGGCACTGTGCATATGTAGTCGCCCAGCTTTATCAAGCGCTGGTAAATAATCGAAACGCTTTATCGCTAGCCAAGCTTTAGCACCACTGCTTGTTGGCGCTGGAATTAACTGCCAGCTCGGTGGCTGACATTTTGCCTGCTCAGCCATTTGTAGGTAGACGGCTTCACACAAGCCTTCTTCATGGCCTAGTGCTAAGTTCTCCGAGGTAAACTTAACCAACCACGCCTCATCGCCAGGCTGTGCATAGGTGCGGCACTGGGTCGCGTTGTCTCCAGCAGGCATATAGATTTGTGCTTTAGGGCGAGCGCCACCTGAGCTTCCTACGGCGGCTAAGGTGGCGAGTATCTGTTGAGTATTATCATCTAAGTCGTCAGGTAGGGATTGATCAAATAACGCTTGTGCTTCCAAGCCGAGTGTTGCCAAATCAATATCTGATCGTCGATCTAATGAGAACTCCGATACAGGTGTAAAAGACAATGCCCCCATCCCTTGTTGCCCAACAAAAGCCAGCCGATCCATCGCTGTCACTTGCGCAGGTGAAATACCTTGTTGACGGAACACTCGATCTTGCAACAATAATCCCCAGCCATCGGGAAGACTATCACTAAAAACACCGTGAACACCTTGGTGTGGCACTTTCGGTGCTTGCTGTAATCGCACATCACCTTGAAGAGTAAAAGGGGATAAATTGCCAAACCTGCTTATATAACTTTCATTATATTGAAAGAAGGCACCTTGGCGGTTTTGAGCTAATACGCCCACCGATACGATTTCGCCCGTTGTGAGAGTACGTTGAACATTCAGTTTTTGAATCGGTTTAAAGCTCATCGTCAAGCACCTCTTCTATACTGGTCGGTAAAGCGGAACGGTCAGGGGGTGTTTGTGTTAGTTGATAAAGCCGGTCTAGTGAATCCAGCGACTGCCACAAAAGCAGCAGCTGGCGAAATGAAATTTGCCCGGTGAGTTCAAACTTTTTTATAGTCGAAGCAGGCACACAGCTACGCTGGGCAAGCGCCTCTCGCGATAGCCTCGCTTGTTTACGTAAGCCACGCAGGTGAGTAGCAAAGGCTTGACTTACATCGTTATCATCTAAAAGTGAAAAGTTCATATGCGGACTCTATGGACATAATAGTATCTATTATAGATGTATTTAGCGATATATGGATACAATGATGTCCATAAATACATGATCAACAAACACATATCGAGATAAGTATGCTAAAAACTGATACGTTGCGTCAGAAAATGAATTTAAGTTAGGGTCGTTAATCGCCTAGTAGTCCCGTATCGGAGGAGTGAACCGCTAGGGTTAAATTGGTGGGCCGTTATTCTTGGTAGTCTGCTTAATAGCTATTATCTATGGTGTTGGGCAGATGGGGCTACCATTGAACTGGAATGCTGTTTTAGAAATGCGAGCCCCATGTTAACACCCATCGTATAATCCTTGTTTAACGACTCATAGCTACTCCCCACCAAGCTGCTGGAAAGGCTTTTTTCTGGAAATACCTGTATAACCTGAACACCTTCAGGCGGATTATCTATAAAGCTAAGTGTTTTTTGGTAGGCATTCTCGTGATGAGTAATTAAATCTATCACTTTTGGACAACGGTTTGAGTTACAAACCCAAGACTTTAACTTATGCGCCCAAGGAGACTGAGCGCTGAAGTCTTTCGGCACAGTTCGAATGGCAATTATCTTCTTAGCGCCTCGTCGGTAGGCTTCTTCTACCGGCAAAGGTGCTGATAATCCTCCATCAACATAATACTCCTGTCCAATTTTGACGCCTTTCTTGTATAAAATAGGCAGCGCACTTGATGCCTTTAACATGGTCAACCAGTTGTCTGCTTTTGGTTCAAAGAATTCAGCTCGACGGTCAGAGACCTTTGTTGCTGAAAATAGAAGCCGGCGGGCTTTAAGTCTAGTGAGTGCGCAATCAACATTTAGATTATGTTCGTGCTGCTCAACTTGGCTAAAGTACCAATCTAAATCGACCGCGCTCCTACCTACTAATGCTCGGTGAAACTTAAAAAAGTTCGAGTGTTTTGAAAGTTGCATGATAGAGCGCTGGCCAAACCCTTTTTGACAGGCCATATAGCTAGATAAGTTTTGTGCTCCGGCAGACGTTCCAATAAGCAGGTCAAAGGGGTTAAACCCTTTATATAGCCAGCTATCGAGTACTCCTGCTGTAAAAATTCCGCGCTGTCCTCCTCCCTCGGCAACAAGCGCAGTATTTGATAGCGGTAGAGTGGGCAAACAGCTATTTGAGCCAGCGGTTGCCAGAGCGTTTTGTAGCGTCATCATAGTAAGCACCCTATCTTTTCCTATTAGCGTTTGGCTATTCTTCAAAAAGCATTCTTATAACTCAAACATCGTTACGATGCTATTGCGGTACTTTCTGAATTTTCCTCGTTAAATAATGCTTCAAGTCTGTCACTTTCAGTGAGTAAGTACTCAAAAGAAGATAGTGATGCTTTTGCGCCTTCACCCATAGAAATAACAATTTGTTTATAGGGTACGGTAGTGACATCCCCGCACGCGAAAACCCCATTTTCGGAGGTTTGGCACTTTTCATTAATGACTATCTCTCCAAACCGGGTGCGTTCAACAAGGTCACCTAAGAAGCTACTATTAGGAACCAAACCAATCTGAACAAATACACCTTCTAGATTGAGACTCTGGACCTCTTCGGTAGCGCGGTCTACATATTCAATGGCATTTACTTTGCCATTTTTTGCTTTTATTTCTTTGGTGATTACATTTTTGTAGATACTGATATTGTCTTTTGAATACGCTTTATTCACTAATACCTGGTCAGCTTTCAGTTCTGGCATAAATTCAAAGACAGCAACAGATTTCACAATTCCAGCTAAATCTAGGGCGGCCTCGATACCCGAGTTACCACCTCCAATCACCGCTACATCTTTACCTTTAAAAAACGGGCCGTCACAGTGAGGGCAGTAAGCCACACCATTACCTATATTTTCTTTTTCACCCGGTACGCCAAGCTCTCTCCACTTTGCGCCAGTAGCAATAATTAACGTTTTGGAATAAACCTGTTCACCTGAAGAGAGCGTAATGACCTTAATGTCACCTTGCTTAACATCAGTCACTTTTAAGTACTCTTTAATAGTAATATCGTACTCATTCATGTGAGACTGTAGAGCGCCTGATAATTCAGGCCCTGTTGTTTTGGTTACTGAAATCAAGTTTTCAATATCCATGGTGTCTTTGACCTGGCCGCCTACGCGATCAGTAATCAAGGTTACTTTTAGCCCTTTTCTTGCGCTGTAAATTGCTGCACTAACACCCGCAGGTCCTCCCCCTATAATGGTGACATCTTGTAGTGGAAGCATCTCACTCTTATTGGTTTGGGATAAATTGGGAGCGCGCTGCATTAACTTGTCAATCAATTGTGCTGTGTCTACCTTACCATTGGCGAATAACTCTCCATTGAGGTAAACACTGGGTACGCCCTGTATATCTCGCTCTTTAATTAGGTCAGGGTAAAAGCCCCCGTCAATCATTTCAGTGCTAATATTGGTGTTTAATACCGCAAATTGATTGAGAGATTGCACGACATCCGGACAGTTATGGCAGCTTAAGCTAATGAATACTTCAAATTTTAGCTCTTCCTGCACACCTGTAATGATATTTTTGACACTGTCATCAAGCTTTAAGGCTGTACCCGACACGTGCAGAATAGCTAAAATTAATGAGTTAAATTCATGGCCACTGGGTATACCTGAAAACCGAATTCCAGTATCGATATTGTCTGCTTCAATAAGAAAGCTGACAGGGCTGCGTAATACTCCGGCCATATCCCGTTCTTCAAATTGAATATTGTCACTTACTTCAGCGATGCCTGATAAGAAATTTATTAGTTCTGGTCGTTTACTGTGTACACCCGTTTGCAAGACAAAAGTCACCTTGTTTTGCATGGACTGGGTGTAGCTTTTTACTGCTTGTAATATATCATTTGTTAACATATCTATGCTCCTGCCATGTGATAACTTTTGTGTTAAATCAGACTCTAAGATAAAGACCTCAGAGTCTGATTTAAATGACCACTAGTAGTACGAATACTCTTAGATTTTTCCGACTAAATCCAAAGATGGTGCTAGTGTTTCTTCACCTTCTTTCCATGCCGCAGGACATACTTCACCTGGATGTGCTGCCACATATTGCGCGGCTTTGATTTTACGCAATAAGTCTTCTGCATCACGGCCAATGCCTTCAGCTGTAATTTCCATTGCCTGGATAACGCCTTCTGGATCGACAATAAATGTACCGCGATCTGCCAAGCCTTGACCTTCACGCATTACTTCAAAGTTACGCGTGATTTGGCCTGTGGGGTCACCGATCATGGTGTATTGAATTTTTCCAATCGTATCTGAAGACTCGTGCCAAGCTTTGTGGCTAAAATGTGTGTCGGTAGATACTGAGTAGATCTCTACACCACGATTTTTAAACTCCTCGTAATTATCCGCTAAGTCACCTAGTTCCGTTGGGCATACAAAGGTAAAATCAGCAGGATAAAAGAAAAATATCGACCACTTACCATTAAGGTCTTGATCGGATACTTCAATGAATTCACCGCTTTTAAACGCAGTAGCATTGAAGGGTTTAATTTGAGTATTGATAAGTGCCATGATGGACTCCTTATTGGGGTTCGAATGAATATGTTGTTTTCGAGATCTAATATAGATACTTTCTATGAATCTATAAAGTGGATTAATTCTATTGTTATGTTCAGTTTAATAGATTGATCTAAGGGGCCGAGAAATCAAGCGGGGGGATTATGATATCGACTAAGCAGCTTTATTATGCACTTGCAGTAGAAAAGACATTACATTTTAAAAAAGCAGCTGAGAGCTGCAATATCAGTCAATCAGCGCTTAGTACAGCGTTGGGTGAACTGGAAAAGCAGTTGGGTTTACAAATATTCGAACGCGATAATAAAAAAGTTCTAGTGACACCGGTGGGGCAAGAGATTCTCGATAAAGCACGCAGTATCATATTACAAGTTGGGGAGCTACAACACCTTGCTGACGAACAACAGTCGCCTTTGAGCTTCCCTATATCTGTGGGTGTTATTCCTACGATAGCACCCTATTTACTGCCAAATTTGTTCCCAGTTCTTGATTCTCTCTACCCTAAAGCCCAGCTTAATATTGTTGAAGAGCAATCACATATTTTGGTTGATATGGTTAGGCGTGGGGAAATTGATACCGCTATTTTGGCAATGCCCTTTCCTTGTGAGGGACTCATCACACTTGAATTCTGGCAAGAAGATTTCTATTGGATCGCACTAAAGGGTGAGAGGCATACCAATCAAAAGGAGATCACCAGTAACGAGTTAACTCATAGCAAACTCATGTTGCTAAAAGAGGGGCACTGTTTGAAAGATCACATTCTTGCTGCTTGTAAGCTGCCGGAGCAAACCGCTAACCATGGCTTCGGTGCTACGAGCCTAAACACATTGGTGCAAATGGTTTTGGGTAAAATGGGGACAACTCTTATTCCGAGCATGGCGTTAGAGCAACTAACGCTTCAAAACAAAGCATTGTCAGCGGTCCATCTAAATGAATCTAGCCCGCATCGCCGTATCGCATTTATTATTCGACCTAATTACACTCGTATGTCGAGTATTGAAGCGCTTATTCAGATGTGTAAAGAGGCGCTGTAGAAGATTGTACGATAGAAAAAGTTGAACATAGCATTATTAGCGGCTCGCTATTTGCCCGTTACGCACGTTCTATTTCTGGCCTTTCAATACCGAAAGAATCATATCTGCGGCATAAAGTGACATTTCTTCCACCGCTTCAAGACTGACGAATACGCCGTCTGTTTTTAGGCGACATAAGCCATGTAGGGTTGCCCAGGTTATTTGTGACATGCGGGTTTCATCAAAGTAGTCTGGCATGTCACCGTGTTCTTTGAACTGACGTATAATGTTGGTATAGCGACGAAACGTAGCATGTCCCTTCTTTGTCAGTTCAGCCGATGGTTCGTTGCGCCATGTGACCGCACCAAACATCAACTCATACTTCTCTGGGTTTTCAGCCGCGTAACGCACATAGGCAATGACATAGTCCTTTAGACGCTCTTGGATGGATGTCACGTCATTGATACCTGCTTGATCAAGTAGGTTGTTTAAGTCATCAAAAGAACGTTCTGCAACCGCACACAGCAAGGCGTGTTTTGATGAAAAGTGGTGATAAGGTGCTTGTCGAGATACATCCGAACGCTCAGCAAGTTCGCGCAATGTCAGTCCAGCGATGCCGCGCTCACTCAGGAGCTTTTCAGTATTTTCCAGCAGTGTATGGCGTAAATTCTGATGATGGTATGTATTATTACTTTTACTTTTGTTCTTTCTCATGTTTTAGACGATAACAAACTAATCTTGACAGTGTCAAAATAACTGTTATCTTGACACTGTCAAGTTAGTTTGAAAGTTACTTAATTCTTAAGAGGCGAGGCTATATGAGCGATCAACTATATCCCCACATGATGGAACCTTTAGACTTGGGTTTCACCACGTTAAAAAACCGTGTCATTATGGGCTCTATGCATACAGGCCTCGAAGACCGTTTTTGGCAAATGGACAAATTAGCAGCTTACTTTGCAGAACGAGCAAAAGGCGGAGCAAGCCTGGTTATTACAGGGGGCTATAATCCAAACAAGCGTGGTTGGTTTTATCCCTCAGCGGGCCTGTTTAACAGCTATTTAGACATTCCTAACCATCGTAAAATCACCAGCGCGGTTCATAAAGAGGGCGGTAAAATCGCCCTGCAGATTTTGCACGCGGGTCGTTACAGCTATCATCCATTCTCACATTCGGCATCGGCTAAAAAAGCAGCTATCAACCCGTTTAAGCCAAAAGCGATGTCGGATAAACAGATTCGTTCTACCATCAAAGACTTTGCAAAAACAGCGCGCCTAGCAAAACTTGCGAAATACGATGGTGTTGAGGTAATGGGTAGTGAAGGCTACTTAATTAACCAGTTTATGGCACCCCATGTAAACCAGCGAAAAGACAAGTGGGGCGGCAGCATTGAAAACCGTATGCGTTTTCCTGTGGAGATCGTCAAAGAAATCCGCAAAGCCGTGGGCGATGAGTTTATTATCTTATTCCGTTTATCGATGATGGAGCTGGTAGAAGGCGGAATGACGGCAAAAGAAATCGTCCAAACGGCCAAGGCTCTTGAGGATGCGGGAGTGACAATCATGAATACAGGCGTCGGTTGGCACGAAGCGCGCGTTCCTACCATCGTGACATCTGTTCCGCGCGCTGCCTTCCGTGAAGCAACTGCACGTGTAAAGAAAGAACTTTCTATTCCTGTCTGTGCGTCAAATCGAATTAACACGCCAGATGTAGCGGAGGATATTATTGCCTCGGGAGACGCGGATTTAATTTCAATGGCGCGACCGTTTTTGGCTGACCCGCACTTCGTCAACAAGGCGGCGGAAGGTCGTGCAGACGAGATCAACATTTGTATCGCCTGTAACCAAGCCTGTCTCGACCATACCTTTCAGATGAAGCGTGCGTCCTGCTTGGTAAACCCTCAAGCCTGCCATGAGACTGAACTGGTTTATATTCCTGTGACCAACAAGAAGAAAGTTGCGGTCATTGGTGCGGGGCCAGCTGGGCTATCAGCGTCTACTGTTGCGGCTGAGCGTGGCCATGACGTTACGCTGTATGACATGGCAAGTGAAATTGGTGGTCAGTTCAACTATGCCAAGCAGATTCCCGGCAAAGAAGAATTCTACGAGATGATCAAATATTACGCTCGTCGTGTAGAAGTTTCAGGTGTTAACTTGAAACTCAATACCAAAGTGGATGCAAAATATCTTGAACAATCAGGCTATGACGAAGTCATCATCGCGACTGGTATTAACCCTCGTTTGCCTCCAATCGACGGCGTCGAGCATAAAAAAGTTCTGTCGTACCTAGATGTGCTAACAGGCGCGAAAGTGGGTAAAAAAGTAGCTGTAATCGGTGCTGGCGGTATTGGTTTTGATGTGGCAGAGTTTCTTGTTCATCCAGGCGCAAAAGCAGACAGCACGCCTCGTCCACAAACGGTAGCAGAATGGAGCGAAGAATGGGGCGTGGACATTGATAGTGACAACCCAGGCCAGCTTGTAGAGAAAAAACCCCATGCGCCAGCGCGCGAAGTTTATTTACTTCAGCGTAAGAAAAGTCCACTGGGTGCAGGTTTGAACAAAACCTCGGGCTGGGTGCACCGTGCCGTATTAAAAATGAAAGACGTCGAAATGATCGGTGGTGTTAGCTACGATAAAATCGATGATGAAGGCCTGCATATGACAGTGGATGGCGAAAAGCGCTTGCTGGATGTCGATAATGTAGTGATCTGTGCGGGTCAAGAGTCGCGCAAGGAGCTTTATATTGAGGACTCTCCAACGATAAACTTCCATCTGATTGGTGGGGCTGAATTTGCTGGTGAACTCGACGCGAAGCGCGCCATCAAGCAAGGTGCCGAACTTGCAGCTGAGCTCTAATAATTGACACCTAGTACCTAAAAAGCGTGAAGGCTTCGGCTCTCACGCTTAAAGTATTCTCATCAGAATCATAAAAACGAGAGATAACTAGAACTAACCAAAGGTTAAGCGTAATGAAATTTAATCACATTATCTACAAGGTCGAAGACGGTATCGCACAGGTTATCCTCAATCGACCAGAGAAGTTCAACGCGTTTAATTTCGATTTGATGTGCGACATCGTGAACGTGCAAACGGTTATCAAAAAAGACCGTGATATCCGCGTTGTCATTATCTCTGGCAAGGGCGATCACTTTAGTTCCGGTATAGACATTAAAAGCATTATGGGCCGGCCAATCCAGTTTGCAAAAATTGGCTGGAAATTAAACCCCTTCGGTACCAATATGGCGCAACGCTTTTGTATTGGTTGGCACCGCCTTCCAGTGCCTGTTATCTGTGTGATGCATGGTATTAGCTACGGTATGGCGATGACGTTAGCGCTAGGCGCAGATATGCGTTATGCGCGCCCAGATACGGAGCTTGCGATCATGGAGGCGAAGTGGGGTATGGTCCCGGATATGGCTGGGCTACAAACCATTCGAAGCACTATCTCTCAAGATATAGCGAACGAACTCATCATGACCGGCGACCCGATTAAAGCAGACAAAGCCCTTGAATATGGTTTGGTGACTCGCGTGGTTGAAGACCCCATGGCCGAAGCAATGGCCATGGCTGAAAAACTAAAAGCACGATCACCCGATGCAACCGCTGCGATTAAGTTTACCAATCAAAAAAGCTGGAACGGCTCAACAAGGGCTTTGCTAGCGCGCGAAACCATTTATCAGATCGCTCAGCTTGTGAGTAAAAACTGGCGCATTATGGACATTCGAAACCGCAAAGATCCGAACAAGCCTTTCGTAAAGCGCCAATGCTGGTGGTAATGCGAAGCGAGACAGGATATAAAAGCCAATTGATTTATAATTGGCTTGATGAAGGACTTAGCAACACGAAGTGACAGGGTAGCATTAAAGTGTTGAATGGGAGTAAATATGACTGATACTAATATCGAAGCGCTAGGCACACTATATATAGTTTCTGCTCCTTCTGGTGCAGGTAAGACCAGTTTGGTAAAGGCGCTAACGGATGCGGATTCTGGTGTGTTGGTGTCTGTTTCACACACTACTCGTGATATGAGGCCTGGCGAGGAAGACGGTGTTAACTATAACTTTGTGGCTAAAGATGCCTTTCTGGAGATGGTGAGTAGGAGTGACTTTCTTGAGCATGCGGAAGTATTCGGTAACTATTATGGTACGTCACAATCATGGGTTGAGAGTACGCTTGACTCTGGACGAGATGTTATTTTGGAAATTGACTGGCAGGGCGCTCAGCAAGTTCGGCGCTTGATGCCTGAAGCGTTGAGCATTTTTATCGTGCCTCCAAGCAAGCAAGCCTTGCAAGAGCGGCTTGATGGCAGAGGGCAAGATTCTGCTGATGTTATTGACGGTAGAATGAAAGAGGCGGCTAGTGAGACGAGCCATTATGCTGAATTTGACTACCTAATTGTGAACGACCAGTTTGATGCTGCGCTTGAAGAGTTAAAGAGTGTGTTGCGGGCAAGAAGAGTGCGAATTGAGGCACAGAAAGAAAAAATCACCTCAATTTTGCAGGACCTATTGTCATAAGTAGTCATAGTTAGGTAAACTACGCCGTTAATTTTTGGTAATTAAGTATTTTAACCGGGGTTCCCTGATGGCAAGAGTAACTGTAGAAGATTGTCTAGAAAACGTAGAAAATCGCTTTGAATTGATTATGGTCTCTACAAAAAGAGCTCGTCAGCTCGCAACGGGTGGAAAAGACCCTAAGGTTGAATGGGAGAACGATAAACCAACCGTGGTTGCTTTAAGAGAGATTGCAGAAGGGTTTGTAGATAAGTCGATTCTGGAAGATCGCGAAGTCGATTAATTTCTATTTGAAAATCCAAGTGGTGTGATTATAGTATCCACTACTCGGATCGTTTATAAAAAACCCGAATGTTCTTCATTCGGTTTTTTTTGTCTGGATGTATTGTTCCCAAGTAGATATAGTTCTTAAATAAGTCTAGTTTTTAAGTAGATATAGATTATAGGTAAATCCTCAATTAAATGCCTCGAAGATTATTCGTAATGGGTGTCTTATCCTAAACAGTCTTCGGGAGCTGTTAATCGTATTTTATTAAGCCCCAAGGGCAGGAGTCTGAGTGCCAGAGATTGATGCTTTTACAGAAGGATTGAAAGAATATCTGGATGATCAGGCAGTCAATTTGGTTAGACAGGCTTACATCTGCGCCGAAAAAGCCCATGAAGGGCAGTTTAGACGAAGCGGTGAACCTTACATTATCCACCCCTTAGCCGTTGCAAAAATTCTTGCTGGGCTACAGATGGACCCTCAAACGCTTATGGCAGCGCTACTTCATGATGTAATTGAAGACACCGATGTAGCTAAAGAGGAGCTCGCCGCTCAGTTTGGGGATGTCGTTGCCGAGCTAGTTGATGGTGTTAGTAAGCTTACCCAGATCGAATTTAAGTCCAAAGCAGAGGCTCAAGCAGAAAACTTTCGTAAGATGACGCTGGCCATGGCCAAGGATATACGCGTTATTTTGGTTAAGTTAGCTGACCGACTTCATAATATGAGGACGCTAGGACCACTACATCCTGAAAAGCGTCGTCGAATCGCGACGGAAACCCTGGATATTTATGCGCCTATTGCTAACCGGCTCGGTATAAACAGTATTCGTATTGAGCTGGAAGATCTTGGCTTTGCTGCGCTGTATCCTATGCGGGCAAAGTACATTCGTAAGGCGGTTCAGAATCTTAGAGGCAACCACCAAGAAATTATTGGTGAAATTAAGCGACGACTAGAAGAGAAGTTATCGCAACGAGATCTGGACGGTGTGATTATCGGGCGTGAAAAACACCTGAACAGCATCTACCAGAAAATGAAGTATAAGCATAAATCGTTTCATGAAATTATGGATGTTTATGCTTTTAGAATCGTGACTGATAGCGAAGATAGCTGCTACCGAATTCTCGGTGCAGTCCATAGCTTATATAAACCATTACCGGGCCGCTTTAAAGATTATATCTCCATGCCTAAGGCGAATGGTTACCAGTCACTGCATACTACATTGTTTGGTCTGCATGTGAATATCGAGATTCAAATTCGCACTACAGAAATGGAAGCGCTAGCCAATAATGGTATTGCGGCTCACTGGTTATACAAGTCAAGTTCGCCTGATGTGGCGGCTGCGAGCCAGATTAGGGTTGATCGTTGGGTCAAAGGTTTGATGGAAATGAGGGAGCGGTCCAACGATTCAATGGAGTTCATTGAAGATGTTAAAATTGACCTGTTCCCCGATGAGATTTATGTCTTTACGCCAAAAGGTAAGATACTGGAACTACCTGCGGGAGCTACGCCGGTCGATTTTGCTTATAGTATTCACACTGATGTGGGTAACGCCTGTGTGGCGTGCCGTGTGAACAAAGTGCTGTCGCCTTTAAGTGTACCATTGCAAAGCGGGCAAACCATCGAGGTTGTTACCGCGCCGGGTGCAAAGCCAAGTATGTCTTGGCTAAGCTTTGTGGTAACCGGTAAAGCGAAAAGTGGCATACGACACTTTTTGAAAGAGCAGAAGCAGAGTGAGTCGTCAGAGCTAGGGCGGTTGTTATTGAAAAAATCGCTTAACAGTTTTGGTAAAATATTATCAGATATACCTGAAGAGCAGATTAAGCGCGTTGTTAAGCATAATAAAGTCAGCAGTTTTGACGACATATTGGAAGAGATCGGGCTAGGTAGTCGGATGTCATATATTGTTGCCCGACAGCTGGTACCATTAGAAGAAAGCCAGGCCGAACTGGACGCTATGCAGCCTGATCAGAATGAAGGTACACGCCTGACGATTAAAGGTGCAGAAGGCCTTCTGGTGAGTTTTGCGCATTGTTGTAAGCCTATTCCAGGCGACCCCATTGTGGGCGTGATGGGTAGTGGTAGCGGTATGATGATCCATACCGAGAGCTGTAGTAAGTTGAGCTTAAAAGACCGTGAAAAGCAAGACGACAAACAACAGGGTGGTTGGATTGCACTTGACTGGGCAAAAGATATAACGGATGAATTTTCAGTTGAGCTAAAAATAGGGTTAGAGCGCCATAGGGGTATTATTGCCGAAATAGCTTCCGCGGTGACCATAGCAGATGGCAATATTGAGAAAATTAACGTTGAAGAGCAGAACGCTCAGTTCAGCGTCATTAGTTTAGTGGTCCATGTTCAGGGAAGGCGGCATCTTGCGCGGCTAATGCGTCGTATGAGGAATATAAAAGCGGTGATCAGTATTTCCCGGGTTAAAAACTAATCGCACACATAGTCATAACGAAATATGAATTAGGAAGCATTATGAGCAACAGATCTATTATTCACACAGATGATGCGCCAAAGGCAATTGGTACTTACTCTCAAGCGGTAAAAGTAGGTCAGACGGTTTATTTATCAGGTCAAATACCACTTGACCCAGAATCAATGGAGTTAGTGCAAGGTGATATTGCCGTTCAGATTCGTCGTGTATTTGATAACCTTCAAGCGGTGTGTAGAGCTGCCGGCGGTGAGTTGAAAGATATTGTGAAACTCAATATTTTCTTAACGGACCTGGGTAACTTTGCAACGGTCAATGGCGTGATGGCGACTTACTTTCAAGAGCCTTATCCTGCACGAGCAGCTGTCGAAGTTGCTGGGTTACCTAAAGGGTCTGAAGTTGAAATGGACGCGGTAATGGTGGTTAGCTAATTTTTGGTGTACGCTCAATAGACCGTAAAATACGGTGCGCATGGCACACCCTATATGATTGTGATGAGATGATTAGAGTGTTAATCAAGGCGCTTAATCATCTCTTTATAGCCCTCTCTAAAAGTCGGATACTTAAATTCATAACCGCTTTCTAACAGGCGTTTGTTGCAACACCTTTTACTGCCGGCTCTTCGTTGTGCTTTGCCCGGATTGCTTGGATGTGCAATAGATTGATCTTTTGTTTGGGTGTTGAGTTCCTCGTTCATCCACCTGACTAAATCCTTCATCCGTACAGGTTCTGAATCACTTGCGAGATAGCAGTCTTCAATATCTTCGCCTTTTATATCCTGTTTAATGAGATGTTTTAATATCTGTACGCAATCGTCTTCGTGAATGCGGTTGGTGTAGGCTTCTGAATGGCTGTTTGCATTACCCGCTTTTACTTGCTCCAACAGTCGTGTGCGATGGCCTCCATAGATGCCAGAGAAGCGAACGTTGGTGGCAGGGAAAGAGCTCTCAAGGGCAACCTGCTCAGCTTCTAATAACCGTATGCCAGAAAAGCGAGAGGGCTTAACCTCAGTATGTTCGTCAACCCATTGATCATTATCTTGTTGATAAACGCTACTGCTAGAAACAAAAAAAATGCGTTTAGGTGTGAGGAATGAACGTTTCAGTTCTTTGATTATATTGCGTAAGCCCTCAACGTAGATTTGTTGGTAGGTCTCATCATTAAAGCTGCCTGCTGTTAAGCAATAAACCATATAGTCAACGGACGAAGGCAGTTGATCTTGCAAGCTTAAAGGGTTTGTTACATCGACTGAAAGCCCTGTTATATTAGCGGGTAACTGAGCTGCATTTCTCTTTAACCCAAACACATTGTGTGGCGGTGTAAGCGTCAATGCCAGTTTGAGTCCTATGTTACCGCAGCCGGCAATAACAATATTATGGGCCATTCGTTTATTCTCCATTGCACTTGTTAGGTTCTGGAATTATCCTTGAAGGCCACAAGTAGCCGCTAATGAATAGGATTATGACACTCACAGAACTCAAATATATTGTCACATTGGCGTCAGAAAAGCACTTTGGAAAAGCCGCTGAAAAGTGCTTCGTGAGTCAGCCAACGCTCAGTGTAGCGGTAAAAAAGCTGGAAGAAGAGCTCGGTGTTGCGCTATTTGAGCGGAGCAAAGGGCATATCACCGTGACCGAGCTAGGTCAGAAGTTGATACTGCAGTCACAGAAGGTGCTCGATCAGGCAAGGGTGATTAAAGATATTGCCCAGGAAGGTAAGAACCAGTTGGCAGCACCTTTGCGTGTTGGGGCTATTTATACCATAGGGCCTTATCTATTTCCCTATCTAATGCCTCAGTTACGTAAAGCGGCACCTTCGATGCCGTTGTATATTGAAGAAAACTATACCAAGGTACTGAGTGAAAAACTAAGGCACTCCAGCTTGGATGTTATTGTCGTTGCGCTGCCGTTTGAAGAGTCTGAAGTGGTTACGCTGCCCTTATATGAAGAGCCTTTTGTGGTTCTTTTGCCGAAAGGGCATCCGTTGACAGAGTTTGATCAGATAAATAGTAAGCAGCTACTAAGTGATAACTTACTACTATTAGGGCCAGGTAATTGTTTCAGAGATCAAGTGCTTGAAAGCTGCCCCGAACTCATGAGTGCGGTTAACGCATCGAACCAGTCGAATGAGGGGGGGGCAAAATTGATAACCGAAGGCAGTTCAATTGAAACGATTCGCCATATGGTCGCGTCTGGCTTGGGTATTACGGTTCTGCCGCTTTCTGCGGCGGCGACTGATCATTATGGTAGCGATATGCTAGAGACAAGACCGTTTGTTGCACCGGTACCTTATCGTACCGTTGGCCTTGCCTGGAGAGTCACTTTCCCTCGCCCTAAAGCTATAGATATTGTCGCGACGGCTGCGGGCCAGTGCCGTGCCGTTAGTCAGAGCTAAATAAATGGCTACACTTGATGATGTTTCAGTTACTGCATTAAAGGGCGTTGGTGCCAGTCTGGCGGGAACCTTAGCCAAGCTGGGTATTATATCCGTTCAAGATTTGCTGTTTCATTTACCTCATCGCTATCAGGATCGCACACGGATACTTCCTATCGTCAGTTTAAGGGTTGGTGATCAGGGCGTGATTGAAGGAGAGGTGACTGACAGTAAAGTAGTGATGGGGCGCAGGCGTAGCTTACAAATTACCTTGAGGGATGGCAGTGGGCTTATTGTACTGCGCTTTTTCCACTTTAATGCCGCTCAAAAGCAGCAGATGTCAGAGGGTATTCGATTACGCTGTTTTGGGGAGACCAGACGAGGGCGCGCAGGTCTTGAGATCTATCATCCTGAATATAAGCTAGTATCAGATGAAGCCTTAACACCCGTTGAGGATATGCTAACGCCGGTTTATCCGCTCACCGAGGGTATCCAACAGAACCGTATTCGCAGTCTTTGCCAGCAAGCACTGGGTTGGCTTGACCGCTACGAAATTAGGGACTGGATACCGGAATCTATTCGTCAGAACTATCAATTTCTGAATATTAATGACGCAATACGCTTTTTGCATCACCCTCCTGTTGATGCAAATCAGCATCAGTTATTAGAAGGCGCACATGCCTGCCAGCAACGCCTTATATTTGAAGAGTTGTTAGCCCATCACTTTAGCTTATTACGGTTGAGGCAGGAAATGCAGTCTCATAAAGCCATCCCGCTTTCTCCTGCTGAAGATATCGAGATAGGCCTCTTGGAGCCGTTACCTTTCACGTTAACAGGCGCGCAGCAGTATGTGGCAGATGAAATAAAGGCTGATATTCGACAGTCAATTCCTATGTTGCGCTTGGTTCAGGGGGATGTGGGGTCAGGTAAAACCATCGTAGCGGCTATTGCTGCTGCGCAGGCGGTGGGTAACCATTGTCAGATTGCACTGATGGCACCCACAGAGATCTTGGCCGAGCAGCATTGGATAAACTTTCAGCAGTGGTTTAGGCCGCTCGGCATCACGATGGCATGGTTATCCGGAAAGACCAAAGGCAAGGCGCGTACAGAAGCGCTGGAGAGAATTGCGTCTGGGGGGGCGAGTATTGTCATTGGTACACATGCGCTGTTTCAGCCCGAAGTGAAATTTCATAAGTTGGCGATGGTGGTGATTGATGAGCAGCACCGCTTTGGCGTTCATCAGCGTTTGGCGTTAAAAGATAAAGGGGCGCTGGGAGGGTTTGTGCCGCATCAGTTGATTATGACAGCTACTCCGATACCGAGAACCTTGGCTATGAGTGCTTATGCTGACTTGGATACCTCTGTTATTGATGAGTTGCCACCTGGGCGGCAGCCTATTGAAACCGTCGTGATATCTGATGCGCGCAGAGACCAAGTGGTTAGTCGGGTCAGAGAAGCTTGCCTTGAAGGGCGGCAGGCTTATTGGGTCTGTACTTTGGTAGAAGAATCTGAAGCGTTACAGTGCCAGGCAGCAGAAGTGACTGCTGCAATGTTAACGGAGCAGTTACCTGATTTAAAAGTTGGGCTAGTTCACGGGCGTATGAAAACCAATGAAAAGTCAGCGGTTATGGAGGCTTTTAAGCAGGGGCAACTAGATTTGTTAGTAGCGACCACGGTGATCGAGGTGGGTGTGGATGTACCTAATGCGTCGCTGATTATTATTGAAAACCCTGAGCGGCTCGGGTTAGCGCAGCTTCATCAGTTAAGAGGGCGTGTAGGGCGTGGTGATACGGCAAGCTATTGTGTGTTGATGTACCATCCTCCGTTATCTCAAAACGGCAAGGAAAGACTAAAAGTGATGCGTGAGAGTAATAATGGATTTGTCATCGCTGAAAAAGATCTTGAGTTGCGCGGACCGGGTGAAGTGCTAGGGACTCGGCAGACTGGTTTAATGCAGTTTCGATTAGCCGAGTTGGAGCGAGATAAAGAGTGGCTGCCAGAAGTGAAACGGCTTGCGCCAGCGTTAATGGATAACCGTTTACTTGTTGACGCTTTAATTGAGCGATGGTTAGGCAATAGTGTGCAATATGGAGCGGTTTAGCTATAGTTGATCTAAACTAAGTTTTAAATAGCCACCAATTCCAGAAAGTGCGAGAGCAAAATACAACATGATTCCTAGTGCAGTGAGTAAAACAATTGAAAGCCATAGTGGTGCGTCAACTACCGCGGTAGATGTCACGCAGCTAAACTTGATAGAGCCTCAACAAGCTCAGCAAGAGAAAATCGTTAAAATGGTGCTGATGCACGATGTGTTGGGGCGAATGCAGGTCATTATTCCTGCAAATTGTCTATTGGATGTAGATACGTTAAATGCTCGCCTTGGTCGTGATTTGGTTGCGCTGGCTCCCGATGATCTTGATAGCTTAAGGGCTAAGTATAGTCTAAGTTCAATTCCTGCCCTGCCAGGCATAACAGGCTTACCCGCCGTGGTTGACGAATCTGTATTGTCCATGGATGTCGTTTTTTTAGAGTCCGGTGAGCCAGGTAAGATGATTCAATTTGATCAGAAGGTTTTTGCTGACTTGTTAGCGGATGCCAGAGAAGAGGCTTTTGCAGTACCTATTGCGAGTATTGATCTTAACCGGGGCGATACATCGCAAGATCTAGATCAGATTCATGATGCTATTAAAAAATTCACCTACTTGCGAATTCAACAGCGGCTGGAAGATACCTTAGAAGTTCCACCGTTGCCTCAAACGGCTCAGAAAATAATTCATTTACGGGTTGACCCAGAAGCGGGCATCAATGATCTGGCAGATATTGTAGAGTCTGATCCTAGTTTATCCGCCCAAGTCGTTAGCTGGGCATCATCTTCATTTTATTCCGCTCCTGGCAAAATAAAGTCTGTGCATGATGCGATCATGCGGGTTCTCGGTTTTGATTTAGTCATGAACTTATCGATGGGGTTGGCATTAGGGCGAACACTTCAACTGCCTAAAGAGCAGCCTGAAGGTTATGAACCCTATTGGCAGCAGTCTATGTGGATGGCTACTGCAACCGGTGCACTGATTAATATGATCCCAAGAGAGCATCGACCTGGGTTTGGCTTGGCATACCTTTCAGGATTGCTGCATAACTTTGGCTATTTGGTGCTTGCGCATGTATTTCCCCCTCACTTTTCGCTGATGTGCCGTTACATTGAAGCTAACCCACATGTAGACTCTTCATATGTAGAGCACTTCTTACTAGGTGTGACCAGAGAGCAGGTGGGCAGCAAATTAATGGCTGTATGGAATATGCCTGAAGAAGTTATCGTAGCCTTAAGACACCAGAAAAATGGAGCATTTGATGGGGTGAACTCAGATTTTGCGAATATTTTATTTATCGCTCGTAACTTATTAAGCGAAAGTGGTTTATGGGTAGGGCCTACGCAGCCAATACCAGCAGAATTGTACGAGCGTTTGCAGTTAGATCCTGAAAAGGCTCAAGCGGCGATAGATGAGTTGATTGCGTCGAAAGACGAAATTCTGAAAATGGCGGGTATGCTAGAAGAGTAACGTCGGAATTAAAATGGGATCACTGTAGCTTGTTGAAACCAGCCTTACTAGGCTGGTTTTTTTATGGGCTAGATTATTGAAACGAGTAATCCCGAAGTGCTTTAGAAGCTTCAATAATCGCGTCTTTATGGTTCTTTTCTAATTCAAAACGCTCTGCGTCCAGTTTTCGAATTAACGCTTTATCTGCTCGCTTTCGAGCGCCGTGAGTCGGCATATGTTCGGTTGCATCGTACATGATGGAGAAAACATTGAATGGAGCCTGATCATGAAGAATAGGGGCAATATGATCAAGTAGGACTTTAATTCGAATGCTGCCTTCAGATAGGTCAACTTGTTCCTCTATTATACAAAGCGCGATAATCTTAATGCTTTCAATTACTTCTTTTCGTTTTTGTTTTTTTATTTGATCTTGATTCCGCTGAGCTGTTTCTGCCGCTTTTATATAGCGCCATTTCTTTAGAATCCATAAAGCAAGTACAACCGATACCAATACGCCTATGGCAATGCTGCTCAAAATGATGCCGTTGTTCATTCTATGTTCCGTTGATAAAAAGTGGGTTATTTTCAAGAGGGAAGATAGGCCTCAGAACATTGACCCTCTTATATCGAGTAATGATAGCAGGAGCTAAATGGTAATCATAACCATTTAGCTTTATGATAGTAAAACTATACAAAAGATAAGGTTATTAATAGTACTAATACCTTTCTCGACCCATTACTTGGTTTTGATCTATTTCTACTGGAGAAAATATTGTCCGTTATACGCTTTAGTATTTTTGTCGCTTATTCAGTGCTGCTGTTGAACAGTAATACTCTCATTGCAGACTCTTCCAATAAAAACTCGAACATCTCAACCGTAGAAGTGTTGGGTGAAAAGTTGTTTTTTGACCACATTCTGTCTCTCAATAGAACCCAGTCGTGCGCTACTTGCCATATGCCAAGTGTAGGCTTCTCTGACATGAGGGGCAATAGTGTGAATGGAGCTGTATCGTTGGGTGATGATGGAAAATCACTGGGTGACCGCAACGCTCCGACAGCTTCATATGCCAACATTACGCCCTTATTTCATAAAAATAGTGACGGTTTGTATGTTGGCGGGCAGTTTTTAGATGGAAGAGAACCTGACTTGAAGGGGCAAGCAGGAGGCCCACCGTTAAACCCCATTGAGATGGGAATGCCGGGCAAGGCAGAAGTCGTCGAACGTTTACTGGAAAGCCCTGGCTATGTGAGTGCTTTTAAGCAATTCTATGGAGAGAATATATTTCTTAATATTGATAGCGCTTACGCTGCATTAGCTGAGAGCATTGCAGCATTTGAGAAAACCGATGAATTTTCCCCTTTTGATTCTAAATATGATCGTTACTTAAAAGGGGAGTATGAACTAAGTCCTGAAGAGGATTTGGGTATGACACTCTTTTTCTCTCAGCAATTCACAAACTGTAACCTATGTCATCAGCTAAAAAATCAGGCCGTTTCTGAGGGTGAGACATTTAGCAACTACCAATATCATAACATTGGTGTTCCTGAAAATAGTGCTGTTCGCGCTGTAAACGGCGTTGCAGAAAACTATGTTGATGAGGGGTTGTTTAATAATCCATTAGTCAGTGATGTTAAACAACGAGGTAAGTTTAAGGTTCCTACGTTACGCAACGTAGCTGTCACCGCTCCTTATATGCATAACGGTGTATTTCAGGATCTGCGTACCGTGATGCTGTTTTACAATAAATATAACAGTCGAAGTGAAAAAAGACAGATTAACCCGGAAACAGGTGAGCGTTGGGAAGTGCCGGAAATCGCTGAAAATATTTCAATGGAAGAGTTAAAAACCGGCCCGGCGCTAGATGATAAGCGGATTAATGCGTTGGTAGCCTTTATGCGCCTGCTAACCGATAAGCGATATGAGCATTTACTTTCCGATTCTAATTGATAATCATTATTACTAACATTATCATATGCAATTAAATCATGCTTAAAAATACTACGGAGTAGATATGGCGCCTATAAAGAATATGCTGGCGGTGCTCGTTGCGGGTACCATCGTTGCAGGTTGTAATACAACAGAAACTCAAAAGGATGTCGTTGTAGATGACGCATCTGTACTGGCGACGTATGTTGACATCGCACAAGCTAAATATGAAGACTCGTTGACCACCGCCCAGGCGCTTAATACTTCTATTACAGAGTTTTTAGCGGCACCAACTGAAGCTAGCCTAGATGTTGCTAAAGCGGCTTGGGTTGCGGCTCGTGTACCTTATCAGCAAACTGAAGTGTACCGCTTTGGTAATGTATCTGTTGATGATTGGGAAGGTAAAGTAAACGCTTGGCCATTAGATGAAGGCCTGATTGATTACGTCGCCTCTGCTTATGGGACAGAGTCTGACGAGAATGGGTTTTATACTGCAAATATTATTGCTAACCCTACATTAAAAGTAGGCGGTGTAACCGTTGATGCAACTACAATTGATAAAGCATTGTTGTCTGAAACCCTGCATGAAATTGATGAAATTGAGTCAAACGTAGCGACGGGTTACCACGTAATTGAGTTTTTACTGTGGGGTCAAGACTTGAATGGCACGAAACCTGGTGCTGGAGCACGACCTGCAACTGATTATTCATTAGAAAACTGTACTGGCGGCAACTGTGATCGTCGTAGAGCTTATTTGCAAGCAGCTACTCAGTTAATGATTGATGACCTTCAGGAAATGGCCGACAACTGGAAAGAAGGTGGTGCGTCTCAGCAAGAACTTGCTGCAAAAGGAGCAAAAGGTGGTTTAGCTACGATCCTAACAGGCATGGGTAGCTTGGCTTACGGCGAGTTAGCGGGTGAGCGTATTAAGTTAGGGTTAATGTTACACGACCCAGAAGAAGAGCATGACTGCTTCTCAGATAATACGCATTGGTCTCACTTTTATGATGCGAAGGGTATTAAGAATGTGTACCTAGGTGAGTACACGCGAGTTGACGGTTCAGTGGTTGCGGGCCAGAGTTTATCTGATCTTGTGAAGTCTACTGACGCGGCGTTAGACGCTGACATGAAGGAAAAACTAACAGTAACCGAAAATGCAATGCAGGCTATGGTTGATGAGGCAGAAAAAGGCCGTACATTTGATGTACTTATTGGCGCAGATGAAGCCGCTGGTAATCAAGTTATTCAAAATGTTGTAGATGCGCTTGTTGCTCAAGCTAAGACCACAGAGAAAATTATCGTAGCTTTGAAGTTAGGTAGCATTGAGTTAGAAGGGTCTGATAGCCTTGATAACCCTTCCTCAATAGTGCAGTAGTAGGCTAAAGTACTCAGTTACTATATTAAGCACCTCGTAAGTTAATAAGATAGCCTCACATGTGTATGTCAGGCTATCTTATTATTTTGACCCTTTCAATTTTTAATATCCTATGATTATAGTTAGTCGTAACTTTTTAATTTTTATAATATTGTCGCGACTTATAACGGTTGATGTTTGTGCGGATATCCCTGTCGTTACAACAGACTTTTCAGTTGTTGAAGCGGGTGAGTCAATGCCCGGAGGGGATACAACGTCTAGGCACCGTAGCAATCGTCATTCTTTTTCTCATCCTTCTAGCAATCTGGGCTTTGAACAGGGGTTGGACTTTAAGGTGGGTAACGGGGTGTTTAAAAAAATATGGGTTTCGTCTCCCTCGAGTACCACCGCGAGTGATGGCTTAGGGCCTCTTTATAATGCCCGCTCTTGCTTGAGATGCCATACGAATAATGGGCGCGGCCAGCCGCCTACCGAAGGGTTTCAGCAAACCCGAGCTGTTCCGCTATTTTTAAGGATTAGTATTCCCCCACAAACCCAAGCTGAGAAAATCTTACTATCACAGCATCGACTGGGTTTTATTCCAGAGCCCACTTATGGCAGTCAGTTGCAGGGGTTTTCGACTCAAGGGGTTAACGCAGAAGGCTTACTGAATGTGAGCTATACAGAGATTCCTCAGCCGTTATCTGAAGGGCAGATTATCTCTCTTCGACAGCCCCATTACACGGTTTCGAATCTGGGGTACGGTGACCTGCATGCAGAAACGCAGTACTCTCCTCGTATTGCGCCACCGATGATTGGGCTTGGTTTACTTGAAGCGATTGATGCTCAAGACCTATTACAATTGGCGGACCCGGAAGATCGTGATAGTGATGGGATTTCAGGACGCGTTAATAAAGTATGGGATATCAAGACTCAATCGGTCACTATTGGTCGGTTTGGTTGGAAGGCGGGTACACCAACACTGGAGCAGCAAAACAATGCAGCACTCAATGGGGATCTTGGCATTGGCTCTTGGATGTACCCAAACCCCTATGGAGATTGCACTACGCAACAAGTAGAGTGCATTAATCAGCCGCACGGCAATACTTCATTGCAGGGTGGTTTGGAAGCTTCCAGAACAATGACAGATCTCTTGCTTTATTATACTCGTCACTTAGCAGTACCTATGCGACGATCCGCAGGAGCTAGGCGAGCATTAACAGGCAAACAGTTGTTTTATAAAACGGGCTGTATAGGATGCCACACCCCTAAATATACAACTAAATCAGATGCTGCTGTACCTGAGCTTGCAAACCAATTAATCTGGCCCTATACCGATTTTCTATTGCACGATATGGGTGAGGGGCTTGCCGATAACCGCCCAGAGTTCAGTGCTAATGGTCGTGAATGGCGAACACCCCCTTTATGGGGTATTGGCTTAACCGAAATAGTGAGTGGCCATAGAAGTTTTTTGCATGATGGTAGGGCCCGTTCGCTGTTAGAGGCGATACTTTGGCATGGAGGCGAAGCAGAAGCGGCTAAAGCGCGAGTGGTTAAGATGAGTGCAAAAGAGCGAAACGATTTGATCTATTTTCTGGAGACACTTTAATGATAAACCATAATTTGAGTCACCATATACCGTGTCACTTGAATATTCGAGTATTGGTGATGCTATTAGGGAGCTTATGGTTTCAATCTGCACTTGCAGAGCCGACTAATAAGCAATGGCATGAGTTTAATCTGGCGGTTATTGATCAGCATATTGTCCCTCGGTATCAACAATTGGAACGTCAGGGCGATAAATTGCTATCAGCCAATACGGCTCTTTGCGAAGTACTGGATGAATCATCTTTACAGGCATCAAAGGCTGCATTTAATCACACCATGGATGCGTGGCAGGGAATTCAACATGTTCGGTTTGGCCCGGTAGAAATACTCTTACGCCACTTTAGTATGCAGTACTGGCCGGATAAAAAGAATCATATTGGCAAACACCTGGAACGTTTAATTGCAGACAATGACGAGGAACTATTAACTAGCGACCGCTTTTATCGGTTAGGTGTTAGCGTTAAAGGGCTTCCTGCGATTGAGCGTTTATTATATGCCGATGATGCATTAGCCGCGTTAAAAGCTAACCCTTATCGTTGTATGGTGGCGGTTAGGATCAGTGCTTATGTTGCCGAAATGGGCCGAGATATAGTATTGGAATGGGACAGCGTGATGCGCCCTCACTTTGCAAATGTAAATAGCGGTGATGATTACTTTGAAGAAGACCTTGAAGCCTCAATTTTTATACTCAAAGCACTGGTTGAGCCATTAGAAGTGATTCGTGACCTAAAAATTGATCGCCCGCTCGGTAAGCGTGCTGGTAAAGCAAAATATAAGCGATTGGAGTCTTGGCGGAGTGCTCGCTCGTTACGAAATATACAAATTAACGTATCAGAACTAAAGGCGCTTTTTAAGGGCGATGGCAAGCAGGATTCCTCCGCAAGCGTGCAGCACTTGTTGGATGAAACTGATGCTAAAGCAATATTGCGTCAATTTTCAGCGCTTGAATCGCAATTAAAAAGTATCCCATCTCCGCTAGAAGAAACTATTAATACTCCAGAAGGAAGAAGCGAACTCTTAAAAGCGTCTTCTATGATCACGAGCCTTCATGAGAGTCTTGAAGCCGCAATGGTTAAAAATGGCATTCATCTTGGGTTTAATAGTCGAGATGGCGATTAAATAATGAAGATCAGTCGGCGAAGGTTTAGTCAGTTGTTGCTAGGGCTTTTAGCCACACCAGACATTGCAATATCGTCAGCAATAGTAGGTGGGCAGTCTAAAGTAAACCCTGCACCTGACTTTTATGCCAGTGCCGCAAAAGGGAAGGATAACCAGTATTACCTGCAAGTGATCGACAACCTTGGCCGGCAAGTAAAGCACCTTGCTCTACCGGCTCGGGCTCATCAAGTGATCGCGCACCCTTATTATCCCTGGCTGTTAGTCGTGGCAAGGCGCCCAGGGTATTACATTAAGGTGTTTGACTATCAAGAAGGCGTTACGCGTTTTGAAATTGAATCAAAAGCGGGATACCATTTTTATGGTCATGCAGTATTTTCACCTGATGGACGGTTTTTAGTGACGACAGAACACCATATAGCAAAAGGGCATGGCCGTTTGGTCATGCGTGATGCTGAGAAGGGTTTTGTTGAAGTAGCAGATTATCCTTCATATGGTATTGGCCCTCATCAGTTATCTTTTTTGTCTGACCAGCAAACACTGGTGGTCGCCAACGGCGGAATACTCACTCACCCTGATCGAGGGCGTGAAAAGCTGAACCTAGATACAATGGAGCCTTCACTTGACTATATCGACTTCAAATCGGGCGCTTTATTAGAGAAACAAACACTAGCAAAAGAACTTCACCAGCTAAGTATTCGTCATTTAGCGGTTAATAACACTGATCAGGTGGTGGCGGTGATGCAATATCAAGGAGGCAAGATGGACAACCCTCCTTTGGTAGCGACTCATCGGCGAGGAGAAGACATTCGCTTGCTCGCGGCACCTGAAACAGTGAACCGTTCAATGAAGCAATACTGTGGCAGTGTCAGCATTGATACGACCGGCTCTTTTGCCGCTGTGTCATCCCCGAGAGGGAATATTGTGACTATTTGGGATATTGACGCTGGAAAATACGTCAACCATTTCGGGTGCTCTGATGGCTGCGGTATTGCAACTGCTGGCACCGGAGGCTTTATGATATCCACAGGTACTGGTCGGTTTTACCACTATGACTTGGTCACTCGCTCTCTTACCAAGAAAATGCTAGATATTTCGTCCTCAGTTTCATGGGATAACCATTTGACCGCTATAACTACCGCGATTATAAAAGCTTAGATTGGGTCAAAAGTGAAAGAGAGCTCATTATTGAGCTCGCCGCAGTCCTCGGAATTGTATTAAAAGAGGCTGTGTGGCCTCATTGTTAGGCGGTATGCATACCATCGACGGTGATGGATACGTCGAAGCTGAATCTGACATGGACCTATTTTTGAAAATAGTAATAATCCGGTACTTAGGTGGTTAGGCGATAGTCAGATTAATGCGAAGCCTGAGGTGCACAAGCAGTCTTATTCCCAGCCATTTTATAAAGATGAGCAATACTGTAAATCTTGTCACAATGAGTTTTCCCCCGGGTTTGGTGCGATGGTAGTAGATACCTGGGGTGAGTGGGAAAAATCTTCGTTTAATAACCCAGAGAATCCTAAAAAACGTCGTGGTTGCATTGCGTGCCATATGCACGGCGATATTTCAAAAATTGGTGAAGATGTGCCAGGGATCTCAACCGATGGGGGTCGAGTAAAGAAAAATGTCGTGACGCATCAGGTTACAGGAGCCAATCATTTTTTAGTCGGGCTTAGAAACCCTGAACTGGAAAAAATGAGTATCGAATTATTAAAAACATCAGCCAGTCTTGAACAGTCAATAACCTGACGGTAAGAGTTAACAATATTGGGCGGGCCATGCATTTCCCACCGGTGTTGCCGACTTTAGAGAGTTCTGGCTGCAAATAAACGTGACTGATGCCACCGGTAAAAAAGTGTTCAAAAGCAGGTATTTGGACGAAGACGGTAATGTAGAGCCCGATGCCAGAATGTTTATGAAGGTTTTTGGTGATAAAGAGGGTAAACCCTTAGGATTGATCTTCTGGCGCTATGAATAGCTATTGCAAGATACCCGTATTCCCGCCGATGGGTATCGAGATGAGACTTAACTGGTGAGTAGGTCGATCTCACCTTGATGGGTGAGGCTTTTTATTAATGCTTGACCCATCGATTGAACTTTTGACTCCTGCTTCTCAAAGCGCCCTCAGTATTTATCAAGGCTGCGAGGGCTATTCGTCTAGCCACTTCTCTAGTCGGCTAAGTACTTTTTTTACCTTATCGCTTTTTTTTAACGTTTGTACTTGTTGCTTTGCTTTATCTTTTCGATCAGGCTCATCTGCCAGCAGAAGAGCACTTAACCCCATCTGCTTTAAATTAATACTGCAGTCTCCCCGGCTACCCATTGGTTTGTTGCATGATAATGGCCATTCGACGCCGGTTAATACACGAGGCAGTTTGCACAGTGCCCACTCTTCTTTTTCGAGCTTAACATTCATGACAAGACTAATGGTTTGATTGGTGGCTATTTCTCCTTGTCCACTAATATGGGCGCCATCAAGCTCGCTAATAAAATAGGGGATGTTTAAGTGGTGATCCACTTCATCAATTGTAATCGCCAAATGCTCAAAAGGCGTTGTGTTGGAGTTAGTTGCGACTACGCTTGTGACCTGGCTACAAAGCTCCTTCTCTAGGTTAAATAACGTTGTTTTACCGTTGTTAATCGTCACATTACCATTTATTTTATGGTTCAATAGCTGGTGGTTTTTAAACTGGCCGCTGCCATGAAGATTGATATTCGCGGCGCCGTATAGTTGGGGCTTGTGTCCCAAAGTTTGTAATAGTGACTCTATCTGTATGTTCTTGCCCTTCAAGTCAAAATGCCACGAGTTGGCTGCTAAGGTGAAGCCCCCTTCTATGTTTAGTGTACCGCCTAATGCATGGGCTGTGCCTGAGTGAATAATAATTTCATCTCCTGCAGATACCCAATCGAGGTTGATGTCTTGTAGGATTTGTTGATGGGTGTCTAATGTTTGTGCTTGCAAGGTGTTCTTGCCAGGAAGCATCATCAGCATCGCAAGGTCATAGCAATGGGCGCTGTTAGTAAGGTGAGGCTTCTCAAAGCATATTGCAGGTATGGAAATATGCTTGCCTTGTAAGGTGTTTTCGATGGATGGGTTTGCTCTCTGCCAAACAGTCTGGCCAGATAATGCCATATTGGGGGTTTTAAACTCGTCAAACGTAACTAAAACCTCCTGCTTCGTGGCCTTTACTATTCCGTTGGAAGAAAGGTTAAACTCGCTAGCAGATAAACTAAGGTTGAATAGTTGAGTGTTTGGGTTATCACCTTTCGCCACATCGAGCTGAATATGTGTATCTTTAAGAATAGGTTCTGGGGTTTGTTTTGTAGTGGTCGCATTTGTGAGTCTACCTTTTATATGATAACGGCCAACGTCTAAGTGCTGAATATCACCCTGAATGTTCACGTTTGGGCGATTTAACGCTACTTTTTGATAGCTGTCACTGGGCAGTAGTGCCGAACTATTTATCGCAAACTCAAACCTGTTAGGCTGCATACCTGATGAGTCAAAGCTAACCACAACTTGCTCTATAAGGGGTACTGACTTTAAATTAGATATCGATGTGACGCTGTCTACTTTAACGCTGCTGGGTACGACTTTTAGCAGCAACAGGTCTGGCAAGCTAAAGGAGACGCTAGCGCCTTGCAACGTAACACCAGTCGTTGGTACGACTATGCTGCTAGCAAATAGACTGGGAAAGGGCGATAAGTACCACTCAAGTGTTCCGATGATCTCGACAGGCTGGCCTAAATGTTCAGCCAGATGTTGGGTTATTTGCTGACGGTAGTCTCCAGCAGGAAACAGCAGCTTGATGGTAGACAGCAATATAATAGCGGCAAGAAATACAATCAATAATAGATTGGATATTCGAGATGAGAGGCCTTTGTCCATATTGCTACAGTGTTCCGTATTGCTTCTTATGTAGTTGATACAGAATAGTAAACGAGCTAACGCGGTAGAGCCAGCACTAGGGTGGTAATTTAGAACTAAATACAACACTGTGATCGTGTTTAGCCTATCATAGGCTACATCTGGCAGGTCTAGCCGCCTTGCTCTGCTATAGGGGGGCAGTCCCTCTGCTTCCAATAAACAGGTGCAGGGTAATGGCAGTCTAACTACATGCCTAGCGGCTGCATTTTTTTGATTAAATTTAACTTAAAAGGTTAGCATTTGGTTTATGAGTGAATTATCGAACATACTCTTGCTCACTTTATTGGCGGGCTTGGCTATGCCTGTTGGCGCCGCTTTTGCTGGCGTGGAGCGGATACGGCCGCTGTGGCTAGAGAATGAACTAAGGCATAGTATTATTGCCTTTGGTGGAGGCGCCCTTCTTTCTGCTGTGGCGCTTGTGTTGGTGCCCGAAGGAACTGAAGGGCTAAGTATCGTGGTTGCAAGCGGGTGCTTTATTGTTGGTGGTGTTAGCTTTATGGCAATCGATGTTTTACTGGCCAAGAGTCAAACATCCGCTAGTCAGTTAACCGCCATGCTGTCTGATTTTTTGCCAGAGTCCATTGCGTTAGGCGCAGCGTTTGCTATTGGGGGTAATGGTGCAATGTTGTTGGTGGTGCTGATCGCATTACAAAACTTGCCAGAGGGCTTTAATGCTTACCGAGAGTTAAAGCAAAGCACTCACTATAGCGGCCTAAAAATTATCGCGCTGTTTACCCTTATGGCCTTTCTAGGGCCGTTGGCAGCCGCAGTGGGATATTTATGGCTTGTTGAGCTCCCATCGGTGGTCAACGGCATTATGCTTTTTGCAGCAGGCGGAATTCTCTATAGCGTGTTCCAGGATATTGCTCCCCAAGCCAAACTAGAGCGACATTGGTCTCCCGCTTTGGGCGCTGTATTAGGTTTTACCTTGGGTATGGTGGGCTTTATGCTAAGCCATCACTGAATGGTATGTTCAATTACTTAATTCCACACCTGTCTCGGAAGGTCCGCGCTCTTGGGTTTCTTTTTATATCAAAAGTGTAGATCCAGTGTAGAACTTTTGATCGAGTCTGGCTCTTTTTCTTTTGATTCAGGAAGGTGGACTAAAGCGGCACAGAGGCTTTAATATTGTATGAAATTAACTAATTGATTTAAAAGAAATGGTGCCCCCTCCCTGACTCGAACAGGGGACCTACCGATTATGAGTCGGGCGCTCTAACCAACTGAGCTAAGGGGGCACTTTAAGCAGTTTTCTACGGTGTTACTGAAGAAAAGAAGGCGTCATTATACTGATGACGCCTTGTATTTCAACAGTTATTCGTCGAGGAAGCTACGAAGATGATCGGAGCGGCTTGGGTGACGAAGTTTACGCAGTGCTTTTGCTTCGATTTGACGAATACGCTCTCTAGTTACGTCGAATTGCTTGCCGACTTCTTCTAGCGTGTGGTCTGTATTCATCTCGATGCCGAAGCGCATACGTAGTACTTTTGCTTCACGGGCGGTTAACCCTGAAAGTACCGATGTGGTGGCTTCTTTTAGGCCTGCACCGGTGGCAGAGTTTACTGGAGATTCTGCTAGCGTATCTTCAATAAAGTCGCCTAAGTGCGAATCTTCATCATCACCGATTGGGGTTTCCATGGAGATAGGCTCTTTCGCAATTTTTAATACTTTGCGTACCTTGTCTTCTGAAAGCTCCATTCGCTCACCTAACTCTTCTGGAGTGGGCTCTCGACCCATTTCCTGAAGCATTTGACGAGATATTCGGTTCAGTTTGTTGATGGTTTCAATCATATGAACCGGAATACGGATCGTTCTGGCTTGGTCAGCAATAGAGCGAGTGATCGCCTGTCTGATCCACCAGGTTGCGTAGGTTGAAAACTTGTAACCACGGCGGTATTCAAATTTATCAACCGCTTTCATCAGGCCGATGTTGCCTTCCTGAATCAGGTCGAGGAACTGAAGTCCACGGTTGGTGTATTTCTTTGCAATCGAGATAACCAGACGTAAGTTTGCTTCAACCATCTCTTTCTTTGCTCGACGCGCTTTAGCTTCAGCAATCGAGATTCTTCGGTTGATATCTTTAATAACCGGTACATCGATGCCTGCATCATTTGATAGCAGCTTTATTCTGCGTTGCAGTCTGCTAATATCATCTACGCGTGCATTGATCGCGTCAGAGTACCCTAAGTCTGCAGCGGCTATATCTTGTGCCCACTCTAGGTTGCTTTCGTTGCCTGGAAACTTCTTAATAAAGTCCTTTCTAGGCATTTTGCATTCGCGTGCACAGATATCCATGATTTTTCGTTCATGACGTCTAATGCCGTCATTAACATTGCGTACTTTTCTAACCAGTGCGTCAAAACGTTTTGGTGCAAGCTTTAGTGGTGCGAAGATAGAGCCTAACTTCTCAAGTGCTTTAAGGGCTTCTTTGCTTAAACGGCCGTGCTTGCTAATGGCGTCTTCAGCCACTTGATATTGCGCGCGAAGATCGCTAAAGCGTGCTCTGGTCTCTTCTGGATCAGGCCCGCTTTCTACTTCTTCATCATCTTCGTCATCATCTTCGCTGTCATCGTCATTTTCTTCTTTAACTTCTTCAACTGCTTTTGGTGCGACAGCTTTTTTTACTTCTGCGTCAGGGTCAAGGAAGCCAGTGATAATATCACTTAAACGGCCTTCTTCTTCGACAATAGTGTCGTAAGTGCCAATAGTGTTTGATACTGAGCCTGGAAAGAGTGCCAATGCAGACATTACATCTCTTAAGCCCTCTTCGATACGCTTAGCGATGACAATTTCGCCTTCGCGCGTCAGAAGTTCTACAGTACCCATTTCACGCATATACATGCGAACAGGGTCTGTCGTTCGTCCTGCTTCAGATTCTACGGCTGCAAGTGCTGCGGCTGCTTCAGCGGCGGCTACTTCATCGGTAGAGTCGCCATCAGCCATTAACAATGAATCGGCATCAGGCGCGCTTTCGCATACTTTAATGCCCATATCATTGATCATTCGAATGATGTCTTCGACCTGATCTGGATCTGCGATATCTTGAGGAAGATGGTCGTTTACTTCTGCGTAAGTCAGGTACCCCTGTTCTTTACCTCGAGCAATTAGTTCTTTCAAACGGGACTGTTGAGAATCGCCTGACATATACACCCTTTCAGTTTGGTGATTGATCAAAAATCAAACTGACATTATAGCTTGAATCACAAAGCCATGCCACTGAACGCAATAATGGTGGCGTTATTTTAAAATTCAAGTGAATGTCAGCAGTTAATTACTGTGTTGTTGCCTCTCCCCATGTAGAGAGGGCTCTGAGTTCTTCTTTCTCTTCGTTGCTAAGAGGCTGGGTATGTGACTTTTCAACAAGCGCGTCACGCCTTTTATTTTGTGCCGCCTTGTGAAGCGTATCGTGAGCTTCTTGTAATGCGTCTTCTGCTAAAGGAATAAACTCAATTTCGTCAAAAAGAGTATAGAAGTAATTTTGATTATCGCTATCGGTGGCAATAGAAATTAATAATTCTTTATTTGTCGTTAATGATTGGGTAACCATAAAACGCGAAAAATTAAGAGCGATAGGGAACAGGTCTTCTAATTTGTTGTGCTCAATGTGCTTGCAGAATGCAGGTGCTTTATTTGGGAAAAAATAGAGGGCAAGGCAAACTGAAACATCAGGCTTCCGTTTAACTGAGACCTGAGTGACAATTTTCTTATAAAATCCGCTACTTTCTGATGCTTGTGCTCGGTTGTGTTGCTGAAAATTACCGTTTTTCTGAAACTTCGAGTCGTTTGAGTATTTTGAATTTTTATAGCTGCGACGTGTCAGGGCGTATAACTGATCTTTAACGGCCGCTTTAATCGTTGCTGATGCAATAAGATTTATTTCCGGTTCTGCACGATTTTTTAACAAGCCTTTATGTTCAGGGATTTCAAGATCTAGACCCTCGCTATGTACGTCAAAAAAGAAGCTTGAAAGAGGCCTGGCTTCGGTGATCCTTTTTTCGAAGCTTTGTTTGCCTTCCTTTCTGATCATGGTGTCAGGGTCTTCGCCTTCGGGTAATAGCAAAAACTGAATTTGTACCCCATCTTGAATCAGAGGGAGGCAGTTGTGCATCGCTTTATGGGCGGCCTTAAGACCTGCCGCATCACCGTCAAAGCAGAATACCAGATGATGTGCGTGCCTGAGTAGTGCGTTTAGGTTGTCTTGATTGGTGGCCGTCCCCAGTGTTGCTACGCCGTAAGTAATGCCATATTGGGCGAGGGATACAACGTCCATATAGCCTTCGCACACCAATAGTTTTTCTATGTGGCGATTAGCTTTGTAGGCTTCATATATGCCATAGATTTCATGGCTTTTGTGAAATACGGGTGATTCGGGGGAGTTAATATATTTAGCTTTATCGTTTCCTAGAGTGCGCCCACCAAAAGCAATGGTTTTACCTCGGGTATTTCGAATGGGAAACATAATTCGGTTTCGAAACAAGTCAAAGGGGGCTTTGCCATCTTGACTGAAGACGATTTTGGTATCTATAAGTGCTTTAAGTCTCTCGGCCGAGCACAGTGGCGCGAGGTTGCTGTTTTCTGTCGGGGCGAAGCCTAGCTTATAGGTTTTGATGATATCACTACTTAAACCTCGTTTATTGAGGTATTGCAGTGCATGCTCTTTGAGGGGGTGCTGCTGTAGTTGCTGTTCGTAATAGTCAGCAGTGAAGCCTAGGGCATTAATAAGTGGTTGACTGGCATCGTATTGCTTTTGAGCGACCTCGTCTCTAGGCACTTCCATTCCTGCTGTTTTGGCAAGCTCCTCAACGGCTTCGTTAAACGATAGGCTCTCAAACTCTCGAATGAAATTAATTGCATCACCTGAAGCGCCGCAGCCAAAGCAGTGATAAAACTGTTTATCGGGAATAACATTGAAGGATGGAGTCTTTTCTTCGTGGAATGGGCAGCATGCTTTGTAGCTGCTACCACTTTTCTTGAGTCGTATGCGAGAAGATATCAGCTCGACAATGTTGACTCTGCCTAGCAGGTCGTCGATAAAGGGCTGTGGTATCATTCCTACCATTAGGTTTGGCGTTCTCCGGCGACTAAAGAAACGAATGGTCTAGCTTATAATGAAGAATATACTACTCGCTTTGATATGGAATCAAATGTCTGTAGTGGTGTCAGTAGAAGTCAGTATAGGGGATTATTATTGAGAATAGAGATCTAGCTGTATTGTAGGCTGGCCTTATAGTAAGGCTTTTTTAACTTTTCCACTAATGCTACCCATATCAGCTCTACCTTGAACTTTAGGTTTGAGTATTGCCATCACTTTACCCATATCTTGCATTGAGCTTGCACCACTTTCACTGACGGCTTGTGTTACCAGTGAATCAAGTTCTTCATCCGTTAATGCTTCAGGGAGAAATGCCTGAATTATTTCAATTTCGTCTGATTCAACTTGTGCAAGTTCGGTCCGACCAGCATCAGTATACTGCTTGGCAGAATCTCGGCGTTGTTTAACCATCTTGTCTAAAATGGTTAGTAGGCGCTCGTCATCGATTTCAATGCGTTCATCGACTTCTATACGCTTAATTTCAGCCATGATCAATCTGATGGTGCCAAGACGAGGTTTGTCTTTTGCACGCATTGCATCTTTCATGGCGTCTTTAACGCTTGATTTTAATTCTATGCTGGCCATAGACCTATCCTATTAATCAATAATCGATTAATAGAGGCGTTCGAAACGTTTTGTTTCGCGCTGAACTTTTTTGGCGTGACGCTTAACAGCGGCAGCAGCCTTACGCTTGCGTACTGAAGTCGGCTTTTCATAAAATTCGCGACGACGAACTTCTGAAAGGATGCCTGCTTTTTCGCAAGAACGCTTAAAACGACGTAGAGCGATATCAAAAGGCTCGTTTTCTTTAACTTTTACAGAAGGCATTCAAGGTACCTGTAATCTTTAGGTTAATCTGGTTCTGATCAGCACTCATAAACCGTGCTTGATCTATCCGTTCTTACTGTTTGATCCTATAAATAGACTGATAATTAATCAGGTAAAAACTATAGGGGGGCGAATTCTAAACCTTATAAGGTTTACTTGTAAAGAGTTGCGTTGAATTTAAAGCACATGATCTGATTTTCTGGTAACCTGCGCATCATTAAAAGGGAGTAATAACGGTGGAGTGTAGCGAGTGATAGTACTGGGAATTGAAACCTCATGTGATGAAACAGGCATTGCGCTGTTTGATAGTGAGCACGGGCTGCTATCTCATGCACTTTATAGTCAAGTTGATATCCACGCAGATTATGGCGGTGTGGTTCCGGAGCTGGCGTCTAGGGATCATATTCGTAAAATTTTGCCTTTGATTGACGAGGTGTTAGCGGAGGCAAAGCTCAATAAGACGGCTATTAACTCGATTGCCTATACTGCCGGGCCAGGATTGGTAGGTGCTTTAATGGTAGGCGCTGCGGTTGCTCAGTCACTGGCGCTGGTGCTGGGGGTTCCTGCTATTGGTGTGCACCATATGGAAGGGCATTTATTGGCGCCGATGCTAGAAGACTCGCCTCCCGCGTTTCCGTTTGTTGCTTTGCTGGTTTCTGGGGGACATACGCAGCTCGTTAAAGTAGAAGGGATTGGTCGTTATGAGCTGCTGGGCGAGTCAGTTGATGATGCCGCTGGTGAAGCATTTGATAAAGCTGCAAAGATGCTGGGGCTGGACTATCCTGGTGGGCCTCGTATTGCCAGGCTGGCTGAATCGGGGGATGTAGGTCGGTTTCGTTTTCCGCGCCCCATGACTGACCGCCCTGGCCTGGATTTTAGTTTTAGCGGATTGAAAACCTTTACGCTTAATACGACTCAAAAACATGCGGTAGATGGCGTCGTAGATTCTCAAACCAAAGCTGATATTGCTGCGGCTTTTCAGTCGGCGGTCGTGGATACATTAATGATTAAATGTCGAAGGGCATTGCGTCAGACTGAGATGAAAAGGCTGGTTATCGCAGGAGGTGTGAGTGCCAATACGTCACTTCGAGAGGCGTTAGAAGCGATGGTTTTGAAAGAGAAGGCTGAAGTTTTTTATGCTAGGCCTGAGTTTTGCACTGACAATGGTGCGATGATTGCCTTTGCGGGGTGTCAGCGCTTGGTGGCAGGGCAGCAAGACGATGTTTCATTAAAGGCGACACCTCGGTGGCCTTTAGAGAGTCTACCCGCAATCGATTAAAGGTCTGGCTTATCGAGTCGCTTTTCATGGTGTTTGAGTAACCCAGAAATATTGTCTTTGTGTCGAAATATAATCATGACACTCAGAATGCTATAAACCAGCGTGTAAGATGTATCTAATAGATAAGCAGTTATAGGCGCAAGCACCGCTGCGGTGATGGATGCAACGGATGAAATTTTAACTTTTCGGGCAACCAGTATCCAGCAGATGGTAATGACTATTGTGGTGGTAGGAGAAAGAACAAGACCAGCTCCTAGTGTGGTAGCAACGCCTTTTCCACCTTTAAAATGATAGTAGGCAGGGTACATGTGGCCGACTATCGCGGCAAGCGCAATTAAGCCTTGAGTGAGCTCTGGAAGTGTTAATGTTATCGCTAGATAGACAGGAATAGCGCCTTTTGCACTATCTATGGCGAGTGTTAATACGGCTGGCGTTGTTCCACCGATACGGTATACATTGGTGGCTCCCGGATTTTTAGAGCCTGTTTTTCTAGGGTCAGTAAGTGAGAAACAGCGGCACACAGAAATAGCGCCAGAAATAGATCCGAGGCCATACGCGAATATGATAAGTAGGCACGTGATAGTGAAGCTGCCGGTATTCATAGATTACACTAATTAGGCAGTACTCATTAAGTAGTACTGCAGGATCAGGTTAAGATAAGTGATTAACATACACGGCTATAGGACGATAGGCAATTTCTGTGTTGTGTAAAAGTGTCTACAGGTGAAGCTCATGCCTCTGTAGGGGTTTCTTTAGGTAAAATTATATCCTCGATTTGAGGTTGTATTCATTAGGAATGTAATGGTTAGCGATAGTGTTTTTATAACCGGTCTGGCAATTGATGCCACTATTGGTGTTTACGATTGGGAGAGAACCATAAAGCAGCGATTGGTGCTGGATTTGGATATGTGCTTTGATATCGCTTCTGCTGCGGCGACGGATGATCTCACTCATGCTTTGGATTACAGTGCGGTCTCGCAGCGCATAATATCATTTGTTGAGGGTAGTGCTTACCAATTGTTAGAAGCATTAGCGGAGCAGATTGCATATATTGTGATGGATGAATTTTCGGTTTCGGGCTTAAGGCTTAGAATTAACAAGCCTGGCGCAGTGCCTGAGGCTTCAGGTGTCGGGCTGGTGATTACTCGTGGTGATTACTTGAAAGGAGGTACCGCTCGTGGCTGAAGTCTATGTAAGTATAGGAAGCAATATAGAACCTGAGTTGCATGTGACCGCGGCGTTGGACGCCCTGCAGGATTGTTTTGGGGAGTTGCAGGTTTCGTCGGTGTTTGAGAGTGAATCAGTGGGGTTTGAGGGCGACTGTTTTCTGAATCTTGTCGTAGGGTTTAGTACTGGTTTGGAAGTAGGTGAGTTGTCATCGCTGTTAAAGCAGATTGAATCTGAGAATGGCCGAGTTAAGAATGCGCCTAAGTTTTGTTCCCGTACACTCGATATTGATATTCTGACTTATGATGATCGAGTGGGTGACGTTGAGGGGGTTTGCTTGCCGAGATCAGAAATTTTGGAAAATGCGTTTGTGTTGTGGCCGTTAGCTGAGGTGGCGGGAAGTCAAGTTCATCCAGAGGTTTTAAAAACATATTCTCAACTATGGCAGGCGTTTGACAGGTCTCAGAAGCTGAAACCTGTCAATTTTATCTGGCGTGGAGAGAAGGTCTCACCGATAGCCTCTGCTGTTTAGATACTTATCTACAGGTTGATCTAAATTGATGCCCCGTAGGTGTTATATAGATCTATTAGGCCTTCGGTAGACGCATCGAGCTGCTTGTTGGGTGGGGTTTCAAGTAATTTATTCAATATTTCGTTGCCGAGTTGCTTGCCTAGCTCTACGCCCCACTGATCAAATGAGTTTATGTTCCAGATCGCGCCTTGTACATAAACCTTGTGTTCATAGAGTGCGATAAGTGCACCTATTGTTCTAGGGGTGGCCTTATCAAATAGCAGTGTATTCGAAGGTTTATTACCTGAAATCACCTTATGAGGTGCTAGCTTATCGGCTTCGTCCGCACTTAACCCACTATCCAGTAGTTCTTGTTTTGCTTCCTGTTCGGTTTTCCCTTGCATCAGTGCTTGAGTTTGACTTAGGCAGTTGGCAAACAAAATGGCATGGTGTGTGGCGACAGGGTTATGACTTTGTAGTGGAATGATAAAGTCAGCGGGTGACAGTCGAGTTCCTTGATGTAAAAGCTGGTGATAGGCGTGTTGTCCGTTAGCGCCGGCCCCACCCCAAATGATCGGGCCCGTAGTGTAATCTGTCGGGTCACCATTTAAATCAACCGATTTACCGTTACTTTCCATATCAAGTTGTTGGATGTGAGCAGGTAAGCCTCTTAAATAGTGATCATAAGGAAGAATTGCATGCGAGTCCGCTCCTAGAAAGTTTCCATACCATATACCAAGTAGCCCTTGAATAACGGGGAGATTCTCTTCTAGAGGTGCGGTTCTGAAATGCTTATCCATTGAATGGGCGCCTGATAGCAAGGCCTTAAAACCGTCCATGCCAATGGCTAATGCGATAGGTAGCCCGATCGCCGACCATAAGGAATAGCGGCCACCGACCCAATCCCACATGGGGAAAATATTGTCTTCATGGATGCCAAAATCTATCGCTGATTGGGTGTTTGCGGTAACGGCGACAAAGTGCTTTGCAATTGTTTCTAGGTTGCCGCCATTTCTCAAGAACCAGCTTCGGGCGACCTTTGTATTTTCTAGGGTCTCCTGAGTGCCAAACGATTTAGACTGAATAATAAAGAGTGTTGTTTCAGGGTTGACGTGTTTGAGTACTTCAGTGATATGACTGCCGTCAATATTCGCAACATAGTGACAGTCTAGCGCATTATTCCAGTAGGGCTTTAATGCAGCTGATACCAGTTTAGGTCCGAGAAATGAGCCGCCGATACCGATACTAATGATGTCAGTGAAGGGTTTGTTTGAGAACCCTCGCCATTGAGCACTATGGATTCGCCAAACGAACTTATCCATTTGCTGGAGAGTATCTCGTACCTCCGGCATGATATCGTCGCCATCAACTTCAATGGGGCCGTTAGTTAGGTTTCTGAGCGCGATATGCAGTGCGGGCCTTTGCTCGGTAGTATTAATGGCCTTGCCCTGAAACATTGCTTCAATTTTATCAGGGAGTTGTGCTTCACGTGCTAGATCAATCAGTAGGGATTTTGTTTCGGGCGTAATGCGGTTTTTGGAGTAGTCGAGCTTAATTCCAGCGGCTCCGGCGAAAAAACGATTGAAGCGTTCAGGATCATTCGCAAACATGTCGCGCATATGTAATGGTTTAATATGCTCAGCATGAGATTCTAGCGCTGACCAACTAGGTAGGTCTGTTAGTGTAGACTTCAATGTCACTTTCCTTACTGTGGAGTTGGCGTTTTAATCTTTAGCAAATTCAACAATCAATAATGGTGCCAGGTACAAGATTTATTGTAGTGAGCAAAACATCTGATTATAGGGTTAGGTTGTCTATCAGGCGGGTTTCGCCAAGATAAGCCGCTGCCAAAATCGTTATTGATTGCGTTGTTTTATCTGCTAATTTTAGTGTTTCGCTATCGATAATATTAAAGTAATCAGGCTTAAAGTGGAGTTCGCGTAAGCGTGACTCTGCTTCATGGGTCAATTGAGTGAAATCTCGCTCGCCTTGTCTAATCTTCTTAGCCGTAAGGTTAATAATTTCGCTCAGTTTTGGTGCTATTGCCCGTTCTTCTGCTGTTAAATAGCCGTTACGGGAACTTTTTGCCAGGCCATTGCTATCTCTGGCAGTCGCTAGACCTATAATTTCAATGGGCATAAAAAGGTCTTTGACCATTTTTCGAATAACGGCGAGTTGTTGATAGTCTTTTTTTCCAAATACTGCCACATCAGGTTGAACCATATTAAATAGCATTGTCACAACAGTGGAAACGCCGGTAAAGTGACCGGGTCGACTTGTGCCGCAATGAAGCTCTGTTATATCAGGTACTATGACCTTGCTCTGATGGGTCATGCCTTCTGGGTATATCTCGTTTGCAGAAGGGGCAAATACAAGATGATTGCCTGCTTCAGCCAGTTTTTGCTGATCTTGTTCTAATGTTCTTGGGTAAGCGTCTAAATCTTCATTGGCACCAAACTGCATAGGGTTTACAAAAATACTAGTGATGACAAAGTCACCATGAGTTAAGCCTTCCGTCACAAGCGCTATGTGGCCTTCATGGAGGTTCCCCATAGTGGGGACAAAAACGATGCGTTGACCTGATTTTCGTTGCTGCGCGACTATGTTGCGCAGCTCTTTGATGGTGTGTACCGTATTCATAGTTCTGTTGGCGCCAAGTATTCTTTATTAAAGTAGGTTAAGTCATTTAGCATGATGTTAACGATTATATGAATGCTCATTTAACTGAATGAATGCTCATCTGCTGGGAACTCACTATTTTTTACGGCGTCAACATAGGCTTTTATAGCGCCCTCAATCGAACCGCTTTCAGCCATAAAGTTCTTAACAAATTTAGGCCGTCGGCCAGGGGTTGCGCCCAGTAAATCATGAATAACTAATACTTGCCCGTCGGTTCCAGGTCCTGCACCAATACCTATTACAGGGGCTGAAATGCTCTGGGTTAGTTTGCTGGCAAGCTGACTGGGTACACACTCCAAGAGAATTAGGTCTGCGCCAGCACGTTCTTGTGCAATGGCGTGTGCGATCATCTCTTCTGCTTGCGCCGCTTCACGGCCTTGAACCTTATAACCGCCCAGTTTGTTTACCGATTGAGGGGTAAGTCCCAAATGGGCGCACACAGGAATTCCACGTTCGCTGAGCATGCTAATCGTTTCGCAGAGCCAGTCGCCACCTTCAATTTTGACCAGATGAGCGCCTGCCTGCATCAGCAAGGCGGCGTTTTTCAGTGCTTGCTCGGGCGTGGCATAGGACATAAACGGCATGTCCGCCATAATCAATGCTCCTTGATTACCTCGTTTCACAGCTTCTGTATGGTAGATCATCTGTTCCATTGTGACTGGCAACGTACTGTCGTGCCCTTGCAAAACCATTCCTAGCGAGTCACCCACAAGGATAACTTCAACACCTGCCGAAGCAACAATATGAGAAAACGTTGAGTCGTAGCTGGTTAGGCAGGTGAATTTCTCGCCTGCTTCTTTGCAGGCTCTCAATGATTGAATTGTGGTGGGCATTTTTAATCCTACTTGTCTTTATCGCCGTTAGGCGTCAATAAAGGGGTCAGTTGCTCAGACTGCATTAGGCTAAGGGTATCGGGTTCGCAGGCTGGATACAATATTGATAAAGCGGAAATTTTCGTGCATATAGATGGTTATGAGTGGCCGGAGTACAAATGAAGTTGATTGTCAGGGCAAGATTGTAATAGCGCTTGAAGATTGGTTCCGTTGGGTAGCGTTAGCGTTGGGTTAAGTTCAAGAAGAGGCTTTAGCACGAAATCTCTATTGCTGATCTCTTTGTGAGGCACGGTAAGGTTTGGGGTGTCGATTACTAAGCTATCGAAAAGCAATATGTCTAAATCTATTGAGCGCTCTCCCCAGTGTCGTTTTTTAATTCTACCTTGCTCGCTCTCGATCAATTGAAGCGCTTCGAGAAGTTTCTCTGGATAAAGGCGGGTGTTTAGTTGCGCCGCCGCATTAACAAAGTCTGGTTGGTCTTGAGGGCCAACGGGCCTACTGCTATAAAATGACGAGTGGCTGATCAGTTCGCAATCGGGTAGCTTTGCGAGTGTAGCTATTGCGGTTTCTAGCTGTTTGGCAGGGTTGTTAAGATTACTGCCTAAACCGATATAAACGCGGCTAATTGATTTCTTCACAACTAAACAACCCTAATACAATACATGCTTAACAGCGGTTTAATGGCTTGAGCTAGGGGTATTCCCATTATAGCGCTTTTTTCGGCGTCTAGGACGAGGTCCGTGCTCTTTTGCGCCGTTCGACATCTTGCGTTGAGCGTTTTCGTCCGAGGCTTGGTAATCTGTCCACCATTGACCAAGACCATCAAGATTCTCGCCGCTCTGTTCCCTTAGTAATAGGAAGTCATAAGCCGCTCGAAAACGAGGGTGGCTTATCATTTGTGCTGCTTTATTGCCGTTTCTTCTCGGAAGCCTGAGTTGCAGCTCCCATATTTCTTTCATGTTAAGGCTGAAGCGCTTGGGAATAGAGGTTGATTTACATTGAATAGTTATTACCTTTTGGGCTGCTTGCTGTAGCGCAGGGAAAGGGGGTGTACCATTGCCTTTATTTTTTTCCCATTGATCTTCCAGTGCAGGCCATAAAAGTGAGGCATAAAGGAAAGCGGGTGTGACGGGCTTTCTCTGTTTGATACGTTCATCTGTATTGACTAGGGCCTGCTCAACCAGTTTCAAATAGCGATCAGGGCCTTGTTTAAGGCTTCTTTCTGCACCAGGGAAGAGCTGACCAAATAAATTATAGTGTTGCAGCATTCTAAAAGTTGTAAGCGCTTTGCCCGACAACATTAGCTTTAACACTTCATCAAATAGACGGGCGGCCGGGATGTTGCCCAATAGAGAGGCTAGTTCAAAAATGGGCTTCTCGGTCTCTGAGGCAATGGTGAAATCGAGTTTTGCAGCAAATCGAACAGCTCGAAGCATCCGTACGGGGTCTTCCCGGTAGCGTGTTGCCGGATCGCCAATCAACCGAAGCTCTCGTTTTTCAATATCTTCAAGGCCGTTAGCATAGTCATATATAGTGAAGTCTTTGACACAGTAGTATAGCGCGTTAACCGTAAAGTCGCGCCTTAGAGCATCTTCTTCCATAGTGCCATAGACATTGTCTCTAAGCAGCATGCCATGTTCTGAGCTGGTGCTCTGATTGGCGCTGAGTGCAGGGGCTTCGTGATGCCCTCTAAATGTGGCTACTTCGATAACTTCACGGCCAAATAAAACATGTACCAACTTAAACCGGCGTCCGATTAAGCGTGAATTTTTAAAAAGGCCGTGTACTTCTTCTGGGTGTGCGTCGGTTGCAATATCAAAGTCTTTTGGGTGAAGTCCAAGTAAAAGGTCTCGGACGCCGCCACCGACTAAGTAAGCTTGATAGTTTGCGTTATTTAACCGATAAAGCACTTTTAGCGCTGGAGAGCTAATGTCTTTACGGGAAATAGGATGATTGTCTCTTGGGATTATATTTAATATTGATTGAGGAGCTTCTTCATTGTTGAGTTGGTTTGCGCCATTTTTAACGCGATCCCACAGACGTTTTGCCTTTTTTAAAACCACTTGAGACGTTCCTGAATCTTGTTCGGTTGATGGGCTGCTGAAAGTCAAAGCTGACTTATTAGTGCCGTTACGTAAATAAGGAGTGGTGATTTTACCTGTTTGAATTCAATAAGGCGAATGGGGGTGTTTTCGGGAGGGTAACTATAAATGAGCTAGCAGGGAAAGCTTGCGCTTTCCCATGCTGAGAAGAGTAGACATACATACATTTATTTTTATTATTGCGTCCTTTTTTCATAGATTTTCGCTATTCATTAAAAAATAATGAGTAACTGTGCAAACGGAACGCTTTGAAGACGTAGAGCGGTAGTCGTAAAGAAAGGGCTTAATTATAAGGTTTTTGCTGCTGTTGCAGTTCTGTTAACCGAATAAAACCACTCAATTCACTCTATGGCCGCTAAAAAACTAAGCATCCAAAACAATCAGTTCGCTACCCAGCTTCAATTTTTATTTTTATTTGGTTGCTAGGCTATCCGCTTTGTTATTTTTATTTGTGCAGTCTTATCTTGTTTTTTATTTTTGTTTTACAGTGTAGGTAATAGCACGATGAGTGCCAGAATTATAAATATCTTTTAAAACAGATGGTTAGGTTTGTGGTTGGCCAGAGGTGGGGAATGAAATGTGAGTGTTTGTTACTGAAAAGGTGGATTGGTGATGATGGGTTGTTCCGCTAGGTAACACTCGGTAACAACTGGGTAGCATATTGTATTTTTGTGAGAGTGTGCTCAAAAATAAAGGAGCCATACCGCGCTCAATTACCCCAAAGCGACTACTGAGTCGCTGGCTCCTAATAATTGGCCTGTTAACAATATATAGACCGTTAATAACCAAAGCGCAAGAATCCCTTTTTGCAGAATACAAATGATTAACGGAGGTGGGCCAATATGATGCTATTAGCAACCTTTCTTTCGGGGAATACCTAGCCGTTGACGCCGTTCCCAGAGACTTTTTCTGCTGATGCCCAGCTTTTGTGCAAGCTCTGTTTCACTCATTTGTTCCTGATGCTCAAGCACAAAGTGTTGAAAATAATCTTCAAGGGATAGGTCTTTTGGTTTGTCGCGAACGGGCTTGGATTTGGTTGCGCTTGGCGTGAATAACCCTTTGGGGATATTGAACTCGTCAAGGTCGGTTTCAATGTCGAGCAGATCTGCAGTAATCATGCTGTCATCACAGAGAATAATGGCGCGCTCGATGGCATTTTCCATCTCTCGCACGTTGCCCGGCCAATCATGTTCCTGAATGGCTTTCATTGCGTCCGGAGAGAGTGTCATTCCGGTTTTGCCTAATTTCTCAGATACGTTCTGCAGAAGCAGTTTTGCGAGCCCGAGAATATCACCTTCTCTATCTCTTAAGGGCGGCAACTTGAGTTGCATGACATTCAAACGATAATAGAGATCTTCACGGAATTCGCCGGTTTTTGCCAAGGCTCTTAAATTTCGGTGAGTTGCCGCAATTAAGCGAACATTGACCTTAAGTGAATGGGTGGAGCCTACTCTTCGAATTTCCCCTTCCTGTAGTACGCGAAGTAATCGGGCTTGTGCTTCAAGTGGAAGCTCTCCGATCTCGTCAAGAAACAAGGTTCCGCCGTCTGCAGCTTCAATTAACCCATTACGCGCACTGACCGCACCGGTAAAGGCGCCTTTTTCATGGCCGAACAGCTCTGATTCGATTAGGGTTTCAGGAATGGCTGCGCAGTTAACGCAAATAAGGGGTTTGCTGTCTCGTTTACTAAACGTATGTAACGCTCTTGCGGCTAGCTCTTTACCAGTGCCGGATTCACCCTGAATCAATACGGTTGTGTCAGTAGGGGATACTTTAGCAATGAGATTAAAAACCTTTTCCATTGGCTGGCATTGACCGTAGATAAGATCGCTGATTTGCGAAATATCCGTGAGCTCAGATTCGTCTGGTGTTGAATGCGTGCTGGTAGCCTCGTTGAGTGTTTGCTTTTCTAAAATTTGTTCGACGGCAATTAGCATTTCATCATGGTCAAACGGTTTGGCAATATAGTCGATAGCCCCCATCTTCATCGAGTCAACTGCAGACCGTAAGCTTGCATAGCTAGTCATGATTAGAACGGGCCTGTTGGCGGCCAGGTCTATGAGGTCGGTTCCTGGTCGGCCAGGAAGGCGAAGGTCTGATATTATGAGGTCGAACTCATCGAACTGATAATTGTTGATGGCATCTTGTACCGATTCAGCTTGCTCTACCCCGTAACCATTGTGAACGAGTAACTTGTGGAGCGCGGTACGAATAATCTCTTCATCTTCAACTACGAGAATGTGTTTCATACGTTATAAAGCCGATTTGTCAGTTTCATCGTGAGTGGATTGATGAGCGGGCAGGCTTAATTTTACCGTAGTGCCTTTACCTGTTAGCTCATCTGCGGGGCTGATCACTTGGATCTGTCCATAATGTTCTTCTATGATGCTATAGACTAGCGATAGGCCTAAGCCAGTACCCTTGTTTGGATCTTTAGTGGTGTAGAAAGGCTCAAATATATGATCCAGTTGATCTTTGGGTATGCCGTTACCCTGATCGGAAACGTTAATGATAACGGAGTAACCGTCTATCTTTCCAGTGACCTTGATCACGCTTCCTGCGGGTGATGCATCTCGCGCATTTGAAAGCAGGTTGATAAATACCTGTACTAAGCGTTGTTCGTCACCAATGACGGTTAGATTTGCTTCACAGTCGTTTTGGTACCCTACACTGCTGGAAAGGTCGCTAAGCGAAAGTAGGTTGGTCGCTTCCTGAATGCAGCGATGAATGTTAGCAGGTTCATGAGCGTTAGTTTGAGAATGGTTCCCGGAACGTGAAAAATTCATCAGCGACTGCAGAATATTTGAGATGCGTTTGGTTTGGTCAATGATCTGCTGTGCCGTGGTTAGCATCTCTTTGTCTTCGGTTTCTAACTTCATATTCTGGGCAAGGCAGGCAATACCCGTTACCGGGTTTCCTATTTCGTGTGCGACTCCGGCAGCAAATCGACCGACAGAGGCAAGCCTGCTGCTGTGTACTAGCTTCTCTTCTAATAGCTGGTTTTCGGTTTGATCTTCTAGCAGAATAACCAAGCCACCTTCACTGTTTTGAGGACCTGCTATCAATGATTTATGGAGGTTAAACCAGTGAGGCTGCCCTTGTAAATCAACTCGCTTTTTATGGTGATGAGCGAGATCACCTTGAGCGAAATCATTGAGAAGCCCTGCCCAAGGTGAAGGAATGGCGCTGAGATTAGAACCTATAACCTGATCAGATGAGATTTCTGTCAGTGATGTCATTGCTTGGTTCCACATTAGTATCTCAAGGTCGTGCCCAAGCGAGCATGCAGCAATCGGAAGACTTTGCAGTGTTTGTCGGTGGTAGCGTCTTAGGCTGTCGAGTTCTGCCGCCAGCCCGGTTAGTCTGGATTGATAGTCTTCTAGCGAACGTTCTACAAAATGAATATCTTGGCCTGCGCCGCTAGGTGTCATTTGTTTATAGCTGAGGTTACGCTTAACGATATCCTGTGCGATTGCAGGCCCCATTAAGCCTGATAAGTTAGCTTCAATTTGGTCTCGTAGACGTCGCAGTGCATAAGGGCGATACTCAGTAGCCGGTAACTTGAGCTCGTTTAATGCGCGTTCAACCTCTCTATTCGCAACGTGCGCGCCCAGGGGTTTACTGAGGCACTCTTTAAATTCGCCTGACGAACTCGCCACTAATTCTCTTCGCTGGGGTCGTGAAAGTGTATCTACTGAACAGGCCTGTGCCGCGGCCTCTTCGGTAAGAGAGGTTTCGGTGAGAATTGATACAAAGGTAAAAACAACGACGTTTGCAGCGAGCGCAAAGAACGTATAGATATGCCACTGGTCTCGCTGCAGGCGGTAATCGATGAGTACGCCGAACAGGTCTATTGCATCATAGCCGAATAGTAAAGGGCTCAACATGGTGAGCCCCCAGATAATGATGCCGGTAATCATGCCGCTAATAACACCATTTCTATTGCCTATTGGCCAATAGAGTACCGCGAGCACTCCGGGTAGGAGTTGCAGCATTGCAGAGAACGCAAGAATGCCTAACAAGGAAAGCGAAACAGAGTCGCTGGTGATGAGGTAAAACAGGTAAGAGAGAAAAATTATTAAGGCAATTAACCCCCGTTTTACCCATTTCAACCAGCTATAAATATTGTCGACTCCTTTAGGTGGATAAACAGGCAGTACAAAATGATTTAGAACCATCCCGGCCAAGGCTAGGGTAGTGACGATAATCATACCGCTTGCAGCAGAGAGCCCCCCGATAAAGGCTATAATGCTGAGGGTTGGTGTTTGTGCTGTTAGCGTTATTCCAAGCGTATAATACTCTGGCACGGTGGGGGCGTTAAGATTAATACCGGCCCATAAAATGGGTGGGATCGGCAGGCTAATCAACAAAAGGTAGAGCGGAAGCCCCCAAGAAGCCTTGAACAAGTTTTGAGGGTTTTGGTTTTCGGTGAATGTCATATGAAACATATAAGGCATCACGATGGCCGAGGCAAAGAATATTAGCAGAAGGGCTCGCCAAGGTGCGTCTTCGATGGTTTGCTCAAACGCAGTCACACGAGGGCCTTGGGTTAGTAGCCATTCGTTTAGTGCACCAAACCCGCCAAACACTTCACTCACAGAGTAATAACCTACGGCCATTAGAGCCAACAACTTGATGATTGACTCAAAGGCGATCGAGACCACTAAACCGTCATTGTTCTCACCGGAAGCGGTGCCTCTTGTGCCAAATAAAAAGGCAAAGGCGATCATCACCAAGCAGAATACAAAGCCTAAAATGTTGGGTGGTGCGCCGGGAGCGAGAACCTGTATTGAGTTGGCGACAGCTTGTATTTGTAAGCTTAGCAGTGCGAGGGTCCCCATCAAGGTGAATAGCGTGACCAGTGTACCTGCTGTTTGGCTACGATATCTGAAGGCAAATAAGTCGGCTAATGATGAGAGTTGATACGCTCGGGTAATGCGCAGAATAGGGACCATTAACACTGGAGCCAATAGAAACGCGCCACAAACCCCAAAATAGTAGGCTAGAAAACCATACCCAAACTCATAGGCTAACGCGACGGAGCCATAAAATGCCCAGGCGCTGGCGTATACACCAAGAGACAGAACGTATGTTACGGGGTGCCTGACTATCCGTTTGGGCACAAAGCCTTTATCGGTTGCCCATGCAATACCAAATAGCATCAAAAGGTATGTGATACCGATTAGAAAGAGCTGAATCAGGTTAAAACTCATTTGGGCCCCGCCTGGACTCAAGCCAAATAGAGATACCAATTAATGCAAGCCAGATAATATAGGGGCGATACCAGGTGCTGCCGGGTTCTGCCCACCATTCAGTAACGACGGGCGAGAACATATAGAGTGTGAGAACGAGCAGAAAAACAAGTCGGTAAATATACATTTTTTATTAGTGATTCCGAATAAGGTCTGCAAGCGGTTGATGTTGAGTCTTTAAGCGTTGCTTTATCGCTAAGTAATCGTATTACACCACAACTAAGGCGCACTATGCTATCTACCTTGTATTGAATGCCTTTTGGGTACTTGATCCAGTGACCAGTTTTCTATTGCCCAGGCCATAATCTCATTTGCAGGTGCATTGATCAGTGTTTCTGGAAGTGGCTGCTTAAGCGCTGCTAATGCTTGTTGTAAATTTTGGCTTGCTAAAGCGTTGCTAATTGAAGGCGCCCTATTTTGCTTGCTGAGCTTTTGCCCTTCGCTATTTGATATAACCGGTATATGTGCAAACTGAGGAGGCGGAATGTCCAGTGCGTCGTAAAGAGCAAGTTGAGAAGGCGTAGAGTCAAGTAGGTCACTGCCACGTACAATATGAGTGATGCGTTGATCTATATCATCGCAGACGACTGCGAGTTGATAGGCATAAAACCCTTCTTTTCGTTTTATTACAAACTCATCGGCTTGTTTTGTGGTTAAAAAGGATTGCTGGCCTAGAAGCAGGTCACTCCAGGAATAAAGATGATCTTGTGTATGAAACCGAATGGCGAATGATGTTGAGGGGGAGGGAGTGTCTGGATTGCACTCAGGACTATGAGAGCCGTTGTTGGCAATAAGTGTTTTGCGGCTGCATGGGCAGTAATAAGTAAACCCACCGACTCTTAATTTTTCAATAAGTGATTCATAGGCACTGCTACGGCTAGATTGGTAGCGTATTGGCTCATCCCAAAATAGCTGGTGGTGTTCTAGCGTACGTAAAATGTTACTACTTGCACCAGGCACTTCACGAAGAGGGTCAATATCTTCAATTCGGACGAGCCATTCACCTTTGTTCTTACGAGCGTCCAGAAAGCTTGCTAGTGCAGCAACGAGAGAGCCAAAGTGCAAAGGGCCTGTGGGGGAAGGGGCAAACCTGCCACGGTAGGTTATGTTGAGGTGGCTCATATAAGAGGTCTTTACGAGCGGGTTTAAAACCACGCTCGTATTCTATCATTGGCTTGTCTGCTTTTTGTAGCGTTGCGTCGGCCTACAGACCTGAGTGGCGCTCTTTGATCTCTGCAAGAGTTTTGCAATCGATGCAGAGGGATGCAGTGGGTCGTGCTTCGAGTCTACGAACACCAATCTCTACTCCACAAGAATCACAGAAGCCGTAATCGTCTTTTTCAATACGATCAACGGTGCTACCAATTTTCTTGATTAACTTACGCTCACGATCACGGGTCCGCAGCTCTAGGCTAAACTCTTCTTCTTGAGTAGCTCGATCACTAGGGTCTGCGTAGTTAGCCGCATCTTCTTGCATATGATGGACCGTGCGATCAACCTCTTCCATTAACTCCTGTTTCCAGGCGAGTAAAATTTCGCGGAAGTGATCTCTTTGCGCTTCGTTCATGTACTCTTCACCGTCTTTAATCGGGTAAGGAGTAAAACCTGAAAATCCGTCTTTATTCATCGCTGTATCTGGCATATTTTCAGCCTCATCTTATTATTACTTCAGACCGAACACTCATTGCAAAGTGATTCGGAGAAATCTTACACGCCGTACTGTATAACCTTAACTCTGATATAAGAACAGTACAATTTAGCCAGCGGAAAATATCAGAATAATGCGGTCTTGGCCAACTTTTTATTTTCTTTATGGCTTAAAAATGGCAAATTTGCCACTTTTATTCTGATTTATTCCACTATTCATAGAGAGGGTATAACGTTTGAAGTTCGATCAAAAGCTCCAGTCAGGTCTATTAGTTAAGCGTTATAAGCGGTTTTTGGCAGACATTGAACTTGTAGGTGCTGAGGCGACAGCTGAAGAGCTTACGATTCATTGCCCTAATACGGGGGCTATGACCGGGTGTAATGTACCCGGTAGCCGAGTGTGGTTTAGTACCTCTGATAATGCAAAACGTAAGTATCCTAATACGTGGGAGTTGCTGGAGACTCCCGAAGACGATTGGGCGTGCATTAATACCTCGATGGCAAACAAGTTAGTTGAAGAGGCGATTGCTAGCGAGGTGATTGATACGCTAAAAGACTACGGGACGCTAGCGAGAGAGGTTCGCTACGGTGAAGAAAAGAGCCGGATTGATATTCTCTTGTCTGACCATCCTAAGGACTCAAGAGCTTGCTATATAGAAGTGAAGAGCGTGACATTATTGATGGGTAATGGTGTGGGAATGTTCCCTGATGCGGTGAGTACTAGAGGGCAAAAGCATTTGCGGGAGCTCATGTCTATGGTGGAGGCTGGTCATCGGGCGATGTTGTTTTTTTGTGTAAACCATACCGGTATTGAGTGTGTTCGCCCTGCCGACCATATTGACCCGGAGTACGGGCAATTGTTGCGACAGGCCTCCGAGAAAGGCGTTGAAGTGTTGGCCTATAGGGCGGATATTTCAAGTTCAGAAATTGTACTTGTGCGGAAAATTCCTGTTGAATTAGGTCATTCTGGCTGACGGCGAGATAAGCACATGCTTGTTTATGCTAGCTGCTCTTCTGGTATTCGAACTAGTACTTGATTATTTTCAACGACACTCTCAATAAGCGTGAGTTTATCGCCTACACAAGGGCCGCTCACGCAATTTCCTGAATCAACTTCGAATAATGCCCCATGAGTTGAGCATTGAATAAAGTAGTTTTCACTACACAGGAATTGATCAGGCATATACTCAAGCGGAATATTCAGGTGAGGGCATTGGTTTTGATAGACATGAATTTGTCCATCTTTACGAACTGCAAATAATGACATGCCTTTGACTTCAAAACCTTTGCTTTGGTCTTCTTGGAGGGAATCCAGATCGCATAATATCTGCATATTGAGTCTCCTGATGATTGACATTGATCGCTGCTAAAGCGGCGAATAGTATATCATAAAGTAGATTCGACTCTAGAGCTGACCAGATTGTTGAGTTCGGTAATCTGGTAGGCCATGGTTTGAATCATCTGCAAACAGGTTTCAGGTTGGGATTTTATCAGGTCAAGGAATTGTTCTTTTGGTACGGCCATTACTGTGCAGCTAGAGTGTGCCAGCACTGTGGCATTCCTTATTTCACCGGTGATTGCTGCCAATGCACCAAATATTTCACCTTCGTTAATAGTTCCTAAAGGCACTGCCTTGACGCTCGCAACCGCTTTGCCTTTTAGTAGCGTAAAGACGTGATCTGCGCGTTCCCCCTCCTTAATAATCGTTTCTCCCACGGAGTAGCGCTGAAAGCCTGCTGCAGGTCTTACGCCTTGTTTGACTCCCGCACCGTAGGCATTTCCCAATATGGCGCTCTGCATTAGCAATAGGTTGTGCCAGTGTTGCTGTGCGGTTTTGTCGAGGGCTAGCTGATCGTTCAGTGAGTCAGAATTAATACGGGTTACCGAGGCGGGTTCTTCGATCATATACGACAAAGTTTGGTCGTTGTTGGTATTGAAATGAACAATTAAGTCGCCTTTTTGAAGGATAAAGGCAGTTCTTTCCCCCCAGTTTACGTGAATAAGCCCACTCTCAACTCTTGCCAGCTGACCAGACGCAAGTGAATGGCAAACATTAGCGCCAGGCAGCAGATTGAGTTTATTTCCGGGCCACTGAATAAGGCTACCTAGAGACTCTGCAAGCGGGTGGTATTGCTCAAGCAGACTGTCCACTGCCGCAGGGTGATCGGCTGGAAAAAACATAGTCAGTTCCTAAATGTCACAGCGTAGTCGAGTACCGTGATTGAGCGACATAATCAGCTCGTCTGACTTGATACTTTTAGGGAAGTAGCAACCAGAAATTTTGGTTCCGGCAATGCTGGCGCCTTCAAGTTGCGCCTTGCGGAAGTCTATCCCTCGCAGGTCAGCCCCTCTGAAATAAGCACTTCTAAGATCAAGGCCGTCGGCATTCATACCTCTTAAATCCAGCCCCCGAAAGTCACAGTATTCGAAACTGGGGAGCGGTGAGGTTTTAGCTTTTGCATTGTTAAACGCAGAAATATTTTCACTGCGCAGCGATTGATAAAGAGGGTCATCTATAATTTTTACTTGCTCTGTCATAATCAAACTCTTATCAGGTGAATATCATTCATGTTGGTCTATATAAGCTATATTGATTATTGTAGTTCTTATATAGGCATTTATACTTTCTAGTGAGGCCCTTTGTTAATGGGGCTCATGTTCTTTGGAGTTATGTGCATATTTGAATTGACTAAATAGAGTATAGAATAATATTTTTTACTTACTGTATCAGATTGTTATTGAGTTTAATTGATTCGCAGCGTGAACCCTGATTAACCGTATTGGAGGTGCTCTCGATGGGTAAGATGAAAACAATTATGTTGGTGGATGACAGTAAAGTTTCTCGCTTAATGCTGAAAGCGATTATTGAGAACAAGTTTCCTGAATGGCAGATATTAGAGGCTGAAAATGCGGCAGAAGCGTTAAAATTATCGCTTTATGAGAATGACAATATTGATTTGATCACACTGGATATGAACATGCCAGGTACCGACGGGCTTACGATTGCGCCGCAATTAAAGGGTAACTGCACACATGCGGTGATCGCATTATTAACCGGTAATGTGACGAAAGAAGTGAAGTCCAAGGCGGAAAACCAAGATTTGTTGTTTATAGCAAAGCCTATTACAGAAGATAAAGTGATCGAGTTTGTGACGTCACACGATGCACCATAGGGGGCTAAACAAGCGTAATGCTACTTAACTCGCTAAATAATTGTTAATTGCTTGGATGGCTAATCCCACTGGGTTAGGTTGGTCCGAGTGTATCTGCAAGGTGTGACTGAGTTCGTCGGGCGACAACGAATCTGCGGATAACCGTTGCTGGTCAAGGACATCGACTTTAGCTTCGGAGGCATCTCGTTCTTGGTTCTTCTTCGCGCACTCCGCTCTTTTAATGACCCTCTCTGTTAATGTGTCGCCATTGGCGTAGCACGAAATAATAATGAGTGGTACAGACCGGGATTCTGCCACATCAAAAAACAATCCTCGTTGCCAATATTTCAAGTTGGCAGCGTCGACAATCACCGGAAGCCCACCCGCTAGTAATTTAGCTACCTGTAAAGCGACATGGTCATAGGTTTTTTGGGTAGCCTCGTGAGTATAAATGCCTCCATCTATAGGTGACTGTGTGTTATCACCGGCTTCATAATTAAACAGTCTTTTTCTCTCGACGTCTGTTCGAATTCGTATCGCCCCTAATTGCTCTACCAATTGGCGGCTAATGTGAGACTTGCCTGACCCAGAGAAACCGTGCATGAGTAGGATATAGCGTTGGGGCGTGGTGGTGTAATGAATCGCTTGGGTAATATACTGGTGATATTGGTCCATTAGCGGTGAGCTGGTTTTGGCTGATGATTCGTCAACGTCTGATTGTAGTGATAAAACGGCGACTTTGGCTCTCACCATCGAGCGATAGGCTTTGTAAAAACGAAGCAGTGCTGCCCCTTGATAATCCCCTGTTAGCTCTAAGTAGTGGTTAGTCAGTTGGTTGGCATAGGCTGTCTGCCCTCTTGTCTCAAGGTCCATCACTAGGAATGCCACGTCATTGATGGTATCTATCCAGCTCAGCGAGTCATTAAACTCGATACAGTCAAAAATTATAATTTTCTGATCGAATAGTGTGATGTTGCCCAGATGAAGGTCACCATGGCACTCTCGTACAAACCCAAGCGCTCTGCGTTGCTCGAGCAGGGGCTGTATACCTCGAAAGGTAGTTGTTGCCCATGTCTTTAAAGGCAATAGCTCTTTAAGTAATGATGGTGAGGTTAGTTTGGCTTGGATTTGTTCAAAATTTTCGTTTACGGGTGCGAAAACGCCTTGCGCCGTGCCAAAGTTATCATTCGGAATAGCGGTATCAACCTGTTTGTGGAAGTTGGCCAAGTTTTTGGCGAGCCTTGTGATATGGTCAGGTGTTAACTTATTCGCTTCTTCTAATGACCCCAGCAATCCTCCTTGATCAAATTGAACCATTCTGAGGGCGTATTCGATCGGGGAATTGCTAAACTGACTTTGTCTTTCGCGATTAGCGCGGTCGAACGGTGGTTTAGATAAACAGGGATCTGTAGGTGTGCCGTAAACCGGAATGATGTCAATATAAAGGTCTGGTGCAAGGCGGCGGTTAAGCCGAAGTTCTTCGTGGCAATAAAATTTACGTTTATCGAGCGATGAAAAGTCAAGAAAGCCAAAATTGACAGGCTTTTTGATTTTATACGCGTATGAGCCTGTTAGAATAACCCAGGATATATGGGTTTCTAGTACTTGAAAGCCTTTCGTAGGGTGATCGTATAGCGTAGGATCCTGCAGTGCTTTAATCAGCTCAACACTCACTGTTCACTCCTTGTCGTCGGCATCGTGGCTTGCTTTGGTCGTTGGTTTAATGGAGATAGGTAATTATCAAAGATTATGAGTAAGCGAAAATCGTCTAAACCTAAGGGGCATCGCTCACCTGGCTCCGAGCATAAGAGTACCCATTTCTTGCAAAAACTGCGACCTAGTAATGGCTTAATTTTTAAGCTGATTGTTGTGTTTCTGGTGGTGACACTCAGCTGGGTTATCTATCTCGATGCGGTGGTAAGAGCTAAATTTGAAGGTAAGCGTTGGGAAATACCCGCCCGTGTTTATGCCCGACCTCTTGAGATCTATGATGGTCTGGCCCTAAATGCCGATAATCTGCAATTGGAATTACGAGCTCTGGGCTATAAAAGGACCATTAAAGCGGACTCCCCAGGGACGTTTTCTCATCATGGTGACGGCTTGGTGGTTTACTCTCGGGGCTTTTTGTTTTCAGATGGCAGAGAGAGTGCTAGGCGGGTTGCGTTTTCTATCGACAATGATGTGGTTAGTCGATTCTATGTAGCTAAAGGTGAGCAGAATGAAATATTGAGACTAGAGCCGCTGCAGATAGGGGGGATTTACCCGGCTCAAAAAGAGGATCGTTTGCTGGTTACACTAGACCAAGTCTCGGGTGGGCTCATTGAATCATTATTGTTAGTAGAAGACCGATCGTTTGAAAATCATATCGGTATTGCACCGTTATCTATTATGCGAGCGATGTTAGCTAACATGAAGGCTGGCCGTGTGGTCCAAGGGGGAAGTACTCTTACACAGCAGTTAGTTAAAAACTTTTATTTAAGTCGTGATAAAACCATTGTTCGTAAGGCCACCGAAGCCATTATGGCATTACTATTAGAGTTTCATTATGACAAACGCGATATTTTGGAAGCGTATATTAATGAGGTCTATCTGGGTCAAGCAGGAGCAAGAGCTATTCATGGGTTTGGAATGGCCAGTCAGTTCTATTTTGGTAAGCCTCTATCTGACTTGAGAATTGACCAGAGTGCGTTGCTGGTGGCGTTGGTTAAAGGCCCTGCCTATTACGACCCTCGCAGACATGAATCGCGAGCGTTAGAGCGGAGAAACTTGGTATTGAGTGTACTAGAAGAAGAGGGAGTGCTGTCGCAGAGTGAGGCTATCATCGCGCGTGGGCGGCCATTAGGGGTTATTGATAAACCTTCTTATAGTACCAACCGTTACCCTGCATTTATTGATCTGGTAAAGCGGCAATTGGCCAGGGATTATCAGCAAGAGGACCTACAAAGTGAAGGGCTACGAATATTTACCACCCTAGACCCTCAAGTCCAAGAAAGAGCAGAGAAAACCCTTAAGTCTACACTAGCCTCGTTGTCTCCAAAAGACAGAGATTTGATGCTGCAAGGCGCGGTTGTGGTAACCGGTAGTGAGAGTGGAGAGGTGGCAGCATTAGTGGGTGGAGCGGAGCCGAAGTTTTCAGGCTTTAACCGCGCGCTGGATGCCGTTCGCCCGATAGGCTCTATTATCAAACCGGCGGTTTACTTGAGTGCATTGAAGCAGCCAGATAAATATACCTTGGTATCGTCGCTAAAAGACGAGCCTTTTGTGTTGGAGTTTGACAATGGTGAACGCTGGACACCTCGTAACTTTGATAACAAAAGTCATGGGACTATCCCTTTATATCAGTCTTTGAGTAAATCATATAACTTGTCGACTGCTCGGTTGGGGCTTGAACTGGGTGTGGATGAAGTCTCTTCTACTCTGCGCCTACTCGGTGTCGGAAGGCCGGTTAATATTTATCCTTCGCTGTTTTTGGGGGCAACCTCACTAGCGCCTTTCGAGGTGACTCAAATGTATCAAACTATCGCAGCATCGGGGTTTAATGTGTCGGTTAGGGCGATAAGAAGTGTGACGACTTCGAGTGGTGAAGAGCTATCGCGTTATGCTTATGAAGTGGATCAGGTGATAGATTCAAATGTGATGCACCTGTTGCAATACGGATTAATTGGTGTCGCAAAAGAAGGCACGGCGAAATCAGTGTATCGCTACTTAAATTCCGACCTGACTATTGCAGGCAAAACCGGGACAACGAACGACTCAAGAGACAGTTGGTTTGCTGGTTTTTCAGGAGATTATCTAGGGGTGGTATGGTTAGGCCATGATGACAATCGTTCTACCGGGTTGACGGGAAGCTCTGGTGCGCTAAAAGTGTGGGGCAAATTAATGAGTCAATTCCCCCAAAGGCCTTTTGACCCGATTAAGCCTTCAGGCATCAATTATCGTTGGATTGATGAGGGTACAGGGAACCTTACCGAAGATGGCTGTTCCGGGGCAAGGTTTGTGCCCTTCATAAATGGTAGTGAGCCTGAGGATGCGCAGTCTTGCACCAGCGGTTTTTCAAGAGCGCGACATTGGTTTAATTCGCTATTTTAATAACGAACAACGATGAGGAGAGTATGTTGAATAGACGCTCAAGTATCCATTTATTCCACAACGATAATGCTATAACAAAGATAATAAACACTCGGGTGTTAGTCGTGTCTATTGTGTTGTTAAGTGTCTCGTTAGTGGGGTGTAGTGTCCAGCCGACTGCGGTTGTGCCTGCTACACAAGAGCATGAGGCACCCACGAAACAGGGGGCTAGGATGTCGGTTCCGCAGCAGAAGACGCAAAAAGCATACGAGCCTTCGGCGCGCACTAATACAACGTACTTATCACCCGCTGCACAAGAACTGGTCGTAAAGGCTAAACAGTATTCAGGTTCTGGTGATAGTGTCTCTGCTCTGCGTTATCTTGAGCGAGCTCAGCGTATATCGCCGCGAGCTCCTCAGGTCTATTTGGCGATGGCGGAGGTGAGGTTGCAGCAAGGTGAGAACCGTCAGGCTAGGCAGTTGGCTAACAAGGCGTTGTCGTTAGTCGGTGATGACGATGATTTGAGGTTAGCGACTGAACAGTTTATTGATGGGCTTTGAAAATTTAGTAATGGGTCGTAGTTGAGACATAAGGTAAAAATGGCCGGGCTATAAAGCCCAGCCTAAAGGCCTCCGAAAACGGATTAAACCAACCAGACTATTTGCGGCTATAGACCTGTGTTCTTAAGTCGATTGGCTTGTTGGCTATAAAACTGAGGTGACAACGTAAAGAAATAATCTAGGGGATCTAGCATATTGGTAAATGCAGAGGTGCCTGTCCCCGAAAGTACTAGAATAGGTGTGAGGATTTTGTAGAAAAATGATAACAGTAGATTAGGGTGAATATCTGTAAGTGGTACCATTGTTTTATTATGTGTTGCTAGGTGTAGCGTAATGGTAAGAGTTTGGTGAGTGCGTTAAGAATGGAGGGTAAGGTCAGCAGAAATAAACACCTAACAGTGTCTATTCCTGCTAACAAAGCCGCGTCTAAAGTGTCGAAAATACCTTTTCGGCAGCATCCAGAGTCGCTTGTATTTCTTTATGTCCATGAGCCGCTGATACAAACCCCGCTTCATAGGCTGAAGGCGCTAAGTAAATGCCTTGCTCTAACATGCCATGATAAAATGCCTGAAATCGCTCTATATTGCATTGTGTGACTTGCTGGAATGTCGTTACATTATCTTCTTCCGTGAAGAACAGTCCGAACATTCCACCCACTCGGCTAACAGCAAATGGAATATTGGCGGCTTTTGCACGCTCGAGTAAACCTTCGGTAAGTTGACGGGTGTGCTCAGAAAGGCCTTCAAAAAAACCAGGTTTAGATATCTCTTCTAGCATCGTCAAGCCTGCGCGCATTGCCAGAGGGTTACCCGATAATGTGCCTGCTTGATACACGGGGCCGGTCGGTGCTATATATTCCATAATTTCGCGTTTTCCGCCGAATGCGCCAACAGGCATACCACCGCCAATGACTTTACCTAGGGTGGTCAAATCAGGTGTAATATTATACACCGACTGAGCGCCTGCAAGTGCTGTTCGGAACCCTGTCATGACTTCATCAAAAATAAGCACGCTACCATATTGGTCACATACTGATCGTAACCCTTCAAGAAACCCAGGGGTAGGAGGAATGCAGTTCATGTTACCCGCCACAGGCTCAACGATAATCGCCGCAACTTGATCCCCTATTTCAGCAAACGCTTGCTTAACACTTTCAATATCGTTGTAAGTTAACGTGATGGTATGTTCTGCTACCGATGCCGGCACGCCTGGAGAGTTAGGCACTCCAAGTGTTAATGCGCCAGAGCCTGCTTTAACCAGCAACGAATCTGCATGGCCATGATAACAACCTTCAAATTTTACAATCTTATCTCTGTTAGTATATCCTCGGGCAAGACGTATCGCGCTCATGGTCGCCTCAGTACCAGAGCTCACCATTCTTACCATTTCGATAGACGGGATGGTATCGCAAACTTTTTGGGCCATAATGGTCTCAATGGCGGTGGGTGCGCCAAACCCTAGGCCCGCTTTTAGCTGTTCTTCGACACTTTGAATAACTCGCGGATGGGCATGACCAAGTATCATCGGCCCCCAAGAGCCCACGTAGTCAACATAACGCTTGTCATCTTCATCTGTAATGTAAGCCCCTTCACCCTTCTTAAAGAAAATAGGGGTGCCGCCCACACCTTTGAATGCACGGACTGGAGAGTTCACGCCTCCTGGGATGATTTTTTGTGCTGCTTGAAACAGGTCGTTTGACTGTGACATGTCTAATTCCTATCGATAATAATACGTATTACGCTCCATGTTGTGGGAGCCCTTTAATGGTTAAAAAGCTTTTGAAAGGCGGCCGCCTTTTTAGCGATGTCGTTTGATGAAAAACCGCCGGACGCAAACAGTGCGTGAATAACTGCTATCATATCAGCTCCGTGGTCTAAAACAGATTGCCCGTTGTCAAGATTAATGCCGCCAATCGCAACTTTTGGCAGCGGTACCTTGCGTTCAGCTGCTTTAAAAATAGAAAGATCGGCAGGAGGCGCGTGCTGTTTACTGTGAGAGTTGAAAAAACGCCCAAATGCGATATAGCTAGCGCCATCCGCCAATGCGTGTTCGGCCAACGATACTGAGTTATGGCAAGTTGCGCCAATGATAGCGGTGCCCCCTAGTAGATCTCGAGCGGACTTGATCGCGTTATCCTCTTGCCCCAAATGTACGCCGTTTGCATTTACTCGTTTACAGATATCAACGCGATCATTAATGATTAATGGGCGTTGGTGTGCCTTACAGCAACTAACTAATGATTTTGCGCGCCTGATGAGCTCAACTTCGGTCGCTTTTTTATCACGATATTGGATTATTGAGGCGCCCCCTATTAAAGCCTGCTCTACAGACGAAATAAGTTTGTCTTCAGTAAGCAACTCTGGGTCGGTAATGGCGTAAAGTCCTTTTAGGTGATGATGCATGTGTGTGTTAGTCATAATTCGTTTGCTGCAAATGGGTTGAATATTACGATTGGTGTCGTGATCAGTTACGGTATTTGTTTTAGGTTATTCGTAATGGTACTCGTTGAGAAGACCTTAGAGTGTAGGCACTTTCCAGTGCAGAAGAGACAAAGTATTGAGCTTTTTCGATGGCTTGCGAAATGGATGACCCTTTAGCCAAATATCCGGCAATAGCAGATGTGAAAGTGCACCCGGTACCACGAAACTCGCCTTCTATTGTTTGGATTGTCCAGCTTTGTGGTTCACCCGGCTGATTGATACCGATGATTAACCTGTTGTCTAACGTATTGTTATCAACATCTCGGTTGTGACCGCCTGTGATCAATATGGAAGCGCCTCGCTGAACTAGCGTCATTGTCGCCGCCTGAACAGAGATTTCACCTGTTAATTCATAGAGTTCAGGTTCATTAGGGGTAATGAGCGTACAGTGTGGGATAATGTCATTTAGTAGAGATTGCTGCAGCGACTCATTGGCTAGAGCTGCACCACTACTGGCTTTTAAAACAGGGTCAAGTATCACCGGTATAGAGGGGTTGACGGCCGCAATGCGTTGAATGCATTGTGCTACTACTGTTGCGTTGGCTGAACTACCGAGCGCCCCCAGCTTGATGGCAGAAAAATGAAAGTCTGCTTCTAATGTACGTAGTTGATTATCGATAACCTCCGAGGCTACAGGGTATGCTTTGTGCAGCTTTTGAGAGTCTTGTACCGTATGGGTTGATATGACCGGTGTGCAATGACAGTTCAGTGCTGATAGCGTTTGAATATCCGCTTGAATGCCCGCCCCTCCGCTAGGGTCTAAACCGGCAATCACTAGAACAACAGGTAGTTCTTGAGTCATCTTATTGCTCGTTATTTAGAAAGGTTTGACGACTACAAGTATTACGACGGCAATCAGAATGAGTACAGGAAACTCATTAAACCAACGGTAAAAAACGTGGCTTTTAGTGTTTTTATCATCCCTAAACTGTTTGAGTATGTGTCCTGAGTAGAAATGATATGCCACCAATAGGGCAACAAGTAGAAGCTTTGCGTGCAGCCAGCCACCCGATAAGTACCCTTGAATGTTATAGCTAAGCATCCAAAACCCAAACACCAGCGTTGCGATCATTGAAGGTGTTGAAATTCCACGGTATAGCTTTCGTTCCATTGTTTTAAAGCGCTCGTTACTTATCTCATCTTCGCTTGAGGCGTGATAAACAAATAAACGGGGCAGGTAAAAGAGTGCCGCAAACCAGCAAATGATTGAAATAATATGAAACGCTTTAACCCACAACAAAGTAATGTCTCCTTAACAAGATAAAAAATCTTATAGCCTTTGACGTGATAATTTAATCTCATCGTCTCTTATATTGATAGTAATTTTCAATATCTGCGCGTGTAATAATTCCTAATACTGTTTTAATCATTGGTGCAGATGTCTTCTCCACTAATAATGCTTCAGCGGATGATTCATTAAAACGATCCATAGCCTCTTGAAGCGTGGCTTGATAGTACAGTGGCGTTATATCCTTCCGCTGAGCGGGAATTTCCAGTAGGTCAATCATGACCTTTTCTGAGCTGGGTTCAGCTTCAGCGGACTTGAACTTCTCAGTATTCTCTTCTATATGCCTTGCAAGGTCGACTGCCGGTAAGGCAGAGGTAGGCTTTTTATCTTTATCTACAATAATCCACTTAGGCTCTAGCGCTAAAATCTCTTTTGCCCACTCAAGGTCAACTAATCGTTTTGAATGGTAGATGTTTCTCTCCATTATCGAGCCGACACTCACCCGACGCAATGCTTGAGTAACCGGCTCATTATGATAATCGAGACCTTGTTCTTTAAGAATGGTTAAGAACACTGAGCGTTGTTTGAATACTTCACTAGCGACCATGCTTGATACCGTGATAATTAACATCCCAGGAAGAATGATGTGAGGGTTATTCGTCAATTCTAGTAATGCCATTAATGCCGCAAGAGGCGCTTGTAATACTGCGCCCATCATTGCGCCCATACCTAACATGGCATAAAACCCTGTGGATGAAGCACTTTCGGGAGCAATGAAAGCGCCGAGAACGCCCATGGCACCTCCTGCGGTAGCGCCGATAAATAACGTAGGGCCCACTATTCCGCTAGGCATTCCGAGGCCAACAGCCGTTGCCGTTACGAATAGCTTAACGAGTGTGACTGCACAGAGTAAGGTGAATGATAACTCGCCTAGTATGGTTTGATTTACAGTGTCGTAGCCGATTCCCATAATTTGAGGGAATGATATAGCCGCGAGTGCTGTCAGTGCGCCGCCAGCGAAAATACGCAGAAAAATAGGTCTTGATTGAAAGCGCATGAAGTATCGAAGTATACCAACAAATGCAGCAGACAACGTGCCGAGGACGACCCCCATTGCGACTACATATGGCACATCTAAGAGTGATGACATTTCTAATTGAGGCACAATAAATGCGTAGCTGTTGCCATAAACTGATTGAGATATAATTGCTGCAGAAACCGATGCAAGAATCACGGGGGTGAAGCCTGCGATGGTGTACTCCATCATGACAACTTCCATAGCAAATATAACGCCTGCAATAGGGGTATCAAATGACGCAGAAATTGCAGCTGCGGTTCCGCAACCTACTAGCGTACGAATACTGTTGTTAGGCACCTTCATTCTTTGCCCTAGCAGGCTTCCACAGGCGGCACCAAGGTGTACCGCTGGCCCTTCGCGCCCGCCAGACTGGCCAGAACCTATGGTAATAAACCCTGCAAAAAACTGGGTTAGTGCGCTTTTGAATGTAATGTAACCCTGATGATATCCTAGGCGTTCCATCACATAGGCAACTCCGGTCTTTCGTTGGTTAATTTGGAGTTTGTACCAAAATAGACCAATAATAACGGCTCCCGAAAGCGGCAATATGCTACGTATAGCCCAGTGGAGCCCTTCAAAATTTTCTGGATTATGGTCAGGTAAAAAATACGCAAGTGGCCACTCAATCGAAAACCTGAATAGAACAATCACAGCTGCAGTAAGAGAGCCGGAAATCAAACCTAAAAACGCTAATTGTGGCAGTGCGTCCGCCCCAGCCAGTTGTCGACGGAACAGCAGAATATAAACATCTTTTAATTTTTTTAAGAGCATAACAGCCTTAGATGGAACATGATTTTATCGGTTAATATTACTCTATTCTGACACAACACCGCTTGAATCTTAAATAAATGCGTTATTTCCCGCTAAACCTTATGGCAACTGGGACGCTCCTTATCGTAACATGATAAAATGTCGGTCAAAATTTGAATGGTGACGTAAACTATAAATGTGCCACGCTAAAAACATCATATTTCATCAGTGGGCAGATTGTTACGCTAAGGAGGCGTGAGTATTGTGATTAAGGTCGGAATCGTAGGTGGTACAGGGTATACAGGCGTTGAGCTATTGCGTTTGTTGGTTATGCATTCAGAAGTAGATCTGCAGGTGATTACATCACGCTCTGAGGCAGGTAGTCTTGTGTCCGACACCTATCCGAATCTGCGTGGTCGCTTGGATTTACCGTTTACTGAACCGGATGTTAATCAGTTAGCTGAATGTGATTTGGTCTTTTTTGCTACACCCAACGGCGTGGCGATGAAGCAAGTGCCAGAGCTGCTTTCAAAAGGCGTAAGAGTTATCGATCTTGCTGCGGACTTTCGTATCAAAGATGTGGCGGTTTGGGAGAAATGGTATGGTCAAACTCATGCATGTAGTGAATTATTAGGCAGCGCGGTATATGGCTTGCCCGAAATTAATCGATCAGAGATAAAAGAATGTCAGTTGTTGGCCAATCCAGGCTGTTACCCAACTGCTGTCCAGTTAGGATTTCTTCCACTGCTTGAGAATAACCTAGTGGAGCCTGCGCATCTTATTGCAGATGCGAAGTCAGGGATCAGTGGCGCAGGGAGAGGTGCTAGTGTCGGTTCTTTGTTTAGCGAAACCTCGGGTAGTTTTAAAGCCTATGGAGCATCAGGGCACCGACACCTTCCGGAAATCAAGCAAGGTTTAAATGCTATGCAGAGTAGTGATGTAGGATTAACGTTTGTTCCTCATTTGCTACCTATGATTAGAGGAATAGAGGCAACGCTTTACGCAAGGTTAACGCCTATCGCACAACAAGATATGACGCTAGAAGATATTCAGCTGCTGTTTGAAGATAGATATAAGCATGAGCCATTCGTTGATGTGATGCCGCTGCGTTCTCATCCTGAAACCAGGAGTGTTAAAGGCTCAAACATGTGTCGAATTGCGCTTCACCAGCAGGAAGATAGCGATATGATTATTATTTTATCGGTCATTGATAACTTGGTAAAAGGCGCCGCGGGGCAAGCCGTCCACAACATGAATATCATGTTTGGCTTAGGCGAAATGACAGGCATCGAACAAATCGCATTAATGCCTTAAGGTTCGTGGAACAGCAACAAGAATAATAGGGTTGTTATGTCATTAAGGTCTAAGGAAAAACTAGTTGTTGTGCCTCATCGTCCGGGGCAAAGAGCAAGGCAAACATTATTTTTTATCGTATCGTCGGTTGCGATTGCAGTAGTGGGGTTTATTGCAGGAGAGTCACGGCTAACGATGCAATATGAAGACGTTGCCGAGGAAAGAGATGGACTGGTGCAGGAGTTACAGCAGCTAAGCGCAAGTGATGTTCGCTATCGCCAGGAAATAGCCAATCTTGAGAGAGGAAGAGCGATTGATAGTCAGGCTAATCAGTCGGTTAAGTCAACGATAAAAGGGCTTGAGCAAGAAGTGAGTCAGCTTAAAGCAGATATTTCGTTTTATAAGAATATTTTGGCCCCTGCTGACAATACTAAAGGGTTGCAAGTTCAAAAGCTTGAAATCCTGAGTACCTCAGATAGCAACCGCTACGCGTATAAGGTTGTTTTAACACAGGTTGCAAACAATAAACGCTATATAGACGGGGTTGTTGCCGTCAACTTTATTGGTTCTAAAGGCGGCCAAAAAGAAATCCTACCGTTGCGTGATATATCTGATGTTAAGGAGTTGGGTATTAAATTTAAATTCAGGTATTTTCAGGATATTGCAGGCGAGTTGATTCTTCCGGATGATTTTACGCCAGAAAAAGTTCAAATCGTCGCGCAGGCACGCGGCAAGAAAAATACGCGAGTCGAACAGACATTTGATTGGAAGAACTAGGAGGTTATCAGCGATGTGGGGCATTAAGAAAACGAAAGGGCGTAAACCTGTGACCGGGCACTTTGATACACTGATATCGAACAAAACCCAAATAGAAGGTGATTTGCACTTTTCTGGAGGGCTTCATATTGATGGTACTATAAAAGGGACTATTCGGGCTGATGAAAGCAGCGAAGCTATCATTCGAATCAGTGATGTGGGTGAGGTTGATGGAGATGTAATAGCGCCTCATATTATTGTAAACGGGACGGTTCACGGCGATGTCTATTCGTCAAAACATATTGAGCTAGCGGCTAACGCTTCGATTAAAGGTAATGTCTACTACCACTTAATAGAAATGGTTATGGGGGCGGAAGTGAACGGAAACCTGGTCCACAATAAAGAGCCTGTTTCTATTAGTGGGCTGACGCAGCGTACTGATCGTCACCAGGAGGGCGATATGGGCACTGATGAAGAGGGCGGTTTCGAACAAGAAAACAGTTTATCCGCTAGTTAATAAAATATTACCGACTAATAATTGACTAAATTAGTCGGTTAATTGGATAATTGGCAGTCTAGGTTGTTTTCCGTTGGAGGAATTATGAGTGTTGTCGAATCGCACATGCCTGATCTATTGGTTTTTACCGATGCCGCTGCGTCTAAAGTAAAAAACTTGATAGAGGAGGAAGGAAATCCAGAATTAAAGCTTCGGGTCTTTGTGACTGGAGGTGGTTGTTCAGGGTTTCAGTATGGCTTTACGTTTGATGAGGCTATGGCTGATGACGATACGGCTATTGAAAAAGAAGGTGTATTGTTACTGGTTGATCCCATGAGTTATCAATATCTTGTAGGTGCAACCGTTGATTACAGTGAAGGTTTACAGGGCTCTCAGTTCGTAGTTAATAACCCTAATGCTTCAAGCACTTGCGGTTGCGGTTCTTCATTTAGTATCTAGTGTGATATGCCCTTGATAAATCTGAGGGCTATGTTTCCTGTCTTTCTATCCTAATTACCACAGTAAATTGCCCCGAGAACTCTTTGTGCCTGAGCGCCTGTAACTGATGTTAAGTTGCCGCTTAGCCTGTTGATGGTTCGGTGTGCTAACCATGCAAATGCAACTGATTCAACGAGGTCAGGTGCAATGCCGATCTCGTTTGTGCTTGCTACCTTCGTGTTTGGAAGTCGTGTTTGGAGGCGGCTCATTATGTCGCCATTTTTTGCTCCGCCCCCGCAGATGTAAATCTCCTTTACTAAGTCGCTTGGCTCTAGTTTGGAGTTGCACATCGCTACAGCATCGGTGATAGTTTGGCAGGTGAACGCTGTAAGGGTTGCTTGCACATCAACGGTTGATAGGTGGGAGAAGTTTAGCAGTTGGTGCTCTAGCCAGTCTGAATTAAAACGTTCTCTCCCAGTGCTTTTGGGGGGCTGAAGCGTCAAGTAGGGCTCGGATAGTAAGGTATTGAGAAGAGATGTATCAATTTTCCCTGAGGCGGCCCATTCTCCGTTATAGTCAAATTTCTGGTTCTTTTGTTTATAAACCCAGTAGTCAAGTAGGACATTGCCGGGGCCGGTATCGAAACCGAGCGTTGGCATATCTGACTTTGGTACCAGCGTGATGTTGGCCATTCCTCCGATATTGATGATTGCTCGATTATTGTTGCCATCTTTAAATACATCTTCGTGAAACGCAGGCACCAGGGGAGCCCCTTGCCCACCGGCAGCTATATCTCGGCGCCGAAAATCAGCAACGGTCGTAATACCGGTTCGTTCTGCAATCGTATTAGGGTCGGCAATTTGTAGTGAGAATGGGTTTTTGCCATGGGGGGCGTGGCGGATGGTTTGTCCGTGGCTCCCTATTGCAGATATAGTGTTTGGAGGGGTGTTTGTTTTGGTGCAAAGTGCTAATGCTGCGTCAGCGAAGAGGTGCCCGAGTTCTCGGTCAAGCTTAAACGCACGCTGAATTTCATTTTCTCCGCTGGAGCACAAACCCAATATGGTATCTTTTAATGTTTGGGGGATCTGTATGGAGTGTGAGTCTATGATGCTAATCTGGTCAGATATCTGAATCAGCACAGCATCGATTGCGTCGATGCTGGTGCCTGACATGAGCCCTATATAGAGCGCTTTATGTGTTGAGTGCGCCACTTTAGTTGGCGGCTAGATGGTAACTTTGAGATAGCGTGTCTAGCTGAGACAGGTACAGGCCGGTCTGCTTTTTGAACTCAGCCATTTCACTTTTATGAATGGGGTTGGCTTGAGGCAATTTAATTTTAACTGAGTTTTTTTGCACGCCATTCACTTTGAACTCATAGTGAAGGTGGGGGCCAGATGCTAGTCCAGTACTGCCTACATAACCGATAATCTGACCTTGCTTTACTCGAGTACCGCTTCGAACACCACGAGCATATTTACTCATATGGGCATAAAGTGTAGATATTTTTTGTCCATGCTGAATAATGACCGTTTTTCCATATCCGCCTTTCCTTCCGGTGTGAACGACTTTACCGTCGCCTGTTGCTTTAATCGGGGTGCCACGACCCGCGGCATAATCCGTCCCTTTATGAGCCCTTATTGTATGAAGTACCGGGTGTTTACGACGGAGATTAAAGTGAGACGATATGCGGGCAAAGTCGATAGGTGATCTTAAAAAGGCTTTTCTCATACTATGCCCTTCGGGGGTAAAGTAATTCTGGTCACCCTTCTTGTCGGTATATAGTACAGCTTTTAGCTCGCGCCCTTGGTTATTAAATGTGGCCGCTATGATTTTTCCTTCACCAATTTTGTTTCCGTTAATGTAAAGTTCTTCGTATACAAGGTTGAAAGAGTCGCCGCTCCGAATGTCGAGAATGAAGTCGATATCCCAGCCGAATATATTGGCAAGCTCCATGATCATCGATTGTTTTAAGCCAGCCTTTTGGCCAGCAAGGAAAAGAGAGCTATCAATCTCGCCTTCTGAATATGCAAGCTGTACGTCGGGCTTGATGAACACTTCTTCACTGGTGAATTTTCCGTTATCTCCACGGGAAAGTACTAACGATTTGAGCTGGCTTCGCTGTAGCTTTATCTGACTGACCTCATTAGTGTCATCCCTCCTAAGGAATGACAGTTTCTCGCCTGGATAAATGTTTGCGAGCTGTTTATTTGACTTGTGTCCAGCTATAACCTGATACATTACTCTGTCGTTGAGGCCGGCTTTTTTGAAGAGAGTAGAAAGTGTGTCGCCTTTCTTTACTTCAAAGTTATCCCACTGTGCGCTGGCAGCTTCTATGTTCGCAGGTGTAGTTGATGTTGCAGGCGTTTGAGTGTGTGATTCAGTTGTCGCTTGATGAGTTTCTAATTTTTTTACAGAGTTGTTCTTAGTAAGGCTCTCGTCAGTAATCTGTAAAGGAATAGAAATACGGTTCGCTTCCACTTCACTGCTTGGGCTTAATAACAGCATAACGGCTACGGCAAGGCTTAGGCTTCCTGCAGCAAATAGGTGAGTTTTTGGAAATTCTCGTGTCACGTTAATACCTTTTATTTCTAGCGCTTATTCGACATGTCTTGGCAATTCACTTTAAGTATAGGTGATACATTGCTAATAGATCAAAGAAGAATAACAACGATTTCATGAATCAGCACTAAAATCTGTTATAATTGCCAGCTATTTCTTTTTTATAGAGTAATTTCTATAACGTGCCGAGTTTACTCTGATTTAACGTAAATTGCGGCTAATAATGGTTAAAATGTATGGCAATATTGTTGCTACATGTATCGTATGGTGAAGGTTGATGTCCTCAGTAGAGCAAGCGTTATCGGTAATTCGTCGCGGTGTAGATGAGATTCTCGTCGAAGAAGACTTAATTAAAAAATTGAAATCAGGCAAGAAGTTGCGCATTAAGGCAGGCTTTGATCCGACTGCGCCTGATTTACACTTAGGTCATACGGTATTAATTAACAAGTTGAAGCAGTTTCAGGATTTAGGTCATGATGTGCTGTTTTTGATTGGTGATTTTACGGGGATGATCGGTGATCCCACCGGGAAAAGTGCAACCCGCCCGCCCTTAACCGAAGAGCAGGTGGCTAAAAATGCAGAGTCTTACAAGGAACAGGTGTTCAAAATACTTGATCCTGAGAAAACAACTGTGATGTTTAACTCTCAGTGGATGGGTGAGATGTCTGCATCTGATATGATTCGATTGGCAGGGCAGTATACCGTTGCAAGGATGCTGGAGCGGGATGACTTTAGTAAGCGTTTTAAGGGTGAGCAGTCAATAGCAATACATGAATTTTTGTATCCGTTGGTTCAAGGGTATGACTCCGTAGCAATGGAGGCTGATGTTGAGCTTGGAGGGACGGATCAGAAGTTCAACCTTCTCATGGGGCGTACGCTGCAGAAAAATGCAGGTCAAGAGCCGCAAACCATTATTACAATGCCAATATTGGAAGGCTTGGATGGTGTTCAGAAGATGTCAAAGTCGCTAGGTAACTATATTGGTGTATCAGATGCGCCTGGCGAAATGTATACCAAAATTTTGTCTATGCCTGATGCCTTGATTTGGCGATATTTTGAGTTGTTAAGTTTTAAGTCTATAGATGAGGTAGGTGTTTATCGTGACGAGGTTTCAGCTGGGCGTAACCCTCAGGAAATAAAGCAGGTGTTGGCGCGGGAAATTATCGAGCGCTTTCATGATCAGTCAGCCGCTGATAGTGCACATAAATCAGCAGGAAATAAAATGGACTTGGGCGAGATTCCGGATGATGTCCCTGAGGTTGAGTTGGAGTTAGAAGGTCAGTCTGAGATTTGGGTTAATGAAATTTTGAGGCGTGCTGGCTTGGTGGTAAATGGGAAGGCGGCTAAGGATGCGCTAAGCAGAGGGGTTGTCTTTGCTGATGGCGATAAAGTTGAGGTTGGGTTTAAAATGATAGCGGGTGACAGTAAGGTGATTCAGTCTGGTAAGAAGAAAATTGCTCGGGTTACAGTTAAGTGATGTGCTAATTTATACGTAAGGTCTTCAGTGTGTGTCTACAGTAAGGTCAGGCTAATTGCCTGGCCTTTTTTATGGGGTATAATATTGTTGGAATTAGTTGGGTTGCGCTATTGACCTCAGGCCTAAACGCTATATAATGCGCCCCTCTTCTGCAGAAGGCACCGGAATACAGGGTGTTGGTAGAA
>CAJXUY010000021.1 GCA_913060665.1 uncultured Oleiphilaceae bacterium
CCCGACATAACTCATAAGCTTTCGAGGCGTATCAAAGCGAGACAGGTCACCTAGCTCTGCAATTACGCTTGTGGCTACGAGAAGCCTGACTCCGCGTAATGCTTGTATCACTTTAACCACCGGATAATAGCGCCACTGTATTACTTGGTGGGTTGGCTCATTGTCTAAGCGCTCTAATCGGCTCTTTCTCTCAGTGATAAATTCACTCATCGGCTATATTGTCTAAAGACGATTATATTTATTACTATTAGACAAATAGAGATAACTAAAAAGCGAGATGAAAATGAAAACAATGAAGGTAGCTAATATAGCGCTGGCTGTGGTATTGGCAGCGGGGGTGGTCTCGACGGCTCAAGTGAGTGCTGAAGAATCTGGCTTGCAGAAAGGTCCAACCAAAATGAAGATGACGACTAAAATTCCTGATGGCATTTCAACCCCAAATAAATTGGTTACTAACACATTAGGGGAGCTGAATTTCTTTGATGGTGTTCCTCACAAAGAAACTGCTGAGAAAGTTTACGATTATGTTGACTTGCATAACGCGGTGAACGCCTATGTTAGTGGGATTCAGATTGCGTCTATGGAAGCTCTAAAGAGAGGGCTTTTAGAGTTTGGTCCCGCTAATCAAACGGCTGTGTTATTTGAAACCCTTATGGACTCAAAGTCACTTTGGTTAACACCGAATACAACATCTGTTTATATGGCATCTTGGTTGGAGTTAGATGATGAGCCTATGGTCATTGAAACACCACCCGATGTATTAGGTATTATCGATGATCATTGGTTCAAATATGTCGCAGATTTTGGGCGCTTAGGCCCTGATAAAGGTAAAGGAGGGAAGTTTTTAATCGTTCCTCCAGGTTATGAAGGGGATATTCCTGAAGGATATTTCGTCTCTCATGCGAACACATTCGGACATTGGGTAATATGGAGGGGTTTTCAGAAGGATGGCAGCCCTAAGCCTGCTGTTGATGCTACCAAGGCACTGTTTAAAATATACTCTCTTTCTCAAAAAGATAACCCTCCGGCAATGACGTTTGTAAATGCTTCGGGAATTGCTAGCAGTACTATCCACCGTATGGATGCAGAAATTTATAATGAAATAAATGCGGTTGTACAAGAAGAGCCTTCGATGGGAGAAAGAAAAGAAATATTAGGTTCACTAGCGGCTATCGGTATCACAAAAGGTCAGCCGTTTTCGCCTGATGCCCGAATGAAAAAAATATTGGATGAGGCGGCCAAGATTGGTGCCGCGATTGTTCGGACTCAAATGGCAAAGCCTAGGAGTCACTATTTTTATTTGTATGAAAACAGTCAGTGGATAAACCCGTTAGCGTATAAAAGCTATTTATTTGAACATGACGGCGCTAGGTTGTTAGATGCCCGTGGTGCGTTTCATTTTTATGCAACAGGTATTACTCCGGCTATGTCAGCTAAATTTATAGGGAAAGGCTCTCAGTATGCTATTGCTTACTCGGACAAGGAAGGTAATACATTTGATGGAAGCAAAACCTACAAAGTTAATGTACCTGCCAACCCCCCGATGAAAGATTTCTGGTCGTTTACTGTTTATGACAATCAAACACGCTCAATGCTGCAAACCAATGAGCAGTTTCCCGGTATAGATAGTAACAAGGAGGGGTTAGTTAAAAATACCGACGGATCATATGATATATACATAGGCCCCTCGGCGCCAAAAGGCATGGAAAATAACTGGCTTCAAACGATTCCTGGTAAGGGGTGGAATACTATCTTTCGGTTATATGGGCCACTTGAGCCATGGTTCAACAAAACATGGAAACCTGGTGAATTTGAATTGGTGAAGTAAGCATCATTAAAAGGGAGTGCATTGATTTATCAATGATCAATATGCACCCCTCGCTTTTTGATTTATTGTTTTTATAGGGAGTTGTAGGTGCTTAACACGGAGCCGACAAGCTGGATAGGGTTGATAGCGATATCTGTAGTAATGAGTTTATGTATACGGGTTTTGAACTTTGTCATCAGGTCAAAAGATAGTGATACCAAAGACTTTAGATCATTATTTCTTGGAAAAGAAGATCTATGGCTGCCATTTTTTATTGGCTCACTGGAAGTGGCTGCATACTCGTTATTAATTAAGGCCGACTTAGCACCATATATCGGTGCTTGGTTGGCATTTAAAACGGTGAACCGTTGGCACTATAACCCAAATGTAACTAGAGGCCTTTTTAATCGCTATCTTTTTTCTAATGCTCTCGTGCTAGTTGCGGCATTTATCCTAGCTAAGAATATGTATCTATAGGGGTAAAAGGGGCTTTAATCGTTGACATTGAGAGGTGCATAAAGGGTTTATTGAGGTCGCGCGTGAAGCAGGTGTGGGTATAAGTGTTATCTGGGTGGTTATAATTATGAGCCATATCTATTAACTGTGAGTGAATCTACATGTCGAATAAACGAGTGTTATTCTGCGTGATTTCTACCGGTATTCTATTGGTGCTTGTAACTTGGTGGTTAGGGCATTTGTGGGCATTTATCATGATCGTGTTTACCGCATTAGGAGCGATTGCGTGGAGTCGTCACGAAAAGGATAAATCGCCTGATAGTGACCGATAGGTGTAATTATTTATTAAGTAAATCTCCTTTGTTTGAACTAACAGATGCTGATTAATTTGAGCTTGGTCAGAACATATTTGTTGCCAGATATCCTAAACTACCTTGACCTGTTACCTATTAACAACGCTACTTCTTTATGCATATAGCGCATTTTTTATTTAAGGTGAAAACTATGAAATTTATCAGCCCCAGCGCATTATTACTTTGCGCTCTAGTATCGCTCCCTTTACTGTCGAATGCCGAGACCGCTATTCCTGATCAAGAGCTGAAGGAAGCCCGAACCCTGGTAAAGTCGTTTGCAGGGGGGTTGAAGTCAGCGTTAAAACCCGCGATGAAAAGTGGCGGGCCGGTTAACGCCATTGATGTGTGTAACCTTCAAGCGGGGCCTATTACTGAAACAATCTCCTCAGAATCAGATTGGAAAGTTGCCCGTACGTCATTAAAAGTACGTAATGCAAGTAATACCCCTGATGCTTGGGAGTTGCAAACGTTGTTGACATTCGAGCAACGTAAGGCTGGCGGGGAGGATATAAACACTATTGAACATTCGGAGGTCGTGACACTAGGAGGGCAGTCCACCTATCGCTACATGAAAGCAATACCGACAGCTGATCTATGTGTGAAATGCCACGGCAGCCAACTAGATCATCCTGTGGCAGCAAAAGTGAAGGAACTCTACCCATATGATCAAGCTGTTGGATATAAAGCTGGGGATTTACGTGGGGCGTTTTCATTGCAGAAGTTGAAGTACTAATTTTAGAAGAAACTGCATCCATCGTAGGCTCGAAAATCATAGCACTAAAGAAATACTATAATCTCTAATATTTCATCGGTCCATATTGGTGCATAATGCTATTATGCACCAATGTGGTGTGGTATTTTTATTGATAAGTGTGTTCTAATACTATTACTACAGTGTCTAAAGTTGTTTAAATTTAATTAAATCAATATTTTATAAAAAATATTCAATGCCTTGCTGGAGTTTGGTGCAATAATTGCTTTTTATAATACTATTGATATTTATCAGTAGTATTTAGCCCTAAAGTGGGGCTTTTAAGTGACTATATTATTTTTAAGCAATCAAGTTAGGAACAATTATGAGTGGAAATGCAGCTAGGTTAGCCGCTATCAGTGCCATTACAAGCGCAAAACCGACCAGTACAGAAATGCCAGCTTCGTTGAATGAAATTTGGGCAAGTGATGTGTTTAATCTTGCCACAATGGAAGAGTCGCTTTCAAAGAGTGCATTTAAGGCTATTAAGAAAACTGTTCATACAGGAGCCGTTCTCGATGCTGCGACAGCAGATATTGTTGCTGCTGCGATGAAAGACTGGGCACTGTCTAAGGGTGCAAAGTTCTTTTCACATATCTTTTACCCTATGACCAATGCCACTGCAGAGAAGCATGATGGCTTTATCATTACCAACCCTGATGGTAATGCGATCACTGAGTTTACCGGAAGCCTTTTGATTAAGGGTGAGCCTGATGGTTCATCGTTCCCGAATGGTAGTTTGCGTATGACAAACGCCGCTCGTGGTTATACTGCATGGGATCCTTCAAGCCCTGCCTATATCATGAATACGCCAAATGGCGCTACGTTAATGATTCCAAGCGTATTTATGTCTTGGACAGGCGAAGCGTTAGATAAAAAGATTCCGTTGTTGCGTTCAAATTCTGCGATGAATGAAGCCGCCAAAAAAGTATTGACCCTAATGGGTGAGGCTGAAGTTGCGCCGTTGAATTCAAGTTGTGGTGCTGAGCAAGAATACTTCTTGGTTGATGAGAAGTTTGCTGCTAGTCGTCCAGACTTGTTGTTGGCGGGACGTACACTATTTGGTGCCGCGCCAGCAAAAGGACAACAGTTTGATGATCACTATTTCGGAGCAATTCCTGAGCGTGTTCAGGTCTTTATGCAGGATTTTGAAGATCAGCTATACAAGTTGGGAATTCCAGCAAAAACACATCACAATGAGGTTGCGCCAGGGCAGTTTGAAATCGCACCTTACTATGAAGCAGCTAACGTAGCAGCTGATCATCAGCAATTGTTGATGACTGTATTAAAGAATACAGCAAAGAAGCATGGTTTCTTAGCACTACTGCACGAGAAACCATTTGCTGGTGTTAACGGATCAGGCAAGCACGTTAACTGGTCTGTTGGTAACTCGACTCAGGGTAACTTGTTAGATCCGGGAAATACACCTGAAGAGAATCTCAACTTCTTGTTGTTCTGTGGTGCCGTAATTCGAGGTGTTCATAAATATGGGCCGCTCCTTCGTGCCACTATTGCATCTGCGGCAAACGATCACCGATTAGGTGCTAACGAAGCGCCTCCAGCGATTTTGTCGGTTTACCTTGGCGACCAGTTGGAAAAAGTATTTAAAGATATCCAAACTGGTAATTTAGAGCCTAGTGTATGCGGTGGTGTTATGGATTTGGGCTTGTCTCAGATTCTGACTTTCACACGTGACCCAGGTGATCGAAATCGTACGTCTCCATTCGCATTTACTGGTAACCGTTTCGAGTTTCGTGCAGTCGGTTCATCGCAATCAGTTTCTGGGCCTCTCGTGGCTATGAATACTATGCTTGCAGATTCTCTTGAGTGGATTGCTGGCAAGTTAGAGACTGCACTTGAAGCTGACCCTGATCACAACGTTGCGGTTCTTGCTGTATTGAAAGAGCTGATGGAAGAGCATGGGAATGTTATTTTTGGTGGTGATGGTTACTCGACTGATTGGCACAAAAAAGCAGTTGAAGAGCGTGGATTGAAAAACACTCCAACCACTGCAGATGCGTTACCTGCATTTAAAGATGATGACGTTAAATCGCTATTTGAAACCACAGGTGTGCTATCTCCTGTAGAGCTGGAGAGTCGTTATGAGGTGTACTCTGAGCAGTATATCCTAGCGATCGAAGTGGAAGCCAAATTGGTTATCGATATGGCTACGACGGGTATTTATCCGGCAGCAATGGGTTACCTGTCTGAACTAACTTCAGCGATCAATAGTGCATCAGGTGCTGGTATCTCAATGGATAGCAGCGTAGCCGCCTCGGTTGCGACTAACGCAGATGCCATGATGAAAGCGGTTGCTACCCTTTCAAGTGCGATCGAAAAGCATGACTTTGAGTGTGTCGAAGGACATATGAGATATTGTGCAGATACGCTTTGTGGAATGATGAACGATGTTAGGGGTTACGCTGACACGTTAGAAGGTCTAGTGACCGATTCTGCATGGCCTTTCCCGAAATACTCAGAGATGCTGTTTATTAAGTAAGTCTCTTTGCTCTTAGTGTCGTAAAATGACACTTGGACGGTTAATCTTGTATGGGGTCTGAAAAGACTCCTGGCTTAATGCAGAATTGCAAAGAGAGCAAGATTAACCGATCTCAATGTTTCTATTTAACATCTTCAAAAATGGCTGTTTGTTTACCATCCAGGCTTACCATATTTTTTTCTTTCCAATAATTCTGAACTTCTTTGCTGCCTTTCTTTTCGACCCACTTAGTAAGCGTCGGGCGTTCATTTTTCAACTCATATAGCGGTACCGCATATCCGCAAGATGTTTGAACAAGATCTATCTTAAGTTCAAAAATCTGACGGGCGCCCGGTGAATCAGGAAATAAAGAATAGAGCTCACTCCAGCGATCGTCTCTAGTATGGTGAACGGTAGATTTACCATATAGCCTTAGTATCAGAGGCTGTTTGTTGAAGGAGCAGAACATGACAGTCATTCGCGGGTTTTCTAAAATATGAGCAGCTGTTTCGTTTCCACTGCCTGTTAGGTTGAGCCAAGCAACGGTATTGTTATTAATTATCCTAAAGCTATCTAACCCTTTAGGTGAAACATTTATACGCCCTTCAGTCGCCGCAGTGCCAACAAAATAGAGGTGTTGGCTTTTTATAAACTCGATATGCTTATCATTTAGTCGCTCGAATCTTTCTGACATTGTGCATTCCTTTGTGTCTGGGTAATCAAAAAAGAGAGGTGTTTACGTTATCATGCATTGCTAGAAACGAGAAGTGGTGGTTGTTTGAGAAATGCATCGAAACAATAAGAAAAAGAGAGGCGTAGCTTGGTAGCTTTTAGTATTATAAAAGGCGATGTTAGGCTTTTTCTAGCTCCTGAAGTCTAATCTTCGAACTTATTGGAGCTAACTATTAAACGGATTTAATTATGAAAGATTTGTTTTTCTTTGACTCAATGCTAACTCCTAAAATAATTACCTTTGTCTACTGGTTGATGTTGATCGGCTCAGTGGGTTCAGGCTTAATGACTATGTTTGGTGGGTATCAGACTGAATTTTTCAATGGTTTATTGATGATAGTGGGCGGGGTTATCGGGTCGAGAATCTGGTGTGAACTACTGATTGTACTATTCAAAATTCATGAAAACCTTCAAAAAATAGCGAATAAATCTGCCTGATTTTGTCGTTGTTTTTATAGGTGTACAGCCATTTCCGTGAACACAGGGTGATTTTTACCTTCACGGGAATGGCGTGCGTAGGGTTGGCGCTATTGCCCTTATCCTATGTTAATGTTAATAAAAACAATATGAGAATCAATTGTGCTAAGTAAATCCCTTGCATCATTATCCGATACTGCCACAGTGGCGCACACTCGTATTCAACAAGATTTTCAGCATATTGACCCTGTAGTCGGCGTTAATCAGAGTATGCGCTCAAATGGTATTCCTGCTGACTTAATGACTATCGACTGCTTAAAAAGCGGGAAGCGGATTATCTTGATCTTGCATGACGAGCAACCCAATATTATTAGTTACCAGTTTTCTTACAAAGACATAGACCCTAGCGACGTGTTTGAACGTATCAAGCTGAGTGAAGTAACTACTCAAACCCTATACGATTGGATGAAAGACTATTTCATCGCGACAGATCATTAATGTTAGCGTTCCAAGTAAGGCATTGGTGATGCTAGGCCATCAATGCATCTCTATTGGACTCAATCCAATGGGTCGATGCATCGTATAGTTCTTTCTTGCTTTTTCCTTTCGAACAGATGGGCTTTCCGATTTTAACGGTAATTTTCCCCGGCTTTAGTATAAAGCTGTTGGGAGGCATACATAGGCCTGCGTTATGGGCTACTGGCACAATAGGTGCTTGACTATGGTGAGCGAGTGCTGCGCCTCCACGGTTGAACTTTACTTGCGTGCCCGCCACTACACGGGTTCCTTCAGGAAAGATGAGCACTGAACGGTTATGGGACACCCTATCGTGCCCCTGGGCAATCAGTTGTTTAAAGGCTTGAATAGGCTGTGTTCTATCAAGTGCAATCGGTTCAAGCAATTTCATGCCCCAACCAAACAGTGGTATCTTTAGGAGCTCTTTTTTTAAAACAGTGCTGAGCGGTGAGAAGAGTGTCTGGAATAGAAAGGTCTCCCAGCTACTTTGATGGTTGCTCAGAATAATACACGGCCCTTCTGGGACGTTCTCTTTTCCTTCAATCTCATAATAGACACCGCAAATGACCTTACACCACCACAAAACAAATACATTGTATCGAGTAAATACATACTGTCGTTGTTTAATATCGAGCAGTGGTACGATTAATACTGTAGCGCAACAATGTATAAAAAGTACGATATTACAACCGACATGAAAAACGAGTGATCTTGCGACCAAGCTTACTCTTAAATATTTATTTGTCATTATTTCCTAAGGCCAAGTTAACGTAGCGGACTAAGTGTTACACAGTTCTCAATACTCGATATTTTATGAGCATGTGGATGTATGGTCTTGTCATTAGGTAACAATGTATTGACAGATTACATCAGTAAATGAAATATTTAATTTACTTAGTAGTATATGCGTGAGTTAAAAATAGGCTCAGGTCTGCTCGAAGGCGGGTTAATCAATAGGAAATAATGAATGAATAACGTCGAAATTATATACCCAGTATTGGCCCATATGCTTCTAGTGGTGTTTCTCTATATCCCCCTTATTATAAGAAAGTCCAAAGCGGTTAAAGATAATGCGGTTGACCTGAAAGAGACTGCATTGAATAATCAAGCATGGACTCCCGACGTGCAGAAAGTATCGAACAATATCGCTAATCAATTCGAGATACCCATACTATTCTATGCGCTATGCATTATTATTGCGTTAACCCATAACGTAGGCATGCTTAATGTAGGGTTGGCTTGGAGCTATGTTGCGCTGAGATACGTTCATACCTATGTTCATATAGGGTCTAATTTTGTCCCCCTTAGAATGCGCATTTTTGCATTGTCTTTAGTGATAATTCTGGCCATGCTGATTCAACTATCAGTGCAGCTGGTTCAGTAATAGTCCTTTAAGATAATAAATCTATGAAGTTACGTGCGATATTTAATCATGTTCTCCAGCGGTTAGTCTTTTTGCAGGACCCTTGTTTGCGATTAGGGTTACTCATTGTGCTCACCTTGGGAGTTGCGCCTAGCAGTGCTCAAACGGTGAGCGCCGAAAGCCATACAGTCTCGCCATTATTATTGCTAACTCAAGATGAGTCAGACTTTCTTAAAACTCACCCTGTTTTGCGCATTCATGCAGAGGCCAACTGGCCTCCTTTTAATTTTATAGAGTACGGACAACCCAAAGGCTTTGTTAACGATTACATACGCTTGTTGCAAGAAGTATCAGGCCTTAAATTTCAGTTTATAACTGGGTATAACTGGGATGAATATGTAGAGATGCTTCATAATCATGAAATCGATCTGATTTCAAATATGACCATTACCCCAGAGCGCAAGAAGACGGCCTTATTTTCAGAACAAGCAATTGTAGAGGTCGCTGTCGGTTTGCTAACGCCTGAGAGCAATGCGGAAGTTAATGACCTAGAGGGTATCCGAGATAATAATCTGGTTTTAGGGGTTGTTAAGGGTTTTTATCATGAAGAGCTCATTAGGCGACACTACCCTGAAATTACATTATTGCTCGCCAATGATATTCCCGATCTTATCAGCTTAGTCTCGTTAGGCAAGGCTGATGTAGCTCTTTCGACGTATGCTGTGTTTTCGTTTTATCTAAAAAGAGATTCAAATACCCACTTACACAATACTATCATCTTAAAACATTCGCTTTTTTATCCGTCAGCAGAGCATATCGGTATCAATATTGATGATAAACCGTTAAAGAGTATTCTCGATAAAGCAATGAAGCTTATTACCAAAGAGCAGCGTGCATTATTGCAGAGTCGTTGGCCGGTAGCCATTGAACAGCAACCATTGTTGTCGAATAAAAATGAGCAGTGGAACGAAGACGAAAAGGCCTATTTCACCTATAAAAAGGTGATTAACATGTGTGTCCACCCAGCTTGGATGCCTTTAGAGGCTATTGATAAGGGAAAACATGTGGGTATGGCGGCAGACTATATTAATCGAATTCAGCAGCAGTTGGGGGTGCCTATCCAGTTGATTGCTACAAAAAGCTGGTCTGAAAGTATTGAGTTGGCAAAGAGTAGGCAGTGCGATATTTTATCGATGGTAATGGATACGCCTGAGCGTCGTAAGTATCTTTCTTTTACCGACCCATACTTGACTATTCCTCTGGTGTTGGCAGCTAGAGGTGATGCTCTTTTTATTGCAGATATGGCTAGCGCCACTAACAAACGCTTAGGCATCGTAAAGGATTATGCTTTTGCTGAATTACTTAAGGTATCTTATCCGCAGTTAACGTTTGTTGAAATTAGTTCCATCAAAGACGGGTTAGAACAAGTAGAACGAGGGGAGCTTTATGGTGTTATTGACGCGTTAAGTGTCATTGGTTATGAGTTACAACGGAACCATCCTGAGCTTAAGATAGTCGGGAAGTTTGATGAATCTTGGCATCTAGGCATTGGCGTCAGGAATGATGTTCCTGTGTTGCTTCATGCATTCAACAATGCAATTAAATTGATTCCTGATAAGACCTTACGGGATATCACTAATAAGTGGATTTCAGTACGTTATGAAAAAGCGGCTAATTTTTCAGACTTATGGAAATATCTACCATTCGTTATATTGGCGTTAGGCATTTTGTTTTACCGTCAGCTGATACTCAAAAAATATAACAAAAAACTTGAAATGCTTTCGTATACAGACACCTTAACCGGTTGCGCTAATCGACAAAAAATAGATGAAGTGCTGCTTTATCACCTAAATGACTTTCTGCGTTATGAGGTGCCTTTTAGCGTTGTGCTGTGCGACCTTGATAATTTTAAACAGGTTAACGACATACATGGTCATTTGGCGGGTGATACCGTATTGAAACGCTTTGCTAAATTGATGAGGCATAATATCAGAGCCAATGACTTAATAGGGCGATGGGGAGGAGAGGAGTTTTTGATTGTTTGCCCTAATACAGGTAGTGAAGGCGCTAGTCAGATTGCAATGCATCTTAAAGAGTCATTATCTTCATATATATTTCCTGAGATAGGGCATGTTACCGCTAGCTTTGGTGTAGCTGAGTACAACGATAATGCTATATCTATAGAAGAGTTGCTTAGTCATGCTGATGTTGCGCTTTATGAGTCGAAGAATGCTGGCCGGAATAAGGTAAGCGTATATCAACAATAAATATGGCCCTAATCTTATTCACATTCTTTGTGGATAACTGACTGAACAAGTTCTTTACAGTGCTCTATAGCGCCCTATTTATAAGGGGTTTAAACATCTGTTTAAATATTACTCATTGATGACTGTGTTATGTTGTTCGCGTCGTAAGATAAGAAAAAACAAATGATTGAATTAAAAATAGTTGCTCTATTTGTGCTCACCGCAGTTGCAGAGATTTTAGGGTGTTATTTGCCATATCTTTGGCTTAAGCAAGATAAGAGTCCTTGGCTTCTAATCCCTGCAGCGATAAGTCTGGCGTTTTTTGCCTGGCTGTTGACACTACACCCAACCGCTGCTGGACGCGTTTATGCAGCTTATGGCGGCGTATACATTCTTGTTGCTGTGTTGTGGCTGTGGGGTGTTGATGGTATTAAGCCTACAGTCTGGGATGCTGTAGGGGCTAGTGTTGCGTTTATCGGCATGGCCATTATTATGTTTGCACCAAGAAACCACTAATGTGTAAAAACGTCATTCTCGGACTTTCATTTTAGTTTCTTTATTCTAATTTCTCCCGATAGTATGAATAGTCCCTACGTTATTAGGGGTATTATTTTCAGGCTATTAAGGAGGTGTTTATGAATGTTAACTTGTGCAATTGCAAGCTGTTAGTCTATATCTGGAACTTACAGGTAAAAGACCCGATGGCAGATTTAACCTTTAACTGTGATAATTTCGAATGAAGAGATCTATAACTAATAGGAGTTTATACAAATACTGATGAGACTATTCTGCTGATTGTTAAGCCTTTCGTCTCATCAGTTTTCACTCTATTGTTAACAATTTCTGCTTAACGTTGATGATTACTTAACTGAAACATTATGTGTTTCAATATTATCGCCTTTGCTATTCCCTTCAAGTATCACGTTTTTGGTTTTTAGGTAGCCAGATGGTTCACTGATTTCCGCCTCATCTTCAATAATCCATTGCCCGGCCTTAATGCCATACTTCTTACTTTCACTAACAGATACCTTGTTTAGTACACCGCCAATGCTGCCTTCACCTAGCTCAGTAAATTGTATGCCGTCGTCTCCCGATTTGCGCACTATAATTTTTGTCAGGTTTAATGTGATATCCCCTGCACCTTCTTCGTCTGCTTTGATTGCTTCATCTGAGTTACCCTCAGCGATGATGTTGCGTGCGGTAACGGTGATACTGCCATCGCCTGCTTCATCAAAATCAAGACCTTCATCAAGGTTGTTGCTGGTTTCAACTCGATAGAGGTTGGCTTGTATGCTGCCATTATCGGCTTCGTCAATATCGAATCCGTCATCTAGGTCGTCTTCGTTATAGAATCCGTTGTCGTTAAGTGTCACGTTGCTCATTGTGCTGAAAATGCTACCGTTACCGGCTTCGTCAAGCTCTATCCCGTCCCCCCCATTGCCATCAATATGGCTTCTTACGATCCATGAGGATATATCACCGTCACCGCGCTCATCTACTCTAATGCCATCAAAGTCAAGTGCTCCGGTGCCGTTACCGATAAAGTTAGAGTTATAAATCTCAAGGTCGATTCCGATTGAAGATCCAGCCGTGCCGTTATCAAATGCGTCTGTATTGTCATCAATGTGAAGACCGAATAGCGCTGATGAAAGCACATTAACATTCTTTAGGGTGACCGATATGTCATCGCCTTCGGCATTTTCAGGAACATTCACGACAATACCGCGAGTGGCGCTGTTTTCTACTGTGAGGTTTTTGATGATTAGGTCTGATTGTGTATTAAAAACCAGAGTGCCATCTTCAGTAATGGCGGCCTCAAAACCACTGCTATCTACTATGAGTTCAAATATACCTGCGTTTTCGCCATTAAGGGTTGCACCGTTCCCGATAATGGTTAGCGCTTGTGTACCGGTATAAATCACAGGGGCCGTCAATGGTATATAAGCATTCTTTTTGAATACTATTTTTGAAATAGCGGGATCTTGATTAGCCGCTGAAATCGCAGATTGTAGAGACGCTTCATCAAATACCGAATGGTTATTTTTTGCATGAGCAGAAAGTGATAATGCACCCATGGTTAGAGCGAGAATAGTTTTGTTCATGTTATGCCTTCTAAGAGTGGTTTGATTATTCAAGTAACCCTATAGCGAACAGATTACAAATAAATGACATTTTTGTTTCCTTTCAAAGGCGCAAATTGTTCATTTGGGGATGTTATTCAAGACCGATATTGGTGATAATGAATTCGATCCTTTTTTGATCCGAATGATTAATTTGGGGCATGTATCCCACGGGGCGTCTGGGTTCTACGACCAAGATGGTCGTGCTATCGGTCAAGGCCACCGGCATTGAGTTATGTGCGCTATTAAGGATATGTTGGTGGGTAAAATTCGCTTTTAACGCCGTATTTGCAAGCGCAGTATTCATTGAGCAATGTTACACCTGAAAAATAAAACTTGGGGCAGTTATAACGGGCAGTATGAGCTGTTTAGGTGGGCTGGTTATATTATAACTGATTAAGCAGTTTCAGCTCTTGAGGGTGGGGGTTCATATAATAAGCATTGCTGATGTATTCATCAGGTGCTTTTCGAAAGTGGTGCTTCAATAATGTGATCGGGACGATTAATGGTAGCTCTCCTAAACGGTACCGCTCGATCACTTCGGTAAGCTCGGCTTTATCATCAGCGTCTAATGCTCGCTTTAGATAGCCCTGAATATGTTGCAGTACATTAACGTGGTTACCCCTTGTTGCGACCGTTTTAAGTACTAGCATCAAGTCTAATATGTATTGATTAGCTACTTGTGTGAGGTTGTTTTTGGAGGCGGTGGCAACGAGTTTGCCCAGTGCTCGGTAGTCTTGTTGATGGTGGCTCATCACAATCAGCTTATGTTGACTGTGGAACTGAGTGAATTTATGCAGCGTGAGCCCTTCATGGTTCAGCTGTCGCCACCGACTCAAAACGTAAACTCGCTGAATGAAGTTTTCTCGCAGGCGCGAGTCTCCCAGTCGGCCTTCTTCTTCTATCGGTAAATAGGGTAGGTTTGCCATTGTTCGTTGAGCAAAAATTCCACTGCCTTTTCGGTGAGGCTGTCCGTTGATAAATACTTTGACTCTCTCCATGCCGCAGCTGGGAGAATCTTTTTTGAAAATATATCCACATAGCTCATTTTGCCAAGCAAATTGGCTGTTTGCGCATTCATCGAGTTGTTCCGTTACATTAACCGTTTCATCTTTTACACCTACACACTGTACCTCTTCATTAACTTGAATCAATCGTATCGGTTTTCTGGGCACCCCCATACCGATGGCAATTTCCGGGCAAAAGGATTTAAATTCGAAATACTCACTGAGTGTTCCATTGATGTAAGAATGGTTTTTATGGCCACCATCATAACGGACTTTTTCGCCCAATAAGCAGCTGCTTATACCTATAGGAATCTTCATGTTGGTAATGTCTTTTGACGGTTTTTTAAATAAGCGTATGGGTTGATTTTAGCAGCTGATGGTATTTTTATGCACTTGGTTTTTCTGTTTCTGTTGTAGGTTCTAGGAGTGTCAAATTGAGTTGGGGCTAACAGGTTGCTGGTCTGCAATCGGCTGTTCATGTAATGTATTATCATTATCTTATCCAGAAACCACATATGAATAATAAAAAATGAATGTAGATATATTGGGTTTGAACATTGAATATAGTGATCAAGGTACGGGCACCCCCATACTACTGATGCATGGTAATCCCGATTGTCGTCATAGCTGGAAAATCGTGATCGAACGCTTGGGCGATGGTGTACGAGTCATTGCTCCGGACTTTCCAGGTTTTGGAGGCTCAGACCCACTGCCCGATGACTTTGACCTGGGCCCCGAAGGAATGGTTAAACTCTGGAACGAATTTATTGAGTCACTCGAACTAACGGAGCCTATCGTTGTAGCCGTTCATGATTTTGGAGGGCCTTGGTTACTGCCTTGGGTGAGTACTTACCCTGAACGAGTGCGAGGTTTATTAATCATGAACACGTTATACCAGACGCAATACCGGTGGCATTTCTGGGCTAGGGTTTGGCAAACGCCCTTGTTAGGTGAATTATCGATGATGTTGGCAAATAGACCCTTGGTTCGATGGGAATTAAAAAGAGGCTCAGATAATTTTCCTATTTCACTCGCTGATGAAACGTATGATCGAATGACGCCTATAATGAAAAAAACAGTATTAAGAGTCTATAGGGCTTACGCTAAACCCCAAGAAATTTTTCAAGGCTGGCAACAACAACTCGCAAAGGCATTGAAACAAATTCGCTCTCAGGTGATTTGGGGAGACAAAGACCCATATATTCAAAAGGAGTTTGCTTATTACTATGGCAGTTCTGTTACTCATCAGCCGGAACATGGCCATTGGGTGTATATTACAAACCCAGATTTGGTTGCTAACACATTGAAAGATCTTGCGGGTTGTTGATTTTTTGCAGATATACGACTCTAAGGTACAATGCCCGCCTCTTGTTTAGTCATAGGCAGTCCTGCAGTCATGAACTCGTCAATCAATGGTCTTATTTCTCTATACGCAGCCATATTGCTACTCGCAAGTAACGGTTATTTTGCTAAGGGTATTTCAATTGACGTGCTCGATATTACAGCCTATCGTTCAATTATAGCTGGGTTGGCGTTATTACTGTTTTTGGCAATAAAACGCCAAAAAATGCGTTTGCTATCACCCTCTCATTATCCCTTATCTATTGGGTTGGGGTTGTTATTGGGGATTCACTGGATCACCTTTTTTTATTCGATGAGAATATCTACGGTCGCCCTCGGTATGACCGTACTCTATACCTATCCCATCATTACTGTATTTTTGGAAAAGCTATTGTTTAACAAGGCTGTTCGTTTATATGATGTCGTTGTGGCTATAGCCGTATTAATAGGTGTAGGGTTAATGGCGACAGCGGAGAACGGGCTAGAAGGTGGAAATATCGAAGGGATTCTGGTCGGGCTGTTATCCGCACTCTGTTTTGCGTGCCGTAATGTGACACAGCAGCATTATATGAAAGGGTACCCCGCCTACCTTACTATCTTTTATCAGGTATTGGTTATAGGTGTTGTGTTTTTGCCATGGGTGGATGTCGGTGCGATAAAATTGTTGGAGCAGTCTTCTGATGATGTACTTAAGCTGGTGTTACTGGGTGTTGTGTTTACGGCACTGCCACACTCTTTGTTGGCGAACAGTCTACGGACCATTAGCGCAAAATCAGTTGCGTTGATAGGGTGTCTACAGCCGGTTATTGGGACAGTTATTGCCTTTATACTCATTAATGATCAGCCATCTATTCAGGTTTTGGTGGGTGCTGTGATCGTTTTAATCGGTGCTGTTTCAGAGACCATTAAACCTCAACGGGTGGTGTAATATCTAATCATAAATGATTACTAATAGCCTCAATGGTAGTCGTCGGATTATGGTAATCAACGGGTATGGGGTAAGTGTTACCCTCTTTAACTAGCACTAGTGAGGGGAACCCTCGTACTAACGGTCCACGAGCGAGGTTAATTTGATTCTGCAGGTCTTGCTCTATCTCTGGTGAGCTAATATCCTGCTTAAACTGAGATTCATCTAACCCAATTTCGCAGGCCAGTTGTATTAAGGTTGATGGCTCCGACGGGTTCATCGCTTGAAGGTAGTAGGCTTCTTGTATGCGTTGAATCATCGTTTTTTCTTTATGCTGATTTTTTGCCGCTAGCACAGCCCTACAGGCTGGGTAAGTGGAGCGCTTGGGTGAACATTTAGTCCAAAAATCATAGTTAAACTGGGTGCCAAGTTCAGACTCAATTCGTTTCCAGTGTGACTGAATCGTCAGTGCCAGTGCTTCAGGCATTGGAGCATTCGAGTCGGGCGCAAGGCCGCCGACGATATATTCTACAGTAATAGTGTTTGATAGGTGTTGTTGAACCTGACGCCAAGTGGGCTTATAACCCCAGCACCAGCTGCACATCGGGTCATGAAAGTAGAGTAATGTTGAGTTCATATTCTTAGGTCTACCGTCAATAGCGAGGGTTTAGTGCTAGCGCTAACTAGCGCAAATAGTTGTCGATATTAGCTTGGCGGCTGCCAGATTTTTTTAGTTGCAGAAGGCCTTTATTAAAGTTATAGCATAAAGGTTCAATGAATTCTCATATTCATCTACTGACAATTTACCTATATGAATGAAGGGCTTTATGTATATAAAATAGCTGACCAGCGTTCATAAAGTTTGACGAGAAATATAATCCCTTTATCATATGGCGGTTGCATCTGGTTGTTTATTGTAGATGACAGTTATTGAATTAGCCGCGTTGATTTGTATTTGGTGAGTATATGTTTAACTTTTTACCTGCATCATTGATTGGTGTACTTTGTTCTTTTTTCTTGATAGTGAATACGATTGTGCTATGTACAATAATTTATATTCCAACCATTATTAAGATTATTATTCCTTTAAAATTTGTACAAGTGATCTGTACTAAAACCATTATTGTGATTTCTGAGCTATGGATCAGTATTAATAGTGGTTGGATGAAATTATTCCAACGCACCGTGTGGGACGTTGAAGGTCTTGAAGGCCTTAGCCATAAAGGTTGGTATTTGGTAACTAGTAATCATCAGAGTTGGGTCGATATTTTTGCTTTACAGCATATTTTTAATCGTCGTATTCCTTTCTTAAAATTCTTTATAAAGAAAGAGTTAATTTGGGTACCCTTTATTGGTGTAGCCTGGTGGGCGATGGACTTCCCATTTATGAAGCGCTACAGCAAAGAGTTTTTGAAAAAGCACCCAGAAATGCGCGGCAAGGATGTTGAAACGACACGTAAAGCCTGTCAAAAGTTCCGCTATACTCCCGTAAGCGTGATCAATTTTGCTGAAGGAACTCGATTTACAGACCAAAAACATGCGCGCCAAAAGTCGCCGTACAAAAACTTATTGAAGCCTAAAGTGGGTGGTACCGCGCTAGTGCTTGATGCGATGGGTGATTGTATTTCTACATTGCTGGATATAACGATTGTGTACCCTGATGGACGGCCTGGATTTTGGGATTTTATGTGCGGCAAGGTTAAGCGGGTTTCCATACGTATTAACCTGGTAGAAATTCCGCAAGAGTTAAGAAACCGTGATTATAATCAAGATGACCAGCATCGGAATAAAATCAAAAACTGGGTGGACGAATTGTGGGTGAGCAAAGACCGGTTTATATCTGACTTTAATTCGCTTAAATAAACACTGTGTTACTATTACAAGCTAAAAGGGGCCCTATGTTCGGCTCCTTTTTTGTGTCTTATTTTACTTGCTGTCACTGGGCTTTACGACGTTAGGTGCAGAGGTATAGTCGGTGAGTGAATCTAAAAAAGATGTAGCATTGTGTGTTGTCGTGGTTTATCCCTACAGGATGATTCTGCGTGTTATTCTGGCAATATTGAATATTCAAATAATGATTATAGTTAACATATGAATTATGTCGTGGACCATAAAATAGCACTTGAACACATTATGATCGAACACTTTTCTGACGCTAGAAAGAGAGTGGATAGTGTTTGTGCAGATCAATTTTTCTCGCTCAAAACAGTTACCCAGCGGCACTGGGATAATAGGAAAGACATTCCTCAGGATATAGCTGCCATGCCTCGAGCGGGTTGGGGATTGGCTAAAAAACTAGCCGGTAAGGGCGGTACCGCCAACCGGGTACCTAGTGGTAAAGAACTGGCGCTATTAGATATTGTGACTGAAGATTTGTTGCAACTGGATAAGTTGTCAGAAACGCTTAATGATTACCTTGAGAAAGAAGTGAGATCCGTTGGGTTGACTACACAAGAGCTTTCTAATTTATTAGATAAGCGAAATGCGCCAATGGTCGAAACGTGGTTAAAACAAAGAATAGAAACCCACGCTGTCGCACAGGAAGGTGTTCGAGAGTCACTGGTGTTTATTGCTACAGGGTTAGTCGGGCGAGCATTTTCAGATAAAGCTGTATTTGGAAGTTCGATGGGTTTGGGGTCAATGGCCGCAACATCACTTTACTTAAGCCATCAAGGTTGGTGGTCAGGGTTGATGGTTCAGGTATTCGGAGTGCCTGGCTGGGTATCAGTCGCTGGCATGATGGGTGGCGTTGTGGCGACATTGACAGTTATGCCGATACTATCACCGCTGGTTGAGACGGGTGTAAACCGCTTTAGGGCGCAAAGAATGCTAACCAAAATTGTAGATTCTGTTGAACAGGATATGATGAAGGAAAGCCCAGAGGTTGCAGGGATAGCGGGTCGGTTAGCAACGTTTATCGGATTGCTGCCTGACTTGTTACAAATTGCGGTTAAGCTTAAAAGTTAAAGGTGCTGGATAACTATGCTGAAATTTAATCGAGACAGGCTACGGGCTAGCCACGAAAGTATTTGGCTCGCAGTTGATTTTGTAATGTTAGGGTTATTGCTATTAAACCTTGCTTTCATACTGTTTGACTCCCTTTATATCACTGAATATTTTAGGGCTACGTTGGATTTTATTTCGCCTTCTATCGCTATGCATTATCAGCCGATCCATAATAATTTTATATTGATTGACCTCTGCTTTGTTGCGGTTTTCTTTACTGAATTCTGTTTGCGTTGGTTTGTTTCGGTTAAACGTAAGGAATATCTTCGTTGGTACTTTTTCCCGGTTATACACTGGTATGATTTGGTAGGTTGTATTCCGCTGGGTGCGACCCGCATATTTAGATTTTTGAGGGTCTTTTCGATTATTTATCGTCTGCATAAATACAAAATCGTAGATTTGACGAACTCGAAAATATATCAGTTTATAACCTTTTATTATGATGTTTTCATTGAAGAGCTTAGCGATCGAATTGTAGTAAAGGTGTTGTCAGATGCGCAGAAAGATCTTCGACAAGGGGCTCCGCTACTTGATGAAATTGCGACTAAAGTGGTGGCGACCCGTCAAGATACGCTTAGTCTTTGGATTGCGTCGGTGCTGACTCATGCTGGTCACTCAATTGAAGATAAAACATCCGGGGTGGTGATTCGTGATCATGTGAAAAGTAGCGTTTCAAAGGCGGTTCGTGAGAATAGCGAAGTATCACGGCTAAAACTGGTTCCCGTTTTAGGGAGTTCCATCGAACAAACGCTAGAAAGTGCCGTCGCTGATATTGTGATTCAATCAGTAATTCATCTATTGAAAGATATGAGCCCTCAAAAAATAAACTATTTCATTACCCACGGCATTACTGCGACCCCATTGGAAGAAAAAACGTTGGATAAAGAAGTGTTAGCTATCGTAGACGAATGTATTGAACTACTAAAAGGCCATGTTTCTAATCAGCGTTGGAAAGCACACTTTGATCAAGACTGATTATCCATAACCTAAACCTCCCCTATTTAGGCTACTTGTAAATACACATCTTATAGCTAGACTTATGGAACAATTATGTGATTAAAGGCTGAGGTTAATCGATGAAATTAGTACAAACTATTACATTATGCAGTGCCGTTGTTCTATCTATGTTTTCATTCGCCGAAGAAGTGCCAGAGAAAGCTAAAGCATTGGTACCGACTTTTCAGGCTTGGGGTGAAAATGCGGTGTTAGTGGATGCGGTTAAGGCACATAATGCGACTGGAATAACCCTAGACGAGATTCAGGCTCGCGATAAAAGTTGGCGTGCAGTTTCAGGCGTTAACGACTTTATGAAGGCGTTAATGACCAATAGCGCAGCACAGGAAATGAGCACCCTTGAACAATCCAAACCTTATTTGCTTGAGCTATTTCTCATGGATAATCAAGGTGCGAATGTAGCGATGACGAATAAAACCTCAGATTATTGGCAGGGTGATGAAGCTAAGTTTACTGAGAGCTTTAAAGGTGGTGTAGGTGCCGTTCATCTGGGTGAAGTTGAGTTTGATGAGAGTGCGCAGGCCTACTTGGTGCAAATATCAGTACCCGTTATGGAGGCTGGAAAGGCTATTGGTGCCATTACTGTCGGCATTAACTTAGACGAACTGTAAAAGTCGTTTCAATTAATTCTGTAATTTTTGGTTAGAGAAATACTATGATCTGGTTTAAGAACTTGAAGTTTGTCTGGAAACTATCAATCCCCATTTTTTTGATAGCGTTCACAATGATAATGCTCTCGTATGACAGTATTAAACTAGTTGATAGGCTATCGATAGAGGGGGAGCAAATTACTCAGGAGTACATCCCGAGTATAGACTTTCTTCTACAAGCCGATAGAGATGCTTACCAAACGCAAGTGGCAGAGCGAAGCATGCTGTTTTTGAAACCAGGTGGAGATGATTACTTGGAAATGAAAAAGCAGCATAATGAAAACCTGTTGCAAGTAGTAGAGAGGGTTACCAAGTTTTCAAAAATTACCCAGATCGATGGTGCAGCGCCGCTGTTGGATAAGTTTAATAGTGCTTATTCAGCGTGGAGTACTCAATCACTAAAAATTATTGCTGAGCTCGATGCGAAATCGAGAATTGGGAGAACGAATGCCCGTGAACTGAGTTTCGGTGAGGGTTTGGCTAGTTTTAGTGAGATGCGAACAACGCTTGATAAGCTATCTGAACTGGCGCTTGCGGAATCTTCTGTTTTGTCACAGAAAATGAATGATCATATGTCAGTAGCGATCGCACAACAATTAGCCGGATTACTGATTGGCTTAGTGATCTGCCTTGGAATAGCGGTGTTTTTTCCTAGACTTATTACTAATGACCTTAATGAAATTAACAGGAAGTTAACCGATATTGCTGAAGGGGAGGGTGATCTTACCGCTCGAATTGATATTCGACGAAAAGATGAGCTGGGGAACCTGTCATACTCAGTTAACCGGTTTATCGGCCAGCTTCAAAATATGGTTCAAGAGATTGCAAGTAACACCCGTAGTGTCGCAACCGCGGCAGAGGAACTTTCCTCTATTGCTGTAGATGTTAACGAGTCTGTAGCCCAAGAGAGTAGTGCTATAGATATGGTCGTTACGGCTGTGACTGAGATGGGGGCTGCAGTAGAGCAAGTTGCAGCGAACACCACTGAAACGGCGCAACAGGCTAATGACGCTAGTGATGCGGCGACTACAGGGCGAGATATCGTCAGTAGTACGATGACAGAAATTGAATTGTTATCAGGTAAGATTCATGATGCCTCAATGGTCATTGAGCAACTTCAGGCCGAGGCCAATAGTATTGCATCGGTATTAGATGTAATTAGAGGTATTGCCGAACAGACTAACTTGCTTGCTCTTAATGCTGCCATTGAGGCTGCCCGAGCGGGAGAGCAAGGGCGTGGCTTCGCTGTGGTAGCAGATGAAGTGAGAACACTCGCCAGTAAAACCCAACAGTCGACTCAAGATATTCAAGTTATGATCGAAACCTTACAGTCGGGTGTAGCGCGCGCGGTTGCTTCGATGGAAGAGGGGACTCAAAAAGCCACTACAACGGTTGAAATTGGCGAGAAAGCCAATAGTGCGCTCGTTGATATTGAGACGTCAATTCAAGGGATTAATGACAAAGCCATACAAATTGCCAGCGCTACAGAGCAGCAGCACCAAGTCACTGAAGATATTAACAAAAATATGGCAATGATTAGTGATCTGTCGAGTCATAGTACAGAAAGTGCTCAGCAAGTTACGAATTCGAGCTCAGAATTAGCAGAGCTATCGGCCAATCTTCAGACTATTGTGAGTCGCTTTAAAGTGTAGAGTAAAACACTGGCAGAGTTTATCTGTCAGTTCTCTTGTATACTATGTGGCATCATTAGGCAGTGAACTGTCCTGAAAGGCTTGTACCGCTCAGTCAACCTTCCCTCCTGATATTCACCAGCGGTTATTACCACTTCACCTAGGCATTAATAAGGAGTTATTTCTGTGGATCGTATAAAACGTTTTATCAAAACATCATTTGTAGGCGGGATTTTAGTCTTGCTTCCTATCGTGATATTGGTGTTTTTGTTCAGCTGGGCATTCGAAGTAGTTACCAACCTTATTCAACCGCTTACAGACTTAATTATAAAAACTAATGGAATGCCTGAAATACTGGGAGATATGTTAGCTATTTCGGTTATTTTTATCGTTTGCTTTGTGGTTGGCAGCATTGTATCGACGGGTTTTGGTGTGCTGATGCATAGTTATTTTGATAAATATTTGGTTCGAATAGCGCCTGGTTACCGATTAATTAAAGAAATAGTAGGGCAGTTTTTTGGCGATAAGTCTTCGTCGCCATTTGCTAATGGTGAGGTAGCCAGAGCTCGTATTTTTGGGTCAAGTTGCAGCACTACAGTGACGGCTATTGTCACCTCTCGGCATGAAGATGGGGCGTATACCGTTTTTGTGCCCACAGGGCCAAACCCAACATCAGGAAATATGTTTCATTTACCTCAAGAAATGATTGAAATTTGTCCGGGTATCAAAGTTGAAGATATGATGAAAACGATTATCGCGTGTGGTGCTGGTAGCGGTGATCTATTCGCGCAGCCTAAAAAAGCTCTATAGTGATGTTAAGCCTGATGTTTAATGACTCCTTCGTATGTTCAGTTGAAACAAAGATGTTAAATAACTGTGCTAAGGTCTAATCGTGTTGTTTTAAAAAGAACGTTAACCCAATAGCTTAAGACTTAATTTAAGGAAGAGTATTTAATGCTAAGACGCACCAAAATTGTTGCGACGTTAGGGCCAGCTACTGACTCTGTTGAGTCACTTGAAGCGATTATTAGGGCTGGGGTCGATGTTGTCAGACTGAATTTTTCTCACGGTGAAAGTGAAGACCATATTCAACGGGCCAAGCGTGTTAGAAGTGTCGCTAATAAACAAGGACGGTTTGTGGCTGTATTGGCTGACCTACAAGGTCCTAAAATACGAATAGCCCGTTTTTCATGCGACATAATCACGTTGAAGGCCGGTGATAAGTTTGCTTTGGATACTCGCCTAGGTATTAATGATGGCGATCAGCATGCGGTGGGTATTGACCACGAAGCGGTGATCAACGATACACGTCCTAATGATATTCTGTTGCTGGATGATGGTAGAATTGAGTTATTGGTTAGCACCAATGATGGTGTTTGTATTGAGTGTGACGTATTAATCGGTGGCGTACTTTCTAACAATAAAGGGATTAATAAGAAAGGCGGTGGACTGTCAGCTAAAGCGTTAACCGATAAAGATAAGTCTGACATTAAGGTAGCGGCTCAATTTGATGCAGATTATGTTGCGGTGTCATTCCCCCGTGATGCTGCTGATATGAATGAAGCTAGAACGCTGATAACGGAAGCGGGTTCTGATGCGGGTTTGATAGCTAAAATAGAGCGGGCAGAGCTTGTCGCTGATAGTGAAATGCTTGATGAGGTTATTCGAGTTTCGAATGGTGTTATGGTTGCGCGAGGTGACTTGGCGGTAGAGGTGGGTGATGCTGAGTTGGTAGCAATTCAAAAGCACATCATACAGCGTGCTCGCGCACTGAATCGTGTGGTTATTACCGCGACACAGATGATGGAGTCGATGATTACAAACCCTATGCCGACGCGAGCAGAAGTATCTGATGTTGCGAATGCAGTGATTGATGGGACTGATGCCGTTATGTTATCTGCTGAAACGGCGGTAGGTGAATATCCAGTTGAAGTCATAGATGCGATGAATCGTATTTGTACCGGGGCTGAGCGAAGTCTATCTACGCAGGTGTCTCAGCACCGTATACATGAGTCATTTGAAAGAATTGATGAGAGTATAGCATTGTCCGCGATGTACGCTGCAAACCATCTCAAGGGCGTTAAGGCGATTGTCAGCATGACCGAGACAGGGGCCACTCCGTTGTTGATGTCTCGGATACGATCAAAGCTACCTATATTTTCGTTCTCAGGCCAACTTCATACTCAACGCCGAATGGCACTATATCGAGGTGTTCAAACAATAGCATTTGATGCGGCAGATGTGGCGAATGAAGAGGTAAATCGGTTTGCTATAGATACACTGCTCAAAAAGAACGTAGTTGAAGACGGTGATTTGGTGATACTCACCAAAGGTGACTATGTGAATGCACAGTGCGGAACTAACACGATGAAGATCTTGAGCGTTGGCGGGGATATTCGCTAACCGGAGTAACAAAAGGCTCGTAAGTTATCGAGCCTTTTGTTTAGTAATTTACCGTTATGAGCGGCTGGTCACTTCTAATAAGTGGTAGCCAAACTGTGTTTTAACAGGTCCTAGTACCTTGTTAAGTTCACCGTTAAATACCACTTCATCAAACTCTTTAACCATCTGGCCAGGACCAAATTCACCCAACGCTCCACCTTGAGCACCTGATGGGCAAGAGGAGAAGTTGCGTGCGATTTCTGCGAAGTCACTGCCACCTTCAATTTTTGCTTTAAGCTCGTTACATTTGTCTTCGCTATCTACTAAAATATGTCTTGCGCTGGCACGTGTCATAATTCTCTCCAATTGACGCTAAGGGACGCTGATCGCCTAAGCAAATAAATGAATTAACCGTTTTGTTTTATGAGGGTGATCCCGTCTTTTTCAATAGTAATCTGACGATTTTTATAGAGTGCGCCAATGGCCATTTTATAGGCTTTCTTGCTGGCGCCGAATGCTTTGTATATTGCTTCTGGTGCACTCTTATCTGAAAGTGGTAGGTAGCCGCCTTGTTTCTTAAGCTCTTCAAGTACTCGTTCGGATAACGTAGTAACTTTTTTATAACCTGGTTGTTGTAGACAAAGGTCTATTTTTCCATCTTCACGAATACGCTTAATATAGCCTTTTATGGTTTGGCCATGTCTCAGAGGGCGATAGACCTCGCTATCAAATAGTACGCCCCAGTGCTGATTGTTGATGACTGCGTTATAGCCAATATCGGAGTGATCGCAGATCAGCAAGTCAACCTCTAGACCGTTGTGATAGCGCCCAGGTTGCTGGTCTAAAAACTTGTTGAGTTTGGATGAGGCAGCAATGCGGTTGGTTTCTTTATCGTAGAAAATCGCAACGACATAAGATTGCCCTTCAATCATTGTCTGCTTTTGTTCGTAAAAGGGCACCAATAAATCTTTAGGTAAGCCCCAATCGAGAAATGCGCCTACTTGGTTAACTGCAATAGCCTTTAGGTAAGCAAAGTCACCCACCATTGCTTTGGGTTTGTCTGTTGTGGCGATGATTCTGTCTTCTGAATCAAAATAGATAAACACCTCAACTCTATCGCCGGCTTTTTTACCTGGAGGAACATACCTGAAAGGCATGAATATCTGACCTAATGAGTCCCCGTCAAGATAAACACCGATATCGGTCTCTTTAATAATTTCGAGCTCATTGATCTGACCCACTGTAACCATCTGAAGTATCCTGCAAGAGATAGAGAATCCGGCGAGTATATCATTGATCTTTCGAAATATTAAAAATCATGTTGTAGCCAATGGTCGCCATCGGATGTTCTGCGCCATTGTAGTTGGGTTTTTTTGCTTCAAATCGTGCTCGTATCACCAATTTCAAGGTTACAACTAGTTTAGTGTAATGTTGATATCTTTTTTATTACGGGTTGGTTATGAGTAAGTTGCATATTGGTCTATATAGGTATTAACGTGCTCATAGATAAGCAGGACATATTCGATTATGATGCCGCTAACTGAAACAGCTAAGAAGATATTCTCATGAATTTACCAGAAGCCATAGATCTTATTAATAGCTTTAGTCAAACAGACCGGATCAGCGTGGCCGCTGATGGCGCTGTGATTAGTGATGCGTTAGAGCGCGAAAAAGCGATTACATTCCCTGCTGAGCTAAAAGTATATATCGATTCGGTTTGCCCTGAAAATTCATTGGCGTTTGAAGGTGTAGGGTATCCGGTAGATATTATCTCGAAGGCAGATATATCGTGGAAAATGCCAGGGTTCAATGTTAATGCCGTCACGGGGCAAAAGATCTCTAGCTGGAATGAAGCTTGGTTTCTGATTGCCAATGAAGGTGGGGAGCCCATAATCGTCAAGCTGAACGAACAGGGCAGTTCATCGGTTGTATATAGTGCTCTGCAAGGCGAAGGTCCATGGGACTTTTGTCCAATAGCGGATTCAATAGGGCAGTTTTTATTCTGTGCTGCGGCAGTAGAGCATGCATTGAATTTTCCGGGAGTGGTTGAGCCGTTAGATGAAGATTTTAATCTTGCGTGTGAAGCCGCTCAATGGTTGTTTCCGCTTATAAAAAAGCATGCTGAACCCTATTATGATGAGTGGCTCTCTGTGTTTGAGAATTATTTAGATATTATTTAACGCATTAGGTGATGTTCAACCAGAATTTGCGTTTTTCGATATGAGTAGCCTACACATAAAAAACACTATCTGATAATGTGATTACTTTAATCATGACGGGGACTAACTTGATGGAACAAAAAATACAAGAATTATGGAGTGCGGTTGAGGGGCAAGTTGCGCTTTATGGTGGACGTGTACTCCTTGCGTTGGTAGCGCTAATCGTTGGTTGGTGGGTTGTTAATAAAATTAGCTCGTTAGTTGATCGGTCACTTCACCAAAATATGCCAGATGAGACGTTGGTAAAGTTCCTATCTAGCGCGTTTGAAATTTCTATTAAAGTACTATTGGTGATTAGTGTTGCCTCTATTGTAGGCATTGAAACTACATCATTTATCGCAGTTATTGGTGCTGCGGGTTTAGCCGTTGGCTTGGCACTTCAGGGTAGCTTGTCGAATTTTGCAGGTGGCGTAATGGTACTTATTTTCCGACCGATTCAAGTGGGAGAGTATGTTCAAGCAGCGGGATACGAAGGAGTTGTGCAGGATATTGGCATCTTTGTCACCACATTATTGACGCTAGATGAACGCACGATCATTATTCCGAATGGTCCTTTGGCTAATGGCAGTATTGTTAACTACTCTCGGCATGAAACACGTGCCGTCGAAGTGACTATTGGTATTTCATACTCAGATGATATTAAAGCATCGAAAGAAGCGATGGAGCGCGTACTTGAGAAAGACCCTCGTGTATTAAAAGATAAAGGTAATGTTGTTGCGGTGACAGACCTTGGTGAAAGCTCTGTAGATTTTATGGTGCGTGCGTTTGTTAAGAATGATGACTACTGGGGATTCTTTTTTGACGCGCGAGCGTTACTTAAAGAGGCAGTGGAGTCTGCAGGTGCGACTATTCCATTCCCTCAACGAGATGTGCATATGATTCCTCAAGATAAAAGTGAGAATAGTTAATTTTTCGCTTAGACACCAGAGAGGTATTACTTTTCTATGGTGTCTATCATTGTTGCGTAAGAACGATGCGGGCTGGTCATCCCGGCTGGCCCCTTCGATTACTCAAATCCTATAGAGTTTTAATGTGCTGCCTATTGCCCACTTTTTACCCCAAGTGCTTGAATGTCTGTCAAACAATAATAACCTGGTATTGCAAGCGGAGCCCGGTGCCGGAAAGTCAACGGCGCTGCCATTAAGCCTGATCGATGCAGAATGGTTAGGTAACAAGAAAATTGTAATGCTCGAGCCTCGGCGAGTGGCGGCTAAATCAATTGCTCATTATTTATCGAAACAACTAGGTGAAAACGTTGGAGAGCGGGTTGGTTATCAGGTAAAAAATGATAGAAAACTCTCTGGTAGTACGAAGTTAGAAATCGTAACGGAGGGTATTTTAACCCGAAGACTTCAAAGTGACCCTGAATTATCAGAGGTTGCGCTTATTATTTTTGATGAACTGCATGAACGCTCAATTCATACTGATTTGGCATTGATGTTAGCGCTGGAAGTTCAGCAGACTATTCGTGAAGATTTAAAATTGTTAGCAATGTCTGCAACGATTGATACCGATCTTATTTCAGCTTACTTAGATAATGCACCTGTTATTAAGTGCCCCGGTCGTACTTATCCGGTAAGCGTTAGCTATACTCAAAATGAAAACTATCACAACGCCAAACGTTATCTAAGCTCACAGGTTACACAGGCATTATCATCCGTATTGAGTGTTGAGAATAAAGGTGACACGTTAGTTTTTTTGCCGGGTCAAGCTGATATAAAAAGATCTTTATCAGAAGCAGAGAAGGCGTTTAAAGGTCTATCCGATATGATCTTTTTGCCGCTATATGGTGGTCTATCTATAGATCAGCAAGAGAAGGCGTTGCTACCCGACCCAAAGGGTAAACGGCGAGTTATTTTCACCACCAATATAGCAGAGACCAGCTTAACCATAGAGGGGGTCACCTGTGTTATTGATAGTGGCTTAGAGAAAAATTTAATTTATGACCCTATCAGTGGTATGACCCGGCTGGACACCGCGTATATATCCAAAGCATCGGCAGAACAGCGTAAAGGGCGAGCAGGGCGAATTCAAAAGGGTACGTGTATCCGCTTATGGAGCGAGTCGAGACATCACGCGCTTAGAGATTATCAAGGCGAAGAAATTCTATCTGCGGACCTTGGGAACCTGGTGCTTGATTTAATGATTTGGGGTCTTTCGGATTTTGAGTCTATTAACTGGTTAACGTCACCGCCCCCAGCGCACTTTCAATCAGCTAAACAGCTGTTAGTATCATTGGGGTTAGCGAATGACTCTGGTCAAGTAACAACACTCGGTACCCACGCGTCAAAGCTATCACTTCATCCAAGGTTAGCGGCCATGTTGTTGCACGCCAGTGACCCTTTAGAAAAGGAAATAGCCTGTGAGTTAGCGGCTTTGCTATCGGAGAGTGACATTTTTTATGCACGGCGGGGCGTCGATATTATTGAACGTCTTATTGCGATACAAGATTACAAAACAAACAAAAGCTCTGCGCTTCAGTCTTGGCCTCTAAAAGCTGCGGTGGTTGAACAGGTATTAAAGGCGACTCGGTCGTTAAAAAACAGCCTGTCCATTTCAACAACGCTAACCGTATTTTCGCTTATACACTTGCAAGAATATGTCGGTAAACTTCTTTTAATCGCGTACCCTGATCGCCTTGCCAAAAGGCGTTCAGTTAATGGTGGTCGTTATCAGTTAGCGAATGGAAAAGGTGCCATGCTATATGATGAAGATTCGCTTTTTGGAGCTGAATGGTTAGTGGTAAGTGACTGTAATGCTCAAAAAAAAGAGGGGCATATTTTTGGCGCAGCAGTGATCGGGTTAGGTGATATACATGACTATATCGGTCATTTGATTGACGAAGAGTATAAGTATCAGCTAGATGATAAAAAACAGAGTATTGTAGGAAGGAAGGTATCTTCATATCGTGCGATTACGCTAACATCTCAACCTTTAGCCAATATACCTTCAGCAGAGTTTCAAAAATGCCTCAAAAGCTTGTTGGCGTCAGAGGGACTTAATCTGCTTAACTGGACTGCCAAATGTGAAGAGTGGCTTGCCAGAGCTGAATGGCTAGGAAACGTTATAGACAATTTTCCCAGGCTATCGCTACAAACCCTGGCCCAAACCACAGATCATTGGTTATTACCTTACTTATCAAATGTTACAAGCTTGACCCAGCTTAAGCGCGTCAACCTGTATGACTTGATGATAGGTACGCTAACCTGGGATCAACAACAACTCTTAGAGCGGGAAGCTCCGACGGTATATATGACCCCGAGTGACAAAAAAATCACCATTGTTTATGACAAGCACCAAGGCCCCACGGTTTCTGTAAGGCTTCAAGAGATGTTCGGCGAGATCACATCACCCAAAATCGGCAATAATACAGTCCCTTTGAGATTTGAACTGCTTTCACCTGCGCAGAGGCCGATTCAAACGACGAGTGATTTGGAAAACTTCTGGAATACTTCTTATTTTGATGTTGCTAAAGAAATGCGAGGCAAATACCCTCGTCACAGATGGCCTGAGAAGCCTCTATTAGAGAAAGCTGGTCATTCTATCAAGCATAGGCGTCGATAATAAGCGGTTAGTGGACTATGGGTGATTGCTGGTTAGTTTACTGCACATCAGTACTTTTTATATTAATCTCATAACGTTCGCCATCAGACTCTATTTGAATCAGTTTCACTAAAAGATAGTCCCACTGTTTGGCGAACCACAAGGTGCTATCACGTTTATCTGATTCGGAGCGTATTTTTTTAACGACGACCGCGAAGACTTCCCCTAGCTCAGTTTGTATGATTTCCTCGCCTTGAATGGAAAAATGAAACTCTTTTAGGTGGCCGCCGTCTGCTACGTGATAAACAAGGTCTTGCTTACCTTCCATTAAATCTAGTTTTATTTGTAGTTGATACCCGAGTTTATCGATTGCATTGTCCGGTATAGCCATTGACCAAGGTATGCCCTGTACATCATTCAATACGGTGTGTTCTTTCCAGTTAAATTCCAATGTTGCTTTACGATTACTGACCGCCCAGCCTGTGCGTTTATAGTGGTAAGTAATAGGGACCACTCTTCCATTGTTCCACTGGAAATAAACGGATTCATTAACGTCAGCAAAAAATGAATCAACGTTAAACTGATAGCGCCAAATGTTATGTGACAGCTGAACGAGTGTGTGATTTGCGGTGCCACTGATAGGGATGCCGTTTTTAAAGGTGGCGCTGTATTCCGCTACACTGGGTTTTAGTTCAAATGAAGATAGATTGGCTGAGCCGAGCAATAGCCATACTAGGAAGCCGTACTTAAGGTCTGAAAAAAGTAAACGTCTCATTCTGCGCTCATTGACGGTATCCGTTTTCGATATCCGCGCCTTATAGGTGAGATGTACCTGAGTATTAGTTGTACGCGTTCAACTTAATCGTTTTTAGCGCTCGCTTCAAGGGAGTCACAAATAGAACCGCTAAAAAACGGTTATTTTTGGCGCGTAGGGAATGGTGTATGCATGTGGTGAAGGGGTAAACGATGACCTCTAAAAAAACAGTTCTTCAGAGACCATCGTATTTGAGTACAGATAAATGCACACTAAAACTAGCTACAGGCACCATCTAGGTGTTGTTTGCCGCTTTCAGGTAATGTGTTTTGATCAAGAATCGCTTGGTTCGCGCTCATTTTTAATCGACCTTCGGCAAACCATTTAATGGCTCTAGGGTAGATTTGGTGTTCTTGAATGAGAACTTTTCCTGCCAGTGACTCTGCTGATTCACCATCACTGATTGGCACTTTAGCTTGAAGCACATTCGGGCCACCATCAAGCTCCTCAGTGACAAAGTGGACGGTCACGCCATGTTCAGGCTCGCGATCATCTATTGCTCTCTGGTGAGTGTTCAGCCCACGATACTTAGGCAGTAATGATGGGTGAATATTAAGCATTCGTCCACTGTAATGCTTGACGAACTCAGGTGTTAGAATTCTCATGAAGCCTGCAAGCACCACTAGATCAGGTGAGTATTGATCAATGGTCGCTTGAAGCGCATGGTCAAACTGCTCTCGGCTGTCATAGTTTTTATGAGAAACAACTTCAGTAACAAGGCCTGCATTTGCAGCCCTTGTTAATCCGAAGGCATTTTCTTTGTTACATATAACCGCTTTAATACTAGCCGGAATGATTCCGTTTTGAGTGGCATCTATTATGGCTTGTAGATTAGATCCGCTCCCGGAAATAAGAACAACTATCGAGATTTCCGGTTGACTCATTAAGCACTCAACCCTTTCAGTTCAACTTGTTCTTCATCTGCCTGCGCGGGGGCGATTGAACCGATAACCCATGGAGACTCACCTTCTGCTTCAAGCAAGGCGATAGCGGCGTCGGCGCTATTTGCAGGTACTACCAATACCATACCCACACCACAGTTTAATGTGCGATACATTTCACGGGTTTCGACATTACCTTTCTCTTGTAACCATTTGAATACGGCGGGCATTTCCCAGCTAGTAGTATCGACGATGGCTTTTGTGCCTTCTGGCAATACACGAGGGATATTTTCAAGTAAACCACCGCCTGTAATATGAGACAGTGCATTTACCTGACTATTTTTTATCAATTTAAGCAGAGATTTCACGTAAATGCGTGTAGGCTCCATTAATGCGGTCGAAAGGGCTTTATCATCTACGACTTCGTTTAAGTCAGCTTTTGATACTTCTATAATCTTACGGATAAGAGAATAGCCATTAGAGTGAGGGCCTGATGATGGCAGTCCAATCAATGTGTCGCCAGCGGCAACCTTGCTACCATCTATTATTTCAGATTTTTCTGCGATACCGACACAGAATCCAGCTAGGTCATAATCACCGCCTTCATACATGCCAGGCATTTCGGCTGTTTCACCACCGACTAATGATGCCCCTGCCAACTCACAGCCCGCACCTATGCCTTCAACGACTTGAGCAGCAACATCAACGTCTAGTTTTCCGGTTGCGTAGTAATCTAGAAAAAACAGTGGCTCTGCACCGGCAACGATAAGATCGTTTACACACATAGCGACTAGATCAATACCAATAGTGTCGTGTTGTTTTAGATCCATTGCCAGGCGTAATTTGGTGCCTACACCGTCAGTGCCTGATATAAGAACAGGTTGTTTGTATCCTGTAGGTAGTTCGAAAAGAGCGCCAAAACCACCAAGCCCAGCCATTACTTCAGGGCGACGTGTTTTTTTAGCGACACCTTTAATGCGTTCAACCAGCGCGTTTCCGGCATCAATATCAACACCGGCATCTTTGTAGCTTATGGACTGAGTTTCTGGCTTATCTGTCATCGGTTTCTCGGCTGTAGTGGTAGACTATGTTGTAAACATTGAATTAGGGCAAAAATTTGGCCAAATCTGAAAACGCGGTATTTTAGCAGGTGACGAATAGAACAGCCAACGTAGGAACAAATGTTTTATTGGTGTATTATCCTTATTCCATTGCTTTGTGCTTATTTACGGATACTGATTTGAAAACTATTTTTTACGAAAATCTAATAAAAACATTAGCTAAGCTGACTTTTATCACGTTTATTTTTTCTTTTTCAGGGTTGCTTTCCGCCGCGCAAATAAGTGGGCTATACCAATCAGATGTTTTAGTGAGTTCTCAAAGTACTGAAGAACGGCAAGAAGCGTTTAGTTTAGCGCTTAAAGAAGTGTTGGTAAGAGTTTCGGGTAAGTCTTCTGTATTAGAAAATGAGTCGCTAATGGGCGTAGCGAACCAACCAGACCAACTCGTTCAGAAGTTTAGTTATGAAAAAACTGAGGCTGACATTAGCCTTGTTGCGCTGATGACGGAGGCAGTTGCGGATCAAGAAAGTAAAACGGACCGCGATAATTTTTACAGAATTAATGTCGTGTTTTCGCGTTTAGCGGTTAGTCAGGCATTAAAAAAATATGGTGAACCTGTTTGGGGGAGTAATCGTCCTTCTGTTTTGATATGGCTTGCGTCAGATGACCAAGGTCGGCGCTCTGTGCTGAGTTCAGGTGCAGAAACACCTATATCTCAGGCGATAAAAAGGGCTGCGAAAACGAGAGGTGTTCCTGTTTATTTGCCCGTAATGGACCTTGAGGACGAAGCCAATGTTAGCTCATCAGATATATGGGGTCTGTTTATTGACTCACTGCATGATGCTTCTGCACGTTATGCAGCGGATTCTAGGGTGGTCGGGCGATTAAAGCAGGGTAATGGAAGTAACTGGTCGGGCCAATGGATATTTGAATTAAAAGGGTTTGTTTACCGTGGCGACATTGACGAGCAGACGCTTGATGAAAGTGCGATGTTAATGGTGGGGAGCATTGCTGAAATTCTTGCTGAGCGTTACGCCATATTGGGTGGTGAAAGCTCGCTTAATAGTAAGGTTGAGCTAGAGATTAGTGATATTAACACGATGGAAGACTATGTGGCTGCAACTCGATATATCAACTCGTTACCGCCTGTTAATAATGCTCAGTTGAATTGGGTTAAAGGCGAAAGGATTCGTTTTACGATTAGTTTGAATGGCTACCTTGAACAACTATTACAACATATCGAGTTGGATACAACGCTCTCAGAAGAGGTCTCGCAGTCGTTTAATGCAGATGATAGTGCGAAGCTTTACTATCGCTGGACGAAATTGAACGCTTTATAGACGTACGAACAGGGAATTCATACACCGGAATGTTTTATATATGTTCTTAGAATGGCGCCATATTCCAAATCTGTTAACATTTTTACGGATCGTGCTGGTGATTCCTTTTGCTGCATGCCTCTATTTTGAATACTTCAAACAAGCGTTGATCCTATTCTTTATTGCGGGGTTATCTGATGGAGTAGATGGTTTTCTTGCAAGGCACTTTCATTGGAAGTCTCGTTTAGGTGAGATAGCAGACCCGTTGGCCGATAAGCTTTTATTAGTTACCGCTTATGTGGTGCTGACTATTACCGGGCAATTACCGGTTTGGTTAACGGTGTTGGTATTTGCAAGAGATATTATAATCGTAACCAGTGCGCTGATTTATCACTACTGGATTGGCGCCTATGAAATGAAGCCTTCAATGTTAGGTAAACTTAATACGTTTGTTCAGATTGTTTACGTGCTCATTGTGGTCGTTTCATTATCGGGTATTAGTATGCCTATAGTGGTTCTAAATTACGGTGTTTGGGGGGTCGCAGCGCTTGCAGTGTTAAGCTGTGCTCAATATGCCTTTGTGTGGGGTCGGAAAGCCTATATTCACCGTAAATCTATTAAGGCTTGATTGTTTTTTATGAAAAGTACTGTTCAGGCTGGTAATCCTCAGCAACTGACTTTGTCTGTCAAGCTTCGCCAAGATGCTTCGTTTGAAAATTTTTTGGGTGCTGCCAATAAGAAAAATAGTGAAATTCTGAAACATGCGCTTAATTCAGGCGAACTGTTTGTTTACCTATGTGGTGAGCAATCGAGCGGTAAAACGCACTTATTGAATGCGTCCTGTAATGCTCTCGAAGCGCAGAACAAACGAGTTATGTTTTTTTCTTTAAAAGATATTGGTGCGTTTGATAAGCAACTTTTTGATGGGCTGGAATCTTTTGATGCGGTCATGCTTGATGATATCGATTTATTGTTTGATGATGCAGATAGTGAAGAGGCCTTGTTTGACCTCTATAACCGCTTACGTTCAAACGGTAAAATGTTAACGGTGACGGCATCTAAACCGATTGCAAACCAAACTTTAGCGCTGGCTGATTTAAAGTCAAGGCTAAGTGCGGGCTTGCTGCTTCAATTGTTTAGACTTACTGATGAAGAAAAAGAAGAAGCGCTTAAATCTAAGGCTAAAGACAAAGGTTTGTGGTTAGGTGATGATACGGCTGCTTATATCATGAAGCGCAGTGACCGTAGTCTTGATGAGTTATTTGGGTTGTTAGATCAGCTTGATGATGCCTCATTGAGTGCGCAGCGCAGGCTTACGATTCCATTTGTGAAATCTGTTCTGGGTTGGTAATGGTAAAATAACCAGAGTAAGTAATAGAAAAAAATTGTGACAAATCACGAACAACTTGATTAAAATATAGTCGGCAAAAAGGATGTGACATTCGAACGCCGATAATAAGAATTATACAACCTGGGGGAAACATGAAGCGTGTCATATTTAATTTAAAGGGCGGAGTAGGTAAGTCGAGTATTACCTCCAATCTGGCTGCTATCAGTGCCGCTGAGGGCTTGAGAACGCTGGTTGTCGATCTGGACCCTCAGGGGAATTCAAGCCAGTATTTGTTGGGTAAGCCAACGGCTGAGCTGAAAGATACGATCGGTGATATGTTTGAGCAGACGGTGGCGTTTAATATCTTCAATAAAAAACCTGAAGATTTTGTTCATGCTACTCCGTTTAACGGTCTTTATGTTCTGCCTTCGAGCCCTGAGTTGGATTATCTAGAGCGAAAACTTGAAGCGAAGCATAAAATCTACAAATTAAGAGATGCGCTAAACAAGTTAGGCGAGACATTTGACCGCATCTATATCGATACGGCACCTGCGCTTAATTTTTATACTCGGTCAGCACTCATTGCAGCAGACCGCTGCCTGATTCCGTTTGACTGTGATGACTTTTCGCGTCAAGCGCTTTACCAGATATTAGGCGAGATTCAGGACTTACAAGAGGATCATAATCAAGGCCTTAGCGTTGAAGGTATTATAGCCAATCAATTCCTACCCAGAGCGAGCCTACCTCGTCAGCTAATTAACGAGTTGTTAGAAGAGCAATTGCCCGTATTGCCCGTGAGACTGTCTTCATCAGTTAAGATGAAAGAGTCTCATCAGGCAAAGAGCCCGCTAATCCACTTTGCACCCAAGCATGCACTGACTAAACAGTTTGTTGATTTACATAAGGTCTTAAATGGCGAAAAGGTCGCGCTAGAAGCACTTTAGATCAAAGCATGCTCGCGGTAGATGGTTAGTGAGCAGTTTTGTTATTCCCGTAACCTATGTAGTCATCCCGGGAGTCCATGTGGGCTCCCGGAATGGTATTAGGGAAAGTAGAGATAACGGTGGTTTCACCCTGAATACTCGTTACGTCTACTCGTAAATTTACCCTTTTATACCACTCATTAATCGTCCTATTGCAATCCCAAGGCTTTCAGAACGTTCAGGGTTGCGGAATTGATTCATCACTTCAGGGCGCATATCAGGCACAAACATTAGGTCAGATAACTGCTGATTAAATAGCGTTGTTCCGTCAGGAATTTGTGATAATTTGTCGAGATATTGCTTCATCAGCTCTTTCTGCTTTAAATGTGTCCAGCAAGTGAGTCCAATGCTTTGGAGGAGGGTTGGGTTCTCCCCAAAGGGGGATGAAAGTACTAAGCTAATACTATCTGTGATCTGGTCACTTCTTTCTGCTTGAGCAAAGGCTCTTATCGCACTGTCATAAAAGCTAGCGGGCAGGGTGTCTGGGTGTGATTCTGATAATGCTTGGCATATACGGTTGGTGATGGCCGGTATGATGATAGCAGGTGCTTTTTTGTTTTGGATAAAACGACATAGTGCTTCGAACACTGGGGCGTCTACCCAGCTAATAGCATCGGTTAGAGTGGCGGCTATTTTGTCTTCTGATATTCGCTCGACCACATCTGCGAACCCCTGAAGGCCTAAGTTGCTCCAGGGTATGCCAGAATTTTTGCTTGATAAATAATCTTGTACCGGCTGATACCAGTTTGAAGGCGGCTCCGCTAGTATTTTACTGACTTTGGCGTGTATAGCGGCCTTTTGCTCATCGTCCGGCTCGAATGTATAGACAGATGATTCGCTTCTGTTTGTTTGTTGAGATGAGGTGATTCCAAGTATGGCAAGCAGCTCTATAATTAATGCATCTCGCGCCTGTGGAATGATTAAGCCTTGCTCATCCAATGGGAGCTTAAAAAACCAGATGGTGTGTTGCTGGTCTTGGCTTGGGTTCCATACGATTAGTGCGAACTGTGCCTGGTAGTCGAGAGGCCAAGGATACACTGCTTGGCATGATTCAAACGATTCAAATTGCTCTTGAGTGATATTTCTAATACCTCTACCTATGTTAACCCAGCGGAACTTTAGCTTGGTTGATGCTAACAGTGAGTTTAAAGAAGTAGGGTATTCCATGGTTATCCTCAATCGTCATTTTTAACAGGGTGGCTTGGTGGGCCATTCTAAAACCTTTATCATAAGGTTCAAAGTAAGAAATGACCTGTATTCGATAATCTAGCGCATACTATGTGGGTTTATCTATTCAAACTAGAAGATATTTACGAGGTTGGTAGGTGTATATTGAGGTTAGCACATGCATTCAGAGATAGCTGATCTGCTGTTGGAGATCGAGTCGGAACTAAGGCGGCTTGCTCTATGGTCACAAAAGCCGGTTACAACCGCACAACTGATGAGTACTGAACCATTTTGTATTGATACAATGACGTTTCCAGAATGGGTTCAATTTGTTTTTATTACGCGACTGAACGTTATTGTAGAGCAAGGCGGTGAACTACCTAATGTGAGTGGCATTGCGCCGATGGCAGAAGAATATTTTCGAGGGACGAGCATAAATGCTGAGGCGTTTATTGCAGCCATTCAAAAGTTTGATCAATTGGTTGGCTGCTGTTAACTTAATGGCAAAAAGATTTGGTCGCCTTCGTTAAGCCGCAGGCCATTTCGAATTTCTTGAAATAGTTGGGGGAGCAGCTCACTCGGGAGAGGGTTTGAATACAGGAAGCCTTGAACGTATCGGCAGCCGTTAATTTTTAAGAACGCCTCTTGCTCTCTCGTTTCTACACCTGTCGCAAAGGTTTTAATGTTCATTTGGTGGGCGATATTAATCAATGTTTCTGTAATGATCATATCATTTTCATCTTCCGGTATGCCTTTGATAAAGGTACGGTCTATCTTGATGATATCAATAGGTAATTTCTTAAGGTGACTGAGAGATGAAATGCCGGTGCCAAAGCTATCAATTGTGAGTGTTAGCCCGAGCTGTTTTAGCTTTTTAAGTGTTGTTACCGACTCTTCGAGCTTGCTGGTAATGGTATTTTCCTCAATTTCTAAAACCAAAAAGCGTGGATTGAAGCGAGTTTCCATCAGTACTCGTTCGATGGTGTTGACGAGTTGAGGGTGGCTATATTGTCGATTGGATAGGTTTAGTGTGATTTGTACTGGCGTTTGGCTCATTGCCTGTACGGCCTTCCCCTGAAGACACGCATTCTGCAACGCCCATTCACCGATCGCTAACAGTTGACCTGTCTGTTCAGCCACTTTTAAGAAACTGCCGGGCGACAATAGTCCTTTGGTGGGGTGTTGCCACCTCAACAAGGCCTCTAGTGCAATGATCTGCCCCGTTTCAATGTCAATAATAGGTTGGTAATACAGTTTAAATTCGTTGTGCGTGATGGCATGTCGCAACTCTTGTTCGATGGAGAGCTGACGAAGCATATCTTCGTTCATTTTGGGGTTATAGAATTGAATATTATTACGCCCGGCACTTTTGGCTTGATACATTGCCATATCGGCATTTTTTAATAGCTCTGCGTATAACACTCCATCGTTTGGCGATAGTGATACACCAATACTTGACGTGATGACCAGCTCACCACCAGGAAGCGGAATAGGTGTAGTGATCGCATCCAGAATATTGCGGGCAACGATCTCAGCACCTTCTACTCCGTTAACATCTGCCAGTAATACGGCGAACTCATCGCCTCCTAGTCGTGCGATAGTGTCTTCATTTCGAACGCAGGATGTCAGCCTATCTGCGATTACTTTTAATAATTCATCCCCCGCATCATGCCCAAGTGTGTCGTTGATTCGTTTGAAAAAATCGATATCCAGATTAATTAGCGCGATCGGGTGCTGATGTCTCAGTGATTGTTTAAGTGCTTGGTTGCAGCGATCTTCAAAAAGCCTTCGGTTTGCTGCGCCCGTCAGAATGTCAAAGTGTGCGAGATGATGGAGTTGATCCTGCGTAGTTCGGATCTCTGTAATATCCTGACCGATAAGAATAACCCGTGCAATCTCATCATCCGCGTTGGAGATGCGGTTGATATTCCAAAGCATCGCGTGGGAAGTGCCATCAAATGCCATCGCCTCACTTTCAAGGTTTTCTTTACCCACGCCGCTTTCAACTACCTTGGTGATTTTCCAGGCTGTTTCGTCCTGGTGTAGTTGAGGTACAAAACAGTCGATGTAGTTTTTCCCAATGACTTCATCCCGGCTATACCCGAATAGTGATTCTGCAGCACTATTCCACTGTTTGATCATGTACTGGGTATCGATAACGATAATTGGGCTGCCGGCCGTTTCAATAAGCGCTTTATAGCGGCGAGAAGAGCGACGAAAAGACTTCTCTGCCTGCTTTCTTACGTATACTTCGTCGATAAGCTCCTGATTGGTCTCTTGTAGCTGTTCAGTTCGCTGCAATACTGTGTCTTCAAGCTTGTTTGATACTTTTTGACGCTCTTCAAGCAGCGCACTGACATAAAGGGTGGTGGCAATAATAATCGCTAAAAGGACTTCTAGCATGACTAAATCATAAAGGTTGCTAGATGCCGGATTTATTGGGTTTATATAGATTAGGGCGAGAAAAGCGAGAGATAGTGTTATCGAGGTCGCCGCAGTGCAGCCTGGTTGACTAAAGCGGGTAGCGGCCCATATAGTTAATGGCAGCACCAAAAATACCCCCTGAATGCCTTGGTAAAAAGCCAAAAAGGAGATCATCCCCAAGCCTATAAACCATGCACTCCATTCGAGTAGCTTTTCTGAAATATAATGAAAGCCAGGAAACTGATGGTGCGCAAGTATTAAAGGCGTAAGGAGTAATATTCCCGAAAAGTCAGCTAGCGTGAAGAGCAGCATTCTAAGGGTAAAGTTTATATTACTGTCAGGCTGAACAACGTTTATCAGTGCGGCAAATAAAGAGGATGTCGCAATAATAACCAATACCGACCCAAGAAGAAATGCGAGTAGATTCCGGTCTCTGTCGAATGGGTAGCTTGCATTAGTCACATTCATAAAAAAGTGATAAATAAGATAAGGCTGCAGGGTATTTAATAAACCAAACGAGGCTGTCAATATTAATGCATCAGCTAAGCTTTGGCTGGTTAGAAAAAAAACAGATGCGGCGGCCATTGCTGCGATAAATAATACGGGTAATGATCGATCCCCATAGATAAATATCATGGCGAGTGCAAAACCAGAAGGAAGCCAAACGGGTGTAATCGATGAATCAGGGAGTGTTATAAAGGTCGAGAGCCGGGCTAGCATCAGGTAAGTCAACAAGATTGCTATTGTTCTCAGAGGGTGGTCTCTAAAAGGTAGTAACCACCTACTTATATTAAACTCAAAGAGCTTACCGGTTGTCATTCATTGCATCCTTGCTTTAATGGAGTTAGTTATCTGGCGAATGAGTGCCGCGTCTTATTATTATTTCATCATTTCAAGTAGCCAGTGTAATCTGAAAGTGGCCTTTGATTGTGAAATAAAGCGTATCATTATGTAACTAAATGTAGCTTGGGTGATAATGATTTATTGGTGGTTTTTTATTAACTTAAAGCGAAAACCTCATAGAAAGATCAATAGCTTTACAGTCTTTGGTCAGTGCGCCTATTGATATGTAATCAACGCCTGTTTCTGCAATGGCGGCTAATGTTTGTTTATTGATACCACCTGATGCTTCGAGTTTTGCAACGCCAGAAGAAATCTTAACGGCTTCAATTAACGAGGCATTGTCAAAGTTGTCTAGCATTATAATATCTGCTTTGGCGCTGAGAGCCTGTTGAAGTTCAGTCATGCTTTCAACTTCAACTTCTACAGGTTTTCCTGGCGCGATAGCATGAGCATTTTCTACTGCTTTTTGAATTGAACCACAGGCCATAATATGATTTTCTTTAATCAAGAATGCATCATATAGACCAATACGATGGTTGTGGCAGCCGCCGAACGTGACTGCATACTTTTGTGCTTGTCTTAAGCCGGGGATGGTTTTACGTGTATCTAGCAGCTTTACATTGGTGTGGGAAACCAGTGCTGCATACTCCTTACAAATAGTGGCTGTACCTGACAGTGTCTGTAAAAAATTAAGTGCTGCTCGTTCGCCTGTCAGCAGGCCTCTTGCAGGGCCTTCTAAAGAGAATAGTGCAATATTTGGTTGAACTGAATCACCTTCTTCAACATGCCATATGATCTGTATTTTTGTGTCGACCTGCTTAAATACTTCGTTAACCCACTCAATACCACATATAACACAATGATCACGTGTGATCACGGTTGCTTTCGCCTGAGTATTTTCTGGAATTAGCTGAGCGGTAATGTCTCCGCTGCCAATATCTTCTTCCAAGGCTGAGGTGACGTTTTTTACAATGGCAGTATGCAACATAGTGTTCATAAGATGTTATCTGGCTGGTTAAGGGTTTTTGTCAGGCTATGATCATGTTTATGCGCTACACACTTGCCGTTAACGATGTTATTGCTAGCGTCGTTTGTACTAACATAGCTTGTACTAACGTTGTATGAGCGTTAGCGTCGTGTCTTTCTGGTTCAGTTCCAACTGCTTGAGGGCACTCATTCCCATTAAAACATAATCTTCTGAGTTCATTGCAGGGTTGATGCTGGCGCGGACATTATAAAGGGTTATTGGGCCAATGCTAACCCTTTTAAGAGATGTGTTAAATACAGTGATAATGCCATTAGCGGTCGATGCTTGGGAGCGCCCGTATGGTTGCAGCTCCATTTTATCAGCCAGTGCCTGTGGTATGACAACATCAGTCGCGCCGGTATCAATCATAAATGTAGCAGTATGGCCGTTGATTTCCCCATTAAAAACATAGTGCCCATAACGGTTTCGTTCTAGTGCTATGGCTGCCTCGTTTGTGGATTCTGATGTTGTGGATAACTGTTGGTTGGGGTTACGCTGATTATCTTCCCATATACCCAAGAAACGGGTGAGCAGTAGCATTCCGATGACCCAGGCAATAATAGCCATGTTGCGGCCAGTTTTTCTTGACGCTTTACCGTGTTGAGTGTTTTTGTGTGTTTCCATTGAGTGACAAGGACTCCATTTATGATAGCGCTAACTATACAAGAGCAGTTATCGCGAGTGAATTAATTTTTTGCAATGCCTGTGGGGGGGGCTTAGGCTATGCTTACTAGTAAGGCTGTTATTCTATGACTAACGCTTTTTTGTATGAGTTGCTGGTAGTTTTACGTAACGATATCTTAAATTGTGAACTACTTCTCGAAGTGACATTTCGTGACATTTGTTGACACAGATGATCTATAAAAGATTGAAATTAAGTGGAAAAATGAATTGTAAATTATAGTGAAATATAAGACTTCTTTATCACGTCAGCTATCTCGATGGGTAAGGATCTGATGATAGCTACTTATAGTGAAATCAATATGACGCAGAACCATAATGTAGTTGACCTCGATAAACTGAGATCGGTTCCAGACGGAAAAACCTCTTCTGGTTCTCTCCCTGCGCCTCTTACTAAGGTAAGGGATTTGGCAATTGGAGAGCTGAAAGCCTTGTTGCGAAAGCTGTTTGATAATGCCGATGATGCGTTGTTTGAGTTGGCCGATAAGGCTGGATCTAACGGTGAGCAGGCGAAATACTTTGATTCAATGAGAGAGGTCAGGTTGCAGCGTAAGCAGATTGCGTTGTTAATGCTTCAGTCTGTCGTTAGGTCTTTTAATCAGGTAGGCCGATATAAACTTAGTGGTGTTTCTTCTACTGAAGCGGCTTCTGACCTTGATTCACTAAGCCTTGTTCAAAACGATGAACTGGAAGAGCGGGTAGCAATTGAGGGAATGGTTAGTAAAACGCGTAGCGTTTGTGGGCAGTCTGTTGACCATTATCAGATTAGAGTTGAGGCGTTATTGCCGAACGCCAAACTTGATGAGGCTCATATTCCTGCTAGCCCTGAAGTGCTTGTTCATAGCTTTGTGGATGGTTGTAAAGACCTTCAAGTTGATATTGAAGCAAAGCTTATTGTATTTAAACTATTTGAAAAATATGTGTTGAGTGGCATTGATATCTTGTATCAGAAAGCCAATCAGCAATTAATTGGCGACGGCGTAATTCCGGATCTTAAACAAGTCCGGTCTTCAGGGCAGAGGGCTACAAGTCGCCCTTCACCTGGTAGTCGCCCTTCTCCTAACCAAAACGCCCCTTCAAGTAACAGCCTGGTTGATGGTAAAACCGGAGAAGTAATTGAAGAAGATGGCGGTATGTTTGAAAGTTTGCGAAACATGCTGCACGCACAAGGTGGCGTTCAACAGTCGGGTGGAGGCTATGCGGGTGGCAATGGAGTAGGGGCAAACGGGTTTACAGAAGTCAGTCGTGATCAGGTTGTATCGGTATTGTCTGATGTTCAGCACGGTATGCCACACCCTCAAGCCGGTAATGGCGCTATCGGAGTGATGAATTTTAGAACGCTGCTGATTGAGCAGATGGGTGCCTCTGGGATAGAAGAGCCAAAGCTTAAGAAGGTGGATGATGACGTCATCAACTTGGTATCAATGCTGTTTGAATTTATTTTAGATGATCGGCAGCTACAGCCCACTATGAAGGCACTGATTGCGCGTCTGCAGATACCAATGTTAAAAGTTGCCATGCTGGATCGAAACTTTTTTAACAAAGGTGGGCACCCTGCTCGAAAACTACTTAATGAAATTGCGACAGCAGCGATTGGGTGGAATGAGAAGCCTGAAAGGCAGAGAGACCCATTAAAAGAGAAGGTAGAATATATTGTTCAGCACCTGTTAGATGATTTTGACAGTGACTTTAGTGTATTTGAGTCATTGTTGTCGGAGTTTACTCGGTTTATTGATATTGAAAGCCGCCGAGGTCAGTTGATCGAACAGCGAACTCGCGATGCTGAAGAGGGTATGGCGAGAAATGAAACAGCGAAAGGTGTTGTTCAAAAAAGTATCGAGTGCCTTGTGGGTGATAAGCAGTTGCCTGAATCTGCCCAAACCTTGTTAGAAGGGGGGTGGGGGCAATATATGTCGCTGACCTACCTAAAACACGGTGAGCAGAGTGCTGAGTGGGCTGGGGCACTATCAGTGGCGGAAAGCTTAATTTGGAGTGTTTGCCCTGATGGTGCAATGGTAGACGCTAGAAGTCAGTTGTTAAAAATGATCCCTGGTTTGCTTAAAAAACTAAGGGCTGGGTTAAGTGAGGCTTCTTACGACCCGTTTAAGTCGAGTGAGCTGCTTAAATCTCTCGAAGGGTTGCATATTGATGCGTTACAGATGTTGGCGTCAGCAAGTGTTATTGCGGATAAACCGAAAGCGGAACAGCAAGCAAAATCGAATCAAGAATTTGGCGACTTAGTTAAGCCGGTAGTCGCCGACAAGCCTGATGCTTCTCTAGCTGATGTTGAACAAGTGGAAACGCTAGATTCCATGACTAAAAGTATGGACTCACTTCTTGATGATGTTGATTCGATACTTGATGGTGTTACAGACTCAGCAATCAGTCCGGTGGCGCAAGAGGTTTCATCTGGGCAGGTAGAGCGACCAAAGCCTTTTGATGAAAAGCGTCAGGCTACAGAGGGCTCTATCCAATCGGTCGTTCCTGAGGCCCAAGTGGTTGAGTCTTCTCAGGTTACACCGCCTGTGGTGGATGCTGTTAGTATCGAAATGATTGAGTCGTTACGGGTTGGGTCATGGCTAGAATTTCATGAATCAGGAAAAGTTGTGCGCTGTAAGCTGGCAGCCCTGATTCGAGTGACCGGAAAGTATATTTTTGTGGACCGAAGTGGTATAAAAATTGCCGACAAGAATAAGTCGGAGTTATTAGAAATGGCCCAACAAGGACAGGTTAATATTCTTAATGACGGGTTGTTATTTGATCGAGCTCTTGAGTCTGTTATTGGCAACCTGAGAGATAACCGACAAGATTAATGACCTCATTAAATACTATCAGGTCAAGACTTGAGTATAAAAAGTACAGTAACGCGGTTTAAAATTAACTAAGCTTGTAATACCCTTAGGGTGTAATATCGTTGGCATATAGCGCCAAGGTAGACGATTGCACCAAAGGCTAAAGGAGCTTAGGCTGTTGTTATGACTCAACACGGGATACAACACACTGTTAAAGACTCTGTTATTACACTCAGTAATGATGGTGTTTTGGATGGCTGGCTTAAAGGCGTTCGGCGAGTTGTCTCTCCCAACTGTAATCAGCGTCCTGCAGATAACGAAATCAGTTTACTGGTTATTCATAATATAAGCTTGCCACCTGGTCAGTATGGTGGTGATCACATTGAGCGTTTCTTTACCAATCGACTTGATCACTCGCTAGATCCTTTTTATAAAGAAATTGAAGGGGTAGAAGTATCTTCTCATCTGCTCATTAAGCGAACAGGAGAGATTGTTCAATTTGTTTCGTTTGATGAACGGGCTTGGCATGCCGGGGCCTCTACGTTTAAAACCCGTGAAAACTGCAATGACTTCTCAATTGGTGTTGAGCTAGAAGGTGAAGACGAGGTTCCCTACACTGATGCCCAATATGAGGTTCTGGTAAGTATTACGCGATGTTTAACCAAAGAATACCCAGCGATTTCTATAGATCGAATTATAGGCCATCAGGATATTTCTCCTGGCAGAAAAACAGACCCTGGAAAAGCATTTGATTGGGAACGTTATTTTGACCAAATAAAAGCAAAATCCGATATATCTACTGAAGTTGTTTAAGGCCTTGTCGAGGTGATTTAAGGTCAGATTTTGATATAACCATCAGCAAGGGTGTTATAAATGAGTTTTGTTGTGTTGTTGATAAGTTACGCTCTTCAACAAAAAATGGATTGGCCTTTAAGTTTACAGTTTGATCGAGTAACAATTAAATTTCTCCGGCCTGAACACTTTTCAATGATGGCAAAAAGTAGCGGTGCTGCGTATTTCCTACTGCTACTTATTCTACTAGCCTATTTTTCGCTTTTTTATGTATTGTTTTTTTTAATCGGGAACACCTTTTTTGGCGCGCTGTCATTGTGTCTTCAGGTTGTTGTTCTTTTGTTGGTGTTGGGGCAAAAAGGGTTTAAAGATAACCTTGAAAGCTACTTGGTAGCATGGAAAAGAGGCGACTTTGAAGCCGCTGCGTTTAAACAACAAACACTCTCTGGTGTTAATGGTCGTTTACTACGTGACCCTGTAATGATGCAGAATGAAGTCTCCAAGGCACTGCTCTATCATAACTTTAATCGATTTTTTGTTATAACGTTTTGGTTTATGGTGGCAGGTCCCGCAATGATAATTGTAGTGAGAGTCGCCGACCTGATCGCTCAGCACTCATCTCATCAACTAAGGCGAGCGGCTGTCAGCGTAAATGCGGCAATAGAGTGGTTGCCCGCGCGGCTTTTGGCGCTAACCTTTACATTAACTGGTGATTTTAGGCGTTCTATTTCAGGCTGTATGAAGTATTGGGTGGATGTTACAAGCGACACGCCTGATGTCTTGGGCGAGGTCGCATCTAGTACTCTTGATAGTTTTTATCTTAATAATGTTATTGATTCCAAAATTGACAAAGGTATCCTGATTTCAACGGGCGTGAACGGCATCATCGGTATTAGAGGGCTTTTGGGTAGAAGTATGGCTCTTTGGCTTGGCATTTTTGCCATTTCTGTTATTTTTGCCATTTAGGTATCGCCATTGCGCTTATTATTGTTTGAATTCTAATCACTTATCCATTATATGGTTTGAGCGTAGGCGTTAATTGATTTAGAAACTCGCTAACGCTATTAGCAATCGTTTTGTGTGCAGCAAAACCAGCCTTTTCGAGTACAACATGACCGGTGTTATTGTCAATTGCGATGATTTCGTCATGGTAGGTACAGCCAATAAACAGGGTTAGTGGTAAGCGGTTTTTTTGTTTTGCAAAGGAATGGCCTAGTAAATTCTGCTTAAGCATCTCTTCATCTTCAGCATTCCATATCTGAATTAAACTCATTTCTCCTGAATCATGAGAAACTACGATACCGTCTGACCAGTAGTGGCTATAGAAGTTGATGATATCTGGATGAAATTGGACACCTAACGCACTCTCCATATCGGCAAAAATATTGTCTGATTGACGGATAGCCGGTTTCCATTGAACGAGCCCACTTTCATCGGGCTTAGTGTCTACAATACATTTGGAACTCCAGTTCTCATCGTATTCTACTTTTGGCAAGCTGATATCCAGTTTGCGGGATAGTTCAATGAAACGGTAAAATAATGTCTCAAGCGCTTTCGGAGTAGAGGGTAGAGGAGTGGCTGAATCACTATTGAGGGTCGAATGAGGGCGTGTAGTCATATAAAATTAAGTCCGTTCTGTCGCTAACGAGCGTTAGTCTCTGTCTTAAGGGTGGATGGATTCATTTTCGTGCCATAGCCATGCGGCACCCCTAACACCGCTTGAATCACCATGTAGAGCCTTTACCAGCTTCGTGTTGACCTTATCGGAAAATACATATGAAGACCATACTTTTTCTACTTGCTGGTAAATCGCCTGTATATTTGACATTCCGCCTCCTAGAACAATCACGTCGGGGTCTAGTATATTGATAACTGTTGCTAGTGAGCGTGCGAGCCTATCAATATAGTTAGTAAACGCAATATCAGCCTTATCATTTGTTTCGAGCAGGGCCACAATCTCGGAGGGTGATAAGTTTTGCCCCGTTAAAGACCAGTAGCTGTGTTTAAAGCCGGGCCCAGAGAGGAATGTCTCAATGCAACCTTGTTTGCCACAGTAGCATGGGGGAAATGGCTGGTCATGTTGGTTTGGCCACGGTAGAGGGTTATGGCCCCATTCACCAGTAATGCCATTTGGACCCTTTAAGAGAGTTTTGTTAATGGTAATACCGCCGCCTACACCTGTGCCTAAAATGACGCCAAAGGCGGTATTACAGTGTGCTGCAGCCCCATCACTTGCTTCGGATAAGGTAAAGCAATCAGCGTCGTTTGCAACTCTGACTTCACGCTGCAGTCGATTTTTCAGGTCGTGTTGCAGATCTTCCCCAATTAAACATACGGAGTTCGCATTTTTTATTAGCCCGTGGTCTGGAGATAGTGTCCCGGGTATCCCTATCCCGACCGTACCAGTTATCGCGAGTTGAGACTCTGCTTCATGGACTAAACTGGCGATCGTATTCAAAATGCCATGATAATTATTTTGAGGGGTTGGTCGTCGTTTTCGGTAAACCTCTTTATTTCCTTTTGCTAATGCAATAATTTCTGTTTTGGTTCCACCTAGGTCAATACCGAATCGCATGCTGGTCATTCCTTTTACAAAATAAAATAATCGTTAACTGTGGTCGAGTATTGCAGATAGATTAACTATCTATACAGGTAGTGAACGGTTATTGACATTAAATACTGGGATTTTTGTTTAAGTGAAGCACTTTTCGATATTTAAGCTAGAATTATTAAAAATATCAAACGCTAATAAGAAAAAGCCGATAAAACGATTGAGGAGTCATTTCTTTTCAGTTGTTGGAGAAAATGTGTGAAAAATCTGTTGTTGCCAGCAATGGCGTTGATGAACAGACTGACTTATGTATACAAATTTACGCTGATTAGTATTCTATGGTTGATCCCCATTGGGGGCCTCACTTACATGCTCGTTAGTCAGTTAAACGAGTCAATCGAGCGAGTTGAAAGCGAGGTTGGTGGCTTAAAAGCGTATCAATCGTCCTACCTAATAGTCCAAGAGGCTATTAACTACCGTGATTACCGGTCTGTGTCCAAGTTGCGTCCGGTAGAAAATATTGATCAAAAGTCCCTCGTCATTCGCAAGAAAATTTCGGTTTTGATTTCTGACCTTGAAGAAATGCAGTTTACGTTTGATATTAATGGAGATCTTCGTAATCAAATTGCGGGCTTAGCAAAAGACTGGAAGCGAATGGCTGCAGAAGATAGTTTTGAAACTGATTTTGGATACCAATTTAAATATTATGATGCATTTGTAGAAAAGGCGCGAAATTTGGTAGCGACGACTACTCAGGTATCTGGTTTAGCTCAAGACTCCTCTAGGGAAATTCAGTTGTTATTAGAGTTATCGAGCGGCTCGATTATTAATGTTAATGATGTGTTGGGAAGGGCTCGAAGCATAGGTATTTTTGCTTTGAATGATGGCACAGTGAGCTACGTGATGAGCGATATGCTGAATGAGATATATGACCAGCTCAGTAGTGCGAATACCTCATTAGTGCCGTCGTTGGAAGTGGCGATGAAAGCCAGCAATGAAATTTCTCGAACGTTGAGTGTGTCTTCAGAGGCGTTAAAAGGAAGTATTCTGGTTGTTCAAGATTCTGTAGATCAAGACATTATTACGCCAATGCGCCTTGAAAAACCGATTGACGAATTTGATGGCCTTGTTACGAATGAAATGGATAAATTTAAGAATTTTAATGACCGCATTTTAGTTTATGTCGGGAGCACGCTAGAAAATCGCTTAAATGAAGAAACGCGCGCACGAATGATGCTGTTTGGTGGGTTAGGCCTGCTGTTAACAGTTATTGTTTACCTATACATGGGGTTTTCTGTTTCCGTAAGAACGACTATTGCCAGCTTTACCAGTGCTGCACGTAAGGTTGCAAATGGTGATCTTACCGTAACTCTAGAAAAATACACCCATGATGAAATGGGAGAATTAACGACCGAGTTCAACCACATGACGGATAAAATGCGGCAGTTAATTCAGATTGTCAGTGGGACAACGGCAGACGTAGATCATCAAGCTCAGCGCGTTAATGTGACGGCAGTGTCCAATAGTACAGCGGTACAAAAACAGATGGACGAAACAGCTCAGATCTCCGACGCTATGCACCAGATGGTTGATACGGTTCAAGAAGTGGCGTCAGCGTCTCAAACAGTATCCGATGCGGCGTTGGGTGCAGACCAAGAAGCGGCTAACGGAAAGCTTGTGGTTGATGAAACACTTCAGGCTATTGACCACCTTTCAACAGAAATTAAATACTCTGTCGATAAGATTAGTCGAGTGAGCAAAGATAGTGAAGATATCAGCCAGGTAATGGTTGAGATTCGGGCGATTGCTGAGCAAACAAACCTGTTGGCACTTAATGCTGCCATTGAAGCGGCTAGAGCGGGGGAGCAAGGAAGAGGTTTTGCCGTAGTGGCTGATGAAGTACGAACGTTATCCCAGCGAACACAAAAATCGACAGAAGAAATCGAGTCAATGATTGAACGGCTCCAAAAAGGGGTTAAAGAAGCGGTTAGTTCTATGCAGAGTAGTCACTCGACCGCTGGCATTACAGTTGATCAATCCAGTAAAGTTTCGGATGCGTTAACCAGTATCGCTACCAGCATTTCATCAATCGTTGATATGAGCCATCAGATAGCCAGCGCAGCCGAAGAGCAGAGCGCTGTGGCCACGAATATCGATAATAATGTTACGTTGATTTCTGGCTTAGGGCAGGAGACTGCGGATAATGCTAATGATACACTCAGTGCCAGTAAAGAAATGTCTAGCCTCACTGGCTCGTTGCAGGCTGTAGTAGGTACGTTTACGACTTAGCTAGGTTTGTCTCCACTAAGCAAATGCTAGTTGTTATGTCCCGGTATTTATATGGGGTTTACAACTGCTTCTTACTCTCTTAAGTAGTACTAAGTTTGTAGGGAATGTGTCGTCGCAATTTTTAGCTACCAACTCAATATATCCATTAATATACTCTATCTCCGTTTGTTTGCCTGCTCTAACATCTTGAAGCATTGATGACACATTGTTAGCTGTTTTTTCAATAACCTCTTTTACGAGTGCCTCAAGTTCATCAGCATTTTTATTAATGTTATTTACCTTCATTACTCGTTCTAGTTCGTGGCAGAGTGGGGTAATGTTGGCATCAAATAAGGGCTGACCGACTAGTTCTCCGTTTTTACAGTTTAACAATGCTGTGAAAGGGTTTATTGCGCAGTTAATGGCTAATTTTAGCCAAAGTTTTTCCCATATGGCTGAGTTGTAGGATACGCTAAGGCCAGAGCCAGACAAAAGGGACAATACTTTTTCGGACTCGCTGCTATTATTTTGATTCGAAATTGAGCCAACCCAAGTTTCACCTTTACCCGCATAAACAACTGTTTGTGAGTCAGGGCGATTGGCACCCTCGGTGGTTGATGCGGCATAGATAGGATTACCAGGTAGCAACTGTGTGATTTCTTGTTGGCTACCCATTCCATTCTGAAAAAGAACGATACGACTTGATGGTGTGAGTCTGTTCCTTAATTGTTGAACAGCATTCAGTGTGTCATAGCTTTTAGTAAACACCAATAAGGTATCTATCGGGCGGCTATCTTGTGGCGTGGGAGTAGAGCATTCGCAGGGAAGGGTTATGGTTGTTGTCTGGTTTTTGTCTATAAATCTAAACTGATGACTACGCTTTTCATCAATTTTCTTGAGGAGTAAAACTATACGGTTATCTTTAGACAGTTTTGTTGCCCATAAACTGCCCAGTGCGCCAGCGCCTAAAATATGGATAATGGGTTTGTCTGTCATAGTCTTGTCCCAAGATTGTTCTATTAGAGTCGAGATTGGGTAAAGGGTTAGACATAGGTATCAGGTGAGATTGTGCGTTAGAACAACAATAAAGCGATCAGGGAGGGTTTAGCCCCCCCTGATATTCCTAAATCGCTTTAATCTTTTCTAACTGCTCGTTGAGCTTGTCAAATGTGCTTTGGGCATCGCTGAGCTTGGCTTTTTCTTTTTCAACAACATCTTCTGGGGCTTTGCTAATAAATTTCTCGTTTGAAAGCTTACCTTTTAGTCGTTGTAGCTCTTTAGATACTTTATCGACCTCCTTACTTAAGCGAGCAATTTCTGAGTCTTTATCTATCAAACCAGCCATTGGAACCAATACTTCCATTTCGCCCACTAACTGAGTCGCGGCCAATGGTGGTTCTTCATCGCCAAGCCAGGTAACGGCTTCAATTTTAGCTAGCGACTTCAAAAACGTTTCGTTCTGCTCTAGCCGGCGTTGATCTTCGGTTGTACCATTCTTAAGCATGAGCGTGATAGGTTTCGCTGGCGAGATATTCATCTCGCCCCGAATATTTCTGACCCCAATAATGACACCCTTTAACCACTCAATATCGCCATCAGCGTTTTCATCGATGCGGTTTTCATCCGCAATAGGGTAGCCTTGGGTCATGATGGTTTCGCCAGACTTGCTTGCTAATGGCGCTACGCGCTGCCAAATCTCTTCAGTAATATAAGGCATTACAGGGTGTGCAAGACGTAGTATGGTTTCGAGTACTCTAACCAGTGTTTGTCTTGTGCCTCTTAATGTTTCTGGGCTGGCGTTATCGTCCCAAAGTACAGGTTTGGAAAGCTCTAGGTACCAATCGCAGTATTCGTTCCAAACAAATTCATATATCGCTTGAGCAACATGGTCAAGTCGATAGCTGTCCATGGCTTTGGCTACTTGCAGTTCGGTTTGTTGCAGTCTTGAGACTATCCAGCGATCAGCAAGGCTTAGGTTTACGTCCCCACCGTTCTGCCCGCAATCCTGCTCTTCGGTGTTCATCAGTACATAACGAGCGGCATTCCAGATTTTATTACAGAAATTGCGATAGCCTTCAACCCGACCCATATCAAACTTGATATCTCGACCAGTAGACGCTAATGAACAGAAAGTGAAACGTAGTGCATCAGTGCCGTATCCTGAAATACCTTCAGGGAACTCATCTTTCGTTTGTTTGGCTATTTTTTTCGCCATTTTTGGCTGCATCATGCCTGTGGTGCGCTTATCTAACAGCGTATCAAGGTCGATGCCGTCAATAATATCCAATGGGTCAAGTACGTTGCCCTTCGACTTAGACATTTTGGCGCCTTGTGCGTCCCTTACTAGACCGTGAACATAAACGGTTTTGAACGGCACTTGAGGTTTCCCGTTTTCATCTTTGATGAAATGAGTGGTCATCATGATCATTCTGGCCACCCAGAAGAAAATGATGTCAAAGCCGGTCACTAATACATCGGTTGAGTGGAAAGTTTTAAGCTCTTCAGTCTCTTCAGGCCACCCTAGTGTTGAGAATGTCCACAACGCAGAGCTGAACCAAGTATCTAGTACATCTTCGTCTTGATGAATCTCGGCACTCGGGTCTAGGTTGTACTTGCTACGGACTTCTTCTTCGTTACGACCTACAAATATGTTGCCGCTATTGTCATACCACGCCGGGATTCTATGTCCCCACCATAGTTGACGGGATATACACCAATCCTGAATGTCTCGCATCCAAGAGAAGTACATGTTTTCGTACTGCTTGGGTACGAATTGTATATCGCCATCTTCAACGACTTTAATTGCTTCTTTCGCTAGAGGCTCTGTTTTGACATACCATTGGTCCGTTAGCCAAGGCTCGATGACCACACCGGAGCGGTCTCCGCGAGGAACCTTCAATGTATGAGGCTCAATTTTTTCAAGGCAGCCAAGCGCGTCTAGTTCTTCAACGATTTTCTTACGTGCTTCAAAGCGCTCTAGCCCTGCGTAGGCTTCAGGTGCCTTTTCGCCATGCTGAGTCTCGTAATTATCAAAGGTGATAACTGTAAACTCAGATAGAATATTAGCATCACGATCAAGCACATTAATCAGCGCTAAATTGTGTCGTTTACCTACTTCATAGTCATTGAAGTCATGGGCGGGAGTGATTTTTACACAACCCGTGCCAAACTCTCTCTCAACATAATCATCAGCCACAATAGGAATCAGCCTGTTGGTGATAGGCAGGCGAATATTTTTACCTACTAAATCAGCATAACGTTCATCTTTAGGGTGAACGGCAACGGCGGTGTCACCTAACATGGTTTCGGGTCGTGTTGTGGCGACGACCAAATGCCCGGAGCCATCTTCAAGAGGGTAGCGGAAGTGCCACATTGAACCGTTTTCTTCCTCTGAAAGTACTTCCAGGTCAGAGATGGCGGTGTGTAATTTAGGGTCCCAGTTTACTAGACGTTTGCCACGATAAATGAGGCCGTCATCGTAAAGTCGAACAAATACTTCCTGAACCGCAGCAGACATTCCAGGGTCCATTGTAAAACGTTCGCGACTCCAGTCTACAGACGACCCTAATCTCCGTATTTGACGGGTGATAGTGTCACCAGATTCTTCTTTCCATTCCCAGACTTTATCGAGAAATTTATCTCGACCTAAATCATGGCGGGTCACGCCGTTAGCTGCGAGTTGGCGCTCAACTACCATTTGAGTCGCAATACCTGCGTGATCGGTGCCAGGCTGCCAAAGCGTATTGCGCCCCTGCATTCGATGGTAACGAATTAAGGTATCCATGACGGTGTTATTGAAACCGTGGCCCATATGAAGGCTACCGGTGACATTAGGAGGTGGGATCATAATTGAATATGAATCACCTTCCCCAGAAGGCTTAAAATGACCGGCTTTTTCCCATGTGTTGTACCAGTTTTGTTCTATCTCGCTTGGCTGGTAAGTTTTTTCCATAATATCGTCTGCAAAGGCGTTAATGAGTTCGAAAGAATGAGGTATCCCCCTAGTAGGAGGAAAATGGGATTATTATACATATCTCAATCACTAACGGGTAGCGTTTGACGGAGGCCGTTGTTATGAAATTATCAATTGTGTTCGTGGATAAAAATGAACTAGCAGTTTTCCGTTTCGGCTTCAAAATATGTGTGTAGCTCAGTTGCGACTTTATCTTCGATGATGGGGGTAAGTTGATCCAATACTCTGCGAGTAATGGCTTGCACAATAGCATCGTTTCTATTCGAAATAAAAGGCTCGCGAGGGTTTTTGGTTATAGTGCGGTATGGGTTTTCGTGTTTAAGGTTTTCGGTAAATGCTTCGATGCTTTGAGTGAACTGCTCCCTTTCCAGTGCTAGCCTGGCCAAGTGCTCGTAGGGGATAAAGGGATTTTCTTTCAGGTCGTCCGCGCCACCTGTGGATGGCGATGGAGAGTTGGCCTGATGAGCTTGGCTAGGTTGGCGTTTATTAGCGTGATTGTCATTTGTGTCGGTGACTAAGTCTTCCAAAAGAGGTATGTCGTCCATGTTCTAATCCAACTTGTCCATTTTATGCTCTTTCGAGGCTCTGTGTTGATTTGGGTGTGGCTTTTAAAGAGAGTATACACGCAATAATACGTACTTAGTGTCATTTATTTGGGTCTGAAATCATGAATAACGGCTTCAATATTTTCGTTCTTTATTTGGCGGTAGTGATTGCGAAGTTCTCTAAGGATGGCATCGTTCTGGATCACTATTTCTGCGACTCTATCGAACTGTTTGTAAAAAGGCGGTAGTTCACTGGCTAGGTTAATTAATAGGTCGTTATGGCCTTTACAGTCTTCAGTAAAACCTATTGTGACCGAAGGTGATATGTCTTGGGGAGTCTTGATGTTGCTGAGTTCATGGGGCAAAAAACTTTCAATTTTATATGTCCATAAATAGTCATCAATCTCAGTGGCTTGTTGCAAGTGGTTGGTGTGAATGTAAATGGTATGACCTAGTGTTGTGGCCTTTTCGATTAAGCGAGACAGAAATGTAAGTCGATCACTATGGTCGACTTTATTAAGAATATAAAAATCTGCTTTGGCCATATTTGAGAGTAACGCGTTAAGGATTATTATGTCTGCCGGTTTTGTATTGTGGACTTAGTTAGGATACTACTCAACCTGTTGAGTAGTATCCTCTCGGCCTAATTTACTTTATTAAGAATGTATTGGGTTAACATCGGTACGGGTCTGCCAGTAGCGCCTTTGTTTTTTCCTGAAACCCATGCTGTGCCAGCAATATCAAGATGCGCCCATTTCATCTTTTTAGCAAATCGAGATAGGAAACACGCTGCAGTAATGGTTCCCGCTGGACGACCTCCAATATTTTGCATATCTGCGAAGTTGCTATCTAACTGAGGTTGATACTCATCCCATAGAGGCAAACGCCATGCCTTGTCTGCTGCTTCGGTACTTGCTGAGAGAAGTTCATCTGCTAGAGCGTCATCGTTGCCGAGTAAGCCTGTTGTGTGATGACCTAGTGCAATAATGCAAGCGCCTGTTAGTGTCGCTATGTCAACGATAGAGGCGGGGTTATGATTCTGCTCTGCATAGGTTAGAGCATCACACAATACCAATCTACCTTCAGCGTCGGTATTGAGTATTTCGACGGTTTGGCCGGAGAGAGTCGAAACGATGTCTCCTGGTTTAGTTGCTTTGCCATCAGGCATGTTTTCTGCTGCGGCGACGATGGCGGTTACATTTATGTTAGGTTTCAGCGATGTGATGGCAGTCATGGTTCCAAATACGCTTGCGGCCCCGCACATATCGTACTTCATTTCATCCATCGACTCACCTGGCTTTAGGCTGATACCGCCGCTATCGAATGTAACGCCTTTACCGACAAGTACATGGGCTTTATCGGATTCTTTACCGCCTTTGTATTCCATAATGATAAGGTGAGCAGGCTCTTCGCTACCAGCAGACACTGAAAGCAATGAGTGCATGCCAAGAGCAGCCATTTTCTCTTCGTCAAGAATTGTGGTGGTTACGGTGCTGTTATTCTTGGCAATCTCTTTTGCTTGGGTCGCTAAATAAGTAGGGGTGCAGATGTTGCCTGGCAAATTACCTAATGTCTTGGCGACCGATACACCTGCTGCGATGGCACTACCTTCACTAATAGCTTTTTCTGCTTCGGCGCTGTTGATGCTGTCTCCACAGTAAAAAGAAACTGTGTTTAGCTCGGATTTATCAGCCTTAGTGGTTTTAAAATCATCAAATATATAAAGTGAATCATTGATGGCTTCAATTGCAAAGCGCATCAACCAAGACTGGCTACAATCTTTCAGAGACACACCATCGAATGATACTAGTGCTGTTTTTGTCTGGGTTTTTTTGATGGTGTTGGCGGCGGCAACCATTGATTTTTTTAACGTGGCTGCATTGAACGCGTCTTGTTTGCCCAGACCAATTAGCAGAATTCTCGTGTGTGACGTGTTATTGCCGTCGAGTAGCATTGTCGAGCCTGCTTTTGCATCAAAGTCTTTACGCTCTATAAGTGTCGAGATGCTTTGGCTGCTTGCTTGATCTATATAAGACGACTCTGGAGATAGCTGTAAATCCTCAAATAGCGGAAGAACGATGCAGTCTGATTGCTGTTTTTCGGGAGTGCGCTTCTCTAAAGAGTATTTCATTGGTGCTCCTGTATGATGGGATAATCGCGAAGAGAGATAACTTACTTTAGCGATAATTTAAAATGGCTGACTATGTTTAGATAAAGTTTACGTTAAACACAGGTATTTTTCATAATTCATTCCAGCTAAAATGTTGGTATTCTTGGTAATATGACAGAAGAGCACGCTGCAGGGTAGAGGTTAATACATATTGGGCCATAGCAGGAGCTGCTCTAAATATAAGCATTGAGCTAGGTTTAATAAAAATAAAGAATTGAGTGATATCACCAATTTGAACTCAGAAACGTCTCTAGGGAATATTTGATTGTTTATTATCTTTCGTTATTTGGCAAAGCAGCTATTAATAAGCATGTTTGCAGTTTCGGGTATTTTATTGCTTATTTTTATGAGTGGGCGATTTATTAAGTACCTTGCTCAAGCTGCATCAGGCGGAATATCAGCGGATGTTCTATTTACCCTAATGGGTTACAGAATGCCGGGCTTTCTCGAGTTGATTTTGCCGTTAGGCTTGTTTATCGGGATTTTACTGGCTTACGGAAGAATGTATCTTGAAAGTGAAATGACCGTGCTGTTTGCCTGTGGCGTGAGCGAACGGCGACTGGTTTTATTGACGATGGGAACATCGCTGATTGTTATGTTCTTGGTGGGTTTTTTGAGTCTGGTGGTGTCCCCTTGGGGGATGCAAAATGTTGAGCAGATCTTTCGTGATCAGTCTAAATTAACAGAGTTTGAAATGCTTGCGCCAGGTCGGTTTCAGGCACTTAAGACAGGTCAGCGTGTAACCTACACTGAAGCGTTAAGTAATGACAAAAAAGAGCTTCAGGGTGTCTTTATCTCTGAAAAAGCGTCAGATGGGCAATCACTGATATTGACGACGGCAAAGACCGGAACGCAATATGTTGACCCGGCCACAGGGAGTCGCTTTTTGGTGTTGCATGATGGCAAGCGGTTTCAGGGAATGCCGGGCGAAATGGGTTTTAATGTGATTGAATTTGAATCTTACGGTCTAAAAATAGCTGAGCCACCAGAAGAGCATAGGGGGCGTAAGGATGAGTCTATTGGGACACTTGAACTGTTGGAGTCTTCCAATCCCAAATATGCTGCGCTGTTGCAATGGCGCATTTCATTGCCGATGCTGGTTCCCATTGTTACGTTGTTAGCTATATCACTCAGTCGGGTTAATCCGCGGCAAGGTCGTTTCTTTCATTTGTTCCCCGCGATGCTTATCTATATCACCTATTTGGGATTGTTAATTGTAGCGCGTAATGCCCTTGAAAAAGAGAAAATTCCTTCTTGGGTCGGTGTTTGGTGGGTGCATTTGTTGTTCTTTAGTATTGCGATGGGCTTGCTCAGCAAAGGTGCCATTATACGATATTGGAGGTCTAAGCATGCGTAAGCTAGACCGTTATATTATAGCCAGTGTAGCAGCTGCGATGCTGCTGGTATTGCTTGTCGTTCTTTCACTAGACTTAGTGTTTAGTTTTATAGCCGAATTAGAGGAGTTAAAGAACGACTATCAGGTAACTGAAGCCATCATGTTCGTGGTGACCACGCTACCACGAAGAATATATGACTATTTGCCATTGGCAGCTTTTATCGGGTCTCTTATTGGGCTAGGTGCATTAGCAAACAATAGCGAATTAACCGTTATTCGTGCTGCAGGTGTTTCGACTCGACGAATCGTCTGGTCTGCGATGAAACCTGCTATCGCAATCGTTATTGTTGGCCTGTTGCTAGGTGAGTATGTTGCGCCATATACCGAAAAAATAGCACAAAGTCAGAGAGCAGTTTCTCAGGGTACGGGTGAGAGCTTGGCGTCCAAGCGAGGTATTTGGCATCGAGAAGGCGACACCTTTATGCACTTTAATGCGGTTGAGCCAAATGGTGAGTTGCATGGAGTGTCACTGTTTGAGTATTCAGAGGAAGGTTGGTTGGAGCGCTCTCGGTTTGCCAAAAGAGCGATTTATCAGCGTGAAGAATGGCTGCTCGAGGATGTTACCGAAACAATATTAACGCCGACCCAGACGTCTGTTGTTAAGTCTCACCTGGTAGCCTGGCGTACAGAGTTGTCACCTCAGGTGCTTGGCGTGTTGGTGATTAAGCCTGATAACTTATCTATAACAGGGCTGTATACCTACTCAAACTACCTTGTTGAGCAAGACCTTAATGCAAATGTGTATCTGATGTCATTTTGGAAGAAGGTGCTAAGGCCTTTGACGACTGCAGTTTTGGTGTTGGTCGCTATCTCGTTTGTGTTTGGTCCTTTGCGGTCGGTGACTATGGGGTTTAGGGTGTTTACCGGCATCATTGTAGGGCTGCTGTTCAAATATATGCAGGACTTGTTGGGGCCATCAAGCCTGGTGTTTGGTTTTGACCCGATAATTGCAACTCTGGCGCCGATTGTTGTAAGTTCGATGCTGGGGTTCTATTTATTGAGGCGAGCTAGATAATTAGCTAGTACTGAGAGAGTGGGGGGAGAAGCCTGAAATGGAAGAGGGGCGTTTCAGGCTTTGTAGAACTTAGTGTTAACTTCTCGCTTTCTTGGGTATTCGAACAACTACACTCTCAGAAAAACGATCATGCCAGGACATCCCATCCTTATCGATTAACATCCATAAAAAACCTAACCCAAAACATAGTAATGATATTATTGCCATCAAAAAGCGCAGTAGTGCTTGTAGCCAGCTGATTGATACTGCGTTTTTATTCTGAATGCGGATATGCCAAACCTGCATGCCTAATGTCTGGCCAGTTCGAGTCCAAAAATAGCCGAAGAACCCGTATAGCGTAATAAATAATATCGACGACAGTAGTGGGTCGTTTGTAGTTGCGCCTGCTTCAACCATTCTTTCATAATTTTCTGAACCGGCAATACTTGAGCTGATGGCCATATAAATGCCAGTTGTGGCCAGCATTAAGGCCACGCATATTAATGTATCGTAAAGCATGGCAACGAGACGTCTAGGGAGTGCTGCCTTTGAAACAAGGTTGCTTTCTTCGGGAAATACTTTTGCCATAGTGTTAATTTATTATCCGAGATTTATATAAGAGATAGCAGATTTTCTGCTTGAAGTGCCACTATATCATGCGTGTTGGTTTGACTCATAATCGAATCAGCAATTGCTTATACCAACAACAATATGATCTCACTGACACCGAAGATAAGGTATAGCCGCCCCGTCATCGGTGGAAGGCGTTTCAAATCGCTCTTAGTTATTGAGATATGAATGGCAGCTATAGCAACAATGAATGCAGGGCTAAAAATAAGGCCTGCGGTCCACGCCTGCTGGTTTATGAAGAGGGGTATCATCGACATAAAACTGCATGCGACAAGCACCATATATAGTTTTTTTCCTCTATCTAAGCCCCAGCGAACCGTGAGCGTTTTAAGGCCCTCTTTTCGGTCACTGGCGTAATCCCGCAGCTCATTTGAGAGTAATAATGCCGAGGTAAGAAAACTGACCGGTATAGAGATACTGATAGCGCTCACATAGTGTTGGCCTGTTACGGCAAAGCAGGCGCCATAGACCATCAATACACCCATCAAAAAAAACACCAGAACCACACCTAGTCCTCGACGTTTATAGTGAATTGGTTCGGTGGTGTAAAAAAGTGCGCCTAAGCCACCCAAAATGGCTAGAATCAAAAGAAACGGGCTGGTTTGATAGGTTAGGTAAAGCCCAATGATGGCGCAAACAGCAAAACATAACCAGCCTGCCTGATAGTTAAAGGTGATGCGTTTAATATCCGAAGGTGTTAATCGTTGAAGGCTGATGGGGTTTTTTAGGTCTGCATGATCATTGATGAGATTAACACCTGCCTGTAAAAAGAGCCCTGCTAATAATACCGAACATGCTGAAAGTGAGTTAACTGCTTGAGCTTTTGCCCCAGCAGCAACCCCTAAACCACAAGTAATGAGTGCCACCGGAAATGAAAACGGCCTGAGCGCTTTGATAAAGCGGTACTTGGGGTTGAGGTTCTGGTACTCAGGGTGAGGGTGTTGATTTATAGCGTTGATGGTGGTTGATTCCATTTTGTTTTAAGTAGTAGCGCTTTTAACAATAAAGAGTTCCTAAAGTTTTACCAGATATTGACGTTAAGCTCCATAAGAACAGTTTGCTTATTTTGTTTTTGAGCGGCTTTAATTCATTCTGAGTAATATAAGAATGTAGCTCCTAAAATTGAGGACAGGACGATGAATTCGGTTTCAGCGTTATTTGGGCGATTTAATGAACTATCGAGCCAGTTGACATCTCAACAGCATGGAAATCAAGGTAGGCATGTAGGGCATGATCAAGCAGCCGGTCGGCATCACGGCCATTCGGATGAAGGTCAGCGCGCGTCAATGTCGCTGTATGAAGTGTCCCTCAGCTTCTCAAGTACGTCATATTCTAGCCATGACAAAGGCGTAAAAATTCTGGAGCAAGAGCTAGAGGTGAGGTTTAGTGGCGCACGCACGTCTCAGACAGCGCCTTCTTTTGTTCCCACTTTTCAGCCACCATCGGTTGATGATGTCGCTAATAATGTACTCGGGTTTGTTGAGAATAGAATCAAGCAAGAGGCTGCTGATGGTGCATCAACTGAACGGCTTGATGATCTATTAAGTCAAGCAAGAGAGGGGGTTGAAAAAGGCTTTGGGCAAGCCAGAGAACAGATTGAAAGCTATGGTTTGATGACTGACCAGTTAGGTGATGAAATTGATAAGAGCTTTGAGACAATAAACGTAGGGCTTGATGGTCTAGTGGGCACTTATGTGAATGACCATGATGTTGTTGGAAATACCTTTAAAAACTCGGGCGACGCCAAAGCATCACCGGAAGATAGTGTAGAGCAAGCAGTTGCTTCTCCAAAAAATGAAGCGGAGAGGTCAGTTGTTTCATCATCTGCTAATGATTCATCAGGCACGAGAGATCGTGATGTTTCCGCCCGCAATTCTGCTGTAAATGCAGGATATAGTTCCTTCAGCTCTGTATCTGAAAGAGCGGCGATTCAAATTACAACTCAGGATGGAGATATTGTCTCGTTTAACCTTGAGCAAATTCAGGCGTCCTTTGAGCGTGGGGAGTTGTCTGCAGATCGATTTGGGTTTGAATCAAGCCAGTTGGCGGGTCAGTATCAAAGTGGTCAGTATAGTTATTCGGTTGAGGGAGAGCTGGATGAAGGTGAACTTCAGGCGCTAAATGATTTGATGGTTCAGATAGAGGGTATGTCTGAACAGTTCTTTTCAGGTGATTTTCAAGCAGCATTTCAAAGTGCGTTAGAGCTTGGCTTTGACGGAGAGGAAATCGCAGGTTTCTCGGTTAATTTATCTCAAACAACCGTTCAACAGGTATCAGCCTATCAGGAGATTGCAGATATAGGGGAGGGGGCTGAGGTGGTTAATTCAAATTACGCTGAGCGGTTTGACCCATTGTCTGAGTTTTTTGATAGTTTACAAGCTGCTTTTGATAGCGCTAGTCAGTTTTCACAGCCTGCTCAATTAGTATCTGATCTATTTGATCGAATGACGGATGATCGTATTGAAACGATCCCTGAGGATATTGCTGAGTCAACGCTATTTGAGCAAATGCAGGCGTACATGACTGCGTTACTTGAAAAACTATAGCACCTGTAGTGCTTCACCGAAGAAACCAGATTTAACTGAAATATTTAGGCATTAATGCCCGGTAATATTACCGGGCTTTTTTTTGTCTGCAAATTGTATCGATGTAAGCTCAAATTTCTTTCTCTAGGCGATTTTTTACTCAGTACTTTATATGGTAGAGTACGCAGTTCTCTATGGTATCGTGCTGACTTCTTAATTAATTCAGGATGGGTGTCGAGGGATTTAGACTCTAAATTATAACTAAAAGCTCGCAGACGGTTCTATCTATGAAAACAGCAGCGGTACGTAAGGCGTTTCTTGACTACTTTAACCAGCATGGACATGAGGTCGTGTCTAGTAGTTCTTTGGTTCCAGCAGATGACCCAACGTTACTCTTTACTAATGCGGGCATGAACCAATTTAAAGATACGTTTTTAGGAAGAGAGCAGCGTTCATATGTTCGTGCAACGAGTTCTCAGCGTTGTGTGCGGGCGGGTGGTAAGCATAATGACCTTGAAAACGTGGGTTATACGGCTCGGCATCACACGTTTTTTGAGATGTTGGGTAATTTTAGCTTTGGGGACTATTTTAAGAAAGAAGCCATTCGATTTGCTTGGGAGTTTCTAACGTCTGAGTCCTGGATGAACATCCCTAACGATAAACTCTACGTTACTATTTATGAGACAGACGATGAGGCGTTTGATGTTTGGACGAAGGATATGGGTGTTCCTGCAGAGCGAGTGATTCGTATCGGAGATAAAGGTGCTCAATATGCGTCTGATAATTTTTGGCAGATGGGTGATACCGGACCATGCGGGCCTTGCACTGAAATATTCTATGATCATGGTGCAGACATTGAAGGTGGTCTACCTGGAACGCCAGAAGAAGACGGCGATCGTTTTATCGAGATTTGGAATGTCGTTTTCATGCAGTTCAATCGAAGGGCTAATGGAGACATGCAGCCGTTACCCAAGCCTTCCGTTGATACGGGTATGGGGCTAGAAAGAATTTCAGCTGTTATGCAGAATGTTCACAGTAATTATGAAATAGACCTATTTCAAGAATTGCTAGGTAGTGCTTCAGGTATATTAGGTGGGGTTGAAACGACTGAGGCTTCATTAAGGGTTATTGCTGACCATATTCGTTCATGCTCATTTTTGATTGCCGATGGCATAATGCCCTCTAATGAAGGGCGTGGAAATGTACTTCGACGAATAATTCGTCGAGCTGTACGTCACGGTAACAAGTTGGGTGCCAAAGGTGCGTTTTTCTATAAGCTAGTTGCCCATTTGGTTCAAATTATGGGTGAGGCATACCCAGAGCTGTCTAAGGCTCAAACTCAAATAGAGAGAGTGTTGCTGCAAGAAGAAGAACAGTTTGCGAAAACGCTGGATAAAGGGCTTGCCTTGTTAGAGCAAGATATTGAAGCACTAACAGGTACGACCATTCCAGGTAATACTGTATTTACGCTTTATGATACTTACGGCTTTCCGGTTGATTTGACGAATGATATTGCGAGAGAGCGAGGTCTAACGCTAGATTTGGAAGGCTATGAAAAGGCAATGGACGCTCAGCGCGAAAGAGCGAGAGCTTCCAGCAAATTTGGTGTTGATTATAACGAAGGACTAACTATTGAAGGCTCTACAGCCTTTACTGGATATGATCGGTTTGAAGCGGCGGAAGTAGTGAAAGCCGTGTTTGTCGATGGGAGTCCAGCGAAGGCGGAAGCAGGCCAAGATGCTGTTGTGGTACTCAGTGAAACGCCTTTCTATGCTGAATCTGGTGGGCAGGTAGGAGACCGTGGAATTCTGCGATGGGATGGTGGTGAGTTTGAAGTAGCTGATACCCAGAAGGAAGGGCAAAATCACCTTCACATCGGGCGCGTAACAACCGGCACGTTGATTGAAGGGCAGGTTGTGGTGGTAGAGGTTGACAAAGCGAAGCGTAAGGCGACGGCTTTGAATCACTCGGCTACTCACTTGATTCATTCAGCTCTGCAGAAAGTGCTGGGAGATCATGTTGTTCAGAAAGGCTCACAGGTAAACGAAGAGCGTTTACGCTTTGACTTCTCACATTTTGAAGCCGTAACGCCAGCTCAGTTGAAAGACGTAGAGCGAATGGTTAACCAGCAGGTTCGAGAAAATACAGCTGTTGAAACCGATGTTACCGATATGGAAAGTGCGCGAGAAAAAGGCGCGATGGCGCTTTTTGGTGAAAAATATGGTGACTCCGTTCGTGTGCTTAGTATGGGGGTTGACTCATTCTCAGTTGAGTTGTGTGGTGGTACTCACGCTGATCGAACGGGGGATATTGGAAATATCGTTATTGTTTCTGAGTCTGGTGTGGCGTCTGGTGTGCGTCGTATTGAAGGGTTAACAGGGTTAGCTGCTGAAGAGTGGATTGCAGACGGAGAACGTAACCTGAAAGAAGTGGCTACGCTAGTTAAAAGTGGGCGTAATAATTTAGTCGAAAAAGTGAAAGTGGCGCTAGATAAAAGCAAAGCGTTGGAAAAAGAAGTGGAACTGCTAAAGGCTAAGCTAGCTAGTTCGGCTGGTGATGACTTAGCTAGTCAGGCTATTGATGTTAAAGGTGTGAGTGTATTGGCTGCCAACCTCGAAGGCGCTGATAGAAAAACATTGATGGATACTGCAGACCAACTTAAAAACAAACTGGGATCTGCGGTTGTATTGCTGGCCTCTACTGAGGGAGGTAAAGTTACGCTGGTATCAAGTGTGACTAAGGATATCTCTAATAAGTTGAAGGCGGGTGATTTGATGCGACAGGCTGCCGCTGTTGTGGGCGGTAAAGGCGGCGGGCGGCCCGATATGGCTCAGGGCGGGGGAACAGATATTGATAAAATTCAAGACGCACTGGACATGGTCAATGGTTGGGTTGAAGGTCTGGTATAGAGAGTTGTTGAGGCAGAGTTATAGTGTTGAATCGAACGATTTTGGTTTAATGTTGTGAAGGTATAGGTGTTAGAGGTTTTAGGTACTAAGAGGTTATAGGTACTAGTGACTTTAGGCGCTATTAAATAGGAAGTGAATTAGGTAATGGCATTATATGTTCAAAAGTTTGGTGGCACGTCCGTAGGGTCCGTTGAGCGGATAGAGGCAGTGGCTGATAAAGTTAAATCTTTCAGGGATGGGGGGCACGATATTGTGGTGGTCGTTTCTGCGATGAGTGGAGAGACTAATAGGCTTCTCGGATTGGCTGGTGCCATTATGGAAGAGCCGACACCTCGTGAGATGGATGTTCTTGTGTCAACGGGAGAGCAGGTCACAATAGCGCTCCTAAGTATGGCGTTGAATAAACGCGGCTGCCCAGCGAAATCTTATACTGGCGGCCAAGTTCGAATTACAACTGATGACACTCATACCAAAGCGCGAATACGTACGATCGACGAGCAAAATATGCGAGAAGATCTTAATCAAGGGCGAGTGGTTGTGGTTGCCGGTTTTCAAGGTGTTGATGAACATGGCAATATTACGACACTGGGTCGTGGTGGGTCCGATACTACTGGAGTAGCGTTGGCGGCCGCATTGAAGGCCGATGAATGTCAGATCTATACCGATGTAGATGGTGTTTATACGACAGATCCACGAGTGGTTGATAGTGCCCGAAGGATGGATCGTATTACCTTTGAAGAGATGATTGAGATGGCGAGCCTGGGGTCAAAAATACTTCAGATTCGTTCAGTGGAGTTTGCAGGAAAATATAATGTGCCACTTAGGGTTCTATCCAGTTTTGAGGATGGCCCAGGTACTTTGATTACTATAGAGGATGATGAAAAAATGGAACAGCCGGTTATATCAGGTATTGCATTCAATCGTGATGAAGCTAAATTAACGGTTCAGGGTGTGCCGGATATTCCAGGCATTGCGTCCAAAATTCTGCGTCCTGTTAGTGATGCTAATATCGAAGTTGATATGATTGTGCAGAACGTAGGTGCTGATAATTATACTGATTTTACATTTACAGTGCATCGTAATGATTATAGTAAGGCAAAGGCTATTCTAGAAAAGGTCTGTGTGGAGTTGGGTGCCAGAGAGGTGTCTGGTGACGACAAAATTGCCAAGGTTTCGATTGTAGGTGTGGGGATGCGTTCTCACGCAGGGGTTGCGACTCAAATGTTTGACGCGCTGTCTGCTGAAGGTATTAATATTCAGATGATATCAACATCGGAAATTAAAATTTCTGTTGTTATTGCAGAAAAGTATCTGGAGCTTTCTGTTAGGTCTTTGCATAGTTCATTTGACTTAAGTGAAGAGTAAATGGTTGGTTTAAGGTGATTCAAGTCTAGCGCTTGCTTTTACATAACTAAATAAGAGCTGCTATAGTTGATTGTGTGAGGGTGGGGTATCTATCTCACTAGTATTAAAAAGGAACTTGTTATTTTTGTCGGTGGCAAGTGGTTAGTTTCAGCTACTTTAGTTGGTGCTAACTTTTCCTTTCTGGGGATTTTGGTCAATAATAATGATTACGCTAAACCCCTTATTAGCTGAAGCGTCACGAATGCTTCAATATTTGGAACAGGTCTAATATCTAGGTTAAGGAGATAAGCGATGCTTATATTGACCCGTCGTGTGGGAGAAACACTGATGGTTGGGGATGACGTGACAGTAACAGTGCTGGGCGTTAAGGGGAATCAAGTTCGAATTGGTGTTAATGCGCCAAAAGAGGTGGCGGTACACCGCGAGGAGATTTATCAGCGGATTCAGAAAGAGAAAACGGATTCTCAGTTCGACGAAGAGTAATTTTGATAGCCGTCTTCTGCTGTTGAGGGCGGTTTTTCAAGGTCTAATTAAGATTAAGTAAATTAAAATAAAATAGCACTTTGAATTTATACGAATTGTGGTATTATGCTCCGCGTTCTACGGAGAGGTGGCCGAGTGGCTGAAGGCGCGCCCCTGCTAAGGGCGTATGGGTTTACGCCCATCGAGGGTTCGAATCCCTCCCTCTCCGCCACTTGTTTTAAGATTGCATGCGGCTGTAGCTCAGCTGGATAGAGTACCTGGCTACGAACCAGGCGGTCGCAGG
>CAJXUY010000022.1 GCA_913060665.1 uncultured Oleiphilaceae bacterium
CAACCTTACTCATGAATGAAACGCTACCACAAGGTGGGGTTTAATTACCGCTTACGTATAAGGACAATATTTTTTATTTGGAATAAGTATATAACTAATTCGAATAAATGTGTTTTGACTCTTGTTTTTCTGACATTACAGGCGTAGAGTTCGCGCTTAAATTTATTACATCACAAAGTAGGAGGTTCAATATGGTTCAGGTAAATAATTCACATACGTTGTTGGGCTTCGCTGCATCCACTGCTAAAACATATCTAGTTCAGATCTGTCATAGCCAGTTCAGTTAAGTTCGTTTAGCTGCATTCTCGCAGCGATTGCCCAACATTTAATGCTAGTTTGATTGCTTTAAGTTTATTAGAGCATGGATCATTATATCCGCTTTATGCGTGTAATTTTATCCATCACCTTTAATAGCGTCTAAACCACTCGAACAATTCAAAACCAAAAGTATATTTGCGAAAAAAATTAATTTTTTTGCACGGGATTCTATTGCCTAAAGCTTTTGATTAGCGCGCTTTTGGTATTTTTAAGGGCCTTAATTCTAAGCCTTTAAGGAAGATGTCCCGAGTAAAAAACGAGAAAGAAAATGGGCACATTAATAAAAGAAATTCCGACTACAAGCGATGCTGGAAACAACAAAACAAAAGTTCGCATCGTAATATCGGACAAAAATTGGCTGGAGTCATCAGCTATTGAACAACTTAAAAAAACGGCTGAATTACCTGGAATGTGTTTTGGCATTGGTATGCCGGATTTGCATCCTGGAAAAGGTCAGCCAATTGGTGCAGCGCTTATATCGCACGATAAGGTTTATCCGCATTTAGTGGGTAGTGATATTGGTTGTGGTATGGGTGTCTGGAAACTAGATATCGCAAAGAAACGAGTGAAATTAGATAAGTGGGAAAAGAAATTAACAGGTTTGGATGAGGTTTGGGAAGGCAACCCTGCTGAATGGTTAAAGGCTCCTGGGCAACCTATGGAAGGTGAATCAAGCATGATTGAAGCGATTTCTCATACTATTAATTCAAAGCTGGGAACCATTGGTGGCGGCAATCACTTTGCAGAACTACAAGCGGTTTCAGAAATTTTTGACGCAGGTGTATTTGATGACATCGGGCTTGACCAAGACTCTGTGACACTACTGGTACACAGCGGCTCACGAGGGTTAGGTCAAAGCATTTTGCGAGATCATGTTGATACATTTGGGGCACAAGGTTTTAACAGTACTGAAAGCCAACACTATCTTCAGCAGCATGACTATGCCGAAAATTGGGCTGTATGTAATCGCGCTTTGATTGCTCATCGTTTTTGTCAGCGTCTGGGTGTGAAATCGGAGGGCATCTTGGATGTTTCTCATAATACGGTTTTAAAACTAAACGCGAATGAAATTAAAGCTCTTGAGTTGGATAAAACTGAACAGAACTATTGGATTCATCGAAAAGGTGCGAGTCCAACAGACAAGGGGTTAGTAATGATTCCTGGGTCAAGAGGCAGTCTGAGCTATTTAGTAAAACCAAAGGAGGATCTTAATGCCTTAGCGTTGGGTGGTTTCTCTTTGGCACATGGTGCTGGTCGTAAATGGAAACGTTCTGACGCGAGAGGCCGATTAGAAAAACGTTATCACGTAAAGGATTTAGAAACGACTAAATTGGGAAGTCGAGTGATTTGTAAATCACGGGATTTGTTATACGAAGAAGCGCCACAAGCATACAAAGACATCGACTTAGTCGTAGATGATTTAGTAAAAGCTGGAATGGTAGATCTGATTGCTTCTTTCAAACCGTTGATCACCTACAAGACAAGGAATAAGTAGTCATGAACTATCAAAATAGTAGTGAAAATCCAATTGGCAGTATAAATAAAAGTGTGGCTTGGCTTCAAATAACAGCCGGGCAAGGTCCTAAGGAATGCGGTTGGGTGGTAGCACAGGTATTTAGAACAATTTGCCAAGAAGCAAAATTCCAGTCACTGAAGTTACAGCTAATCGAGACCTTAGCCTATGACAAGGTGCTCAGAAAACAGGACATGATTGAACCGGATGCATATTTATCAGTACTAGTGCGCATAGAAGGGCAAAGTGCAAAAGCGTTTTCGAAAAGCTGGGCGGGTGATATTAAATGGCATGGAGAAAGCCACTATAGACCTAAACACAAACGCCTGAACTGGTTTGTGGGTGTTGTTGATATAAGCGCAGAGGCTTTAAAGCAGAATTCATGCAGCATCAATGAGCAACAACTGAAACAAGAGGTGTCATTTGAAGCGATGCGTTCTGGTGGAGCAGGTGGCCAGCATGTAAATAAAACTAGTAGCGCGGTTCGAATAACCCATAAACCGACGGGTATAAAAATAAGGGTTGAGGCAGAGCGTTCTCAGCATCGCAATAAACAACTCGCTATGGAGAGATTGAAAATGATTTTGGAGCAAGGAATTAGTGAAGGGCAAAAAGATCAGGTAAGAAATCGGTGGCTAAATCATTACCAAGTTAGCCGAGGTAATCCTCTTAGAACATTTATCGGTAGTGACTTTAAAGAAAAGAATTAACGTAGCCAAATTAGTAGATGGTTGGATTGGATAAACAGTTCGACCAAACAGGAGAAACAATATGAATTATTTCAAGGTGCCTTTAGGCATTTGCACGACACAAAAAATTCTAAAGGAATTGCCGACGTCCAGTTGGCAGTTCGACTTTATAAAAATATTGAAAAAGAATCGGGTTAATTATTATGAAACACGAAGACGTAAAAGAAATAATCTCGTGCTTAGGTGGTGAAAAGCAGGTATTTCATTACTTTAAAGACCGTTATTGTTTAGACAGCATTGACTATGCGATGGTGCGCCAAGAAAAATCTTCATTCAAAGTAAGTGAGTTAAAAGCAAGCGAGTTAGGCCGGTTTACTTCGAAGCCAGTAATCAAGGAGAAGCTCAAATACTTTGGGACAGGAGAAATACAACAATCAGAACTAGCGCTTTTGTGGCCAGAAAGTAGAGAGTCTTTCGTGCTAGGCTTGGATTGCTGGGGGAAGGCTGATAGAGGTTGGGATCAAACTACACGTAATCAATGTAACCTAGTATTGCAGCTAAACTTCAGCCAGCAGCACATAAAAGATTATCTGCGTTTGGTAAAACCCAATGACAGTTATGGGCCATTTGAATATCGGGGGCATCCCATTTCAAGGTGCGACCGAAAAACGATGTCTTGGGTGCGGATGGATATAGATTTCGATACGAATGAAGTCTTGATTGAAGAAATACAAAGTGACTGGCTAAGAAATGCTAAGCGAGTATTGAATCGACTTAGAAAGCGACGAGAAAAAGCACCGCAAACTAAGCCTAGCCAGGTAAATAGGTTTATCGATGCTAATTACGAAGAGCTGGAGAAATATGTAGAACAAGTGTTAAGCCCTTACGACAAAATATGGGCTGAAGCATCCATGACAGCAGCCATTAATTTTATTCGAAAAGATTTAGGGATAAATAACATTTACTACCATAGTTTTGAAACTGGCGTAAAAATAAAGCAGGTCTGTGGAAAGCCCCCAAGATCAATGTACACCAAACTACCTAAACAATTTGGTTTTGAATTAGGTAGCGAAGCACCGAAATTTATTAGTGATGACAAAAATTCAAAACGATATCTTAAAGCGATAAAGAACCCTATGTTTTATAGGTTAGCGTCTTAAGGCCTTTATTATCCTATGAGTGGTGTCTGCAAGTTATGGCAGCCTAATAAAATTATTAGGATGCCATAACTTTTAGGTGGCTTTAACATATTGTTAATGAAGGGGAAAAAGTTGATTTTAATTTCAGGCAACAAGTGAAAACACATAAAAGCTGCGATCCAAAATTACAATCATGGCTGTTTAAACACAATATACATAGTATTTAAAAAAACGGTCGTGGGTAAGACATGATGAGCATTACCTTGTCGGCTATTTTGCAAATAGCAGTGTAAATAGTGTGTTAGCTGTATATTGATTTAGTCTCCCTATTGCCACCTGTCCTGACGTTTTATTTCTCGTTTGAAAGTCGATGAAAAGGCTTTCATTCTAGCTTTGACCAGGTTTTTTCTGCCTTCAGGCGTGCGTGTATATATAAGCTCAGTTGGCCCAACATACTTGCACCACGATTTGAAAAACATTTGAGCGAGTTCTTTTTTTACACCTAGTTTGAGTGGGACTGCATGATAGTCATCACGCTTCATTCCGAAAAGCTCTCCTTCGCGAACAACAATGTAGCGAGGGTTTTCGATGGGGGCGAGTATTTCGGCTAAACAGTCCGAGAACAGGGATGATTCGTAGAAGGTGCTGCCAGTTAAAGAAACATAAAAACTACCATCATGGCTTTCGACGATATTAACTTTCATGCGCCGAATTGAGGTTTCAATCAATCCTGCTTGGCATAGTGACTCACATAACGCGAGACCGATTTGTTTTAATGACCCATCAACCGGTAAGTGCTTCATTAATATCCGTATGGCTGATATTGTCTGAGGTAGCTTGTAAATCATAGCGCCTATTATCGCGACTGACATAAGTAGAAATAAATTTGATGCTGACTTTGGTTGCGATTGCATGACCAGTGTTACGCCAAGACTGAGTGCTGCCCCAAGTTGAAGTAACAAATACTTCAATGTGTGTTTTAAGTGGTAGCTTCTTATGCTTGGGATAGTCGGTGTTTCTACTGAAGGGACTACTCTGGCAGACTCGTCCAAGGTTAGGGCTTTGTTCCATCGTTGCCCGATATCAGCGACTTTCTCATAACGTTTACGCATCATCTGGTTGTTTGCAAATACTGGGTTGCCAGGGTTCAGTTCTTTAATTACGTTAAATGCGGTGGCATTCATTCTTTCGAAACCACTTTCAATGGTAGGTTGTTTTTCTGACAAACCTACAAATGTTTCAAATCTGTTTCGTAAATCATTATAGTCACTCCAACCGGAGTAATGCGACTCGCTATCAATAGCTACTAGATGCCAAATCGAACTTATTTTTTCAGGCTTCTGTTTATCAATACGTATTGCTCTGCCACGCATCTGATTGGTTAGCATAAAAGAGCCAACCGAGCTGGCTAGCACTAAAGAGTTGATAGCGGGAGCATCCCAGCCTTCGCCTAATAGCGAACGGGTACCCACTAAAGTTTTGATCTTGCCTTGCATTAATAAACTAGTAAAAGCCGTTGTGAGTTGATTTAACGGTCCTGAAACTTTTTGGAACTGGCCTTCAGTACCCATAGGTTCAGTCTTAAATCTATGTTCATCAACCAGGGTGAGAAGACTATCCAACAGGCTAGTGTGAATAATGCTTAGTCTTCCTGTTAACAAAGCGATTTGATTCGAAATAACAGAAGAGGAGGTCAGACCTCTAAAAATAGGCCAAGCGCCTAGATTTAGCTCGCCTGTATCAATACCAGAAACAAGTTCTTCATCGCGAATATAATCTGTTAAAACAACTTGGCGGAGCTCATTACCTCGTTGTTCGTGCTCAAGTTTATGAAGACTCATGCAGGCGCTTACCTTTGAAGCGCTTTGTGATAACGAACGTCCCAGTCTTCTAGATCGCGCTAAGGAGAGTTCTCGTTTGTGAAGTAACTCAGATGATCTGAGTTGTTTCTTGAGCTGATCAATAGACTGCTTATGCGCATCACTATGCATAAACGTCTTGGAGAACAACACCGATTCTACGAGCACTTGCCACCAATGGCGACTTAGTTCAGGAATATCGTTTTCGGCAAGGTCTAGCGTAATAAGTAGGCCTTCAGGCAGTTGGAGCTTTTTTTCTTTGATGAAAGTTAAGATTGAAATGGCAATCTCAGGTGCCTTTATAACATCTTGTTCAGCAAAATCCTGGTTTAACCAAGGATGGGCCAGAACAATATCCTCAAATTCTTGCTGTTTGATTAAGGTGTTACAGAGGGTAGAAACCCTATTATCGTATTCCTTGATCTTTTCTTTTTCGGTCGAGCTAACATCTACCGCCCAGATATAGTCTTGGTGGCCACATAACGTACCAGCTTTAACCAATTCAGGAATCGAAATTTCTTCATCGATTGGGCCGCATAACTGCTCGTATCTATTCCATTCGTGCCCCTGAGAATCGTAAGGAGGAGTAGCCGTCAAAGAAACCAAAACTATATCAGGTAGTTCTTTGCATACTTTGTCTAAAGCTCGCCACCATTCTGCTCTTAAGTGATGCGCTTCGTCCAAAATAATGACTTTAATATTATTGGTCTTCAGGGTGGTGATAAATGAACTTAACTCATTATCACTAACACCTTCGTCGAGCTCCAATGCTTCGGCTTCATCTTCTACTGCTGCTAATTCTTCACTGAGTTGAGAATGCAAAGCTTGGTAGGTGACTGAAGTCAGCATTTTAGGTTCATGGATTGACTTGCTAACCCATGGGAAGCTTGTAACATCATCTGAACAACAAAAGTCTGATAATCGATCTATCCACTGATCTCTAATTACACGAGTTGGAGATAAAACCAAAGTTGGTTTTCTAAGCCGTTTAAATACCTCTAGACCTAGGGTCGTTTTTCCTGCGCCGGGCGCGGCCACAATGTGTAAGCGTACATCGTCAAGGTGGTCATCAATCGCATCAAGAACACGTTGTTGGTATGGTCGCCAGCTGTAGCGGAATTTAAGTGTCTCAAACGGCATTATGTATATTTATTCCTTTAAAGTTTAATCGCTACAGGCCTAGTATAGAGCCGACGGAAGACTCTAATTCATCAATTAAGTCTGAATCCATATATTGGTATTCATCTGGAATATCCAGTACGTGTATCGTTTTGTGCGTAAGCATTCTAGAGAAGTCAGCTTTAAGTCTATTTTTATGTTTTTCTTCCATGACGAAGATTATGTCAGCCCAAGTAATATCCGTTGAACTCACCGTCTTTCGTGCCTTTGTATTCGTACCTGCTGACCTTACATTTAGGTCGGGGTGTTTACGCCAAATATTTTCAGCTGTTGGGCTACGCCATTGATTTTTACTGCAGATAAACAGGATATTTCTCATGCCTTTTTCTCGTTAATCGATGAGTAATAAACCCAAACCAGCACAGCGATCGGTAGGTTTTTAGTAACTGGACCGAATGGATGAAACCAATATGAGGCGTCAATACCGGTTAGCAAAATAGTGAATAAGGCGATCACAGATATTTGTATTTGATAACAGAGTTTTTCTTTAATGCCTGTAAGAATCCAAATACCAATCATCATATCTGTTAGAGAGCCGCTAATTAGGCATAAATCTGCAAAGCCTCCGTCAACCCCACCGGTTTCTAAAATTTGGTATCCTACTTCTGGTGCAAAGAAGAGGGAGGTTAAGCCGGTGAAGATCCATAAAAATGCCAGACTTAACTTTGCTGCTAATTTTTGTTTCTTAGTCATTGAAGTCCTTTAAACCACGGAAAGCGGCTTAAATATCATAAGCCAAAATATAACGATGACCGAAGCAAACGCAGGTATACCAAGAGCCGTCCACAACTTCATTGTCGCCTTAAACGAATCACTTATTACACCTTCTTCTAAAGCCTGATCAGCAAAGTGCTTCAATCTGTATTGCAAGTAGATCACCGGCAACCAGCAAACGCCGATAAAAATAAATAGGCTAATCACAGCTAAAAACCAGGCAGAGCTATAGGAATAGTTGAGAATATTCACCAACATAATGCCTGTAACGAATTGGACAACCACAGCCGGAAAAGTAAATAGCCAGTCAGCTAGCACAACATGCTTTGTCGTTACGGCAATGGCTTGAATGTTGTTGGATTGGTTTGCCATGAACATGAAAAAGGCAATACCTGTTCCTGTACCAGCTACTACAACAGCAGCCAATATGTGAATCATCTTGATAGTTAAATAGTAATCCATCTGCAGTTACCTAATTTCCTTTGGTTCATAGCTTTCTTCCGTATGAAAGATTCCCCATTGGTTTGCATAATGATCAAACTCATCAAGGCTATACATTCCTTGGCAAGCCATCGCACCAGTTTCTTGTATTGAGTCGTTGATTAGTTTTTTGGCTAGAATAACTGTTGAGATAATAGGGATATAAGGACCAACACCGTCTTCAGCGAATAGAGTCCAATCGATTTGAAGCGGCTTTTCATTTTTACCTATACCTTTCAATGTCACTTGCATGCCGCCGTTGTCAGTACCAAAAGGTAACAATAACTCGCTGCCTTTCACTATCCACTTGGTTAATGGGGCCCAATTCTTAATGAGTTTTATTTGCACAAATTTAGACATCAAGCTCATACCATGATGAAGTAGTGATACTTCAAGGCCTGCTTGGAAGTGTACGGTTTCCGCAGAAGGGTAACGATTTGGAAATAACTCTAAATCTGGGATATCGATGTTCGCTAACCAGCGAGAACCTATTGATCCACCAAAACCTCTTTTTCGTGATTCTCCCCAGCCAAATACGTTGATCCATTCTTTGTTTCTTAATACCTTGAAAGGATGGCCTGTATAAGAAAGGATCGCTCTGATCGTTGCTTCCCCACGTTCAGCTTTATTCCCTGGTGATATAGCAAAATCTATAGTTTTCAACTTCTCGAATTGAGGCAAATAGTGATCTACGATGGTTGAAGATAAGCCAGGTACTGAACTAGCACCGCTGACAACTAACACGTTATTTTCTTCAGCCGCGGAATTAAGTTGGTTTATATCACATACGAACCGCCGATCATCTGCCAAATCTATGTAGTGACTACCAGCATTTATACAAGCTTGCGGTACGGTGTAATCTTGTCCCTGAAAGGGGCCGCCAGTATGGATAACGAGGAAAGGCTGTAAACAATTAAGCATCTGTTCGAAATCAGGACTCTGAATATCTAATTGAGCAGGCTTCACCTTAACCTTGGACTTTCGTTGCTTTAATTGAGCGCACAGTTCGGCAGCTTTATCGAGACTTCTTCCGGATATAAAAATAGTTACGTTTGGTATATAAAGCAGGTTCTCGGCAATTCGTTTACCGAAGTTTCCATAACCCCCAAGAATGATAATGTTTTTGTTTTCCATAACGTTATTTATTGATACTCGCTTTTATAATTTCTAATACAGATTCCGCCGCATAATTCTTTGGCATGATTTCATTTGCTGTCGCTGAAAGCTGAAATGCACCTTCCATAGCGGAGATAACGATTGCACTTAAATGGACAACTTCTTTGCTATTAACTGACTTATTTTGCCAAACATCTGCAACTAACTTCTTTAGAAGGTTTAACTGTTGCTCAATTAAGCCCTGATAGATCTCTTTTATTTCTGGCTGCCTGATAGATTCTCCGGCAATGACAACCCAAGCAGAAACCACTTGAGGCAGCTCGGTTTCACCGGTTGCTAATCTGGCGTTAATGAAAACTGTGAGCTTATCCCAAGGGTCACTTACTTCAGTTTCCATTCTATCAAGGCGTTCTGTTGCCGAAGAGGCGATCCAATTCACTAGCCCTAGCAAGATTTCTTGTTTTGTCTTGAAATGATAATGAATTAAGCCTGGTGCTAAGCCTGCTTCTTTAGCAATCGCTTGAATAGATGCTTTTTCATAACCTCGCTCAGCCATCACTCGGAGTAATGCATTAATAATCTCTTGCTTTCGCTGCTCTGTATTGGATGGCCGGCCCATGAAGGTATATCTCTTTAATTAGTAATTTGGTTATTTAACCAAATTACTTTGCATTTCACCAGTTATTTATATAGTGTGATTTATAAGTTGGTTGTATAACCAATATATTGTTTGAAAATTATTACTACGAACACTTCAGAAAAAGGCGTTTCTTATGAATAAAGAGTTCAATTTAGCAACAGGCAAGCATTGCAGGCTTTTAAGGATTCGTCGTGAGCTAATTCCAAATTATTACATCCTAGCATTCCCTGTAAATCAGGGGGAGCCAACTGCTAATGAAGTGACTGAAATGCTCAATCTCGGTACCTCTCATGCTCAAAACTTAGCGTTTGAAAATGTAGGTGATGCAGAAGCTTTTTCTATTTTGTATAGCGGATACAGTTCCCGACGTGAAAAGGGGTGGCACATCCATATTGTTCTTTTGGGTAGTCGTTGGAAGAAAGCATGGCTTTATATGATTCTGTCAGGAAAGAACATAGTTCAAGCAATTGGACTGAGAAAGGATGACGCCCCGAGGATATGTTCATGAACTATGAAAGATGGCTTCTCCTGATGAAAAATTTAGGATTTGGTAAAAATCAGGATACTTATGATGGTTTGGTTAAAGCGTATTCTGAACCACACCGTTATTATCATAATAAATCTCATATAGGCACTGTTCTGGCCTATCTCGATAGCTTTAGTGCTCTAGCAGAGAGCAAATCTGAGATTGAGTTAGCCTTATGGTTTCATGATGCAATTTATAAAACTTTCTCATCATCGAATGAAGCCGATAGTGCTGATTGGGCCTTTAGGTTTCTGGTCAAAAACCAAGCTCGAATTGAAACTCAAAAGACCGTTCACAGCCTCATTATGGCTACTTACCATTCCCATGTTGCTAGTGGTAATGATGAGATGCTCATAACAGATATAGATCTAGCAATACTGGGAAGTGGGGAAGAGAGCTATTCACGATTCAGCACCGCAGTGAGGCAAGAGTATAAATCAGTACCTGAGTTTATTTATAAGAGAAAAAGACGAGTAGTGCTGAAGGGGTTCTTAGATAGAGATCGTATTTACACTCATGATTTATTTCATAACGAGTTTGAGGTGCGTGCTCGAGAGAATATCTGTAACGAATTGAACCAATTAAGTTGAGGTGACGCGTGAAACACCTTTGCCCAAAAAGAGTAGAAAACTTAGTGCAATTCAAATAAACCGTGTAATAAGCCTCTAATTGGATCCTTTCGAATAAGCTGGCTGACAAAACGCTATAAGCTCAATAATGATGAAATAAAACTTGTAAATATCCCAAACTAGGATATTAATTAAATGTTTGCTGTACAAATTATAAACAATTAGAGCTCGCTTGTTAATAAGCCCCTATTGCTAACGTAACACGCAATTTTTTGAAAGTTTTAGAACTATTGCTTCTTGGTAGTTTGGTGTTTCACAGAAACCCAAAAGGTGAATTTGATGAAAATTCTAAAAAGCAAGAAAGTGATTACGTGCTCACCAGTGCACTCAATCACCCGCATTCCTTCAGAGAAAAATGGTGAGCGCATAGCGACCATGTCACGTAATGAGCGCAACGTAGGCTGGAAACTCGAAACGTTAGGAGCAGTGACTTGTTATAAGTCTCAACCGTTTACCTGTGAATTCGAGATGGATGGTAAGACACGTCGTTACACACCAGACTTCGAAGTTCATTTTAAGGATATAGCGAAGCCACTGGTAATCGAGGTTAAACCAGCAAAGTTCTTAGAAGATCTTTATCTACAGAATAAACTAAAAATTGTGGCTCGTGACCTCCCTAAACTAGGTTACAACTTCATGATAATGACTGATGGTCAAATTCCTTCACAGACGGAATATTCCAATTTTCGTTTTTTGTACCACCACCGCTCACGCTTGCCTTCGGAGGATGTGATCAAAGAGGTTTTGTATCTTGTTCAACAAGGAGTAAATCGCGCTTGGATGTTAGATGACTATATTCAGCGTTACGACAACGAGCAAAGTTCTGTCTATGCCATGATTGCTCATGGTTACCTGTTTGCTGATATCTCCCAACCAATAGATTACCAAACTCTAGTATCAATCACGGAGGGTGGGTAATGTTTATATTTGCAGAGCCAGGCCAATTATATATTCGCAATGGCTTGAGTTGGATCGTCGACTCTATCAATGGAAATCTCGTTAAGTCTCGTGCTGTCGACTTTGATGTTCAGGATCTCGAAATTCTGGCGCAGTTTAATCGTGAGGTTATCGCAGGGTTAATCACGTTTCCTGAATTAGCAAACGAGGCAAGTGATTGTCAGGAGGGTAATTAATATGGCCCAGGCTGTCTGTATTGCTAATATCGGTGCTGAATATGAAATTGATAAACGTCTTTGGAAAGTAACGCATATTAAAGATGATAAGGTCGTATTGCGTTGTTCAACCAAGTCTATTGAAGCGGTGGAGTATACTTACTTTGAATTCAGTGCTGCTGTATATGAAGGGGAAATTAAAATCCCTAACTTCGCTGTAGATTCAATTCCTTTACCTGATTATCGCTACGCTGATCTGCCGCAGCATGTGAAGCAAAAGATCTATCGTAAAAATGCATATGTTAAACAATATGCAGTTGATAAAAATTCGAACGCTATTTCCACTGTAGAATCGATTGCGTCTGTAGCTTCGAAACTGAAAGACGTTGGTCCGCCTTCCATCAGGTCTCTAGAACGCTGGTATGAACGGTGGCAACAATTTGAAGAACACTGGATGGCATTCATCCCCAAAAAGTATCTTGAGCATGCCTCTACACGGGTTAACCCGATTGTTGAAGAAATAATGATCGAGGCGATTGAAAGTTTATATTTGGTCAGAAACTCCAAACATTCTCTCGAGGGTGTTTGCGAGGATATCGAAGATACATTGGCAAAGCCCGAGTATGCGCACTTAGAAGAAAACGTGCCTTCTAAATCTACCATTAAGCGTCGCCTAGATCAGAAGTATGGCCGAATTGAGATAGTGCGTAGACGAGAAGGTGAAGAAGCAGCCAAAAGGCTTGAAGAGGTACTAGGCGTTCCTGAGAGACCCACAAGAATTCTACAGTGTGTTGAAATTGATGAGACGGTTCTTGATTGCTTTATTGTTGATGAGAATGGAGTCCCGGTAGGTAGACCGACATTAGTACTGATTGTCGATGTGTACTCGAAAATGATTACAGGAGTTTATGTAACATTTCAGAGCCCATCTGCTGCGGTTGTTCTACAAGCTATAAAGATGTCAATTTTACCCAAAGAACCCGTTATTGCTGGCATTGAAGATATTGTCGGTATGTGGCCTTGTTACGGAATACCTGAGGGTATTAGAACCGATAATATTCGACATTATCTCAGTGTCGCCTTCGGTGAAGCGTTGTTTGATTTACAAATTGAACAGGAGCAATCACGTGTAAGAAAGCCAAAGGGAAAGGCTAGTGTTGAACGGACCTTCCTAACGGTCAATACTGGTCTCTTAAATAGCTTGCCAGGGTATGTTGATTCAATCGCTGAAAGAATTATAGATGCAAAGTTGGACCCACAGAAAACAGCAGTATTAACATTAGATGAATTTAAGGAACACCTGTTTAGATGGATAGTGAATGAACAGAATTATCGTCAGTCAGAAAGGCTTGATAATCGGCGCCCTATAGATGTGTGGAACGAAAGTTTGGCGTTACATAAACCTCTAAATAACAGGTCACTTGAGTCGCTTGACGTTTCACTTTTGCCCACAGTGAAAGATCGAACAATACAGGCAACGAAGGGTATTAGATTCAACAAAACACAGTACACAAATACTGAGTTAGCACGCTTAAGAGCGCGTCTACTTGGTCGAAAAGACTTCAAGAAAAATACTCAAAACCCAGTTGTTAAATTTCGTTGGAATCCAGATGACCTCGGTTATATTTGGGTGCAGGATCCCGAAACCCTTCAAAACATCCAGGTCTGGACTAATGATAAGACGTACCATGGACTCAGTGAGCAGTTGTACAAGTGCGCTAAAGAGCTCAAAGCCAGGATTCTTAATCAGGACGGTAAGCATATTTCGGTAAAAGAGGCCGTCGTTAGAACTCGCAGAGAGCTAGCCGAGATGGTGGGCGGAAAGGCTAAGGTGGCTGATAAGAAGCGTCTTGCAGCTATAACCAGCAAACTTGATCAGAAAAAGCTTGATGAACCTTACGTCAAGAATGGTAGTGATTTCGCTAGTGATATTAATAGTGGAAAACACCTGCCCAATAATCCTGAGTCGCAGCAAACTGATTTGCCGCGTTTTAACCCTAGTCGTTATATGGAGGATTAAGTCCATGGCAAACATAGTTAAGAATGCATTTGTTGAATCGCTAGGGCTTACAAGCATCATTGATGAAATTGAATCCCGGCGTGGTGAGGGGCATAAGCGCTGCCCTGATAATCTCGTTGTTGTTGGACCCTCTGGGTCCGGCAAAACCACCTTAATCAAAGAATTAGTCGAGGTGCGTTTTCCACGCACTGTCTCAGAGAATAATGATAAGGATATTGTACCGCTGTTATCCGTATCATTTCAGAAAGATAAATCTACACTTGCGATGGTTAATGACTTAATTACTCAGCTGGGGGACCCTGAAACAGACGAAAAGGATATCGATAATGCGTATGAAAGGCTTTGGCATTTACTCGAAGCGTGTCGCGTAGAGTTCATATGCTTTGATGAGTTCCACAACATTCGCAAAGGTAAAAGTGAGCAGGTTTCGTCAGCTGCCGAGAAATTTATTAAAGATATAAATAATCACAGTGCAGTGATAATGATCGCGTTTGGTACAGGCGAAGTTCAAGAGTTAATTACTGCAGTTGATGAACTAGATACTCGATTTGATGAGTATCTCTACATGCCTTCTTTTTCTGTGTTTGGTGGGAAACGTCCAGAGTTTGTTAAGTACTTACTCGATTTAAGTGAATACGCAGATATAGATAACCGCGAGTTTCTATACGAAGGCGATATGCCCGAAAGACTCTACATAACAACAGAAGCAAACCCTCGAAGAATAGCCCGGTTAATTCACAGAGCGATTAAATTGGCTAAGGATGATAACGGTCGTAGAGAGTTAAAACATAAAGACCTATACGAAGCAGCTCAAAAATTTGGCTCATCAGATAAACAAGCTCAGGTTTTCAGGCTTAGTAAAAAGAAATTCAACAACCTTCTTGATATGGGGGAGTTTGAAGCAGCTGATCTGACGAGAACACACCAGGTTATGTCGGAATTCTTTTCTAAGAAGAGAAATTTCTTAGGTTCATATTGCTGAATAAAGTGAATTGCTTCATAGGCCATAAGCTAGAAAGTTCAGTTGCGACTGAGCTATCTAGCTTTTGCCGGTGCAGAGGTAATGAGTCTATTAGATTTTGCGTCTCATTAACTCGTTTGTTTAAGAAGTTTGGGCTAGAGAAGATCTCGTCTAGTGCGATGATAACTTCGGAAATCATGTCTCTAGAATGAAGAGCAAGGGGCATTTGCGGGTGGTCATGAATTGCCAACTCGTAGATATGCTCATGGCAAAAAATATATGGCTCCAGGTACCACTGGTCTTTTATTAGGTTTGGTGTCGCCTGCTGGCAAATTGGACAGATTCTTGGAGTGGATCGAATCAAAGATGAGTCAAATAGCAAACCGTGCCAGGATATTTTGTCCGAGCAAGCTTTTGTCGCTAGCTTTGATCGAATGGTCTTTTGTTCGATCTTAAATCGACGGTGGTAATTCTCAACAAAGTTCCCTGTCACGAAGGTCGCATGATTAGCCGGTTTTAGTTGATGGGGATGCATCAACTGCAATCTATGCGAAACGCGCAGAGGAGAGACAAGGTTTGCCTCTGCAGAGCGAAGTAAATGTCCGTAAAGTGATTCGCTAGGTCCAATTGGTGGGCGTATTAAATAGGGTTTCATAACTCGTATCCTGTTGTCTAAAGTTTCAGGATACGGTTCTTTCATTAGTAAAAAGATCCAAATGGTTGCGAGTTATGGCAACAAAACTACTGATTAGGCCACAGCCGTTTCCAGAAGAGTCAATACATAGTTGGTTGGCAAGAATTACGGAAAGCAATGCGTTCAGAAACCGATGGCGCATATTGGTACTCGCCAGAGCTATCGGTCTGAGTCGAAGGGCATCGGGTGCGCCGTTATTCGACGATGACCAACTTGGTCGCATTTCGCGATTGTTGGGGTGTAGCCCTGAGTATATAAAAGGACTGGTTTGGGATGAGCTTCGTGGCTCTGACTCAGACAAAATTTTTTCTAGGCAATTCTTGTTTACGCGCCACGGTAAGATATGTCCAATGTGTTTAGGAGAGAAAGGTTATTGGGCAAAAAACTGGCAGCTCTTGCCAGTTACCTGTTGTATTGACCATGGTTTGAGGTTGGTGAGTTCCTGCAAATGTGGCGCGTCAATAGACACTTACCCATTCTCAGTGAATAAGTGTGCCTGTGGCAGACGTCTATCTAAGTTAAGGAGAATCGACGCTACCTCTTATGAAATTAAAATTGTTTCCTTTCTTGATAGCGCCATGAGTGCTGAATCATCTTGTTTATTGCTTAACAGGCTTTATGAGCTTCAGTTTTGTCTTTGGTATTGGTACCAGAGTGTAAGGAACCATGATGAACTGTTAATTCAGTCTTGGAATCAACGGCGAGTCGTTAGTGGTTGTAAGTATGTCGGTACATTAATCGAAAATGACATCATTAATATTGAGCCTCTAATGAGGCGGTATGTTGAATCTCAAGGGAGACGCGAAGTTAGATTTCGTTCTATTCTGGGTGATTGTCATGATTATGTGAAGCGAATGGTTGAGTCTGGGTATACGGGGGATTTTTATAATCAGCTAACTGTATTTGAAGAGGGTGGATGGCATGGATCAAAGCTTCTGCGAAGGTCGAGATATGGCGAAAGCTCTTTGTTAAAAACCATCAAGGAAACTGCTCGAGATTATGAGAGCAAACCAACTAATATTGAAAGGGTTGTTGAATACGAAAATTTAGATGTGGTTCAGAAGAACCAGCGAATCCGGTTGGTCGATGCAAGTGATGACGGTCTTCTGACAGAAAGTGTTGGTTCATGGCTGTCACTTGATCAAGCAGCCAAGCTTACGGGTATATCTAAAAACTGGGTGCAGCAGCTTGTTGAGGCAAAACTGCTGGATGGTAGGAAGCGGCTCCATCAAAGAGATTGGTTGATACAGAAGAAGTCTTGTTATTCGTTGAATGAAAAGCTCAAGATGGGAGCGTCTTCAGATGACATAAGATGTGTCCCTTTGAGAACTTTGCAGTTGTTTCCAGAGCAAGCTTTCTCCAAAGTTATATACAAGTGCCTAGAGGGAAGCATCGTTTATAAGTTTCACAGCAATGTCGGCCCACTAGGCAATCTTGTGATCGAGAGGCAATACCTTCAAGCGCTTGAATCACTTGAAAAAAGAGAGTTGCGTTCGGCGAAAGAAACTTCGGAATTCTTAAATATCAATCTGAATGCTCTCTATTATTTGATCAAGAAACGTTACATCACGTCAAGTTCCCGTTGTTGTAGAAATAGGAATGTATACGGGTTTTCTGACGTAGATATTGATAACTTTCGGGATAGATATTGCTTTCATATAGCGGCAAAAGAGTTTCTTTTATCTAGCGGTAGGGAAGACCTCATACCTTCTTTAAAAGCAGTCAATTCTAGATGTACACACCGCAGTAGAATCCGCATATATAAGTGGCAATATATCAAAACTCTGGTGAGTCGACTAAAGCAGCATAGCAAACCAAGCTTGTTGTATGGGCTGAACGCTGCAGCTCAATACGTGGGTGTAACGGTTAATAAATTGCGTTTATTAACGCGAGACGAATGGATCCTCCCATACACGCACCCGGGGCATCATTCAAAGAGTTTGCCTGGCATTCAATTTACAGTGGCCGATTTAAACCGACTAAAAGCACTGCTCGAAAATTACCCGGAAATGATGCCCTTGAGAGCTGCATCTAGACAACTCGGCTACGACCGCTCCCATGTAAGAAAACAATTTGTCCTGTCTGGCTATCTGCGCTCGACATCTGTTCCTGAATGCCCAGGAGAAATTCTCTGTTTTAAGAAAGAAGTGTTTGCACTTAAGCGGATAATTGCGAGAACGGTGACAGGTCCTCAGTTAGCGTCATTGCTCGGTGTAACAAGAAACACCGTTTATAAATGGATGCGTGCAGGTAAATTGGTTCCAATAATTTCACCGACTGATGAAGGCTTTGGTAACTACCGTTATTCCATCCCGAATAAAGGCCGATAGTGCCAAGTATTAATTTCAATCTAAGCGTATGCTTTACTTACAGGAGCTGAGTATGGGTGTTTCAATTTATGTTGGGTTCTATGCTTCATGTTTAAAATATGACCCGGATATTGCGGTAACCCTCGAACAACAATTCAAGGCAATGAATACGGTTCTGGTTGAGCAGGGAGTTTCTACGCATACTGAGCCTACAGCCATTGTAGATATGAAAAATCGAGCGGCTAGCAATGACTTTAGCTACGGCAAGATATTTCAGCTACGCCAACTCTACACAGACACAATGGATGGTCATTCTTCTGAAAGTCATCTAGTTTGTCATTCTGATTTCGATGGCTTTTATTTGCCGGTTGAGTTTCATAATGTGAGCAACGACAAGCGAATACAGGGTACTTTTCTTGGCTCAAGCTACGAGCTGATGAAGGAATTAGTCTCACTGGCTCCTGAGCTTGGTATAAGTCTAAGAGATGGAATCCTATGTGATGAGGAAGCTGCAGAAGTCAACGCTAGAGCATGGTCAAGCGATAGACATAGTGACGAGCTAATGGCGTGGATAGCTTTGTTTGAAGCGGCCAGATTGAGTATTGAGCATAAATCTGCAATAGTCTTTCGCTAAACACCTGCTAGTCTTTTGTAGACGGTTCGTATTGATCCGTGTATTTTTATTATCAGTAACATAGAATCCTTGCTTACTAGCAAATCGTATATCTGTTAAAAACTGTCTCAGATATTTTGCTCTCGAACAGGCTTAAAATGGAGTGCTTTGTATCCTGTTGATTTTAAAGGAAAATAAAATGCGACATTTTGAGCGAAACAAATAGGATTTTACGACAAAATTAACAAAACACACGCGACAGCTCTAAGAAACGAAAACAACGCAATGCGGGTTGTAGAGCTGTTTTTACGACAACTTAAACGAAACGGCATATGTGTTCTTCAGCTTGATGTATTTAGACTCAATGTCCTTGATACCTGTTTGCGGAACTACAGAATGAACGAACCAATAATAGAATGGCAGTGGCCCAATCCGTTTTTAAATGAGATTACTGTTAAATCAGAACATACCGACCGGCTAGGGCATACCAACAATGTTCGCTACCTCGAGTGGCTTGAGGGTATAGCTTGGAACCATATCGAAGCACTCGGGTGTGGGTGGGATGTAAAAGAGTCGCTGGGTAAAGCGATGGTGATTATTCGTACTGAAATAGATTACTTATCGGCCTCTTATGAAGGGGATGAACTTCTACTGGGTACCTGGGTTACATCGAGTGATATGAGGCTACAATCCACTCGTCATTTTCAATTGGTGAACAGGTTAACCGGTAAAACGATATTGAAGGCGAAAATGGATTTCGCCTGTATCTCTCTTAAAACAGGAAGGCCGTCAAAAATGCCTGAAGAGTTTGTCGTTGCTCATGAAAAGGCATTAAAGGCATCACTTTAACGTTAGAAAACTGCGCCACTTTTGCGCGATGTTTGTTAATGAAACTGCTTAAACTGCAGTTGAACTAACCTCTGGTACAGCTCACTATTATCCATTAATCGTTGATGATTGCCTATATCCATCAACCGGCCATTCTCCAGCACCGCAATTTTATCGGCATGCTGAATAGTGGATAGTCGATGAGCGATGATCAAGGTGGTGCGACCTTTCATCAACTCATGAAGTGCTTGCTGAACATGGTGTTCACTCTCACTATCCAGTGCGCTGGTCGCTTCGTCTAATAATAGTATTTTAGGATCTTTTAGTATCGCTCTTGCAATGGCGATACGTTGCCGTTGGCCTCCGGATAAGCGAACGCCTCGTTCACCTAAGAAGCTTTTATAGCCTTCTGGAAGCTTCAGAATAAACTCATGGGCATGGGCTTTTTTGGCTGCTTCTATTACCTCTTCGTCGCTCGCCTTTGGGTTTCCATAGCGAATGTTGTGAAATACATCATGGCTAAATAGGGCAGGCTGCTGAGGAACGAGCGCCATCTGTTTGCGGAGGTCGTCTGGGTCTATTTGACGTATATCGGTTCCCCCCAGACAAATGAGACCTGATTGAGGGTCGTAAAAACGCTGCATTAATTCAAATAGGGTTGTTTTACCGGCGCCAGAAGGCCCCACCAGTGCGAGGACTTTACCTTGTTCTGCGACTAGCGATAGCGATTCGGTAGCCGGTTGGTTTGGGCGAGATGGGTAATGGAAGGTAACATTCTTAAATTTAACTTCAGGCCTGAGCGTGGAGCTTGAAACTGTGTTGCTAACGGGACGCCGTATATGGCTTTTTTCATGGAGTATTTCTACTAACCTTTCTGTCGCACCTGCCGCTTGTTGGAGTTGCCCGAATACTTCGGATATTGTTGCTAAAGAGGAACCGACTAAAATAGCATAGAATACAAAGGCGGCTAAATCTCCTCCGCTCATGACGCCTGATATTACATCACTGCCACCGACCCAAAGCATGCCGGTAATCGCACTGAATACGATAAGGATGACGCCTGCTATTAACGTAGCGCGCTGTCGTATTCTGTTTTTTCCGATGGAGAAGGACTTTTCAACTTCATTAGAAAACGAACGTCTTTCTTCGGTTTCTCGGGTATAGCTTTGTACTGTTTTAATATGTTCAATGGCTTCTCCGGCATAGCTACCCACATCCGCCATTGAGTCTTGACTCTTACGAGAAAGCGCTCTTACTCGCCGACCATAAACAAGTAAAGGCACCAGTATAAAAGGAACAGATGCCATTACGATTAGCGTTAGCTTAATATTAGTAGCAAATAGCATGGCTAATGCACCTAGGAACATCAGAGCACTTCGCATAGCCATCGAAAATGATGACCCAATAATGTTTTGCAGCAGCGTGGTATCGGTCGTAATGCGCGACATAATATCGCCGCTTCCATGGGTTTCGAAGTAACTAGGGTGAAGGGTAATTACGTGATTAAATACAGCTAAACGAATATCGGCACTAACCCGTTCACCCAGCCAAGAGACCAAATAGAAGCGAAAAAATGTACCGCTGGCAATCAGTACCGTAATGCCAAGTATAAAAAATACCGCCTGTTTTAGTTGTTCTTGAGACTGCTGTGCAAACCCGTCGTCGATCAGTAGTCGAACGCCTTGGCCTATCGACAATGTTACTCCTGCCGTAAAGATAAGTGCTACGAACGCAGCGAAAACAATCCTTTTATAGGGTTTTATAAAGCTGATAAGTTCGAATAAAACTGATAAACGCTTGTTATGTTTTTCTTCAGGGTGATGTTTGTTGTGTGTGTCGGGCTGCATGATTTTCCTAAAGGTATCCGCGTGTTCTAGCGCAATATTTGGCATCATTAATGTGGGAGTAATGAGGTGGACTACTGCTTAGTGTTGGGGTGGTTTTATCAAAAACAAGTAAAACAACGCCAACTCAACCTATGACTACTGAATGCTATTGAGCGCTTAAGATTAAATCAATTGCTATATTGCCCCGCTCGAGGTGTTTGGGAATTAGAGGATGCGGGTTTTAAAGAGTGGATTCTGCCCCGTTAGTTTTTTGAGCCGAAATACAGTTACTTCTTGTTCGTATCGTATATTTCTGCGTAACGCCCAGATTGTTTAAGCTGTCGTAGGCCGTTATTGAACTTATCTAATAACGCTTTACTTTTGTTGTCTTGGTTAAAAACTAAGTGCAACGGGTTAAATGATAAGGCTTTAGGGTGAATAGTAAATTGATTAAATGCGTCTGGTGTTTGTGAGCGGATGAGTTGTAGTCCAACTTCACGGTTGGCAGGGAAAACATCAATACGCTTGGTTAATAGCATATCAATAAGCGATTTTTCTTTATTAACTCGGAATACTTCAAAATCACCTTTCTTTTCACCTTTATCAAAGCCTTCGCTGTAGGCGTAGCCTAGGGCCGCGCCAATATAATAATCTTCAAGATCGCTTAATTGTTTCCAGTCGAATACAGTACTTTTAAGGTGGAAAAATACATTTTGGTTGTCGTAAATACCGTCACTAAACAGAAACTCTTGCTCTCGATCCTTTGTTATCCGCCAGGCTGAGCTTGCTATCGCTCGACCGATCCTTAGTTCTTGCAACGCTCGTTTCCACGGAAAAAATTGAAATTCGACTTTAATTCCACTGATTGCAAACGCTTCGGAAATAACTGTAGAAATTGGCCCGCCCCCTATTTTTCTATTGGATATAAGGGGGGGCCACTCACCGGTGGTGACGATAATCGTTCGGGTTAATAGCGTTGGTTGGTTGGCAGAGCTTAGGTGAGAGGCTTTTTTTCCTGCATATAGATCCGGTGAGAACCAACAAAAAAGCGATATGATTAATATCGTCATAAATCTATGGGGTAATCTTAATGCCCTCTGTTTAATCATAACTCTACTTGTTAGGTTTTCAGTGATGTGATTACTGTAATTGCTTTGAGTATTACTTATCTCAGCGCAATTTTCTATCCGAGAGGGAATATTTAATCATAATTTACATTTCAGATAAGTCGATGAAATACTCAATGATGGTTGGTTATATCCAACGTTGTGCTCGTGTTCTGTGGATTACATACTGATTAACTTCTTGAAATAGTGCTTTAGCCCAGGTTTGGCAAGTATTTCGAGTAAGCGCTTGTTCATTACACATTGATGACAGCGTTTCTTTAATAACGCTAACAATCTATAATTTACACCATAAATTTATGAAGTTAGACGGCCTTAAACATGCGCAGAACGGATAAAAAGATAGATAATAATGTCAGGAAGGCGCTTACCATTGCCTGCGATACCGCTTTAGAGCATGTTCAAGGGTTTAAGTGGCTGACCCATACTGCAAAATATGACTGTTTTCCGGGCAGCTTGGTGGTTACCTGTGTGTTTGACACAGACGAGTCGTTAGATAAAGCTCGTGAGCAAGCGTTAGATACGTATTTTCGTAACCTTATTCAAGGCAGTCTGCTTAAGGTTGGTGTGAAGTTTAAACACGTACAGAAACAAGTGTGTTTTGATACTGAAGAAGCATGTGAAAGTCAGCATGGTGGTAACTGGAGTAAGCGTATTGCTGAGAGGTCTGTGATGATAAACTAATGCAGGTACTTTTCTAGGACGCGAATTTTAGGCAAAAAAAAAGCGATACATGATGCCGAACGTTGATCATGTACCGCTATAGGATAGGGCGAATAATGTAGGATTGCCCTTATTGAAAATCTTCGAATAAAACGACATAAACGGCCTGAAGGTTTAAGTCGTTTCACTCTTTTGAAAAGATGAGTTTATAGTACGGGTGAGGGGGGCGTAGTGTAATCGTCCGTAGGGCGTATTTTCTTTATTAAATACAAAAAAAGCCCTGTTCAGTTTGCAAGTCTTCAAAAATATCCTCTGGAAGACCGTAAGGTTAAACAGATGCGTAGAGAGCCGCGAAAAAAAATGAATACCGCAGCATAGGGTTTTAAGCAACCTGCTTTGCTCGTTAACAAGCCGATGACAGTAATATTATCATTGGCTTTTTTTGTCATGATGTTTATTTCTTACATATTTCTTCCTTATTTAGTCTGTAACCTTCAATGCATACAATTTTCTTACATGGTTAAAAGGAAGGGAAGATGAAAACACTAATAGGGTTAAATACGTTATTTATTAGTTTATTTATGTTAATTACACTTTTTTTGTATTCACAAGCTGGGCAGGCACAAACCTCTGGTTCACCTGAGCGAGAGGGGCGAAAAGGACCGGAACATTTGGTTGAACTTCTTAAGTTGTCAGAAGATCAAAGTGTGAGCTTTTTGAGTGTTATGGAACGGCAACATGAAAAAAGAATGGATGTACGAAAGCAAAACCAATCTTCGCGCGAACAAGAGAAAAATATGATGGATGCACTTCATGAGGAAACAATTCAGTTACTAGTGCCTATTTTGACAGCTGAACAATTGACTCAATTTGAGGAAATAACCAAAAATCAGCGGCCTCCTCACCCTGAAAAAGAGACCAGAAACCTCAAATAGTTTTTAGTTTAGGGCTGGGTATTCTTTCTTATTAGTAAAATTCCACACTCTACGTGGTTAGTGTAAGGGAACTGGTCAAACAGTGCGAAGCGTTTAATATCGTGGGTTTGAGCGAATACTTGTAGGTTGTTGCATAAGGTTTCAGGGTTGCATGAAATATAGATAATATTGTCATATTTCTGAACCTGTTTGACTGATTCATCATCCAGCCCCGCTCTAGGGGGGTCTACCAGAACGGTATCAAATTGATACTCCGAAAGGTCAATTCCTTCTAAGCGACGAAACTCTCGTTCGCCCTGTAGAGCCTGTACAAACTCTTCACTGCTAAGTCGGGCAATGATCAGGTTATCGATGTTGTTTTCCTGAATATTGTACTGAGCCGCGTTAACCGACGTTTTAGATATTTCTGTTGCTAGTATTTTACGATAGTGCCCAGCCAATGCGATTGAGAAGTTACCATTGCCACAATAAAGCTCAACTAAATCGGAGTCTTTATAGGGTGCGGTTAAACTAGAACAGGATTGTGCCCAGGTCAGCATGGTTTGGTTCATCTCACCATTTGGTTGTGTGAAGCCGCCTTCTATTTGTTTGTACTTATATAACTGGTTATTAACCGTTAACGCTTCAATGACGTAATCCCGATCTAAAGCAACTTTTTGTTTTCTTGCTCGCCCAATGATCGAGACCCCTAGTTTTTCTTGCAGCGCCAGAGCAAGGGTCTTCCAGTTATCATCGAGTTGACGGTGATAGATTAGAGTAATTAATGCATCACCACTAAGAGTGGTTAAAAACTCGGCTTGAAACAATCGATGCTTAAGCGCGTCAGTACTATTGAGCTCTGCCAGTAGGGCTGGCATGAGTGTATTGATGAGTTCTGAGGCAATAGGAAAGTCGGTCACTTCATAAATATTTTTATTGTTACCTTTTTCGGTCATCGCATAATGACAACGATTTCCAGTATGCCAGACGCGAAATTCGGCGCGCAGGCGGAAGTGGCTTGGCTGGCTGGAAAATACCTCTAACTCAGGTACGGTGAATTCAGCAAACCTTTGTTTGATGTGTTCGGTTTTGCTGGCTAGAAGTGCTGGGTATTGGCTGGTATCGATAGTATTCATTTAGCGGACGCTTACAAAAGGTAGAGTAAATAAGCGGAGAATTATACGCCAATTTACTCTATTCAACCGCACTATTTTTCTGAATTACTTTTCAGGTATTAATAGCTCGTCCAACGCTATCTTTTTAGGCTTGTAGCTATTGACCTTATCGTCTTCTGGATAGCCCAAGGCTAATCCGCAGACCAGTTTATAGTCTTTCGGGATGCTAAAGTGTTTATCAATAGGGGAGCGCCATATTCCTAACGCGCCTTGTGCGCAAGTACCCAGCCCCTTGTTTGTGGCTGATAACATCAAAGATTGCATTAAGATGCCCGCATCAAGCAATGCGGTATGCTGCATACCGGGGTGAATAAAAACGAATATTGCAACGGGTGCATCAAAAAACGTAAAGTTCTTGGCCATCTGCTCATCACGCGCTTTTTTATCCTTTCGCTCAATTCCCAATACTTCATATAGGCCCATACCAGTAGACATTCTTCTCTCTTGGAATACCGAGGGATATTTACCTAACATAGGTTTAAAATCACTATCTGGAAGTGCATCGCTCGTGATGGCAGAGATGATCTTTAGTGGTAATGGTTGCTTCTGAATTTTATTGGACTTGTGGTACTTGGTAAGCAGTTCGTTACCTAGCTGCTTACAGGTCTCTCCGGTTGCTACTGCGAATTTGTAGGGCTGAGTATTCGAACTGGAGGGTGATTCCAGTGCTTCAAGTAGGATCTCATCCAGAATAGCCTGATCAACGGGCTTATCTGAAAATGCTCTAATACTTCTACGACTCTTTAGTACTTCCGTAAAATCCATATCGTTTTTCCGTGTATTGCTTTTGTTGTAAATGCTGAATTCGTAGCAGTGTAACCTTACTAAAAGCCGATTGACTAGCCCGTATGACGTACAAAGATATCTAGAATGCTGTGTTTCAGTGTAGGAACTATATAGAATGATGGTAATTAAAGTTTTATAAAAAGGATATGAATATGCTGTTTAAGGGATTTAGATTCTCTCAGGCTCATAAGATAGTTGTTTTAATATCAGCGTCATTATTAGCTTCGGTGGTTTGCGCGTTTGGCTTTATGATTGGCGAATCTCAAGTAAATGCCATGTTAGAAATGACCTTCCCCTATGAGACCCGTATGGGGGAGAATCATATTACGCTTTCTGAGCCTAAACCTCACTTTTACGAAAAGTCGCAAGAAGTGGGTATTGCTCTGAATATATCACTTAAAGATGTGGTTAGTGGGCAAACAGCTAAGGCTAAAGCATTGGTGAAAGGTGGCATTCGCTTTGATAATAAGGCACAACAGTTACAATTGGTTAAACCTAAAATAGCCAGTTTGGATTGGTTAGGTTCTTCAGCCGCAGCCGATAAGGATCTGGTCAATCAGGTTACCCAGTTAGTAGGGCAGGACCTACCGGTTATTGTATTGCTGGATATAAAACAGTTAACAGGCAGTGCATTTACCCCCACCTTGAGTGATATCAATGTTAAGCGCTCAGGTATTGAAGTTGTATTTTGATTTTGAGACATAAAAACTATAAAGGTAATTATTGTGGCACAGATTGTAATTGTTGTGGTGGTGGCATTGATCGCCGCGTTTCTAGTTCGCAGGTCGATCGTCAATAAAAAACTAGCAGCTGAAAACAAGGCTAAAGGTGCAGAATTCTTAGCGGAGAATGCTCAAAAAGAAGGCGTTAAAGTCACGGACTCAGGTTTGCAGTATGAGGTGATCCACCAAGGAACGGGTACAGTTAACCCGAAAGGTAGTGATCGTGTAAACGTTCACTATCATGGAACGCTTATTGATGGTTCAGTTTTTGATAGTTCCGTCGCACGGGGGCAGCCTATTGATTTTGGCTTGAATCAAGTCATTAAAGGCTGGACCGAAGGGTTACAGCTAATGGTAGAGGGTGAAAAAACGCGCTTTTTTATCCCTAGTGATTTAGCTTACGGTGACGGCGGGGCAGGCCCTATAGGTCCAGGGTCAGTATTGATATTTGAAGTTGAACTGCTGGGTATTAACTAACCGGTTTATTATCCTTTTTAGATTGTTGACCTCTCAGCTTTCTTGCAATTTCTGATACACTGCGCGCAATATAATTTGTGAGTAGTGTGTTATGGATTTTTCTTCTTTAGGCCTGAATAAAAATTTAGTTGCTGCAGTTTCATCACTCGGCTATAGAGAGCCCACTCCAATTCAGGCTGAAGCGATCCCCGCAATTTTAAACCAACAAGATATTATGGCAGGTGCTCAGACGGGGACCGGTAAAACTGCTGCATTTGCTTTGCCCATTCTTCATCAGCTCAGCGAAAGTTTGTCACCTTCAACGCTACAGGAAGAATCCTACCGTCCTGTTCGTGCATTGGTTTTAACGCCTACAAGAGAGCTGGCTCAGCAGGTTCATAGTAGTTTTGTGGGTTATGGGCAGAATACCTCCCTACAAATCAACATAGCCTATGGTGGCGTTAGTCTAAACCCGCAAATAAAAGAACTAAGGCAAGGTACCGATGTGCTCGTTGCGACCCCGGGTCGATTGCTTGATCTAATGTTTAAAGGGGTTGTTAAGCTCGACCAATTACAGGTTTTAGTGTTTGATGAAGCTGATCGCATGCTTGATATGGGGTTTAGTGATGAGATTAATCGTATTTTGAAACAGGTTCCTGCCGCTAGACAGACACTACTTTTCTCTGCCACCTTTGACCAAGCGATATTTGATCTCAGTAAGCATCTGCTCAAATCACCTAAATTAATTGAGGTCGACAGCCGCAATACTGCAGCGGAACAGGTTGAGCAAATCGTCTATGCAGTCGATGCAGACCGTAAGCGCGAATTGATATCACATCTTATTGGGGCAAAAAACTGGCATCAGGTTCTGATATTTACTCGAACTAAACAAGGCGCAGATGCACTAGCCCGTGAAATGTGCAAAGACGGCATCAAAACGCAGTCTATTCATGGGGATAAGTCTCAAGGTGCGCGCGAGCGAGCGCTTGAAGAATTCAAGCAAGGTAAAACTCGAGCCTTGGTGGCGACAGACGTAGCTGCCAGAGGGCTGGATATTGAGCAACTAAAGTTCGTTATTAATTATGAGCTGCCGTATATAGCTGAAGACTATATACATCGTATAGGGCGCACGGGCAGGGCTGGGGCTTCAGGTTTGGCAATATCATTGTTAAGCTCAGATGAAAATTGGTTGCTGGAAGAGATTGAAGCGATTTTAGATGCCCGTTTGCCGCAGCAGTGGTTGCCCGGATATGAGCCTGATCTCACTAAAGAAGCACCTGTATCCCGCAAAAATACCCGAACGGCTCAAAAGCGGCGCACTAAAGATAGAGCGTTTGGGAAGAAACCATCTAATCGTCGGCGTTAACGTACACCTTTGTTGTTAACTCAAAGACTGTTTTTCTGAAAGGTTCTTTGTGTCGCAGCCTGATTATAGCGTTGATGAAAAATGATGGACAAAAAAATGCCCAGCGAATGGCTGGGCATTTGATTATTTAGCCTAAAGCTAAACTTAAGCCTGCTTGCGTCTGCGGCTAGCAAGACCCAATAGGCCAAGACCTAGAAGCGCAATAGAAGCCGGCTCAGGCACTGATGCTACCTTCAAGCTAACATTATCGATAAACCCACCTAATGTATTCTCTGTACCTGTAGCAGAGAACGTAAGCGTCATTTCTGCTGCTGTAGCGGTTAGGAAGCCTGTTACTAATGTCCAAGGCATTGGTGCGACACCATCAACATTGAATGCGTAAGTGAAAGGAGATAGGTCAGGTGACTCACCCCAGCTAACATTGATGCCGTTGTCATTGGTTGCACCGGTACGAGCTTTATACCAGAAATCTAACTGGTAAGTCTCACCAACCGATAGGCCAAACAAGTCTTGCGACATTGAGCTGTTGCTGTTTCCGTGGTGGCTATCTAATTCAACATACTGACTACCATCTTGTGCGGTAGTAATAGTGTTTCGCTGAATTTCAATACCTGAACCATCTGAGGTATACCAGCCATCAATAGAGTTAAATACTCCCCATTTTGAACCGGTTAAGCCTACGTTTGACTCAAAGCTTCCGTTCGTAATAACAGTAGCGCTAGCTGAAGTAGCAAACAGGCTGCCTGCCATAATGATGCTTTTAACTGTATTTTTCATATAAGTTTAATCTCTAGTAATGGGACTGCAAAAACCATTTCCGCACTTTACTACGGCTTTTTTATCTTAAAGCTAAAAATGTGCCATATTTTTTAAGTGATTATAAAATATAATAAAACTGTTATTTTGTCGTGAGGTTGAGCAATTATTGTGTAAGTATTTTCGACAGGTCTTGGTTTATGTGTAAAATATTATTTAATTTATGGAAGGAAGAGGTGTAATACTACGCCCCACTTAATGTAATATTGCTACCCTGAGCGGTGCTATGAACGTCTATGCGTAAGGCCATCTGGTCTCGTAATTCACTTACATGGGATATGATGCCAATCATTCTGCCACTGCTCTGAAGGTCTATCAGCATTTTGATGGCCAGATCGAGAGACTCTTGATCAAGGCTGCCAAACCCTTCGTCAATAAACAGAGTTTCAAGTTTAATTCCTCCTGCATAAGCCTGTACTGCATCTGAGAGCCCTAGTGCTAACGATAGCGCAGCCATAAATGACTCTCCTCCAGATAGAGTAGCGACTGAGCGTGTTTTGCCGGTGTATGCATCCTCTACTTCTAACTCAAGCCCTGAAGCCTTGTTGCCTTTTGCTCGTTCTTCTTTCCGTATTAATAAGTATCGTCCTTTGCTCATATTGTTAAGCCTATGAGAGGCTTCAATGAGTACGTCATCTAGCAATACACTTAGCACAAAGCGTTGTAAGCTAATCTTGTTGCCTGTTTGGCCATTGGCTACATCGCTTAGTGTGCCATAGATTTTATATTGCTTTTCTAAGGCGTGGTTAGATTTATGTGCCTGTTCTAATTTATTTACCACATTAGCGAGTTGCTGGTACCGGTTCTCTAGTTTTTTACAGAGATTAAGTGCTTGCTCTGACTCGGCTTTTAAGTTGTGCTGCTCTGCTTCAAGCTTTTCTATATTGGGCCGAGTTTGTTCAGCCAGTTGACGTTTTTGCTGGGCTAAAGTTGCCTTGCAACCACTGAATTGATGTGTGAATGTTTCTATTTCGTTCAGCAGTAACGCTTGGTCTGGTTCAGTGGTTAATGCCTGTAGGAAATTATTATCGTCTTTAAAGGCGCTTCTGTTGAGCGCTTGTTCCCAGTTATATTGTGCTTCGGTATATGCTTGATCAATTGTTTTTTGTTGTATTTGTTGTTGTTCACGTATCGTTAATGTCTGGGTGACTTTTTGTCTGCTGACATCAAAGCTGTTTAGCGCCAGCTCATATATCGTGGTTATTGACTTTATTTGGGCATCCAAATGCCGAATTTGTTGAGAAAGTACACCGATTGCTCTGTAATATTCAGGCAGGGCTTGTTCAATATGCAGTTTGTTTTGCATAGCGATGGTTTGGTCTTGTTGCGCTTTTTGCAAAGTAATTCGACTCGTATCGAGTTGTTGTTCTGTTTGTATTCTTTGTTGAGCCAGTGTTTGTAGTTGGGTTTCGAGCTCGATTTGTTCTTTTTGACGTGTCAGAAGAGACGCTATTTCTTCATTGAGCTGTCGCCAATCCTCACGAAGCTGATTGGTTGATTTATGTAGGCTATCGCCAAGCTCATGTTGCTGCTCTTCCAGTAATACGTGAATGCTTTGTAATCGAGTGGATGTTTGCGTGACATGGTTTTGGGCGTCGGTCAACTGTTGCTGATATGTGGTTTGAGTGGCTCTTGCGGCTTCAATATCCTGCTTGGTAACATGGCTAACCTCTGATTGAGTGTTAGCGGGCGCTGGGTGCTCCTGGCTACCACACACCGGGCAGGGCTCGTTTTGTTTAAGTTCTGCGGCTAATATTGCTGCCTGACTACTATGCCAGTTGAATTCTAATGTCTTAACTTGATTGGCTTGTACCTCGAAGCGACTTTTGCAACTGTTAAGCTGCACTTCTCTCTTGCTGTATTCTTGTTTGAGAGTATTGCACTCATCCATTCGCTTATCTAAATTTGCTCGTTGCTGGCCCAATAAGCGCAAGCTATCTAATTGGCGTTGCTTGTCGGGTAATGTGGCAGACGATAGTCTTAATTGGTTAACCCGTTCTTCCGAGGTGGCAATGCGGGTAATGAGTTGCTTGTATTGCGACTGCTGTTGCTCAAAAGCGGTGTTTGCTTGTTCGACTGAGGCTTGTGTTATTTGAGCTTGCTTTACTGCATCAGTCAATTGATTGATTTTGGGCTCTAGCTTTCGTAAGTCTGCTAATTGCTCTTTCAATTGATCGATTGGTTGCTTGTCTTTTTCTGCCTGATCTAACGCTAACTGCGCTTGGGCAAGGTTGTTTTGGTACTGGGTCAGGCTTTGCTCTGTTGCGACCACATCTTTGCGTAACTGCTCTTTGTCCTGACTTGACTTGGTCAGCGCTGTACGAAGGTGTTCAATTTTTTGTGCTGCTTGAGCGCGCTTTAGAGTTTGTTGTTTTGTATTGATGCAGGGTTGTTTGGCTTCGAGTACATCAAACACTTTTTGCGTTTCATTTAATGCTAAAAAGGCTTTGGTCAGTATTTTACCGGCTTCTAGATTTTTTTCCGCTTTTACTAGCGCGTCGCCTGTTTGTTCTTTTTGCTGCGTGGCGGCTTCTAGTTGTGGTCTCAATATTCTAAGCTGATCTTGTGCCTCTTGTTCTGCTTCTAAGTCTGCGCTTTGTAATATGCCTTTTATTTGGTTTTGTAGCCCATCAACATCTTTGCGAATAGAGGCAGCCTTTGTTTTAAGTGCATCTTCGATACGTTTATAAATTTGAGTTTGGAAAAGCTTACTAAATATCGACTCTCGTTGACTGGAGTCTGCCATCAGAAAGTCTCTAAACTTGCCTTGTGGCAGCACCATTACTTGCCGAAACTGTTCTACATTAAGGCCGGTAAGGGTTTCTATTGTAGTGGTGGCTTCTTGTGCTTTTTGAGGCACTAAAAGGTCGTCGCCTTCAGGTTTTAATTGCCATAGCTGCGCTTCAGTCTGGTGGGTGGTGGTGCCTTCCCCTCTAGACTTTGGGCGCTCTTGTGTGGGGGCTCTGCGAATACGATAGTGTTGATCGCCTAGTGAAAAATCCAGTGTTATCTCTGTTAGCAAGTCAGGTGCAGCATGATCGCAGCGCATGTGGGAAGGTTCACGTTCTTTCCCGGTTGTTTGGCCGTAAAGTGCAAAGCAGATTGCGTCGAGAATGGAGCTTTTACCTGCTCCGGTAGGTCCGTTTATTAAAAATAGGGGGTTATCGCCCAGAAGCGTAAAATCTAGCGCTTCTTTATTGGCAAAAGGGCCGAAGGCTTGAATGGTTAATCTATTCGGCCTCATTGTTTGGCTTCCTTCTTGTGAAGGCTATCAATGACGGTTTCTAACGCGCTATTTTGCTCTGCTGATAAATTATTGCCAGAAACCTGATCAAAAAAATCCTGAAACATTTCCATTTCACCTCGTTTCAGCTTCTCTTTATTCATGGCTTTTTTCTCGCCCACAGCCATGATTCCAGGCTTTTCGAGGTGCAGAATATTGGGGTATACAGACCTGAGTTTACCCATCGAATCCAGAATTGCATGTGTATCTGTGAGCCTGACCATTATGTAGTCATTGCTGCCGGGGTCTGTTTTTCCAGAGTCGATAATATCCGCTAGCGACCCTTCAATCACTCTCATGTCTCTCAACGGGGAGAGGGTGAGTGGGGTTATGTCAGCTTTGCCGTTAGCATCAAGTTCCACTAATGAGATGCCTTTTTTCTGATGTTGTTCAGAGAAACTGTATTTTAGTATTGAACCGGAATAGCGAATAGTGGGTTCACCTCTATATTGGGGGCTATGCAGGTGACCGAGTGCAGTGTAATTGAAAACAGTCATTGGCATATAAGATACCCTATCAGCTCCACCTATTGAGAGGGGCCTTTCTGATTCGGACTCTTCAGCGCCATCCACAAAGCAGTGGCTCAGTAATACGTTGATTGAATCGGGCGAAGGTATTGACTGCTTGATGGTATCTACCAGAAACGAATGGGCTTCATCGTGGTTGCTAACGGGGGTGTCGTAGTGATGCCTGACTAGCTCTGGGTCATGATAGGGGATGCCATAAAAGTTCACCGCAATGCCTGATGAATCCTCTACGGTGACCGCCTCAGCCACCTTGTTGATATCACTCATGATGTGAAGACCCGCTTGCTTAAGTTGCCTTGCACCAAAACGCAAACGTTCTGCACTGTCGTGATTGCCAGAAATGATAATGACCGGTACGCTTAGTTCATGACAGACCTTGTTAAGTACTTCATCCAATAACTCAACTGCAGCGGCTGGGGGCACTGATCGATCATAAATATCCCCCGCTATTACTAATGCGTCTACATGCTCTGATTGTATATAGTCAACTATCTGCGCAAGTACATGTCGTTGGTCTTCAAGCAGTGAGACATTATGAAACTGCCGGCCGATATGCCAGTCAGATGTATGGATGAACTTCATGTGTGTTGATTTAACCTATCCGTTGATTGCTGGGTTTAAGGGTTTAGTGCCTCTTGCATCGATTGTGATGCAACCTTCTCCAACCAGTTCAAGTCAACTGCTTTATGAGCTTCACAGATAAACCAAGGTTCGCGAGAATCAGGTTCCAGCATAACGCCATTTTTTATCAGGTTATGAGCGAACGTGGTATAAAGGTCGCTGTTGGTTTTCTTCCAGTCACGATAGTTATGGGGGACGTCATCGCCAAAATGTACACCAAACATCGCATTTGGGCCTGCGAATCGGTGTTCAATTCCGAATTGGGTGAATACTCTGCCCAGTACCTTCTGAATATCTGCACCAATTTGATCGATGATACCTAATGCATCAGTCTCTTTCAGGATGGTTAGGGTCGCTTTTGCTGCGCTTAGGGCAACCATATTGGCGGTGTAGGTGCCTCCATGAGTCACACCATCTGGACCGAATTTGATCATATCCATGACATCTGCTCGACCTCCAAAGGCTGCTACAGGGTAGCCGTTCCCCATCGCCTTGGCGTAGGTAGTTAGGTCTGCTTTGATTCCGTAAAGTTCTTGCACGCCACCTTTAGCAACTCGGAAGCCTGTTTTAACTTCATCCATAATTAGAAGTGAACCGTTTTTATCACATATGTCTCGCAGCCTTTGCATATATTCCTGGGTGGATGAAATACTTCCACAGTTCCCCATAATCGGCTCGATTACGATAGCCGCAATATCATTTCCGACCCTGTTAAACACCTCATCTAATGCATCGAAATCATTCAGTGGCACGGTTTCAAGGTGTTCGCGAGTATTTTCCGGAATGCCTGCTCCAAACGATATAATCTCGGGGGCTGGTTGGCTTTCACTATCCCAGTTGTCAACATCTGGTTTCCACATCATTTCGTCATATAGACCATGAAAGCCTCCTTCTACCACTACCACTTTATTGCGACCGGTAAACCCTCTTGCGGTACGTACTGCTCCAATCACCGCTTCGGTGCCTGAGTTGGCAAAACGCATTTTTTCAATGTGGGGGCAGAGTGCTTTTACAAGGCTTACGACTTCTGAGTCGAGAGCGGTACTAAAGCCTGAGATAGTGCCGATTTCGGTGATCGCAGAGATAACCGCTTGATCAACCCGAGCGTCACGATAACCCAAAATAATAGGCCCATAGGCCAAACGAAAATCTACAAATACGTTGTCGTCACAATCGGTGATAGTGCCACCTTTCATGCTTTTGAGGAACACAGTATCTTGCTCGCCCCAGTAGCGGTAGGAGTCCGCAACACCCAGAGGCATATGTTTGTGAGCGTCATTAAGCAATGCCTTGCCTGTTGTTGTGGGCGAGTTGGTCATAAAGCTGCTTCCTCTCTGGGGAAATAAATAGAAATAGCGAATTATAGGGTAGAAATTGAGGGGGCGATACACAAGATGGGTTGTCTAAAATTGCTACCGTCTTTGTTGGTAGCTAAACTAATATTAATTGAACGTTCAATCAATAAAAAATATATAGCCAAATGCCGAAAGTTGGGGTCGAACCTATTCGAAAAAAACAGCTGATATACGGTGGGTGCATGAAGCAGGAAAATAAGTTCGACTATATTATCGTTGGAGCCGGCTCCGCTGGTTGCGTGCTCGCCAACCGACTGACTGAAGACAAGAATGTAAGCGTACTTCTGCTAGAAACTGGTGGTAGTGACAAAAGCATTTTTATTCAGATGCCTACTGCGCTTTCTATCCCCATGAATACTAAAAAATACAATTGGCAGTTTGAGTCAGCGCCAGAGCCTTATCTGAATAATCGTCGTATGCATTGTCCGCGCGGTAAGGTGTTGGGAGGTTCATCGTCAATTAATGGCATGGTTTACGTGAGAGGACACGCAAAAGATTTTGATGAATGGGAACGTCATGGCGCAGAAGGTTGGAGTTATGCCGATTGTCTACCCTATTTCAAAAAAGCAGAAACTTGGGCATTTGCATCGAAATCTGATGAAGAGAATACCTATCGAGGAAGTAGAGGGCCTCTTGCTGTTAATAACGGTAATCAGATGCAAAACCCGCTATACCAGACGTTTATTCGTGCGGGTGTGCAAGCAGGTTACATTCGTACTGAAGATTATAACGGCAAGCAGCAAGAAGGCTTTGGGCCAATGCACATGACAGTTAAAGATGGCGTTCGCTGGTCTACCGCCAATGCTTATCTTAAACCCGCATTGGTGCGGCCTAATTTAACGGTTATCACTCATGCGCTGGTTGAAAGGATTCTGTTAGATGGTAAAAAAGCGGTAGGTGTTCAATACCAACATAAAAGCCAGCAAAAGATAAGCTTGGTCTCTAAAGAGGTTATCTTGTCTGCTGGTCCAATTGGTTCGCCCCATCTGCTACAATTATCAGGCATTGGGTCTAAAACAGTGTTGGAAAAAGTGGGGGTCGAGTTAACGCATGAACTGCCGGGGGTAGGTGAGAATTTACAGGATCACCTTGAGTTTTACTTTCAGTTCAGATGCAAGAAACCGGTCACCTTAAACGGCAAGTTAGACTACTGGAGCAAGCTCTTAATCGGTGCTCGTTGGTTCTTTTTTAAAGACGGACTTGGTGCGACGAATCATTTTGAATCTTGTGGGTTTATTCGGTCAAGACCAGGGATAGAATGGCCTGACTTGCAGTATCACTTTTTACCTGCGGCCATGAGTTATGATGGTAATACCGCCTTTTCAGGGCATGGTTTTCAGGTTCATATTGGGCATAATAAGCCCAAAAGCCGTGGAACAGTGATGATCAAAAGTGCTGATCCACGTCGGAGTCCGGAGATAACGTTTAATTATTTGGCGCATGAAGTAGACCGTGAAGGTTTTCGTGACTGCGTGAAATTAACCAGGGAGATTATTAATCAACCCGCATTCGATGAATATCGAGGTAGTGAGATACAGCCGGGTGAGCAGGTCGTAACGGATGCACAGATTGATGATTTTATTCGTAATAGTGCAGAGAGCGCCTATCACCCCAGTTGTTCGTGCAAAATGGGGATGGATGAAATGGCGGTTGTTGACCCTCAAACTCGGGTGCGTGGCATTGCACAGCTGCGAGTGGTGGATTCTTCTATATTCCCGACTATTACGAATGGTAATTTGAACGCTCCTACTATTATGGTGGCAGAGCGTGCGGCAGACCTTATTAAAGGTGCGCAATTACTCGAACCCATTAGTGCTGATGTCGGAATGGATGACGACTGGGAAACAAAACAAAGAAGTAACGAATATAACTAAAATACTCAGAGAGTAGAAAAAGACATGAACAAACTCAGTAAACTTGTATCTATGAAGCGAGTGCTATCTGCTATTGCGATAACACCCTTGTTGTTACAGCCCGTGTCATTGCAGGCGAGGCAGTGTGATACCGTCTATTTTTCCGATGTCGGATGGACTGATATTACCGCGACAACAGCTACTGCCTCAGTCGTGCTAGAGGGGATGGGTTATAAAACCAAGACCCAACTACTCTCGGTACCGGTTACTTATAAGTCGCTTGAAAATAACGATATTGATGTGTTTTTGGGTAACTGGATGCCAACCATGGAAGGCGACATTAAAGCCTACCGTGAGAGAGGAACCGTTGAAACTATCCATAAAAATCTAGACGGCGCCAAGTACACCTTAGCTGTGCCTAAGTATGTCTATGACGCGGGTGTTAAATCATTTGCGGATATCGCAAAATTTGCAGATAAATTCGAAAACAAAATTTACGGTATAGAACCAGGTAATGATGGTAACCGCTTAATTCAGGGTATGATTGATCAAGACGTGTTTGGCCTAAAAGGGTTTAGTGTTGTGGAGTCTAGTGAAGCGGGCATGCTCTCGCAGGTTAAACGTAAAAAACACCGTGATCAGTGGATCGTATTCTTAGGGTGGGAGCCGCACCCAATGAACGCAAATTTTGAGCTAATGTACCTCGAAGGTGGCGATGACTTTTTTGGTCCAAACTTGGGTGGTGCGACCGTGCATACCAATGTTCGAAAGGGCTATGTTGAAGAGTGCGGTAATGTTGGTAAGTTACTAACTAATCTAACCTTCACGTTGCAGATGGAAAACGAAGTTATGTCGGCAATATTAGATGAAGGTAAAAAGCCAAATGCAGCTGCAACAGCATGGTTGAAGGCTAACCCTCAAGTTCTTGATCAGTGGTTGTCAGGCGTTACAACACTTGACGGAAAGCCTGCTCTTGCCGCGGTTAAAACTGCGCTAGGTTTAAATTAACAAGACCTGCCCTTAAGAAAGCCCCGACAGTTCCAAATCTAACGAGTTGTCGGGGCTTGTTTTTTACCCATGCAATGCGAACAATTATGAGCTGGATTACTGAGAACAAGGTCCCCATTGGTGACTGGGCCGAAGACTTGATAGATGGCTTGATTGAGCATAGTGGCGAGTTTTTTGACTACGTTGCGATGTCGTTGGAGTTCTTAATTCAAGGCTTGATAAATGCACTGTTAAGCCTTCACCCTGTCGTTTTTATGTTATTGGTCGCAGCGCTTTCGGTCTGGCGGCAACGGCATTGGGGAACTGCATTGTTTTGTGGCTTGTCACTCATGCTAATCTGGAATTTGGGCTACTGGCAACAAGCCGTTGAAACCTTGTCGCTGGTATTGTTTGCAACAGGTTCATGCGTCTTGATTGGTGTGCCTGTTGGTATTGCGGCAGCGCACCGTCCGATGCTATACCGTTTTTTACGTCCAGTACTCGACTTAATGCAAACCATTCCAACATTTGTCTACCTAATACCGACGCTGACATTGTTTGGATTAGGCGTTGTGCCAGGGCTAATCTCTACTATTGTATTTGCAATTGCAGCGCCTATTAGGCTGACTTATCTGGGGATATCGGAAGTTCCTCCAGAGTTGCTGGAAGCAGGTAAGGCATTCGGCTGCACCAATAGAAATTTATTGGTAAAAGTTGAAATACCCGCCGCAATGTCGAGTATTCGAGCCGGAATTACTCAATGCATAATGTTGTCTCTATCGATGGTGGTTATTGCTGCGTTGGTAGGTGCGGATGGCCTCGGAAAGCCCGTTGTTCGAGCGCTGAATACGGTCGATATAGCCATGGGGTTTGAAGCCGGATTAGCGATTGTGCTGGTTGCCATCATGTTAGACCGTTTATCTAAGAGTAGATATCAGTGATTGAATTTAAAGATGTTGATGTGGTATTTGGTAAAAATCCAGAGCGCGCTATACCACTACTCGATAAGGGAATGAGTCGCAGCGATATTCTTGATAAAACGGGGTTAACGGCAGGGGTTCGTAATGCTAGTTTATCGGTAGCGAAGGGTGAGATATGTGTGCTGATGGGTTTATCGGGTTCGGGTAAGTCAAGCTTATTGAGAACGGCTAATGGGTTGAACCCTATTACTCGAGGAGAGGTACTTTTAGAGACCGATCAGGGGATGCAGAGCTTTTTAGCGTTATCTGAAGCTGAAAAACGAAAAGTGCGTATGGAACGCATCACCATGGTATTTCAGAAATTTGCGCTAATGCCTTGGTTAACTGTTGCCCAAAATGTAGCGTTTGGGTTAGAGCAAAAAGGGTTAGAGAAAAAACATATTCGTGACCGTGTGATGCATCAGTTGGATTTAGTTGGCTTAACGCAATGGGCAAAAATGCGTCCGTCAGAGTTATCGGGCGGCATGCAGCAGCGCGTGGGGCTAGCCCGGGCGCTTGCGATGGAAACCGATATTATTTTAATGGATGAGCCTTTTTCAGCGTTAGATCCACTGATTCGAAATCAGTTACAAGATGAGTTATTGCGGTTACAGCAGCAACTTCAGAAGACGGTTGTATTTGTAAGTCACGATCTGGATGAGGCGTTAAAGCTTGGTAACCATATTGCCATCATGAAAGATGGTGAAATTGTTCAACATGACACACCGGAAAATATCGTTCTTAATCCCGCAGATGATTATGTCCGGAACTTTGTTGCTCATACTAACCCGGTTGAAGTAGTTAAAGCCAACGCGTTACTCCGGCCGTTAGGAGAGCTTCCTATGGTAAATGATGAATACTGCCTGAGTCGACGTCATGATTATTGGTTGAAGCCGGGTGAGACCCCTTTGAGTTGCCGGGTACGTTATGGCAGTCAAGAGCATGCTTTTCAGCAATGGTCGCCAGGTCAGACGGTTGAAACGTTATTAAAGCAGCCTTCATTAGTAAACACCAATACGTTGATGAAGGATGTAATGGAGATTCGCTATCATACGGGTCATGGTATGCTGGTGGTTGATCAGGATAGTGTAGTAGGTTACATCGGAGATAAAGATATCTATCACGCAATGTTAGGGAAGCTGTTTGAAGAAGATTAAAATCTATGGAGTGTTTCTGAGATGGACCAGGCGAAAAAGAAAATAGCCGTGATAGGAAGTGGCATAGCAGGCCTAAGTGCTGCTTGGTTATTGGGTAGGGAGCACGTGTAACCTTATTCGAACGACACGAAAACCCAGGCATGGGAGCGTTCAATCTCAGCTATAAAGATGGAAAAATAGAGGAGCGGCTTGACTGTGAAGTACCTTGGAAGAGGTAAGAGACAAATCGATAGGTGAAGGGATTCAAAAGGATTAGGTCAAGATATGATCAGTTTGTAGCGTTATCTGGTCAAAAGTCATAATATATATACACCTTTTTGCTATTATAAAAAGGTCAGGCACATTTAAATTATTGCTTACTTTAAGTTAATAAAATGGGAATGCTTAGATGATCTGTAGGGTGTGGGTCAGTATGAGGAAGTTGTTAGTTGCTATTTTAGGCGCCTCATTTGTTCTGGCTCCAGCATTGGCGTTCTCTTCTGCAGGCATTAAAAAGATAGTTCATGCCGACGGACGTATAGAGTACACCAATGTTAAGAATAGCGGTGCAAAAGTTATTAGCTCTCAGAAAAGGCCGTCGCTCGGCAAAATATTCAAATTCCGTCATGATGATGGTGTTGTTACCTATTCTGACACGGCTCCCGAGAAGGGCATTGCCCACGAGGTTTATAAGGTGGCCTGTTTTGCTTGTAGCTCTCACTCAACCGTAAACTGGCATACAACAAAGCTATTTAAATCAAAATATTCTGATCAAATTCATCAAACAGCGACACGGTATAACGTTGACCCGGCATTAATTAAGGCTGTGATTCATGCAGAGTCTGCGTTCAATGATAAAGCTAAATCAAGCCAAGGAGCGATGGGGCTTATGCAGCTGATGCCTGCAACGGCGAAAGAACTTGGAGTTGATAATGCTTTCAATAGCAAGATGAATATTGACGGCGGAACGAAATACCTTGCCCAGCTACTTCATAGGTTTGATGGCAATATCGAATTGGCTTCAGCGGCTTATAATGCGGGGCCAAACGCAGTGAAAAAGTATGGTGGTATTCCTCCGTACCGTGAAACTCAAAACTATGTAGAGAGAGTGGGCATTCTTCATTCTCGATATCAAAAGTTGTAGTTTAAGCGATACAAGTCTACTCCGATCCTAGCTTTCCGGGGTCGGCGTCAGAGGCTGACTTTTAGCGGAAGAGTCAATACGGGAAAAACTAGAGAGAGTTAACTCATGCTCTGGATTGTTAGCGGTCATTATTTGCAGAAGTGCGAATGGCCAGCTTTCGACCTAAAGCTTGCCTTTTTCGATATTTAGTAGTCTGCGCTTAATGAGCTTTAGGGTGACGTATAGGAAAGTATCGATACCGATAGGAATAGGGTTAATACGATACTATTCTGGGTTACTGAAGTTATTGACTTCTGGCTAAAACGCAATTTTCAAGTGTGTTATTTAGTGACAGTGTCTTTGTTTTTTTTTTGTAAATAGTCCAGCTTAGGAAACCAGCGAGAAAGTTTCCTGTCATCGCGCCTATAAATAAGCCGGATGGTCCGCCAAGCTCAGACCCGATCCAGAGCAAAGGAAGGTAGCAAGCAAATAATCGAACGATTGAAATTATCAAAGAGGTTCGAGGCGTGCCGAGTGCACTACAAACCGAGACCATAATCATGCACACCCCCAGTGCCCCGAAACTCAATGGTAGGAACCATAAGTAGCTACTCAAAATATCCATAATATCCCTATCGTCGGTAAAAAGACCTCCGATCATGGATGAGAACGTTATTAATAGAAGCGACACCACTAATTGCCACACAAGTACAAAGATAACACTCGCCTTAACAAGTTGGTGAATCTGGTCAAAACTGTTACTTCCGCGTAGCCTTCCAACAATAGGCGGCATAGCCATTGTTAATGCTAGAACGATAATAATTGAGAATAGTTCTAAGCGACTTCCGAGCCCCCATGCCGCAACAGCTAAGTCACCATGCGAAGATATAACGATTGTTGCTAGCATGGCTGATAAGGGGGGGATAAATTGACTGAGCATGGATGGCGTCAAAAATGAGAAGATTCGATTAAAACCATCGATTACTTGTTCTTGTTGTGTGGGTAGCGATAGAAACTCACGTTTTATCATCTGATAATAAAGTATCAGGCAGCCAATTCCAAAGGCAGCGCAGCTCGCCCATGCAGCACCAGCCAAGCCCATATCGAGAGCGAATATAAAGACAGGATCTAGGATGATATTGATGAGGCTTGTCAGGATCATGAGTAGGCCTGGTAGTAAGGTCTCTCCATATGCTCTGAAGATGCTATACCCAAAATAAAGCATGGCACCTAACCAACAACTTACTAGCCATGGCATCCAATATTCATGAATAAGCGGAAGAATTTCTGGTTGAGCGCCTAACATCAACACAATGCTGTCTTGAACGGACCAGATAATAAAACATAGCGCTAATATAAGAATAAAGCCGGTTATGATCACCAAACTCGCCAATTGTTTGGCATTTTGTTTATTCTGAGCACCAAGGGTTATGGATATCACGCTCGTTGTCGCAATACCCAAACCAACCTGTACACCAATAATAAGTTGATATATTGGGGGGGTAAATCCAATGGCTGTTAACTGTGACGGGCCTAGTTGACCAATAAAAGCACTGTCTACCAAGTGACAACTCATGATGGCCAGCAATCCTGCCAACATGGGTAAGGTCATTTGAAATAACTGCTTATTGAGAGGCGTACTTAGCGTATTCATCGTATGCCTCAGCGCGTAGATTAATTAACAAAAAAGTCTGTACTTTCTAATTTTTAATTAAATATCTACGACAACCTTACCCATTGCTTGACCGCTAGAAAGACGATCATGCGCTTTACCTACGTCTTCAAGTGAGAAGGTTTGTTTGTCTAGCACGGGGCGAAGTGAACCTGCTTCGGCAATATCGGTCAATTGCTGAAGAATCTTTCCATGTGCCGCGCGATCATGATTATGGAGCATTGGAATTAGCATGAACACAACGTGTAAAGATAGCCCTTTGAAGTGTGCCGTGGTTAAATCTAACTCAACCATTGAAACAGTCGAGGCTATCTGACCATTTAATGCCGCGGCCTCAAAAGAGTTTGCCATATTGGCACCGCCTACTGAGTCAAAGACAACATCAAAGCCTTTGTCGTCGGTGTGGTTGTGAACATAATCAGAAACAGTCTCTGTTTTATAGTTGATACCTGTTGCACCAAGCTCCTGAATCAAATCAATTTGTTGCTCGCCCCCGCCTGTTGCATAAACCTCAGCACCAAAGTATCGTGCTAATTGCAAGGCGATATGGCCTACGCCCCCTGAGCCACCATGTACGAGCACCTTCTGACCCTTGCGTACTAGTGCGCGCTTAAGTCCTTCGAAAGCAGTAATGCCGACCAACGGAATAGCAGCAGCTTCGCGCATCGTTAAATTTTTAGGCTTGCGGGCAATCAATTGCGCATCGGCCGTCATGTATTCAGCTAGAGCACCCTGAAGATCGGCCAAGCCGCCCGCACAGCCATAGACCTCGTCGCCTTCAACAAACTGAGTGACACCCTCACCAACAGCGGTCACAGTACCGGAAAAATCCATGCCTAGTACGCCTGGTAGTGCAGGTGATAATGGCGCTAAATCCTCGCCCATTTGGCGAATCATCGTGTCAACGGTGTTAATACTGGATGCAGCTACTTTGACTAAAACATGTCCGGCCTTTAAATCAGGCATGGGAATATCTGATGGCTCGAACACATCGGAACTACCAAATTCTTTGATTATCATTGCTTTCATAAAAGTAGCCTCTATTTGATTTAGTCACTCATTTTATTTAAGATTGAATTGATTGATAATACCTGCATAAATTAAATCACTTTATAGAATTAATTGATAATAAGCGATGAATATTGATCACCTTAAACTGTTTGTTCGGCTAGCGGCCACACACAATATTAGTATGGCTGGCAAGGAGCTTGGTCTATCGCCTGCAGTGTCCAGTTCTTACATCAATAAACTCGAAGATGGCTTAGGCGTTAGACTGGTGCACCGCACCACACGCAAGGTTTCTCTGACTCAGGAGGGTTTGGTCTTTTTACCTCACGCTGAGGAGGTGCTGTCTAATATTGATGCTGCTCGGGCCTCTGTTGGCGCAGGAAAAGTAAGTCCCTCTGGAACCTTACGCGTTAGTGCGCCCGCTTCGTTTGGACGTATGCACTTAATACCTGCGCTCAAAGGCTTCTTAGAAAAGTACCCAGACCTAAATATCGACCTAAGGCTAAGTGATAGCATAATTGACTTAGTCGAAGGTGGTTTTGATATAGCCATTCGAGATGCTGAACTCAATGACTCTAGTCTGATTGCTCGAAAACTCGCGCCTGATAAACGCATTATTTGCGCATCACCAGACTATATAAAAACGTTTGGTGAACCGACTACTCCCAAAGACTTACGCAACCATCAATGCCTGACACTGATGGGGTTGGAATCTTGGACGTTTGAAACGGAACATGGCCTGCAAACGGTGAAAGCTAAAGGGAATTTTAGAACGGATAATGGTGAAGCGGTGAGAGACGCATCGATCTCAGGGCTCGGTATCACGCTTGGGTCTACATGGAGCGTCTACAAATATTTGCAAAGTGGCGCGTTGGTGGAAATCCTTAAATATACGCCTTTAGTAAGTAATACCGCTATTTGGGCCGTGTACCCTAGCTCAAGATTACTAGCACCCAAGGTGCGTGCCTTTATAGACTATTTTTCTAAATACTATGGTGACTTACCGTACTGGGATAGTTGTTAGAGCGTAACTGGAATGACTTAGTTGTGAATGTGCAGGAAATTAACTAAGTTGAGAAAGATAAAATTGAATTTTTAAGTTTCTGGGTTTTTGGCCGTCCAGGCTTTATCTAGCTCATCTATATCTGTCTGTCGATCAAGTGTCATTAGCTCTTCAAGCATAGCATTATGTCTTTGGTAAGCTGAAATATAGCTTTCTTCGCCCTGATTACGCATTTGATACAGCTCAGGCATCATCTCTTGGTCTTTCTTTTTGAAGATACGAGCTAAGCGATGAGCTTCGTAAGGCTCGAACCCCAAAATACCCAGGGCATCTTGTCCAAGTGCCAAAGCGCTACCAAAGGTCTCACGTGCGATATGCGTGACGTTCATATCCATTAATGAAAATGCGGTTTCTCTATCATAAGCATTAGCAATAATTTTTAGCTTGGGATAATGCTTCCGGATCAGTTCTATCAAGCTCTGTGATTTTTCAATATCCCCCATGGTGATGATCAGTAGTTCTGCATCACTCGCTCCAGCAGCTTCGAGCAAATCCAAGCGGCTCACATCGCCATAATAAACTTGATAGCCCAGTCGCCTGAGCAGCTCTACATTGCTAGGGTCATTATCCAGAATGACAGGTTTGATACCTGCTGAAAGTAAAAAGCGTCCGATATCTGTACCTGTTCGTCCAAATCCTGCAAGAATGACTTTTTTACCTGGCATATCTATTTTGTCTGCTTCTGCATTTTCGTCGCTTTCTTCATTACTGGTATTTGATAATTTCTCATAAGCAATAAACATTAAAGGCGCTAAAAACATAGACAGCGCAACCGCTGAAATGAGCGGGTCGATTGTTTCCGCAGTCAATACACCGTTGGTTTTTGAAAACTGAAATAACACGAAGGCAAATTCGCCGCCTTGCGCGAGTGCAATGGCGAAAAGAGAGCGTTCACCCGCTTCCATTTTGAACAGCTTTCCCACTAAAAACAGGACAAACCATTTTGCACTAATCAGTCCGAAGGTTAAGGCCGAGATTAATAGAATCTCATCACCAATAAGGGTGAAGTTTAGGCTCGCACCAATGGAGATAAAAAATATTCCCAGCAGAAGACCTTTAAAAGGTTCTATATCACTTTCGAGCTCATGACGATATTCGCTGTCTGCGAGTACGACGCCTGCCAGAAAAGCACCCAAGGCAGGAGACAAGCCTACGACCATCATCAACAAAGAGATCCCTACGACTAAGGCCAAAGCCGCAGCGACAAAAATCTCGCGTACATTAGTCGCAGCAATGGCTCTAAAGATGGGCCGGCTGGCAAACTTTCCTAGCAATAGAATTGAAGCAATGGCTAATAAGGTAGCAACGAACTGTGCATAGCCCGGTAAAGCGTGAATATCAAACAAAACTGACTCATGGTGTCCGTCACTTACAAGGACAAAAGTCGCTAAGAGAGGCAATAGCGCCAGCATTGGAATAACCGCGAGATCTTGAAATAGTAAAACTGAAAAAATGGATTTGCCAGCAGAGGTATTCATCAACCCTTTTTCATTGAGTGTTTGCAGTACGATAGCAGTCGATGACAGGGCGAGAACCAAACCAATAGCAAGCGCTTGCTGCCACGGTAAAAATATCAATGCGACTGAGCCAATTAAAAGTGAAGACAAAACGACTTGAGCGCCACCAATTCCTAAAATAGGCAGGCGCATTTGCCAAAGTAATGAGGGTTTTAACTCTAAGCCGACGAGGAACAACATCATGACCACACCAAACTCGGTAAAGTGCATCACATCCTCAACATCATGAATGAGGGAAATCCCAAATGGTCCGATGACAATACCTGCCACGAGATAGCCTAGTACCGAACCTAGTCCGAATTTCTTTGCAAGAGGTACCGCTATTGCAGCAGAAGCTAGAAAGATAAAGAGTTGCAGTAGAAACTGTTCCACTAGTTGTGCCCTTTTATGATGGCGTTTAGGTCACTGTTCACAAATGGGAATTTGCCTGCTATGTCTAAATCTAAGGTACTATTCTTCAAGGCCAATACGACTCTACGATAGTCTTCAGCATGCGCCTCTATTTCTGCATGAGGCAAGCCTCTATGTGCGCCTAGCACTGTAAATGGTGGCAACCATCTCAAGCAACACAGGTTTGCTGTGGCTTGCATCGGAGAAGTTAACTCCTCAATAGTAAAGCGGTTGAGCCCTTCTCGTTGATATGTGTCTGCGTCACCGCCACCACTGAGAGCCTGAAGAAATATTTTTCCCTCCAGCGCCTTGCCCGTTGTGCCATACGCCCAGCCATGCTCCAGCACTAAGTCCATCCATTCTTTTATTATAGCGGGGGTAGAGTACCAATAGAGGGGATGCTGAAAGATGATTACATCGTGTGTTTCACATAGCACTTGCTCCCTTTCAGTATCGATCATGAAGTCGGGGTATTGTGCATACAAATCATTAATCGTCACGCCTTTAATATCTTGCACGGCAGCTCTTAAGGCACTATTTATTTTTGAATGCGAACGTGCAGGGTGAGCAAAGTTTATTAGTACTTTTTTCATTGCTTTTCTCTAAAGTCCCTAAACAGCGATGGTATTTAAAAGATTTATTTTTATTGAGGTGTCAGCACACCCGAAAGCTTATTATCCATCCACTGAACCAATTCGTTCACAAGTGAGTCATTTAAGGCGTCAGAGTGAGGGTTGGAAAAGCGGCCTATATCATTATCAAAGTACTGACCAAAGGCATGACTAAATTCTTCTGCAAGAGCGGCACTAACTAAAATATCTGCGCCAATTTTCAAGTCGCCGCCTGCTACGCCATAGGCATCTTTTACCATTTTGCTACCCAACAGGGACTTTGGGTTAACAGATACGACCACAGGTCCAATTTCAGCTAAAGATAAGCCCAAATGTCGTGACCACATGGTCAAAAGTAACTTGCTTTGCGCATAGGCTGCACCATCCGACAGCGGTGCATTGCTTTCAATAGCGGCTTTATTAACCGTCGCTTGTGCCGCAGAAGATAAATTGACGACTCGTCCTGAATTACCCATAAGCGGCAACAATTTTTTGGTCAGTACATACGGCGCAAGGGCATTGACGGCAAACCGTAATTCAAAGCCTTCTTGTGTTAAACCACCTTTTGATACAAAGATGCCCGCATTATTGATTAGTACATCAAGTTTAGTATGTTCTGCCTGAATTTGATTTGCTAACTTAACGGTATCAGCAAGCGATGATAAGTCGGCTAAGTATGTGTGTACAATTCCGTTATCCGTTTTATTACCATCTCTCATTTCAAGAAGGGTAGATTTTGCTATCGCCAGCTTTTCAACACTTCGCCCGTGCAATAAAATAGTATGACCCATACCGTAGAGTAACTTGGCGGTCTCGAGCCCAATGCCATCCGTCGAGCCTGTAATCAAAATAGTCTTAGTCATACTGTTATCCTGAATAAGTATTTTGCTATTAGTTTAAAGAAGCATTTGTTCTGTAGATCAATATTAACAGTTAAAGAATAAGCATGTAATTGGGTTATAAATAGAATCTCTTTATATTTTTTGTTGATAATTGAGTTCCTGATCTAAATGAAAAACGCACCTTAGAAAGGTGAAAAGTTATCATACTCGTTACAGGGTAATGACCAACACTCTTCATTGCTTTACTCCCATTCAGCCCATAGAGAGTGTTTAGATATTGCCAAAAAAGCATTTAACAGGATGCGCTAATAATTTTTCTTACCGCTAATTTTTAGTGATAACCCCTTTCGCTTCTAACGCCTCTCTAAAACTTTCGGTTCTAAAATAGTTAACAAACAGGTCAGTGATGGCAGTGAGGGACGATGACCGAACATTGAGTCGATTTTCCTCTGGAACGGCTAACACTTCAAAATAATCGAGAAAGTGAAATACTGTGCTGTAGCTTTTAGCGAAGATATAGCCATTGTATTCATACTCTATAATAGGTTTATTATTTTCATGGTGGTCTTTTACAGTGTATTTGTATGTGACCCAACGGGTCTGGCGAGTGCGAGCGGGCAGGCTCGTTCTTGCGCGAGTTGCTCGGCTAATGAGGTTATGTCTTCTAACGGCAGTGACTTAGTGACTGGGAATTGTTGGGATAGTTCAGTATTGCCGAATGCTGTCTCGGGAGCTATTAATGCCTCCTCTCTGAGTTGTTCGACTATTGCCGTTGCAACCGTTAGTGCCGAAGAGGCTTTCACGATTTCAGCGCGGGCATAGCGGTCTCCTGCAAATGATACGTCTGCGGCACGAAGTGACGGGTCATCCCCTGGTATCTGCTGAGCGCCGAACATCGGGCTGCCGCCTACGGTAGCGCGTCCAAAATCAGGGATGAATTGAGCAACATGCTCGACAGCTTTTGCTGTACGTCGTTCTATTTCGCTCTGGTACCATTTGTCGGTTAGCTTTCTATTAAACAAACTATTAAGCATGGGCTGAGCACTTTTTTCAGTTGAAGCAACGAGACCTTCTTTAAATAGTGTGATCTCTTCTGTCATGCCATGCAGTTGAAAGTAACCATCGGGGTATGGGGTTAGTTGAGCCATTCCATCGGGTGTACCGCGCTCTCCGTGAAAAATAACCTCAGGCCAATCTCCCTGACACTCAGGCCAGTGCGCGATGTATGCTGCCTTAAACTCAACCATTCGATCTCGTTGAAAACCATGCATATCATCTAAAGTTCCGGTGCGATAGCCACAAGCATTGATTAAATAATCAACGTTGATGGACTGCTCGGCTTGCCCGTTGGTCTGGTAGTCGATTCTCCAGCCAGGGTGTTCTTGTTGATGCTGTATATGGATGACCTTGGTATTGGTTAATACTGTGGAAGACGCTAACTTCTCAAATGCTAGGCTGACGGTGGACGCAATTCGAAAGATACTGAGCCCGTACTCTTGTACAAGAATTAGGGGTAGCTTGAACTCGTCTAAATTTAAGTTTTTGGCGACAGGTATCATCCAGTCATCTAACGTGATTGCTTTTTTGGGCGTATCTTTGTGGGCTAACGCTTCAAGTAGTTGACGATCGTATAGTTTAAAATAATCCTTCGCGTTCCCGAGTACGTTGTTGTTCGGGTTTTGCTGTATTAATCTGGCGTACTCTGTTTGTAACCTTTCTAAGCGAGGAAAAAGGTCGCTCGGAGAGCCGTTATCACGAGAGGGAATGGCTATTACGGTGGGCCGTATATTAGCGGTTTGAGGATAAACCTTAAGCGTGTCAATCGACTGACGAAGTAGCGTGATACACTGCTCATCTGAAATTTCCCGATAAAGGTTTCCGCCTGCATGTAGATGGCAAATGGGAGGGCCGTTAACAAGTGTTTTGCCTGCTTCAAATAGCACAACGTCGATGCCTAGTTCAGCTAATCGCAAGGCGACTGTTGAGCCGGCCATACCTCCACCGACGATGCCGATACGAGGTTTGACCGATGAAGCGGAAAGCTGAGGATCATTTTTGACCATAGTTTATGGTAACTTGCTCTGTTGATATGTGTATTAAACAGCTGGTTGAATCAATATTGGCGATTTTACTCGGTTCGGGTGTTTATTTGAATGAATATTATCAGGCTTCTAGGTTATGTCTTTTTGTGACGCAAAGATTGTAACCTTAGTTTGATTTTATCGGTTGTACTAGATGATGTTGACTATTTTATATTAGAGATTTGAAATGCATTTATATTTCGCCCTTATAGTCCTGTTGATGGGGCTAACTACTTTTTCGTTTGCATCGACATCTGCAAACGTTAAACGCTCTGTTGTCTGATCTCAACTATGATGGTGGTGTTTCACTTAGAGCAATGATGGCAGGGTTAGTCGTTCGGACTGATGTGGCCGTATCGGAAGAAAGTGAAAGCCTTTGGGTGATGGTTGATCACCCTTTCTAACTTCGTTTGGTTGAACATTTATTTATGGCATTTACGTTACGCAGTTATCAACGCGATGCGGTTAAAGCGACGGTCGAACATTTCCGTAAAAGTGATGAGTCGGCGGTTATAGTCTTGCCAACCGGTGCAGGCAAAAGTTTGGTAATCGCCGAATTGGCCCGACTGGCTAAACGTAAGATTTTAGTGCTCGCGCATGTAAAAGAACTAGTAGAGCAGAACCATGCCAAGTATCAGGGTTATGGGCTTACGGCAAGTGTCTACTCTGCGGGACTGAAGCAAAAAAACACCTCCCAGCAAGTCACATTTGCGAGTATTCAATCGGTTGCTCGCAATCTGGATGCCTTCTCGGAAGCATACTCTTTAGTCATTATTGATGAATGCCATCGAGTAAACGGAGAAGTTGATGAAAACCTCGGGTTGGGTACGAGTGAAGATCTATCGCCTAGGGCTTCGACGACTGAAAGCCAATACATTCAACTTATTCGCAAACTGAAAGAACATAATTCTGAGCTAAAAGTATTGGGTTTAACGGCAACGCCTTATCGAATGGGAATAGGTTGGATCTATCGGTACCACTATCACGGATATACACGAGCAGATGATGCTCGTCCATTTCTTCGTTGTATCTATGAACTGCCGTTAAATTACATGATAAAAAATAAGTATTTAACACCGCCAAAGGTCGTTGATGCGGCTATTACCCACTATGATTTCTCCAGCCTGAATGCGAACAGTAACGGGCAGTATAATGAACGCGAAGTTAACGAACTGCTATCTCGATATCCTCGCGTAACTCAGGGTATTGTCGAGCAAGTTAAGATGCTGGCAAACGGTCACCCTAACCGGCAAGGCATCATGGTGTTTGCGGCCAGTGTTAAGCACGCAAAAGAGATCGCTGGTTACTTGCCCGCTGCAGAAACAGCGTTGATAACAGGGGATACTCCTCATGGGGAGCGAAGTGAGCTGATTTCTAGATTCAAATCTCGCGAGTTGAAATTTTTAGTGAATGTTGCGGTGCTCACTACCGGGTTTGATGCGCCTCATGTTGATATGATTGCGATTTTACGGCCGACAGAGTCTGTGAGCCTTTATCAGCAAATTGTAGGGCGTGGTTTAAGGTTGTCGGATGGTAAAACCGATTGCCTTGTGATTGATTATGCAGGTAATGGATTTGATCTATTCTATCCTGAAGTGGGAGCAGCTAAACCCTCCACCGACAGTGTGCCGGTTATGGTTCATTGCCCGCGTTGTGAATTTGCCAATACGTTTTGGGGCATCACAGGTGAGGGTGGGCAGTTGATAGAGCATTATGGCCGTAAATGTTGGGGATATGAGCTTAATGACTCCGGGGTGCCAACGCCGTGTGATTATCGGTTTCGATTTAAAGAGTGTCGTCACTGCGGTGCAGAAAATGATATCGCCGCACGGGAATGTACCCGATGTCACGAAGCGCTGATAGATCCTGATGATCAGTTAAAGGCGGCCCTGCAGCTGAAGAATGCAATGGTGATACGTTGTGCAGGGGTTACTTTTGAGGAGAGTAAAGGCCGGTTAAAGATTATTTATCATGATGAGCAGGGGGTTGAGTTAAATGAACACTTCGACCTTTCTCATAAAGGTCAGCGCCATATTTTTAACATGCACTTTGGGCGACGATTTAAGCAAGGTGCTGCTCCGAGGCGGTTTACCTGTATAGAGCAAGTGATTGATGCTGCTGATTCATTTACCGCTCCCGATTATGTGATTGCAAGGAAAGCCACGAGTAAAACAGCAGGAAATAGTTGGCGGGTTAAAGAACGAATTTTTGACTATCAAGGGAGTTATAGAAAGGCAAACGAAATGTAGCTTGTTGACTCCCTTTTCTGTCTGGGTTCTTTATATTAATCACTCAATTGTAACACTTGTGAGTTAGTAGTGGAGGTGAGGGTTCTTTTTTTAGGCGTTCGCACGACCGGTACAACTGTAAGCTGAAAGTTTGAAGTTTAGCTTTCTTACGCGTAGAATTACGTTACTCCTGTTTCTAATAATGACCGAGATATTAAATGCTTAGCTTTCTTCCTAATTGGTTTCGAGGTGTTTTGGCGTTTACGTTGATTATCGCCAATACCTTTTTTTGGCTTCCATTTCTTTTATTTTGCACATTTCTTAAGTTGGTTTTTCCTGTCGTTATTATTCGTAAATCAATGACCTTGTTATTGATAGGCATTGCCAATATATGGGTGGCGCTTAATAGCTCAGTTCTTTCGTTAACACAGCGGATAAACTGGCATGTTACAGGTATTGAGGGGCTTAAAAAGAACGACTGGTACTTCGTAAACTGTAACCACCAATCATGGACTGATATCCCGGTGGTGCAAAAAGTACTCAATCGAAAAATTCCCATGCTTAAATTTTTCCTAAAACAGGAACTCATATGGGTGCCGGTGATGGGCGTTTGCTGGTGGGCGCTAGACTTTCCATTTATGAAACGCTATTCCTATGAGTATCTTAAGAAACACCCTGAAATGAAGGGCAAAGACTTGGAAACCACTCGCCAAGCGTGTGAGAAGTTTAAAACTACGCCGGTAGCGGTGTTTAATTTTTTGGAGGGGACTCGGTTTACGCCTATTAAGCATGCAAAACAGCAGCCTCCGTACCAGAATTTATTGAATCCAAAGTTTGGTGGTGCAGCGTTTGTGATGGGGAGTATGGGTGATCAAATGCACACTATGTTGGATATTACGATTTATTACCCCGAAGGGCCTCAAGGCGTCTGGGGATTATTGACCGGTAAGATAAAGAACATTGTCGTTGACGTGAAAAAAATTGCTATACCGGCCTCGTTACGAGGGAAAGATTACTCGCAAGATCCCGAATTCAAAGCTGAATTTCAGAGTTGGATAAAAGGTATTTGGCAAGATAAAGATGTATTAATTGAGCACTTTAAAGCTAAAGAGTTTCAGCCTTGTGATAAAACGATCCCGACTAACCTGAATCAAACCTAATGTTGACCATGTTCAGTTGAAGTCAATAACCCCCCTGATTTTGCTTCGTAGCGTCAACGCTACGAAGGTGAATTGTTACCCCATTGTTCATTCATGTTTTATAACCCCTAACCTAAAGACAACATTATGCCCCACACGGAAGATTCTACTGAGAAACGGTTTGAAGATATTCATCAGGCCTTCGAGAGTATTAAACAGAAACACAGAGATGATCTTGGTGAAAAGGATGTACGGCATATAACCGGTATACGCCGTTACTCTCGAGTATTTGAAGTGATAGGTCGGGGGCTTATTTGGATATTGCCTGGTCCTTTTGCACTTCTTGGCGTGCCTTTTCTGTTTTTGCATCGAAATCTGGAGGCGATAGAAATTGGTCACAATGTACTGCATGGGCAATATGACTCGTTTGAGAAAATTCCCCAGTTCCACTCTCGAAAGTTTCGCTGGAAAGCCCCGATGGATGAAGCCGCCTGGCGTCAGGAGCACAACGGCATTCATCATGTTCATACCAATGTGTATGAGAAAGATCCAGACCTTAACCATGGTTTTTTACGGACTAACTCAAAAACCCCCCACAATAAATGGCACTGGTTTCAGGTACCGATCTATCTGTTATTTGTTTATCCAACGATGTTGTATAACTTTGATGCTCAAAATCTTGGTAACAACGACAAATTTAGAGAGCGGCGTTTCCCCTTAGGCAATAAGGGATATGCAACCTTTGAGAACACTGAAGAGCTGTCTGATGCTGACAGGAACAAAAGGCATCAGCGAGCCGTATGGCGTGTGTGGGTAAAGGAGTATGCACTGTTTCCACTATTGGCGCTTATCACTGGGTATGGCTTCTTCAAAGTGTTTTTAGCGAACTTGTTAGCCGATGTGCTCAACAATTACTGGATTGCGCTAACGATTCAAGCCACCCACCTAACAGAGCCTTTGCAGCCAGAAGAAGCACTTAGGAACAAAGGTAAATGGTATATCTCACAGCTAGATTCGTCTGTTAATTTTAAAGGCAATCGCTGGCAAAGTGTTTTGTGGGGCCATCTAAATTATCAAGTTGAGCATCACCTGTTTCCTGATATCCCTGCCCATCGATACCCCGATATGGCGATTGAGGTGCAGGCGGTTTGTAAGCAATATGACTTGCCCTATAAATCTAATCGTAACTGGTGGCAAGCCATTCGAAATTACATAGGAGTGCTGTGGCATTTCTCGTTCAAGGATGCAAAGCCAACGACAGAAGAATTGTGTTATTTGAAGCAGGGAGTCGAGAATGTTAAGTAAATGGAGTAGGGCTGCCCACCCTTGGGTGATGAAGATATTAGGGCGTGACTGGGTCGAATATATTGCTAGCAACACCATGAATGTGGTGACTCAAAAAGTCGACCCTTTTTTGTGGACTTATGACTGCAAGGCAGAGGTGGTGGCTATCCGCCAGGAAACACCCGACACAAAAACGTTCGTACTACTGCCTAATCAACACTTTAAACAACCTTTGCCGGGCCAGCACATAGAACTGAGTGCTGTAATTTCTGAGGGCGAAAAAGCAGAGTCCCGTTGTTACTCCCTCTCGATTATTGATGAAAATACAGTCTCTATTACGGTAAAACGTAATCCCGAGGGCAAGGTCTCTAATTGGTTACATGATCATGTAGGTATTGGGGTGGTATTGAATATATCGTCCCCCAGAGGTGCGTTTATCTATAGAGGCCAAGAGAAACTTCTGTTCATCAGTGCAGGTGCAGGGATTACACCGTGCTTTTCGATTTTGAACGCATTGGAATCAACCGCTAAACGCCCGGATATCGCTTTTTATTACCGGTCAAGAACCCCAGAGGAGACTATTTTTAGATCTCAGCTAGAGAGTAACAAGGTACGTTCACCCGTTGATATTAGCTATTCCCGGTCAATAGAGCCCGATGATAGAGTGAACGTAATGCCCAATCAGCTGATGGATGCGTATCCAGATATTAAGGATCGACATATCTATCTCTGCGGCCCTGATGCGTTTAAGAAAGAGGTGCTTTCGTTTTTGGAATCAATTGAGTACGACTTTGATAACTTGGAGGTGGAGCATTTTGTTCGCTTTAATCAAGACCTGACAACGCTTAGAAAGCTTGATGAAGATGTGACGGTTACGTTAAAGTCTCAAAATATTAGCTTTGTAATTGAAGCTGAAAACTGCGATCAAACACTGTTAGAAGCGGCGGAAAAGAAAGGAATCCATCTTGAGCATGGCTGTCGCTCTGGCATGTGTGGTACCTGCCGAACCAACCTTGTTTCTGGGCAGGTATCAGGTAATCAACTGGGTAAAACCATCTATCCATGCACGGCTTACCCCGCGTCCACTCAACTGATATTGGAATAATTTGAAAGCGACCAAAGGCTCAAAGCTGTCAGTTAAGAAAGCATTCAAAAAAGGCGAGCTTCACCCTAATAACCCTCATCGTGGTCGTTATGATCTAGTCGCGCTATGTAAATCGTCCCCTGAGTTAAAGGCCTTTATCAAGCCCAACCCGAAAGGGGATAACACCATTGATTTTAGTGATGAGAACGCGGTACTGTGCTTAAATAGAGCGCTTCTGGCTCATTACTACCATGTCTCTAATTGGCAGATTCCCGAAGGCTACCTTTGCCCTCCGATTCCCGGTCGAGCGGACTATATACATTACGTTGCAGACCTTTTAGCTCTATGCTCCTCGCCTGAGCCTGAGCCTGAATCTGCAAACCTCGCCAAAAAGATTAAAGTGTTGGATGTCGGGACAGGTGCAAACTGTATTTACCCTATTATTGGTAGCCAATGTTATGGTTGGGCGTTTACTGCCACAGATATCGACCCTGTTTCCGTTAATTCAGCAAAGGCAATTGTTAAATCGAATACCTGCTTACAGGGTAAGGTTGACGTGGTGTTGCAGAAAGACGCTAAGTCAATATTTAAAGGAATTATTCAGCCCCACGATCATTTTTTATTGACCATCTGCAATCCGCCTTTTCACTCATCAATGGCTGAGGCCAAAGCGGGTAGTCAGCGTAAGTGGAAGAATCTCAATAAAGCAGGGGCGCCCTCGGCTAAAAAGAATGCTGAACCAAAACTAAACTTCGGAGGGCAGAAGGCGGAGTTGTGGTGCCAAGGAGGTGAAATTACCTTTTTAACCCGTATGGCGAAAGAGAGTGTGGCGTTTGGTCATCAGGTCGCTTGGTTTACAAGTCTCGTATCCAAAAAGGAAAATGTTCGGCCGTTGCAAACGTTACTAGCGCAATTAGGCGCTAGTCAGGTTAAGGTGATTGATATGAGCCAAGGTCAGAAAGTGAGTCGACTGGTTGCCTGGAGGTTCTAGGTGATGACGCTATCTATTGGTTACTCATTAAGCATTTACATGGCGCTTAACTATAATATCCTGTAAGCTGCACGGCCGCCAAATCGGTGGCTTTTATCATGCATGCAGTAACACGAGAACATTCTATGAGTTTTGATTCCCTGGGCCTATCTGCCCCTATTCTAGCGGCCGTAGCCGAGCAAGGTTATGACACGCCTTCACCTATTCAAGCGCAGGCAATCCCAGCGGTTATTGAAGGTAAGGATGTAATGGCGGCAGCCCAGACTGGCACAGGGAAGACAGCCGGATTTACATTGCCTTTGTTACAGCTGCTCTCTGAAGGTGAGCGGGCTCAAACTAATCAAGTAAGAGCATTGGTTCTAACACCTACTCGTGAGTTGGCAGCACAGGTGGGCGAAAGTGTGGCGACTTATGGTAAAAATCTACCGTTGCGATCGGCGGTGGTATTTGGTGGTGTTAAGATTAACCCGCAAATGATGAAGCTGCGCAAAGGGGTTGATGTATTGGTCGCTACGCCGGGGCGCTTGCTTGATCTTTATAGCCAAAACGCGATTAAGTTTAAGCAGCTTGAAGTGCTCGTTTTAGATGAAGCCGACCGTATGCTGGATATGGGATTTATCCATGATATTAAGAAGATATTGGCCTTATTGCCTAAAGATCGCCAGAATCTGATGTTTTCAGCTACGTTTTCAGATGACATTCGCCAGCTGGCAAAAGGGTTAGTGAATAACCCAATTGAGATCTCTGTTTCTCCGCGTAACACCACGGTTAAAGCTGTAGAACAGTGGGTTTATCCTGCAGATAAGGCAAAGAAATCAGCCATGTTGACTAAGCTGATTCAGGATAATAACTGGCAGCAAGTGTTGGTGTTCAGCAAAACCAAGCACGGCGCAAACCGGTTGACCAAACAGCTTGAAACCAGAGGCATTACCGCCGCTGCGATACATGGCAATAAAGGGCAGGGTGCTCGTACTAGAGCATTGGCTGATTTCAAGAGCGGGGCCGTTAGAGTACTGGTCGCAACCGATATTGCAGCTCGTGGACTCGATATTGATCAGCTACCTCAGGTCGTTAATTTTGACTTACCCAATGTGCCAGAAGATTATGTGCATCGAATAGGGCGTACAGGAAGGGCGGGTGCTAGCGGTCAGGCGGTCTCTCTTGTGTGTGCTGACGAGCTTAAGCTGCTTTCAGATATAGAACGTTTAATTGGTGAGCTGTTACCCCGTAAAGAAATTGACGGCTTTCAGCCGGTTAACCCACTTCGTGAAACGCGTTTGGATACCCGCCCGCAAAAACCTAAAAAGCCGAAGAAGCCTAAGAAACCAAGAGTTGACCACAAAGATGGCCAACGTTCAGGTGAGAATGCTCGTGGACACAACCCTTGGAATAAAAAGTAAACTATTACCAATATCGATCTGACTGAGTAATTATCTATGCGTCTCGATAAATTTATATGTACTTGTACCGGTCTAAGCCGCATTCAGGCTAAACGTGTCATAGGTAAAGGCTTAGTTAAGGTCGATGGTGTTATTGAAAAAGACCAAAAGGTAAAAATAAACGATCAGAATGAAGTGGTATTTGACGGGCGTCACCTTCGTTTCTCTGGCCCTCGTTACATTATGCTAAACAAGCCTGATGGAGCAGTATGTACTTCTCTTGATGATGACTATCGTTCAGTATTCGACCTTTTTTACGACCTTGAACGATTAGAGGATTTATTAATTGCGGGCCGTCTTGATGCTGACACGACTGGCCTGCTACTGATTACTGATGATGGAAAGTGGTCTCATAGAATCACATCGCCTAAAAAACAATGTAAAAAATGTTACCGTGTTATCTCAGCAGAGGCCGTGCCTCAAGACGTGGTCGAGCAGTTTGCTAATGGTATTATGTTGAAAGGTGAAAAGCAGCCCACGCTGCCAGCAGAACTCGAAATTCTGTCGCCTACTGAGTCGCTATTAACTATCCATGAAGGCAAGTACCATCAAGTCAAACGTATGTTTGGCGCGATCAATAATCGCGTCGTTGAACTGCATCGAGAGCAGGTTGGCGATATCGCACTTGATGAAGATCTTGAACCGGGTGAATGGCGTTATTTGACCGACGAAGAAATTGCCTCCGTTAAATAGCCAGCGAGGTATATTATCGTTGGGTATCTGTGCCCGCTTTAATGCTCCTGCAACAAGCTCTTCAATGCAGTGATTCCTTCTTCTCGTTGATATTGGGTTGTATTAGCAAACCCTAGCACCAGACCCGTTTTTGTAGGTTTGTCATTGTAATAAGATGAGAGGGCGGAGCTTCCAAAGCCCTGTTGGTGAAAGTTCTTTTTCAGCGTTAGGTCATCAATGTTAGGTATCTCGATGGCCAGATGCATACCGGCACTTTGTAAAATCGGGTTCACTTCTAGGGGGAGCTCCCTATTAATAAGGTCAATAAGGTGCTGCCATTTTTCTTGATATAATAATCTCATCTTTCTTAGGTGCCGAACAAAATGCCCTTCGTTGATAAAGTCTGCTACAACGGCTTGTGTCAGCAGGGGAGATTCACCGCCCATATAACTTTTGGCTTTAATAAACACTTTAACCAATGCCTCAGGCACGACCAAATAGCCCAAGCGGAGTGATGGAAACAGTGCTTTACTAAAGCTCCCCATATAGATCACAGGTGTTTGTTCTGCCATGCCTTGCAAGGCTGCGATAGGTTTATGAAAATAGTGGAACTCACTATCGTAATCATCCTCAATTAGCCAGGTGTTTTGTGTAGCGGCCCAGTCCAGTAATTTAAGTCGCTGAGATGCAGAGAGAATACCGCCCAGAGGGTATTGATGAGTGGGGGTGATGTACATTAATTTAGGTTTGAGTGTGCTCATGATGTTGCTGTTCTGTAGCGCTATTATATCGACCCCGTTTTCGCTCATGGGGCATGAAACCAACGATGCTCTTCGTGCCAAAAACGCTTTTCGCGCCCCTAAATAGCCAGGGCTTTCGACTAACACCGCATCGCCTTCATTTAATAATACTTGCGCACAAAGTGATATGGCCTGTTGAGCGCCTTGTGTGATGATGATTTGCTCAGGCTTGCAGCGCACACCTCGTGACAATTTTAAATATTCAGCAAGCGATTCTCGTAAAGGCGCGTACCCTTGATTGCCGTCATAACCCATTAAACTGGTTCGATCTTGATGTCGCCTTTGAATTTGTAACCATGTTTTTTGTGGAAATGAGGATATGTCCGGTATTCCCGGCGTGAACGGCAGTATCTCTCCATGCTCCATAAGCGGTGTTTGGTTTAGGTACTGGGCGAAATTAGAAAGCTCAGGAAGAGCCCCTTTTTTATTCCAGCTAACGTTAGACGGGCTGGTAATGCCTTTGGGTAAGTCCGAAGTAACATATACACCTTTCCCTTGAATACTCTCCAAAAAGCCTTCTGATTTTAGCTGCTCCAATACGATAGTGACCGTATTTCTACTGACATTCAGTTCTGACGCAAGGCGGCGAGATGAGGGGAGGCGAGAGCCGGATGACAGTCGCCCTGTGCAGATCCATTGCGTTAGTTGATGTTGAAGTTGCTCTTGAAGGGGACGCCCAGTATTGAACTCGAATGATGAAAAAGAGGGCACTTCCATAAACTGGCACCATGTATATTTATAAATTGGATCTTATAAAGATACCAGTAGGGCGCAATAATCGCCATATCAAGACATGCAATAGAGCAAAAGTACTTGGCAAAGGAGTTGAACGGTGAGCGAGGTCAGGTTTACAGAGCATAGTAAAGTGAGACGAGTATCTAAACGAGCAAGCTATGAGAAAGCAGATATTTATCAATTGGTTGATGATCTTAAGCTAGGGCATGTCGGGTTTATTGTTAATAATCGCCCGGTGGTGATTCCTTTGACGGTTTGGAGGGTTGGTGAACATCTATATTTACATGTGGCGAACAAGAGCCGTATACAGCGCCTAATTGAAAACGGCGGCGAATGCAGTATCTCCTTTGCTGAGTACAAAGAGTGGGTGATGTCGAAGTCTTCCTATCATCATAGCGCTAACTATCGTTCGGCTGTTTTATACTGCACCGGTAGCAGAGTGGTTGATGATCATGAGTTCGACCGTGCGTTTGAGGTGATTATTAACCAGGTTGAAGAAGGGCGTTGGGAGCATGTTAGGTCACCCAATAAGCTAGAGCGTAAAGCAACTGCGCTGATGAAAATGACTATTAACGAAGGTTCATTTAAAGCGAGAACGGGTGGCCCGATAGAAGAGCCTGAAGACTTGGCGTTACCGGTATGGAATGGCACTAAGCCTGTGTGTCCATACCATCAGTAACAATATGCGTTAATTTAATCATAGCCTCCTCCAACAGTTATAACCTGAATGCTTGTTGGAGGGGAGCTACTTAACTATTGTTCTGCAGCATGGGCTTCTACTGAAACCGCAACCGCTTGAGTGAGGGTCATCACGACAACATCACCCACTTCAGATTTCTTAAGATTTTCTGGCTCACGAGCGGTAAACTCTTTAACCATACCGTTAGCGTCTTTCAGCTTGAAGGTATTGGCTTCGATGTTAATCTCTTCAACCGTAAACATTTCAATTTTTGAATCCATTACCGCGGCTGCTGGCATTTCACCTTCTTCTGCGCGTGCCGCTACTACGATTTCAGCGGCCCCTGCTTCAGCATTCTCAGCACTAAATACCTCGATCGTTAGATTTTTAATGATTTCAACCGTAATGGTGTCGCCGACGGTAACCTGATCTAAATTACGCGCTTCTTCAGAAGCGGTAAATGTAACAGGCTTGCCTTCTTGATCATTAACAGTGACAACCCGAGTTTCATGGTTGATAGCTTCAACTTTTGATGTGATGACGACTGCCACACTTGAAGATATCGCGGGCTTTCCTTCAGAGTCTGGAGCGACTTCCTCTTCGGAAACCTCAACATACACTTCTGCTTCATTGGCGGTTGAGGTGGATGCGACAGGTGTGGTTTCGGTCGTTTCTGTTGTGACACTCGTTTCTGCAGGGGCCTCTGTTTTACTATCGGTACAGGCAGATAGCGAAACGGTAAGGGTAATGAAAGCAGTCGTTAATAAGTTACGGGAGAACATTGTTATTAGCCTTGTAAGTGGGTGAAATAGCGAGGTAAGTCTGCGGGCGTAGATTAGATAACGCTGTTGTTACATAGTACTTTGAGGAAAAGAAAGAGACAAGAAGAACCGTATTACCTTGATGGCTAAGCCATCAACGATAGTCATTGATATGCAAGGTTATTTTCCATTTATATTAAAAAATAGCCAACGGGGTAACAGAATCGATTTTTGGATCTACGTAAACTGGCTTATCACTGACAATGAGGACCCACCTTTTGAAAAATGATCTTCGCGCCAGAAAAAGAATGCCTACAGCGAATTTAACCTCAACCATACGGATATCAAAGGGGTTGTTAAAAAGTATTTGGGAAGACGCAAGACCTAAAGATTTTTCACTTTTTGGTATGTGTTTGAAGACTAATCGAGTTTACAGCCCCGGTGATAAAATAACCGTTTCTCTATCGCTTGAGTTAGATATGGGTGCTATTGAGGTTGAACAAATTACAGCAAACGTAATTCGGGTCAATAAACTGGTTGGCTTCTATGAATATGGCATTGAGTTTGATAAAAAAATCGTTAAAAATCCTAATAATGCTATCACGCTGAACATGATGCGAATTGAAAATTTTCTTGCTAAGCAAGGGGCACTGTCAGCAAAAATTGCCCAAAAGACGGCTTAATAAAGTTCACTTAATGGCCACCGCAAAGTACTGGTTATCACAGTTATGTCGTTAGCGCCATAACGTTTTGATGCCGGGTATCTCTGAACGCGATATACTGTCTACTGTTTTTAATAGAGGCTGAGCGTTCTTCAGAGGTGTTTCAGAAATGCGAGTAAAACTGGATAACGGAAAAACATACGATATAGGCGCAATGTTTAAACCGACTAAAGTCGCCAGGGGAGAAGCTTGGGGCTTTTTTAGGGGTAATTTATCGGCTTGGCCGAAGGGGCTTATGATACCGGTAGAATCTAAAACAACGTTCAGTGGGTTGTTTAAATGGTTATTGGTATTTCCTCTCCACACTCTTTCTTTGTTGATGTTATTGCCTTTGTGGATATTTGGCTACTCAACATACGCGTACTCATTTTTTACCAAAGCAGATGGAGAAAAACTCGAAGACTATCGCTCAAGTCTAAAGAAAGTATACGAAGACCTAAGTGATATAGAAGACCAATATGAATTTAAGAAGCGCTTGAAAGAAGAGATTGCCAAGATAAAACCGTATTGATTATCGCGCGCTAACTCGATGCCAGCCATATTCCAACACCAATTAACAGCGTACCCGCAATTCGATTTAAATGCTCCAAGTTTCCCGACTTCATCATAAATGTGCGAAGCGACTTGCCACCGCCGGCATAGATAAGCAGACAGGTAAATTCGAGTAGCAGAATCAGAAAAATAAGCTGAATCAACTGGGCTGTAAGAGGCTGTTCATAGTTCAAAAATGGCGGCAACAACGCTATAAAGAATGCCCATCCCTTAGGGTTGGCAATAGCTGTGACAAAACCCTGAATGATGAAGGATTTTTTACTCATGACCGTGTTGTCGTCATCAAGGTTGAGGGCCATCTTTCCTTTAGATTGCCACATCTGAATCCCAAGGTAGATAAGGTAAGCGCCCCCTGCATATTTCAGCACCACAAAGAGTGCAGGGTAGGTTAACATTAACGCAGCGACCCCAACGGCTGAAAGAGATGCGACTAAACCAACACCGACTAATTCGCCTAACATCATCCAAAGTGTTTTACGTAGGCCAAACCGCATCCCCATGGTGAGCGCGAGTGTCATGCACATGCCTGGCGTAATGGAGACAAAGAAGAAGGTGGGTATGAACACTAATAACGTAGCAATGGTCATGTGCCGTTATCCGAATCAAAAAAGAACAGTCTACAGTTAACAAAGAGGTTTGGCTTTAATTATGTTGAAGCAAACTATACCTAAGCCATAAGGTGAATAAGGCGAGGTTGAAACCTGATCAGGTGTTTACTGTGCCTCAAAACCACTAAAAAGCATCATTTCAAGTAAAAAAGTTAAGAAAAATTGTCATCTTCAAAAGTGCTATATCAATCTAGCATAAAGGGGCTTTTAGTGATGAAATGCTCTCATAGATTTTCAGTTAAATGACATGGTCGTTAGTTTAAAGACAGTAAATACTAACAGTTCTAATTGGGCAGGCAATATGAAGGAACATATAAATAAATTGGGTAAAGAGGATAGTGTCCTTATCAATGGTCTTGAGCCAACAAAAGTTTTGGATATTAGGGTGCAGCCGGGCGGTAAGGCTCTAGCGGAATCGGCTTTGAAAGAGTTTGCAGGTAGTAAGGGTGTTATCCTAAAAGTTACGGAATTTGATCCTATTTTAATTGTTCATTAGGCAAATAAAATGTTGAGTTTAGAAATTGTATTTGAACCTAAATGTTTTCCTTCTTCTGATGAGGTTTGGGATCTACTAGTTGAATCCAAAATAGAGTTGCATGAAAAGAAGGTTATAGATGAGTTCACAGGTAATGCATTCTTGTTTAAGGACTATTCAAAATTCTTGAAAAAAATTGGTTCTGAATACTTTTCCGTGAAGCTAGATAATGGTCATATACATTATAGTGGTGTTGGTAGTAAGGGTGTACGTTTGTCGCGGCTTGATATTGAAAATATTGTTGTGGATGAAAACGACGCAAGTAGTTGGCTGCATATAGTATTGAGACAAACGAGCTTTGTTCAAGCTAGATTGTTTAATCAGAATTATGACTTCTGGCAAAACGCAACTGCGGTGTCTCAGTACGAGAGTGCTGGAAAGTCTATTGTTAGTCTACCTATGATTTCGAATGGCTTACCTTTCCCATTAGAAGAGAAAATTGTCGATAAATCTAGCAACCCTGGCCGGAAGTATCTAAATATTGGGTATATAGAGTCTGTCGGCTCTGTAATGTGGTTAGGCCGCCCGTTCTGGGGGTATGCCGATACTGTTAAGTGCCTTGTTGAAAAGCAGAACGATTGGCTTGAAATAGAAGAAATTAGTGACAAGGTATTAAAAATAAAAGCGGCATCAGAACCTTTCTCATCGCATTTGGGAGTGCAAGGTGAGCTGCAAAACCGTTTGAGAGCATTGCTTTTTCGGAAGTAGGAATTAACAAATGAATTTAAAGGGGTCAGACCCGAATGGTACTTACTTAAGCCAAGTTGTTCTAATTTATAGTGTGCGCTTGCGCACCAAACACTCCGAGATATCCGTAGCCGTGATGCAGCGCAGAGGCTGTGAAAGTATTCTAGTATTACCTGTATTA
>CAJXUY010000023.1 GCA_913060665.1 uncultured Oleiphilaceae bacterium
GCAAAAAGCCTCTTATTTGTTGATACTTTCACAGCCTCGAAGCGGAATCAAGGAACAACCTTGGTTTCGACTTTACGGCCACTTCATGCTTAAATCAGTACAGGAACCAAAAACAAATAGGTACAGCTATGGAGCAACGCCACGTTGAACTCATTAGAAAGACCATAAGTTTAGCCCAGTACAACATAAAAAATGGTCTAGGCGGGCCTTTTGGAGCCATTATCGCGAAAGATGGTATTGAAGTATCATCTGGCTGCAACAGCGTTACAACCAGCAATGACCCTACCGCTCACGCTGAAATCGTAGCCATACGCAATGCCTGCCAAACACTCAACACTTGGGACTTAAAAGGTTACGAACTTTACTCCAGCTGTGAGCCATGCCCGATGTGCCTTAGCGCCGCTTATTGGGCCGGTATTAGTAAAATTTGGTTCTCAGCAAATAGGGCAGATGCTAGCCTGGCAGGGTTTGATGATGACTACCAGTACCAGGAAATATCAAAACCCGTTGGTCAACGAAGTATGGGAATGTCGGTGCTAGTTCCCGCTGAAGGACAAGCACTGCTAAAAGAATGGCTCAACTCCCCTGACCGTATTGAGTACTAAGCCTAGCAACCTTCCTTCATGTACCTTCTGTGCACAAAAATAGCACTTTTTTCTCTCCTCCTCGCTGCACCTATATAGTTCCAATGCTAGTCATACAACATGCCACCATAGCTACCCCCTATCAAGCTCCTACTATGTATCACATCTACTGTTACAATTGAAACGCCGTAAAATCATCAACTTAGTAGAACACACAAACTCAATACCCTCAGTAAAGACAGGCAATTCATCACAAATAATCATTTATAAGTACTACCAAGTACCTCTTTTGGCATACTCGATGCATAGGAAATAATTACATTTTTAGGGATTTAATGAATTATGCTCGATACTAATAATAACAACACAATAGATGCCAACAACCTTTACCTGCGACACAAACGACGCCTTGATGGCATTAGCAGTAGCAAAAAACTGCTCGATTTAATGCTTGAAATACAGCGACATAGGGCCGCAAGTCTAGCGTCTCTAGGCGGGGACCTCTTTTTCGAGAATAGGATATTTAATATTCAAAAAAACACAACACAACGCTTGTTAGAGCTGAGTCGAAATAGTGAACAATTACTAACCCAACAGGAGCTCCGTCAACTTAACGGCGAGTGGATCACTATCCGTAGTCAGTGGCAAAAAGACAGCGTCATGCAGAACTTCCTATTACATGGGCATTTAATCAATCTAATACTCAGAATAAACAGCAGTATCTGTGCCCGCGCAGGTCACACTCAATTAGATAGTCAACATCAGGCACTTGCCCACTACTGCCTAAACGACCTACCACGCTTAATCGAAGTTGCTGCTCAAGCAAGAGGTCTCGCGACTCACTGCGCAGCGCAAAAAACAAACTCGGACAAAATAATGTCCAAAATAAAATATTTGGTCGATGAAATACGAACATTAGACGACAAGTCTCAATCCACAGTAGTCCAATGCAGCGCCGAAAACTACCGTATCATTCAACATGTACGAACGACCAATAATAGCCAACGATATATGGACACATTTATACAGCAACTCAAAGTACACTTTACAGAAAATAATACCCCCGAGCTTTTCTCAGATGAGATATATACCACCGGCAGCCAATTTATTATGGCGACATATGGTGTTCTTTTAAGAGCCTACAAGCTGATGAGCAAGAGTATTGATGGAGACATGCAAGAATGGATATACCGTTCAAGCTACAACTGTTAATAAAAACGCTAACCTGCTTAAATACCCGATCTAGCCCACCTTAATAACCCTATATAGAAAGTGCCGACCATAAATAGTCACACGATCCAGCACCGACCTCCCTCTTTTTAAACCCCAATTGCACCAAATTAATGCACATATCAGCCATGGCTATTCACGTTTAACTCCTCAACATGCCCCATATTAGTCACACATACTCCGATATAAGTGCACTTTTATATCCACACACCCTTTTATATTTATACATAAAACTCTCGAAAACAACATAAGCTATTGTTTTGTATGGATACAGGAGGCTAATGGCACGCACATTGATATACTTATAAGTAAGTATATATATTTCACACTAAAATAGGAGTCCTCATGGGCATCTCTACGACAAAGAAAAAGAAGTTCAAAAGTTTACTACTCACACTATCGATTTCTGCCTCCATTAGTTTGCCATCTATGGGCTATGCGGTAGAGCCAGAAAAAGATGAACTGAAGTTTGGCTTTATTAAATTAACAGACATGGCGCCACTCGCCGTTGCCTATGAAAAAGGTTTCTTTGAAGATGAAGGTTTGTTTGTTCAGTTGGAAGCCCAAGCAAACTGGAAAGTATTGCTCGACAGAGTGATTACAGGTGAGCTTGATGGAGCACACATGTTGGCAGGCCAGCCTTTGGGAGCCACCATCGGGTTTGGAACACAGTCACACATTATCACCGCGTTCAGTATGGACCTGAACGGTAACGCCATTACCGTTTCTAATAAGGTTTGGGATGAGATGAAACCACTGATCCCAAAAGATGCCGACGGCAAGCCTGTTCACCCAATTAAAGCCGACTATCTAAAACCTGTTATTGATAAATATAAAGACGAAGGCAAGCCCTTTAACATGGGAATGGTATTTCCAGTATCGACCCATAACTACGAACTTCGTTATTGGTTAGCAGCAGGTGGGATTAACCCAGGACTATATGCGCCCCATAAAGGCGACACTTCAGGAAAAATAGATGCGGATGCGTTGTTATCCGTTACACCTCCACCTCAAATGCCATCGACCATGGAAGCAGGTACTATCGAGGGGTATTGTGTAGGTGAGCCATGGAACCAACAAGCGGTATTTAAGAATATTGGTGTTCCTGTCATTACCGATTATGAAATTTGGAAAAACAATCCAGAAAAAGTATTTGGTGTCAGCAAAGGCTGGGCTGATAAATACCCTAACACCCATATTGCTGTCGTTAAATCATTAATCCGTGCAGCGGAATGGTTGGATGCTAACAATAATGGCAACCGCCCTGAAGCCGTTAAGATTCTTGCACAACCAAATTACGTAGGTGCTGATTACGACGTTATTGCTAACAGTATGACTGGTACCTTTGAGTACGAAAAAGGTGATAAGCGAGATGTGCCAGATTTCAACGTATTCTTCCGATATAACGCCACCTACCCCTACTATAGCGATGCTATCTGGTACTTGACCCAAATGCGTAGATGGGGACAGATTTCAGAGCAGAAGCCTGATAGCTGGTACATGGATGTTGCAAAAAGCGTTTACCGCCCAGACATTTATGCTCAAGCCGCTAAAGAGTTAATTGCCGAAGGTAAGCTTAAAGCAAGTGATTTCCCAGCCTTTGATACCGAAGACGGTTTCAAAGCGCCGCAATCCGACTTCATTGATGGCATTACCTATGATGGCAAGCAACCCAACGCTTACCTTGAGAAGTTCTCAATTGGTCTAAAAGGAAAAGAACAGATTTAACAAAAGCCGGTATGAGGAGGAATAGGCCTCCTCATACAAAACTTTCTGATAACGGGGCGTTCTAATAGCAGGCCCCCAGAGGCTAGTCCACCTCATACAACGATTTCGTTGATACGGACTACCCGTAAATAACTCCCTATTTTAAAGGTTGCAGTCCTATGTCTACACGAATAATTAACTTTTTTGAGTCTACCGGGCTCAGCTGGCTGGCGCCGTTTGTGAAACTTATCACAGGGGATAACCGAGGTCAGCAGCTCAACATTATTTTTAAGTCTCTTGGTATTCCGCTTGTAGCCTTTGCACTGTTCTTGTTCTTTTGGGACTTATCTGCATCCAGGGTCAACACTAGCCTAGGAACTCTACCCGGCCCCACCCAAGTGATGGAACAAGCTCAAGGTCTTGTAGTTGAACACAACGCTGAAAAAGAGAAAGAAGAAGCCTTCTATGAGCGCCAGGAAAAGAGAAATGCCGCAAAACTGGCAAAAAACCCTGAAGCGAAAGTTAAATGGAGGAATTACAATGGCCGTGCTACTTACGTAGACCAGATATGGACAAGCCTATACACCGTTTTTACCGGCTTCCTTCTTGCTAGTTTTATCGCCATCCCGATTGGTATAGTGTGCGGACTAAATCAAACCGTTTACTCCGCCCTGGATCCACTAATTCAAATTTTCAAACCAGTCTCTCCTCTGGCCTGGCTCCCCATTGTCACGATGGTCGTCAGTGCAGTATACGTCAGCGATGACCCCATGTTTGCAAAATCATTTGTCACTTCTGCGATTACCGTCACCCTATGTTGCTTATGGCCAACACTTATTAATACAGCAGTAGGCGTGGGCTCCATTGATAAAGATTTAATTAATGTAAGTCTAGTTCTTCGCCTTAGCTGGTTCCAGAAGTTGACCAAAGTCGTTTTACCATCATCTATACCGATGATTTTTACCGGGCTTCGCCTCTCTCTAGGTGTTGGTTGGATGGTACTCATTGCCGCTGAAATGCTGGCGCAAAATCCAGGACTTGGAAAGTTTGTATGGGATGAGTTTCAAAACGGTAGTTCGAACTCCTTAGGCAGAATTATGGTAGCAGTGCTAACAATTGGTTTTATTGGGTTTATTCTCGACCGATTAATGCTAACTCTGCAAAGACGAGTGTCATGGGATAAAAGCGCGATTCTTAAATGACCCCCAACCAAAGACAACCTTAATTTGAAGACAGCCATCCTCCCATAGACGAGGATGGCTCATACGAAATACTACAAGATTTGATAATGGAGTAATAACAATGAGTTCATCATACTTAAGCATTGAACAAGTCTCTATTGAATTCCCTACACCAAAAGGCCCCTTTAAAGCATTAGATGAAGTTGACTTAAGAATAGATAAAGGTGAGTTTATTTCTCTGATCGGGCACTCGGGTTGTGGTAAATCTACAGTGCTCAACATTGTTGCAGGATTGTATGAAGCAACGTCAGGGGGCGTAATACTTGACGGTAAAGAAGTGTCAGAACCCGGCCCAGAACGCTCTGTGGTTTTTCAGAATCACTCACTTTTACCCTGGTTGACCTGTTATGAAAACGTCAAACTGGCAGTGGATACGGTTTTTACCAAGACAATGAACCGGAGGGAGCGCCACGATTGGATAATGCATAACCTTGATTTGGTGCATATGACTCATGCCGCACGTAAGCGACCCAGTGAGATTTCTGGCGGCATGAAGCAACGTATTGGTATTGCTCGTGCGCTCTCGATGAAACCAAAAGTACTACTAATGGATGAACCCTTCGGTGCGCTAGATGCGTTGACACGCTCTCACCTTCAAGATTCGTTGATGGAAATACAGGCCGACTTAAACAACACAGTCATTATGATTACACATGACGTTGACGAAGCAGTCTTACTGTCTGACCGAATCGTCATGATGACCAATGGCCCTGAAGCTACCGTAGGCGAAATACTCAACATTGAATTACCAAGGCCCAGACACCGTCTAGCACTAGCCGATGACCCAACCTATAACCACTACCGGGCGCAGGTGCTTTCGTTCTTACATGAACGACACAGCAAACCCGAAGCGGCTTAGTTAATTTAAACGGAAAAGGTCACCGGAAGCTCACGCTTAAACGACAATAAGGTTCACACTGCCAAACTCTAACGTGCCACAGCTTCATAACAAACATGGCCATATAAGTGCATTTCACAATGTTTGACAGGTTTTGAGCGACATTTAACCAACCCCCTCGATGAATCGGTATATAATGTTCGCAGAGTCATTGAGAAGCAATCATGATTCTACCTTCTGTTAAGACCCATTTTAATAAGCCGCCTGAGTTATCAGGCGGCTTTTTTTGTCTGTTTAGGTCGCCTTTCGATCGAGTTTCCGATACCCCAACGCCTCAGTTATATGCTGCATTGAAACAACGTCCACCTGCTGAAGGTCTGCTATTGTTCTAGCCACTCGAAGTACACGGTGGAAAGCTCTGGCTGAAAGCCCCAAACGATTCATGGCGTTTTCCAATAATGAACGTGACTGGTTATTCAATTTACAAACTTCTTCCAGCTCAGTGCCCGACAACTCACGATTCGCTTTACCTGAACGCTGATATTGAATTTCACGCGCGATTAATACCCGCGCTTTTACCATTTCGCTACTTTCTGTATTCAACGACGTGGAAATCAAAACATCCGCTGCTTGAGCAGGGACTTCAACATGCATATCGAAACGATCCAATAGCGGGCCCGACAGCTTTTGTCGGTACTTTGTAACCTGTTGCGGCGTGTCTGTGCACTCAATACTTGGGTGTCCATGATATCCGCAGGGGCAAGGATTCATTGCCGCTACTAGCTGAAACCGAGCCGGAAAGGTAATTTGCGACGCGGCTCGTGAAATCGCAATATGACCACTTTCCAAAGGTTCTCGTAATACCTCTAGTACTTTACGGCTGTACTCTGGCAGTTCATCTAAAAACAACACTCCATTGTGAGCAAGCGAGATTTCTCCAGGCTTAGGTGAGCTTCCTCCCCCAACCAACGCAACCGCAGAGGCTGTATGATGAGGCGTTCGAAAAGGGCGACGACCCCAGCTTGCAATATCGACTGGCTGACCACTAATAGAGTGGATCGCGGCCACTTCAAGTGCCTCACTTTCAGTTAAACCAGGAAGAATACCGGGCAATCGAGAGGCAAGCATACTTTTGCCGGTGCCTGGAGGCCCATAAAAAAGTAGATTAAGGCTGGCTGCTGCCGCTATTTCTAACGCTCGCCTCGCCAGAAATTGACCCTTTACGTCTAAGAGGTCTGGTATAACCAAACGATCTTGACGATGCTCATCAAATGTTAATTCAGGTAAGAGGGTATCTCCTTTAATATCAGAGCAGACTTGCAATAGATGACCAACAGCGAGCATTCGAGTTGATCGACATAACGAAGCTTCTTCGCTGTTTTGCAATGGTACATATAAGGTTCGCCCCTCTTTGCCGCAGGCCATTGCGGCAGGAAGACAGCCCTTCACCGAGCGAACATCACCTGTTAACGCTAACTCACCAATAAACTCTCGACTCGCTAAGTCTTCGGCAGGCAATTGATGAGACGCTGCAAGAATACCCAAGGCGATCGCCAAGTCATATCGCCCCCCCTCTTTTGGCAGATCAGCTGGGGCTAAGTTAATGGTGATTCGTCGATTAGGGAACTCAAAACCAGAATTGATAAGGGCGCTTCTTACCCGATCCTTACTTTCTTTAACCGCGGTTTCAGGCAAACCGACAATCGAAAGGCTAGGCAGACCATTTGAGATATGAGTTTCTACTGTAACTAATGGAGAACTAACGCCCACGCGGGCACGACTATAGATAATCGAAAGTGACATAGCATTCCTTGCTATTGTCCCACCTTGTTATGACCCATCAACAGTATTGATAAATCCAATAAAGGGGGATGTTCCAATTTAGTGCATCAATACATGCACATTATTAATTTGTTTAAATCAAGCCCCAGACAGCCTATTTTTGTCTGCCCACAGGCGAATATGTTCTTACTTGTCTGTAATCTTCTCTTCTAGCTCACTCACTTGCTTTTCTAATTGCTCTAACATGGAGCGAGTTCTGTGCAATACCGCTTGCTGCGTCTCAAACTCCTCGCGAGTGACGAGGTCTAATTTACTCAGAACACTACTCACGACCATTTTCACATGGTTGTGCAGGTCATCTTGTGCAGACTTTGCTACATCAGGAATAAATTGACCTACTTGCTCATGAATAGAACTTAAAAGTTGTTGTGGTGTTAACATTAACTGCAACTCCTTATAATTCAATTAATTAAAAACTGCCACCCAGCCACCATAGTGAAAGCAGGGTAACGCTCTGAAGCATTTACAATCAGACGTGAATCTCGCTTATAAGCCAAATTGCTCCAAATTATAGGGTGTGCTCCGCACACCAAAGACTCTAACATTGTTGCTCAAGCACGCCCTATAATGTTAAAAACCAATAATCAATACGCTTAGCTGACCATCATTCTAACATGCTTATTATCATCCGCTAGATTAATCTCCACAGCCATAAATGCACCAAGTTGATGCGCCAAGCTTCATTTGACAGCATTACCGCACTAGATCAGTTCGCATTCGCGAGCAATGCGCTATAATTGGGCTTACAAAATTAACAAACCCAAAACAAATAGCGCTATCTAATTGTTTTTTATGTTATTTTAACCATTGGCACAGCTAATGCTAAGACTACGTACAATCCGCACAATTGCGTTTACCATAGGTAGACGTACAGTGTGCGTAGTAATAGTTTCGGTCAACTGGCCCAATAACTAAAAATCTCGGCGGCTCTAAAGGAGAAATCAAATGAAACTCGTAACTGCCATCATAAAGCCATTCAAGCTAGACGACGTGCGTGAAGCGTTGTCTGAAATTGGCGTACAAGGTATTACCGTAACTGAAGTCAAAGGTTTCGGTCGCCAAAAAGGTCACACAGAGCTATACCGCGGCGCGGAATACGTTGTGGACTTTCTTCCTAAAGTAAAAGTTGAAGTAGCGATTGACGTCGACTTACTTGATCAAGTAATCGAAGCGATCACTAAAGCAGCCAATACCGGAAAAATCGGAGACGGTAAGATCTTCGTTACCACTCTTGAGCAAATCATTCGTATCCGTACCGGTGAAACCGGCGCAGATGCAGTTTAATTAAAGAATCCTCAATTTATTTATTAAATAAGCCTAGTGCGGAGGGCTTAATTATGGAAAACAATATCTTCCAGTTGCAATATGCAATGGATACGTTCTACTTCCTCGTTTGTGGTGCCTTGGTCATGTGGATGGCAGCTGGATTTGCGATGCTTGAAGCAGGTCTGGTTCGCTCCAAAAACACCACTGAAATTTTGACTAAAAACGTCGCGTTGTTCGCGATCTCATGCATTATGTATCTCGTTTGTGGTTATTCAATCATGTACGGTGGTGACATATTCCTTTCAGGTATTCAAGACGTCGATGTAGCAGCTACGCTAGGCGAATTTGCTGGTCGCGAAGACGGGTTTGAAGGCGGCTCTATCTACTCAGGCGCATCTGACTTTTTCTTCCAGGTAGTATTTGTTGCAACCGCAATGTCAATCGTATCGGGTGCCGTAGCTGAGCGTATGAAGCTTTGGGCTTTCTTAGCTTTTGCAGTCGCAATGACAGCGGTTATCTACCCTCTTGAAGGTTCTTGGACTTGGGGTGGTGCTTCTGTATTTGGTATGTATACCCTTGGCGATCTTGGTTTTTCTGACTTCGCAGGTTCTGGTATCGTTCACATGGCAGGCGCTTCTGCAGCACTAGCTGGCGTATTGCTATTAGGTGCTCGTAAAGGTAAGTACAGCTCAAACGGTCAAGTTAATGCGTTCCCAGGTGCTAACCTTCCACTAGCAACACTTGGTACCTTCATCTTATGGATGGGCTGGTTCGGTTTCAACGGTGGCTCTGTATTAAAACTTGGCGATATTTCAAGTGCTAACGCGGTTGCAATGGTTTTCCTTAACACTAACGCAGCTGCAGCAGGTGGCGCGATAGCCGCTCTAATTACTGCACGTATACTATTCGGTAAAGCTGATTTAACCATGCTATTAAACGGTGCTCTTGCCGGACTAGTTGCAATCACTGCTGAGCCGTCAACACCTAGCGCACTTCAGGCAACTCTATTTGGTGCCATCGGTGGTGTATTAGTAGTATTCAGCATCATCACACTTGATAAGCTAAAAATTGATGATCCAGTCGGTGCTATCTCGGTACACGGTGTTGTAGGTCTATTAGGTCTACTATTGGTACCGATTACTAACGGCGACGTATCATTCTCTGGTCAGCTAATCGGTGCTGCTACCATCTTCGTATGGGTATTCGGCGCATCATTAGTCGTATGGGGAATTCTGAAAGCCGTCATGGGTATCCGTGTCAGCGAAGAAGACGAGTACGAAGGTGTTGACCTTGCTGAATGTGGAATGGAAGCTTACCCAGAATTCAGTAACAAATAGTTCAACAACCAATAGATCAATAGTAATAACTGTTTGATTTATGATTAAGGCGCCTCTTGAGGCGCCTTTTTTGGGTTCTGATAAAGTGTTAACTCTGTCACACTATAATAACGATTCATTACCAACCACTCACACGGTTATATTCAGACATATTTTTAACACATTTATTTTCAGAAGTGTTCACCTTTACTCGCTACTATACTTCCTCATAAAACAAAACAATGACTCACGCTTTGACGGGTAGCCGATGGAATCATCAAGCGCATGTAAAAAAAGCACACAAGACCTGACCGATGCTGATTTTATCGACTCAAGTGCTGCATCACGAAATGCTAGCCCGATTGAAGCAGAATCTTCCCCTTCCACCCCCTCCAAGCGTCAACACCCTCGACGGTCAGCCAAATGGACAATTACGGTCAGAACCACTCAGGGTCAGCAGCTAAAGGGTAAAACAGTCAACGCTTCTAAAGAGGGTATGATGGTATCCCTACCCGTAAATCTTAAGTTGGGGAGCAAAGCATTTATTGAAGCCAACGTACTATACCGAGGTACTCAGTTTAGCTTACAGGGCGTAACGACTGTAAAACACAGTAGCATTAGCGGTAGTCTTTTTAATATTGGCTTCCAGTTCACTGTCGCAACAGACGTTACCACTCGCTTTTTGGCTCGATACGCGTCAAAGACTATCTAATTAATCATTAGCGCAAACTACCGCGCCGTATAAGAATGCTTGGTCACGCCTATGAATACATACTGTCGTTCGCATGGCGAATATAAAGATTGAGCTCTAATTGAGCTTCTTCCCGGTTATCAAACGGCCCTTCTTGTGTAAGCTCCCGAGTTATAAAGAACCACCGCTCATTGACACATAAAAAGCGGTCACTTCGAAACCATGTTTTTATTTTTTCACCTAATCTAACAGCCATACTACACCTCAATGGACACCTTGACGTTAATAGACAAACCAGTGATTTATTGGTCGTTATAAGGTCAGTATAGGTCGCTTTCAGTAGCAGAATAGATTGATAGGCACTAACCCTCTCTGACTATATAGCCAATAAGGATTAGTAAAACTATGTGAAATATAGGTCGGCCGTTTTACAAATTCGACGTTTGCATTCAACAACGGCGTTGTCGTTGCGACAAAATCGTTTTTAATTAAGCCGGAAAAGTATTGCGGAACTAATCTAGATTAAGATCAACCTTCATAAACTCAGGAACCGCCAATGCACCGCGGTGAATGTCTTGATTGTAATACCGAGTCACAAATGGTTTTTGCTGAGCATCTTCTTCTCTAAAGCAGGTTAATGGTTTTTGCCTACTGGCCATCGTGGCACTCCACCAGCCAGTAGGGTAAACCGGCTGAGGAAAAGGCAGCGTATGAACATGATCAAACCCCGCCTCTTTCATGTCTTTATGTACTGATTTGATAATGGTTTTGCTGTGCAATAGTGGTGACTCGCTCTGCTGAACCAGTATGCCACCTTCTTTCAACGCAAGCATGCAATTACGATAAAAGTCTACTGCAAATAACCCTTCTGCCGGCCCGACTGGGTCTGTTGAGTCGACGATAATGATATCCACAGAGCCAGGCACCACGTCAGACATCCACTTAATCCCGTCCCCGAAAAAGAAGTTCGCGCGAGGGTCTTGATTAGAAGAGCAAAGATCCGGAAAATAACGTTCAGCCATCTGTGTGACCAACTCATCTATTTCTACCTGCCACACTTCTTTAACCCCAGGGTGTTTGAGTACTTCTTTTAATGTGCCACAATCTCCGCCGCCTATCACGACGACCTTTTCGGGATTTGCATGGGTAAACAACGCGGGGTGAGTCATCATTTCATGATATAGGAAGTTATCTCGCTCGGTCAGCATCACGCAGCCGTCAATGACCATCAAGTTACCAAACGTCTCCGTTGAGTAGATTTCTATATGCTGGTACTCACTCTTCTCATCATGAAGCTTTTCTTTTATCTTTAGAGAAAAAGCAGTCCCTTCATTTTGAAATTCTTCTGTAAACCACTCTGATGGTAAATTGTTCATCATTTGGCTCTCCTGATTCCCCAAAAGTTGTTTAATTGTTAGCGCCGTTGACGTGCCAATATTCTAATCCCAAATGCTTTGGCTAGCCACCATTCTTAAGTTAAAACTAAACGCATATTGAGGCAGAACTAAACGATGATTACATTTTTGTTTCCATCTATAATTCGCCAACTATAATCATTGCATAGATTACAATTCTTTTATCAAGGACACCCATGAAAGAGAGCACCCACGGCAAGTACAGCCTTCCTTACTGGAGCGAAGGTTATGTCGATGCAGACCCTCAGGGTGATGTGGTCATTAAACCCCATCGTCACAATGACGGCTTACAAATTAACCTTAAAAAGTTGGTTGAACGGTTAAAGCAACATCAATTGCAAACTCCGATACTCATTCGGTTTAATGAAATCTTGCATGATCGGGTGAATAGCATTTGTGATGCATTTAATCAGGTAGCCGAACAGCACGATTACCAAGGACGCTACACTATTGTTTACCCTATCAAGGTAAACCAACAACGGCGTGTCGTAGAGGAAATTATTAGCTCTGAGCCCGCCGCTAGCCGTCATCAAGTAGGCTTAGAAGCAGGCAGTAAACCAGAGCTAATGGCAGTATTGGCGCTTTCTCAAAGGCAGGGTTCTACTATTGTCTGTAACGGATATAAGGACCGTGAATATATTCGCCTAGCGCTTATCGGCCAAAAGCTGGGGCATCATGTGTTTATTGTGGTTGAAAAAAGGTCTGAACTAACTCTAATTCTAGAAGAGGCAAAAAACCTTAACGTTAAACCTCTTATCGGATTAAGAGCAAGGCTATCTACTATTGGCAAAGGGAAGTGGCAAAACACCGGAGGCGAGAAGTCTAAGTTTGGCCTCTCCGCACGCCAAGTACTCGATGTTGTAACAACGCTTAAAGAACATGAGGCATTGGACTCACTTAAACTGCTCCACTTTCATCTTGGTTCACAAATTGCCAATATCAGGGATATACAAACCGGTCTAGGTGAATCTGCTCGCTTCTATAGTCAGTTGAGAGAATTAGGCGCTCCCATCACCACTGTTGATGTTGGTGGAGGTTTAGGGATTGACTATGAAGGTACTCGATCACGTAGCAGTTGCTCCATTAACTACAGCATTGCCGAGTATGCCTATAACGTTATCCATACATTTAAAGATGAGTGTGAAAGAACAGGCCTCCCGCACCCTAATATTATTAGTGAATCAGGTCGGGCACTGACCGCCCACCATGCCGTATTAGTGGCAGATGTTATCGATGTCGAATCACCTGAATACCAACATTTAGACGCACCAAAAGATGATGCGCCCTCTCCTTTAAAAGACTTATGGAATGACTTTCAAACACTCAAGTTAGAGAATAGTAAACGCTCTATATTGGAAATATACCATGATGCCTGCCACGCTATTTCGGACGTTCATAGTATGTTTGCTCATGGCATACTTAGCTTGCAGCACCGAGCACAAGCCGAGCAAGTCTATATCGCAACCTGTACATTAGTTCGCCAGTTCCTGCGACAAGAAAATCGAGCCCACCAAGAAATTTTGGATGAACTCAATGAAAAGCTAGCCGATAAACTATTTGTTAACTTCTCGTTATTTCAATCGTTACCTGATGTATGGGGTATTAATCAGATATTTCCTATATTACCGCTGGAAGGCCTCAATCAAGCAGATGAAACACGAGTGGTCATTCAAGATATTACTTGTGACTCTGATGGGAGAATTGATCAATATGTTGATGACGACGGGATCGAAACCACCTTGCCTCTCCCCCCTTACCCCAAAGACGGGCCGTTTATGCTCGGTTTTTTCTTAACGGGTGCTTATCAAGAAATTCTCGGCGATATGCACAATCTGTTTGGCGACACTGATTCGGTAGATATTGCGATTGGGCATGATAACGAAGTCATTATTCAGCACCCAATAAAAGGGGATACTGTTGATAAGGTACTACGTTATGTCAACTTTGACCCCAGTACCTTGTTGCATGCCTATCAACAACAGCTCACCAATAGCGACCTTCCTGTAGATGAAAAATCGACATTGCTACAAGAACTGGAACATGGTTTAAGTGGCTACACCTATTTGGAGGACTAGCGAAAAGAGGCTTAATGACCGACATAAACACTGAAGAAGCCCTTAACAAAGCAGATTAGTGCTCTGTTGACCAAGCTTCATCGCTTTCATCCTGCTTAAAGAATTCTGGAAACAGCTGCTGCCCCATACGGTCATTGTATGCCATCAAGTTTTTGCATTTGTGCAAATAGTCCTTCATCGGGCTACGTAGATGCACCTCCAGAATATTACATAAAAATGCGTATAACGTCGCATCGACAGTCGACGGTTTATCCCCCATCAAATAAGGCTTATCGGCTAGAAAATCAGAAATAGCTTTCAGGTCCTGATTTGCAAATTCATAAATCTCATCACGACTATGTCGTCCCATGCCATGACCATCAAGCTCATTTTTAATATTTTTCTGAGCGACTACCGGTACGATACCTCTAATGACTGCCGGCAGTGTTGAGAAGAATGCTTCTTTTGTTTTTACCCAGTTATCATCGACCCAGCGATTGTAAAGTAACGCCCAGTACAGGTGCTCATCCAGCATTCTTTCAAAGGCTAAGGCTATGGCCCGATCAGAGGGTGAAAGGTGGTCATCAATCTGAATACTGTGCTGTTTCTTCAAATAGTCGATGATCAAAGAAGTGTCTGCAAGCTCTAGCTCATCAACACGAATAAATGGAAGCTTCCCTTTTGGCCCCTTTCGAGGGTCTGCAACCTCTCGAATATCATACTTAATTTCGACCATTCTGAGCCATGCTTCAAGCTTTAGACAAAATGGGCTCATATTGGGGATACCCAGCAATCTGGGATACTGATATACCGTAATCATTTAAACAAACATCCGTTGTGTTTATATTATTATCAATGAAACCCTCTAAACATAGCACGATTTTGCCAATTTGAAATATGAACTATGGCCGATTTATGGTGATATCCCCATACTGTTGCCCATCTCGTCCAATAGCTAGATAAGGCAAGCCTAAAGACTCTAACCAAGCCAAACCTTGGTCACCTTTTAGCATCGCTACGGTCGTCGCGGAACCCGCAATAACGCATTGATCAGCAATAACCGTCACACTGGCAAGAGACTCAACCGGCCAACCCGTAATGGGGTTAAGTAGGTGGCTATAACGTACACCGTCAACCAGCATAAAGCGTTCGTAATCGCCACTGCTGGCCAGACCTCCTTTATGCAGTGGCACCATGGCAATGGGTTGATCAGGCTCCCGAGGCGCTCTTATGCCAACCATCCATGGTTTTCCGTCTGAGTGTGGCCCTATAATACCAATATCCCCACCCAACTCTATCAATCCATGTTTAACGCCCCGCTGCACACAAAACCCCTTCACCCTATCGCAGGCATACTCTTTCACGACCCCCCCAAAGTCGAGCTCCATACCCGCTAACGGAAACCCCAAACGGCCATCTTTCCACGTTAACTTGTTCCAGCCAATTCGCGCGCGAATGACATCCAATTCACTCTGTAAGGGCAACTGGTCTGATTTGAAATCCCACACTTGCCTCAGCAAGCCGGAGGTAACATCAAATAGCCCTTCGCTCTCACGCCAAACCGTATCAGCGTAGTTCAATAAGCCGGCGGTTTCTTCATCAACCGCTATCTCTCCACCCGCTAGTGCGGCACGGTTAATCTGACTAATAACACTGTCTTCACGGTAACGAGAGTACTTTGACTCTAAACGATATACCTCATCCATGGCGAATTTTGCGTGCAGAGAGGCCTCATTTTCACTATCAGCATAAAACTGAATAGAGCATGGGCCTCCCATTGCTTTAAAACGAAAATGGTATCTTGAGCGTTGTGGCATCAGCGTTCACATATCAGTCTATAAAACCAGACTCTAGGCAATTACCCTAGAATGAGTAATCAAAGCCTAGCGTGACCAGCGTATATTGCAACAATCCCGGGTGTTCCTTTTCTACCGAGCCTAATGCTAGGTCACCGTCTGAAACATAGCGCTCTGCACTGACAATAACTTTCCAGTTATAGCTATGAGCAACTGCAGACAACCCAAACGTTAGCGCACCAAAAGGTGACAATCGATAATCTGACGACTTATCCCCTGGCTGGGCAGCTATATCAATAGGTGTGTAGAAGTCAGCCTGACTCTGAGAATAGTACCTAACGGAAGGGATAACTCTCAGGTTCGGGTCAATATTTTGCTGCCATTCAAACGCCATGGTGTGAGACACTAGATCCCAGTCATCGACATAAAGTCGATAATCAGCGTGCATGGCGGCGTCGAGATCCCCAAAGAAGTAACGGTATCGGTTATTCCACGCCACTGACGAGCGCGAATTAGGTCGCTGATCAACCAGTTTATAAGGGTCCGATAGATAACCATCACTATAAGCGTAGTTAATGCTCGTCTGGAAAACCGATCGTGCATCAATCACCTGCGCGACCCCCAGAAACGTGGTTGCAGTATATTTGCTTTCATTCGTGACGCGGTTAAAACCGGATGCTTGAGTGGGTTTTATCGTGTCATCTGAGTAACCCAGGCCACCCATCAGAGTGGTCATTTTGTCATTGACATCAACGGTTCCTTCCAGCCCCAAATTGTAAGCTTCATAGTCATCTTCGGTTGAATAACCACCAATGACCGATGCCGTACCACTCTCATAATAACGCGTCGTTTTAACATTTAAATCCATTCGCGTATCTTCGATACTGGCTCCACTCATCACCAGCAGTGGGTTGCCTTCGCCGTCATCAACAGTTCCATAAGGAGATGCGCCACTCATCGTCTCATAGTCAAACGTCGTATCTACCGCGTAGTTTTCGCCAACCGGCGTAAGCACTCTAAATTGATGAACATCGATGTCATACCGTTGCTTACTGCCACTGGCCAGCTTACTTTGAGGCACATCTTCTTCTTGATAATGTGAATATCGATACCCCACTTCAGTGTTGGTGGGCGGCGCTTCTGCATGCACGCCGGTTGCAACGGCCGTCATCGCCATACCCGGTATCGCTAACGCAGCCGTTGTCAGTGCATTCAAGGCGCGGGAGTTGCCCGGTACGCCTTGCGGGCTCTTTTTAAATATCTCAGAACTCATGGGTCATTCCTTTCCAATTATATTTCAGGTTTCGCGTCTACTATCGACTAGTTAGAACTATGGGCTAGTTACAACTGCAGGTTAGTTGCAGCCACAACCGCCACCACCTGAACTCGCCCCACCAGAAGAACCTTCTTTACTGAAATAAATATGGTCGCGTAATGCCGACTTCATAGGGTCTGGGTCCCATGCCATTTCTATTTTGGCCAAATCACCACGCTCCCAAGGCTGAACCGTTGTACAGCCCCAAAGCGATGACAATAAAACAGGAAGCAGCAGTATTTTTTTGTTCATGATTTATCCCCTTCCTGAATCAGTGTTTTTACGACATCCCTTATCTTGTCTATATCGCCACTACGGAACCCTTGGTGTACCCCTCTTAGGTTTCCATTCTGGTCGATTAAATAAGAGGTTGGCATACCGGATAATTGATATTTTTGTGGTGTACTGCCTGTGGTATCGGTTAACACCGGATAGTTAACCGGGTACTTTTGAAGAAATCGCTTTCCATCTTCAGGGTTTTCATCCAGGTTAATGGCGATCACTTCAAACTTATCTTCGCCTAGCTCATTACGTAACGTGTTCAGTAACGGGAGCGACTGACGACAAGGGCCACACCAAGACGCCCAAAAATCGAGATACACGACTTTTCCTCGATACTGTTCCAGTGCTTTCTCCTGCCCAGAATAAATATCAGGCAGACTAAAAGCAGGAGCAGGTTCATTTACAGACTCCGCCCAGCTATTGCTAACCACAACGGTAAGCAATAACCACAGCGAAACTAACGACTTCAATTTCAGCATACGACTCTCCAATCGGATCACGCTTATGTAAACAGGGGAATATCATCAATGGCGACGGGGTATAGTTTATCGAGCGCTGTACCTGCTAGCCCCGTCACACGCCTTAGTGCTTTATGAATATGTGCTGGGGTAATTAAGATACCGTTATCATCAAACGCCAACGTAGAAGGGTTAACTTTTCGAGCACCGTATAAGTCATCTGTGCCACCAATCACTCGATCACCTGTAATGCCTGCTCCCATTACAATCATGCTAGTGACATTCCAGTGATCTTTACCACCGGCGCCAACCAAATCACCGGAGTCTCGGGTATAACCATTATAAAAAGGCGTTCGACCAAAATCAGAACCAATCAAGATGGTGGTACGGTCTTGAATGCCCTGCCGCTCTAGTTCGGTCCATAGGTGGTTTACGCCATCTAACAGGCTATCAAGACTGCTGGTTTGACTGTTGTCATGATTACCATGAGTGTCAAAGCCTCCCACATTAAGGTTTGCAGATACAGAAAGCCCAGCAGCAAACGCGGCTGCTGCCATTTCTGCCTGACCTTTCAAACCACTGGAAATTGGGCTGGGCAACTTCTGAACAATTTGATCAAGGCTGTCTGTACCCGATCGAGCAGACAGTAACTCATTCAATTTCTTACGCCTTTTGCCCAACACCTCTGTCGAACTCTGGCGGCTTAAGCTGGCTATTTGAGCTTTCTCAATAAGGTCATACACACCGTCCTCATGATAGCGATCAGTGTTTCCTGGACTTGGTTCATTAGGGAACGCCAACTCACTAAAGTTACCGCTGCCCGAAACTCGTGAAGCACTCACAATGGAGTCAGTGAAGTCATAACCACCATTACTAATATAAGACATGGCCTTATTAGGTGCTGCAGAGGCTGCAATCATTGCGGCAAGACTGGGATTCCCCATATCACTCTTACCACTCCAGACAAACCGGCTACCTACCGAGTGGCTGTTAGTACCGGTGTCGATGCCGTTAATAACCTGCATTCGGCCCGAGTGACGAGTAAAAAACTCCGCCAATGTATCATCTACCGGTGCCGTTATTGTGTCGGCATAAGGCGCATAATTAATATTACCTGCAGATCGTATAGCGGCTGTAGCAAAGTTGTTAACCGGCCCTCTCCCATCACTACGCAGTGCATTCCCCTTTGGGTCACACAGGCTAGTTGGGTCCCACCCTCCACTCGCATTCACCATGACCCAAAAGCGATTAGGGTCTGCTGCGGCACTCAATGGCGTGCTCACGATCGGCAAACTCAAACTCATCCCAGTTGCCGCCAGTGCTTTCAAAAAATATCTACGGTTCATAATTCATTTCTCCTTTGACAGACGGCTTATTCATACAGGAATCGGTAATCGGCAAACATGTAAGTTAATACGCCCGTCCATGACCGGATCACATAATTTTCGTCCAGTCTGATTTGCTCTTCAGAAGGAAAGCTTTCACCTGTTTCAGGGTGATATCGTAATCTGCAACGCCAATCTAGATAAGTGCTCACTTCGCCCTCCTCTAGAAGGCTTTGTCCTTGGGTCCAGATATTGGAAAACAGATCATAAGTACGGGAAACCTGAGCAGAACCTTCATCTACACGCTCCCCAAAAAAGACCCAGTGTAAATGCACAATATTCTGCTTTATAGCACTGATAGCCGCATCATTTACTATACCGTCAGCATCAAGTGGAGCCATATCCATCGCAACAAACGGGAATAAGTTCCTTTGCGCTCTCGGATAAAACAAGTCTTTTGTCGCTACATCGCAGGCCACCTGCGTTGCCATAAGTCTCTGGGTTGATGACATCAAACCATTAGGTTGAGTAATTCGAGTGGTTACTGAGTCTGAGTCAATACCACCATAAATCTGATTATAGTCTCCACCCTCTTTACTCAAATTAGAGGTACTTGAATTCTCCATCCAACGGAAACCGGTAACCGCCTCAATTTTTCGGTCAAGCATTTCAGGGGTCAAGAGGCGAGCACTACCTACAATATCAGCACTATGTCCCGTTGCTGCAGAAGCTCGATAGTAAGGACTCAGTAATATACCTTTGATCGCCACTTTCAAATTATAATTTGAATCGGTGAAGTCTTTTTCAATAGTACCAAAGTGAAACCGTTGCGCCGCATAAGCTGACTTTTCGTCATCAGAAGCGCTCTCTGAAGGTATTGGTAGTGGGCTATCTCCAGTTAGTCCGGTATATAGTATCTTAACCATTGCTTTAACAAACCGAGGGTCTTTCGCAATAGCTTTGCCTAACCATTGCAAAGACTTATCCACATTACCTGATAACGGCATCACCTCTCCGTTGAAACCACGAGGTTGGATATCGCTTGGCCAGCCATCAGACGATAAACGACTGGGGCGATATCGGCCCCGGTCATCCCAGTTCTGGAATGATGCAGCCACTGGATCCATCACATCATGACACCCAGTACAGCCAGGGTTATCCAGCGTAGGGGTCGTACTCACCAAGTCAATCGCTTCGTCAGGTCTATTACCTTGAATAGCTAATATATCAGTATCTAAAAATATCTCGAAAACCTTGCGAGAGCGGTGACGATTTAGATTAGTATCGGTCGTTGGAAAACGATTCAAAAACATCGCTGACGTTAGTAGGCCCGCATGAGGAATACCCGGTATACGTATTTCTCTGAAATCATTAGGGTCTTCTGGATAACTAGCATCCAAAGGCGCGTCTAATGCATCAAAAGCAACCTGCCCTTGAACACCATATGCTTGAGCAGAGTACCGGTTCGCCAGCGTATAATCTGCGGTCAGAATTTCAGTAAAGGGTCGGTTATTCTTAACCACATGTACAATTAATCGATGTGCCTCTTGCGATACTGCATCATTGGTACTGTTTCGTAGCCAATAATATAGGTCTCGCTCTGGCCCTGCCATTGATGTATCGAGCCCAAGGTCTCTATGCCAACGTCGCTCAGGATAATCTCCACTATCTAACAGGTTGACGGCATCTTCATTCGGCAAATATTTATCCTGATGAAGCACATCATTAAATATCTCCATCAACCGATCATAAAACGCATCAGTAGCCATATACGTATCAATCGCTTGCGATAAACCTGTTTCCCCCGAACTTTCGGCCTGAGAAAGCTGAGCATCAGTTGGGAGTTCCCCAGTTAAGCTTAATGACGTGCGATAGAGCGATTTGCTGACATCTTCGAGCTCAACTCCTTCAAGCGAACACGCAGAAGACGCCACACTTTGAGCGTTAAACCCGCTATTAAACGCTGCAATGATGTATTCTGCTGTTTTTTCGGAGCAATCCAAGCCGCAACTTTCAACACCACCAATCGGCATAGTAGTGGCAATACGGTTGGTCAGCGTGTCGATATCGCCGCAGGTCGCACAACCAATCAGCGATGTCCCACTTGCGGTACCATAGCCTGCACTACCGTGGCACGATGAACATTGCTGTCCGTAAAGCTGTTGCCCCTCAACAGAAAACGCCCCTTGAACCGATGCGGTTGAGAGTGTTGCACAGGCTAAGCCTGACGAAGATTGCTCTTCGCCGCTATACTCTCCACAGCCCGCTAAAAAAACACTCACGGCAATCGTTTTTATCAGCCGTGGCCACTGGCACAGCGTTTTAATGATGGTACTAGGTATCTTACTCGCTATACCCTTCATTGATCCTCTCCTCACCTTGGTTATCCATTTCGGTGCAAATTATATGTGATCGCTTTTTATATTTTGAAATGTCTCTTTTTTGCGACTTATCATTTTTCAGCCTTTTACGGCTATCTGGTGAGCATATTTATCGTAAAAGAGGTGGCAAAGAACCCAGTAGGCACTCATTTTGTTAGCTATCGCACAAAAAGCACCATCTAGGTCAAGGGAAATGAAGGGTGGTTCTCAGAAAAGGAGATTACGAAAGACTATAGCTGTGTAATAATTACTTACATTTCATATCATTAGCACACACATGCCCTGCACTAATTAACAGATAACCGGTAGAGATTACACATCAAGCTACTCTGGATGAATGGTTTTCGATCGAAAAAATGACGTTTATTATTAATGGTGATGGTTCGGCTAAGGGTCGCCCCCATTTAAAGGCGAGGCTGATGAAATACGAGATTGGATGTTGCCGGAAAGTCATCAAAGTGGGTGACACGAATCCTGCTTATATTGGCATAAGGGACTTCGACCCGCCAAAGTGCGTTTAACGGCATTTCAAGTATTTTATTGATCACCGCTCTAATCACACCTCCATGGCAAACCAACAGAACATGTTGCCCTTGATGCTCGTTCAACAGACCTAACCAATGGCCTTCTACGCGCGCAATAAACGCATCCAGTGTCTCGCCATCGGGAGGCGAAAATTGAGTCGGGTCACGCCAGTAGGCTTCTAGTTCTCCAGGGTACGCCACCATAACTTGCTCAGGACTCATGCCTTCCCATCGACCAAACCCTATTTCCTGAAACCCTGCAACTTCCTTGTATGGCAGCCCTAGACTCTCAGACAGTTGCGACGCAAACTCCGAACATCGCCTTAGAGGTGAACTAACAATCTGCTGCCAAGAGCTATGATCACCAACAGATGTGTGCATTTGACTCCATCCATCGTCAGTAAGTGGGTCATCCTGACTACCTCTCAGGAGTCGCCCACCAACAGGCTCTCCATGACGCAACAAATCAATAATCGTTTCTTTATAAGTACTCATTTACCGCTCAATTATTTTTCTGGAAGCCCAATGCTAGATGTCTACAAGACCTGCCAATGGGTTGGCTCTTCACCCCGCTTGTACTTCAGCCTCTTCAAAGGTTGCCATATTAGCATGCAAGGCTAACGCTGAATCAATAATAGGCAGGCAGATAGCTGCACCACTGCCTTCTCCTAATCTCATCTCCAACGATAATAGAGGCGTAACCGCTAACTGCTGCAATACTCGCTGATGACCTTTTTCTGCCGATTGATGCGAAAACAATAACCATTCTTTAAGCTCTGGGCGCAGCTTACAGGCAACTAAAGCGGAAGCGGTTGCGATAAAACCATCAACCAAAGAGGGTATCCCTTTTTGGGCCGCCGCAATATAAGCACCTGCCAGCGCCGCAATCTCGAACCCGCCGACCTTGCGCAGCACCTCAAGAGGTTGCAGCAAGGGTTGATGTTTCGCTAATGCGCTTGCTATCACCTTAGTTTTATGAACAATCGCCTGCTCATCTAACCCCGTTCCTGCACCGACTAACACTTCTGCATTCAGGTTAAGTAAAGCACAACTTAGCGCGGTTGCTGAGGTAGTGTTCGCAATTCCCATTTCACCGCCAATAAATAGCCTTGTTTCACTCGCAATCACCTCATTGATAACGTGTCGACCAATGGCCAGCGCGTCTAGGCATTGTGATTCAGTCATAGCCGGTTGATCGGCAAAATTGGCCGTGCCATATGCCACGGCACAATCAACAACCCCTTCTATTCCCGTTACGCTATTGGCAGTACCCGCATTGACGATATGTAGCGCAGCCCCTTGATGCTTGGCAAGAACACTAATAGCGGCGCCTCCTCGGGCAAAATTCTTCACCATTTCTACCGTCACCGCCTGAGGAAAAGCAGATACCCCCTCTACAGCAACCCCATGATCGGCGGCAAAGATCGCTATAGAAGTTTTTTGAGCAACCAATTCTGGCTTTTCTGCGCCTTGCCAGCCTGCAAATTTAATCGCCAGCCGCTCAAGCTGGCCAAGTGACCCTGGCGGTTTGGTTAAAACACCCTGCCGACGTTCCGCTTGCTGTATCGACGTTAGATTAATCTCAGCTAAAGGGGCTTCAAACCAATGTGACATAGTTAACTCTCATTTATACTCTTCGTATTCGTATACTCAATGACATAATCGCTTAATGTTGCGCTATGGTTTAAGTCTCTGCGCAATGCCTGCCGTTACAAACGTCACTTGATCACTTTGAGCAGCCAGCGCCTGATGTAACCACCCGGCTTCATCAATAAATCTCCGCGCTAACGCATTGTCAGGAACAATACCCTGACCTACTTCGTTGCTCACTAGAATCACCTGGCCCGGTAGCAAACCATAACACTCTAATAAAGATTGTTTCTGTAGTTCAAAAAATGTTGCATCATCCCTGCACAGTAAATTGCTTAGCCACAGTGTTAAACAGTCCACCAGTATCACTCGCCCATCTTTCGCATTAGCCTGAAGTGCTCTTGCCAGATACAGTGGTTCTTCTAATGTATTCCAATGAGCCGGTCGGTCACCTATATGTCTTGCAATGCGTTCATTCATTTCATCATCATAGGCTTGAGCCGTTGCGATATAAAGCACGTCATACTGTGTGGCAGCTGCTCTCTGCTCGGCCAGGCGAGTTTTGCCTGATCTCGCACCACCCAGAATAAGCTCTTTCATTTTATCTCCGATTCAAACCGTCTAATGACTCAATATAATCGCAGAGCATCATAATTTTTTTAAGGAATCACTGTAAAGTTGTTTTGGGTATTTAATGGCGATATGCTCTTCTATATTATGCTGTAATCGAACCACCACTCTTTTTTTGATAAGGATAAAAAATGCCAGCGTTATTACCCAATGTTGATCCCGATGGACTATTAGAATATTCCGTTGTATTTACTGATCGGTCGCTCAATCACATGTCCAAAACCTTTCAATCTGTGATGACCGATATTTCAAGTACGCTCAAGAATGTCTACCAAGCAGAGTCTGTAGTTGTAGTTCCAGGCGGTGGAACCTATGGGATGGAGTCCGTTGCCAGACAATTTGCCAACGATAAAAAATGCCTTATTATTCGAAATGGCTGGTTTAGTTATCGCTGGACCCAAATATTGGAGATGGGCAAAATCGCCCAAGAATCCATTGTACTAAAAGCACGTAAAACCTCTAACGCCAGCGATGCGCCGTTTGCACCTGCTCCGATTGACGATGTTATTGCAACCATCAAAGCAGAAAAGCCCGAAATAGTATTTGCACCACATGTTGAGACCTCTTCCGGTATCATCCTACCTGATGATTACATCAAAGCGATTGCAGATGCCGTTCATTCTGTGGGCGGCCTATTTGTGCTGGACTGCATTGCGTCTGGTACTTTATGGGTAGACATGAAAAAAACCGGCGTTGATGTGTTGATTAGCGCACCACAAAAAGGTTGGAGTTCATCCCCCTGCAGTGCATTAGTGATGCTCAGCCAACAAGCAAGGCAAGCGATAGACAATACCACCAGTAGCAGCTTTGCCTGTGATTTACGCAAGTGGCTACAAATTATGGAAGCCTATGAAAATGGAGGCCATGCTTATCATGCCACTATGCCCACAGATGCATTAACGACGTTCCGTGACACCATGAAAGAAACGCAGGCATATGGTTTTGACAAAGTGCGCGCCGAACAACAAGAACTAGGTGATCGTGTTCGCACACTGCTCGCGAGCAAAGGAGTTAAAAGTGTTGCCGCAGAAGGATTTGAAGCACCTGGTGTTGTGGTGAGCTATACCGCTGATGCAGCGATGCAGAATGGCAAAAAGTTTCTCGATCTTGGTCTGCAAATAGCGGCAGGCGTTCCACTGCAATGTGATGAACCTACAGACTTTCAAACGTTTAGGCTTGGACTGTTTGGTTTAGATAAACTGCACAATATTGACCGTACGGTAGCACACTTGAACAGTGCGCTTGATCAGATAGTCGGTTAATACACCATCAGCCTTTGGCAACACAAAAAAACCCGTATCAAGTGATACGGGTTTTTTAGGTCGCTAGGAAAGCAATCTATGCTATCCAAACAGTACTTCCATTAACAATAGCAGAAAGATTACTTAGCGAACTTACGACGAGCACCAAAGCCTGCAAGTCCAAGACCTAATAAAGCAATCGAAGCTGGCTCTGGAACAGTGCTCTGCTGAATAGTTTCCTGAACTTTGATGTCAACAAACGCCGCTGTAAAAGAATCCGCAGTTAAGCCACCAGCACGAAGTTGGCTAAGATCCCAAACCGCGCCACCCGTTGCGAGTGCAAGATCTCCATAATGATTCCAGCTTGCGCCTGCATCCCAACCTCTAATCGCACTTCCACAAGTAGAGAAGCCGCCGCTGCCATCAGCCTTATAAGCGGTACCAGAACTATCCATACCAAGTGCAGAACTTCCGTCTTGACAGCTAATTCTAACATTTAGAACCGCATTCAATAACGCGTTTTTGCCTGCTAACGCTGCATCTATAACACTGTAATTTAGAGAGTTATCAGCTGTATCCCTATCTTCATCTGTCACCAAAATAATATTAGTAACCGAGTTCGCCTGACCAGTGTAGCCTAATGCTGTATCGATACCTGAGTAACCATCCTCAAATCCGCCACTTAATGTCAGGCTGCCTGTAGCAGTAGCATATTGAGCAGCATCACCAAACTCTTGGATACCTGCAGTGCCTGCATCCATATCATGAGCATGACCCAGCAAGTGAGATCCAGCACCACCAAATCCAACCAAACCATATTGTGCGCTAAATGTATCTGTTCCTGCCTCTACAGCAAGCGCAGAGTCTAGCGAGCTAATCATTCCACCTAACCATCCGTGCTCTCCACCCATAGAACCGGACTCATCAACAACTGAAATGATATCAGTAGTAATAGGTACAGCAAATGCAGGTGCAGAGATCGTAGCAGTCGCCACTAAAATAGCCTTACTTAACTTAGATAAATTCATAGTAAAAAGTTCCTTATGTATTTTACTTTACCCTAAATATTGAGCTAACAATTTTTAGGACTCCTTGAAAATCCCGATCTACTGGGAACTAATAAAACTGCCAACTATAAAGCAAAATACACTCCATATAACTTTTATTAATTACTATCAATAAGTTACAAATACCACCTACATAACACCCACAGAAGTAAGTAAAAAAATCTGACACTCGCCAATGGCATTACAGGGAATACCGAGTAAAATTTATGCGACAGACTTAACAGTTTTTGAACGCTGTATCAAAAATGAAAGCACATTAACGAGCACACTCTTTCACTTGAGTAGGTCCCTTCTCTCGGCTCGGTAGCGCACTAATTACAGACATGATCAGTGCCGCCACATATGCCTGAGACTGAACTAACAATACAATGACCCAAACTAAGGTATCGGTCGCCGTAATATCTTGTTGGACACACACGCCAACGGCAGCACCTAACAACATAATTAGTATCAGTACCTCTTCCCATGCAGACAGAATCGCCGTTCTAACAGACGTTTGATCTTTCAACTTTGGCGTTCTGATAAAGGGCATTTTTTTATAAATCAGCCCATAGATCACCGCCTTCGATATCGTATACGACAGCGCCAGGCCTGCTAGTGCTGCCGATACGGTATCTTTTGCATCAGAATTCACCCGAATACGGTATAGGTGAACGAGCTTGCCCATTTTGAAGAAAAACAGCGCTAGTGGCGGAAAAGCAAATAAAATTAAGGGTGGGTCTGACTGTTCTGGGAACAGAATCATCATCAGCGACCAAAACAATGCACCCGCAGTGAAAAATAGATTCATTCCATCGGCTATCCATGGCAGCCAACCAGCGATAAAGTGATACCGCTGCCCCTGGGTTAACTGCGTATTTTTGCCCAACCAAAGCTTCGCCCCATGTTCGCGCATAATCTGGATTGCGCCGTAAGCCCAGCGAAAACGCTGTTTTTTGAAGTCTATAAAGGTGTCGGGAATGAGCCCTTTACCATAGCTTTGTTCAATATATGCAGCCTCATACCCCTGATCAAATACACGTAAACCGAGTTCAGCATCTTCCGTAATTGACCACTCCCCCCAGCCTCCTAACTCATCAAGAAGCGAGCGTCGAATCATGGTCATAGTGCCGTGTTCAATAATCGCATTACGATCATTTCGAGTCACCATGCCGATATGAAAAAAGCCTCTATATTCGGCATAGCACATCGATTTAAATAGATTTTCATCACCGTCACGGTAATCCTGAGGGGCTTGCACAACGCCAATTTTAGGGTCTGTAAAGTGAGGAACCAAATCACTCAACCACTCAGGGCTTACAATATAGTCACTATCAATCACCGCAACGATATCGGCATCTGCGGCCGTATGACGAAGCGCAAAATTAAGCGCTCCTCCTTTAAAACCCGCTAATGGAGACTCATGAAAAAAGCGAAACGGCTCGCCTAAGGTGTCACAAAAGGCCTTCACTGGCTCCCAAACATCAGGGTCTTTAGTATTATTATCAATCACCAACACTTCATAGTTAGCCCCTTTTAACGCGGCTAGTGCTTTAAGTGTTTTAATGACCATTTCCGGTGGCTCGTTGTAGCAAGGGACATGAATAGACACTTTGAAGTTTTTCGCTCGATCACAGTCACTGCCTGAAAAAGGTCTACGTCGCTGCTTAACCCACAACGCTTCGGCCCACTCATGCGCTTCAACCAACACCACTAACGTGACACACAGAGCACTCACACACAACATAATGCCCAACAAAACCGCCTGCCAAGAAATGTATTGAGTACTGAAATCGTAAACCATCCAAACTAAGGTGGTCATACAAACAAATACTACACACGACAGGAAGCTTATCGCACGCTTACGAAACATATCGCCATCCCTTAACAGTACGGCAATGGTAAGAATGGCTAGTACAATTGAAGTGCCGACCAAAAAGCCCCATTGAGGGACATTTAAAATCGGCCCCTGAAACGGGAACTTTGCTTCTCTGTCGGCGTTAAATACCCCCCAATAAGCCCCTACTGCACCTTCATTCACTTCTTTCCAGGGCTGATCAAACGCCTCCATAATGAAATAATCCAATGACGTATCTTTGGCCATGACAATGAAATTGCGTAGAAATATACCCTGATTGGCCACTGAAGCTACCGCCTCACCCCTCATACGACCACGACTAGGCCAGCCGGTTTCGGCTAATAATAAGGGCTTGGCAGGATAAGCCTCTCGCAACTCCTGACTATGGGTCGCGACATAATCAACCGCAACTGATATATGAACGCCCTCCCAGTACGGCAGAATATGTGCAGCGATAAAGTCTACATGAGAAGCTAGTTCAGGTGTTTTTAACCAATAGTCCCATGTTTCAGCCGTTGAGACAGGCACCTTAACCCGGGCTTTTACATAGTCGATATATTCAATCAGCTCTATTAACTCAACATCTTTTCTCAATATTGCTTCGTTCCCCACCATCAACCGTGTGACATTGCTATGGCTATTGGCAATCTCAATTAATCGATCCAGCTCCTTATAGTTTTCAACGCGGTCACGGGTTATCCATGCCCCAAGCGTTACATCTAAGCCATAGGATTTGGCGAGTATAGGGGCATAATTAAGTGTTCCCGCTACTGAATAGGTTCTAATTGATGCGGTGTGATGCGAAATCAGTGCAATATCAGCTTGGATAGCCTTCACAGAAGGGAATATTCCATCGACTGGGCTTTGCCCTGATTGAAAAGGCGAAAAAGAGAAACCTGCAACGGGTTCACTCCATTCAGGTTCAATATAGGGTCGGTTAGCGAGCGCCCAGATAGAACAGGTAATCACCGAAATGATTAATAAGATTATAAATTTTGCTTGATACTTTTTTCGCATAAGACGCTAATAGTCACTGCCGCTGTAACATTGATGACATAAGTCACGGGAACAAGCGGCGAGATTATACTCAGATCGCAGGGGGTTAATAGTCAAAAAGATGATTTTGTGACACTAATGTGACAGAGTGGTAACGAAAACAATGACCGCCGCACAGTTCTGATTGTTCGACAATGTCCCCTTATGACCGACTTATTGTCATAAATTGACCTTCAGTAACCAATAGCAAATGGGCACAATAGTCTTCGTTGATTAGTGTCTCTGAACTAGTCCGTTTTTACTCTCTTAAGAGGGTAAATACTTACCTTGCTTTAAGGCTGCCGTTTGGCAGCCTTTTTTTATGGCCCTTACGCGATATGAAATTCGTATTTAAGAAAGCGCTACAGTAAAATATCAAACACCAGCTCATCCAACATTTTAAGCGTTAACCCCCAAATTCGATGTTCTCCATAAAAATAGCATGGCAACTTAATCGACATACCCTTTCGTTCCCACACCATCGTTTCGCGGTTTCGTTTGTCCGCCAAAAATGAGACAGGCAACCAAATAACCTGATCAACTTCATGGTTAATAGTGAAGCGGGGGTCACCCTCTAACCTGAAGGCATAGGGTGAAACCACCATGGGTTTGCGAGTGCCGTGGGCCAATGTCATCACATCGGACATGCGCCCCATATAGTTATCAACCGACAGCCCTAACCCTATTTCCTCAGAGGTTTCCCTTATGGCAGTTTCACGAATATTGCTATCTTCTTGTTGCTCTCTTCCTCCAGGGAAGGCAATATGACCAGACCAACGATCGCCCTCTTTGTGCGCCCGCTTAATGAGTAAAACCTGCAATTCACCGTTCTGATCACGTAATACGGTTGCCACCGACGAGCGGGTCATAAAACGTCGAAACATCCGCGTTTTGGCTCTCCGTTGACTCAGCGTTTGTTCAAGTTCGTATAAGTTTTTCATACGTTAACATTAGCATATTTATCGTCGCTAAACACAGTAGTTGGTATCCGGCAAAACACAGGTATAATGGCGTTTTTGTTTATTTTCGACCACGCTCAGAGAAGTGTTACCTATGTCAGATGATTTTTCCCACCGCTTTGGGGGAACCCAGCGCCTTTATGGTCTCGATGCAGTTGAAAAACTGAGACATGCGCATGTAGGCGTCATTGGCATAGGTGGTGTCGGCTCTTGGGCAGCAGAGGCGCTTGCACGCTCCGCTATCGGTAAAATCACCTTATTTGATATGGACGATATTTGTGTCTCGAATGTTAATCGTCAAATACATGCACTGGATGGGCAAATTGGTCGATTAAAAGTGGATGCTATGGCAGACCGAATAAAAGCGATTAACCCAGAAGTACAGTGTGAAGCGGTTATGGGGTTCGTAACTGAAAAGAACCTTGAGAAGCACCTTGACACTCAATTCGATTATATCATTGAAGCCACCGACAGCGTTAAAGCAAAAGCCGCAATTATCGCCTACTGCAAACGTAATAAAATACGGATCATAAGCTCCGGTGGCGCAGGTGGCCAAATTGACCCGTCGCAAATCCAGATAGCGGATCTCAGCCGCACGATACAAGACCCACTAATGGCAAAAGTCAGAAACCTGCTTCGCAGAGACTATAACTTCTCTCGAAACACCAAACGTAAGTTTGGAGTAGAGTGCGTCTTTTCAACCGAGCAACTGCTGTACCCTAACGCAGATGGTGCGATATGCCAGCAAAAGCCATCAACCGATGGGCCTGTCAAACTTGACTGTGCCACAGGGTTTGGCGCATCAACCTGCGTTACCGCAACCTTTGGTTTATTTGCAGCATCAAGAGTGTTGAATAAGTTAGTAAAGGCTTAATTCAAAGCAATACCTGCTGATATCTGGACAAGATCACTATCTCCGATTACTGTTACTTAACACCTCTTATCTAATAGATACACTCACTAATAATAAGCGAAGTAACGCCGTTTCATGACTGAAAATACGCTTTTCCTACTCGCCAGTATTGGTGTCGTCTCTCTGTTTTGTCAGTGGCTAGCGTGGAAAATGAAGCTTCCCGCAATCCTGCTGTTGTTACTGGGCGGGATTTTAATGGGACCAGTATTTGACTGGCTAGACCCTGATGCATTATTTAATGATCTTCTGTTTCCCATTATCTCGCTGTCGGTAGCCGTTATTCTTTTTGAGGGGAGTCTAACCCTCGAGTTTAAAGAACTTAAAGAACATGGCCGCATGGTCAGAAACCTGCTTAGTGTTGGCATGCTCGTAACCTGGGTTACGGCAACGCTCGTAAGTCGTTTGGCCTTGGGGCTCTCTTGGGAAATCGCAACACTATTTGGAGCCATTGTTGTCGTTAGCGGGCCTACCGTCATCATGCCGCTATTACGGGTGGTGCGTCCCACATCAAATATATCCAACATCCTAAAGTGGGAAGGCATCGTGATTGACCCCATTGGAGCATTGCTGGCAGTACTGGTGTTCGAATTTATCGTATCAGGGAAGTCCGGCGCCCTAGGTCACACCCTTTGGACATTTAGTTCGACCATAATGCTAGGCGCATCTCTCGGATGCGCTGCAGGGTGGCTTCTTGGGCTCGCACTAAGACAACACTGGCTGCCTCAGTTCCTACAAAATGCAGGCTCTCTCACCTTTATGTTAGGTGTATATGCGCTATCAAATACGTTACAGCATGAATCCGGGCTGCTCACGGTTACCGTTATGGGTATTTGGCTCGCTAACATGAGAGGCGTACCTGTCGATGATATTCTAGAGTTTAAAGAGTCATTAAGCGTACTACTCATTTCAGCCTTATTTATATTGCTGGCTGCTCGAATAGAGTTCGCCGCTATTGCCGCGCTGGGATGGGGGCCTGCCTGGGTTATTCTAGCGCTTATTTTTATAGCTCGCCCAGCGGGCGTTTGGCTTTCAGCCATGGGAACAACACTCAGCTGGCAAGAAAAGGCATTTTTAAGCTGGATATCACCCCGCGGTATCGTAGCAGCGGCTGTTTCAGCGCTCTTTGCATTTCAGCTTGAAAGCCTAGGGCATACTGATGCCGCAATTCTAATACCATTGGTGTTTTTGGTCATTATTACGACTGTTATTACACAAAGCCTGACGGCACGCCCTCTCGCTAAATGGTTAAAGGTATCGGAACCCGATAGTAGTGGCTTCCTATTTATTGGGGCAAACCAAGTCTCCCGTGAAATCGCTAAAGCACTTATCAAGCGAGATATTCCCGTGATGCTAAGCGACACTAGCTATGAAAACATTCGCTTGGCCAGAATGGAAAACTTACCGGTTTATTTTGGTAATCCTGTATCTGAGCACGCCGAAAACCATATGGATCTAACGGGTATTAGCAATGTATTAGCCATATCCCCTTATCGACAGCTGAATACACTCGCGACCTTTCACTATCTTGACCTATTTTCCAAGGGCCATGTGTTTGGTCTCTCTGATGGCCAGGCAGATCAACGAGCCAGCCATCAATTCTCAGAGAAATTTAAAGAAACCCGAACGCTATTTGGTGAAAAGGTCACCTATGCAATGCTAGCCAGTCAGCTAAGCCTGAAAGCAAGTATCCGGACGACACAACTCAGCTCTGAGTTTACCCTTGAAGATTATCGTGCCCAACACAGTAACCGCCTGCTTATCCTATTCGTCGTAACACCTCAGGGTAAGCTGACACCTGTTGTGGCGGATCAAGACATTAAAGCCGATGAAGGGTATGAAGTAATCAGCATGATTAGACCAGATCCAGAGAAAGACCCCGCTGTTACCGCAGATAAGCAGGTAAAAGAACCCAGCCTCCCCTCATAAGAACTGATACCTTGAAATCCGTTATATAAAGTCACCTGATATAACAGATTCGTCACAAAACAACGAATATAGAAGTACATTTTTTGTACAAATTAAGCTATTATATTGAACAGTGTAAGCTTTAAAGGGGATTTTGTTATGGCTGATATTGCAGGTGTGTCGTTTCCAATTGCTCAACCCATTCTAAACAGTGGCGTTAATCAGTTGAGTGAACCTGATAGCAGAGATTCGGCTGACGCGTTACGAGCCACTACCGCCCCTCAGAACAACCAACAGGTCAATCAAGAACCCTCCGATATACCCGCAGAACAAAGCATCTCATCTCGTCTTGATATATCGATTAAACCCGGTGAAAACAATACTCAAGAAGGTAATCGCTCACAGAACTCGGTAGAAATCACCGCAGGCGATAAAACCGCCACAGTCAGCCGAGAGCAAGTGGTCGATGCCGTCGACCGACAGCTACAACGTAATGCGGTAGAGCAAGCGGCGCAAAATAATAGCGATAACCGGAATGACCTGGACAACTCAACGATTGTCAAAGCCGCTGTAGCCAACAGTGATAGCCCTGAGGAAGCAAGAGAGACAACCGTTGATCTTGCTGAAACGAAGCAGAACACTCAAACTGCTGAGTTTGCATTTGATCAAATCGAACAAGCTAATCAAGCCAATGATAGCAGCAGCGAGTCCAATGAACCGTCTGGCCTAACCGAATTTAATCAATCATTTGCAGAAATTGGAAAAGACGCATCGCAGCAGCAAGTTAGAAATGAGTTTATTGCCTCAAAAGACCCTGAGCAGAACTTAGGGCTTAGTGTAGATACAAGAACCTAACGTTTAGTAGTTTTTCTGGGCTACAGTTCGCTGTACTGTAGCCCCTTAATAGCATTAAGAGCCGTGATGCGGATGATCAATATTATCTAGTAATGCTTTGCCAAAATCACAACGGGTAATAATACCCACCAACTTACCCTCTTCCATCACTGGTAAACGTCGACGACCTTTAATAAACAAATCTGCCGTTACAAGAATATCGTCGTCTGCATTAACCGAATCGATATCTTTGCTCATATGGTCAGCAACGCTATCACCTGCTTGTTGATAATAGCCCCCCATTAAGGTCTCTTTAAGGCAATCAATCTCTGAGAGCAAGCCTACGATTTTGCCTTGATCGTCCATTACCGGAGCACCAGAACGGCCTGACTTGATTAGTTGACGCAAAGCATCAATAACACTATCTTCTGACTTTAAAGTTAAGATATTGCGTGTCATATAGTCCCTGACTTTTAATGACTGCATTCGTGCATCCCTCATATTAATCAACGTTGATTTATTTTTGTTAACTGTTCAATAAATATTCTTCATATGTTACATGGTCAACACCAATTTACCACGAACATGGCCAGTTTCCAGTTCAGTATGCGATTTTTTTGCATCTACCAAAGGGAACTGTTTATCAATATGCACCGACACGTCTTCAGTTTCAATTAATTCAGCTATTGCCGCAAGCCCTTCTTGGTCAGGGTGGACTGTCAAACCAACCGTTTTAATGCCAAGCTTATCGCCTTCTTTAATTATCTGCTCCGCCGTAATCGTCGGCACTGTGACCAACTGCCCCGTCGTCGCCAATACGCCCAATGACCAATGTCCGACATCCCCCCCCATCGTATCAAGCACAAAATCGAGGCCATAGCAGGCATCAACGAAGTCCGTCTTGGTGTAGTCAATCGCTTCGTCTACCCCTATTTCATGTAAAAAATCATGGTTTCGGCCCGATGCGGTCGCTATTACGTACGCGCCATGAGCCTTAGCAAACTGCACCGCGAAATGACCAACGCCACCAGCCGCGGCATGAATCAATACCTTATCGCCTTCTTTGACAGACCCGACTTCAAACAGCGCCTGCCAAGCCGTTAATGCCGCTAGCGGAACACCCGCTGCTTTTTTAATATCAAGATTGTCAGGCACTCGACATAATAGCTCTGGCGTCGTTGTTACATACTCGGCATAGCCCCCGCCGAGAAGAGGGAATCCAATCATTCCCATTACGCGATCACCTACGTTCCAATCGCGACACCCCTCTCCCACTGCGTCAACCACACCTGCAATATCATACCCGGGCACCCAACCGATTTGATCTTCGAGTTGCGCTGCAATTTGCCCAGCGACAAACCCTAAACCTTTACGTGTTTTGTAATCAATCGGGTTGAGCCCTGCCGCTGCGACCTTAACCCTCACTTCCCGCCCTTTTGGCTGAGTCACTGCCCGTTCAGCTAACTGTAAGACCTCCACTCCACCGAAACGGGTGTATTCAATTGACTTCATTATATTGTTCCTTTAGTAAACGTCTCATTGACTCACTTTCTTGCTTCACACCATGACCACTTCGTGCTGCCATATAGTGCTGGCTAAAAACAAGAAAATAGTCTTGTAGTAACAATGCATTAGCCTTCTCACCAGCTAGACCAAGCAGCTCAATGGCTACCTCAACCGTACACAAATGATGTGCGTGAGAAGCTCGCCTCAAGCTATACTGAGACAACCTTTCTGGATTCAATGACAGTATAGGCAAATGATTCAGGCAAGAGCTTTTTCTTAACATTTTAACGGCTTGTTGCCATGTTGCATCTAATAGAATAAAAATGTGTTTCTTATAACCATTCTGCCTAGAGTCACCCACCGAAGTATCAAACGGCTTAATTCTGTCTTTGTGCTCTGTCGATTCAGCAGGATACACCAACCAATACTGACAACTAGAATCTTCGAGCGATCGTTGAAAATCAATATCTATTTCAGTGCGAGACCACCGATATACCTGAGTAGGCGCTAAGCATTCAGCGATAAGTCGCCCTGTATTGGTCGGCTTTCGATATTCAGCAGCATGAGTCAACAGACAAAATTCAACCTCTGAACGGATGCTAGGCCGATATTGGCAAATACACGCGATCTGAAGCAGCCTGCAGCGGCCACAATAGCCACCAATAGACGTTGATCTCTCATCCATCAGACTTTAGCACCCTGTTTTCTTCTGACCATAATCAAAATGTCTCGCCCCTGACGACGGTAGTTTTCAAACGGTGAGCGAATAATCTCTGGCGAATCATCTGGATCGACAACCTCAAAGCCTACCTGCTCATAAAAGCTTTCGAGCCATATAAATGGATAACACCAACACTCTCTCACCCCTATATGTTGAACCACATACTCCATAAACTGACTGCCAACCCCCACTCGACGATACTCGGGAGATACCGCAAGACTCCTTAGCAGAAGCCTCTTCGATGGTGTATCTACAAACGCTGGGCCTTTTACCAAAGGGCATAATCTAACAACAGCTATAATGCTTGTATCAAACCTAGCCACATACACTTCATCAGTGCTCTGGGTTTTACCTTTTTCACCAGTCTGTTTATAGAAGCGATTAGCTAGAGGATAGGCAATAGGTAGCAACCGCTCATAGTCGATATTTTTCAATCTAGCCTTCTCACTCATATTAGCACTCTGCCACGTTTGACTATTTTAAGTATGCACCGTAATGACTATAAACATTTTAAGCCTGTTCAGACATAAAGACGTCACATTCTTAACGATATACTACTAGCATCATGGCTTATTTATTGCTATATACCTCTAATGAGGCATTTTAATCAATAATCTGCCCTCTCTAGGTGGTTAGTATATTTCAATGCCCTAAATTGGGGCGTCATTGAATATAGCGACCGGTACAGGCATTAGAAGCAGGCCTTTTTGTTATGAGTATCAATTGGAACCATTACGACCCGAACGATTTTTTTGATGAGTTGATGGGCCCCCATGGCCAAGCCCGACCACCAGCCAAAAGGCTGGCAGATCACCTGACATCACTCGAAGAGAACGAACTGGAGGCTTGCCGCCAGATGGCCGAGGCTACGATTCATGAGATGGGGGTTAGCTTTACTGTTTATACAGAGGAAGGCAACATCGACCGTGCATGGCCGTTTGATATTATTCCTCGCACCATTTCTGCATCACAATGGGACATCGCAGCAGCAGGGCTCAAACAAAGATTAAAAGCGCTCAATCTTTTTATTGGGGATCTTTATGATCAACAGCAGATCATCAAAGATGGCATCATCCCGGAGCATATCATCAAGAATTCCAAAAACTTTCGCCCTGAATGTATCGGCGTAAAGCCGGCTCACGGAGTATGGGCACACATTTGTGGAACAGACTTGGTACGAGATGCCGACGGTGAGTTTTATGTGCTTGAAGATAACCTTCGAGTACCATCGGGTGTCGCCTACATGCTCGAAAATAGAGCCATTACTAAACGAGTACTACCTGAGCTATTTCAAAAAGAAGATATTAAACCTGTCGATGACTACCCGGCACGGCTATTCGACACACTGGTATCATTATCACCTCGCGCCATTAAGCGCCCTGAAATTGTGGTATTAACACCAGGGATATTCAATTCAGCTTACTTTGAGCATGCTTACCTTGCCCAACAAATGGGAATTGAGCTGGTTGAAGGCAGCGACCTATTTGTCGATGACGATGACTGTGTCTATATGCGCACCATTTCGGGCTTAGAGCGTATTGATGTTATTTATCGACGCATAGATGACCTGTTTCTAGACCCTGAAATATTCGAAAAAGATTCCGTATTGGGGGTGCCAGGCCTCATGCGTGCTTGGCAAGCAGGAAACGTAGCACTTGCCAATGCACCGGGCGCGGGCGTGGCTGACGACAAGGTCGTATATGCCTATGTGCCCGATATTATTCGCTACTATCTTGACGAAGAACCACTCATCAAAAACGTTAAAACCTATCTATGCGATGACCCTGAACAGCGCAAGTATGTCATTGATCATATCAGCGAGCTCGTAGTGAAGCCCGCCAACGAGTCGGGAGGCTATGGCATGTTAATTGGGCCTCACTCAACCAAAAAAGAACAAGCGCATTTCATCAAACTGATCAACGCCGACCCTCGCAATTATATTGCCCAACCCACGCTAGCACTTTCAACCGCGCCAACACTGGTTGGCAAAGGCCAAATTGAACCCCGCCACCTCGACCTTCGTCCGTTCATACTGCAAGGAAAAGATAGTTATGTGACAACCGGAGGATTAACACGAGTCGCAATGACGAAAGGATCATTAGTTGTCAACTCATCTCAAGGCGGAGGTAGTAAAGATACCTGGATTGTGAATGGGGAGAAGAAAGATGTTATCTAAAGTAGCCGAAAGGCTTTATTGGACTGCGCGGTATTTAGAGCGAGTAGAGAATACGGCACGATTAGTAAGCGTATACGACAGCCTGCTATTTGATCTGCCCCATGATCTAGACATTAGCTGGTACAACCTAGTCACTCTTAACAGTCTCGAGTCACTTTTTGAAGAGCGCTACCGTAACCGAGATGAAAGAAATGTCGTTAAGTTTCTACTAGCCGATGATACCAACCCATCATCCATGCTATCCGCGTTAAAAATGGTTCGTGAGAACGTACGTACAACACGAGACATGCTACCGCTGGAATGTTGGGAGATGGTTAACGAGTTCTATATTTTTGCAGCCAACCATATTAACCAAGGCATTAACCGGCGTGAGCGCCATGAGTTTCTCAATCAAATAGTTAAATGTTGCCAGCAGGTTAATGGGCTAATAAAAGGCACGATGAGCCGAGATGCGGCTTGGCAGTTTATGCGTTTAGGGCGAAACCTGGAACGAGCGGATATGGTGACACGACTACTCGATGCGGGTGCCGCTGCACAAATTCAAGGTGAAGCTGAAACCCAAATGCGAATAAGCCAAGTAGTCTGGGGAAATGTCTTACGCTCAAGTTCTGCTGAACTGAATTATCGCCGTGCAATGCGCAGCGCCGTGCGAGAAATCGATGTCGCCTTTTTTTTACTGAAAGACCCCTATTTTCCACGGGGTTTGAATTTTTGCCTATCCCAAATGTTAAGTGCAGTAGCCGCCCTTCCCAATAGTGGCAACGCCAAAAAATCACTTGATGAGGCCCTAGCCTTTGAGTTCGATTTAGATGATAGCAAGCGGCTGGGCGGAGAGTTTCGCGAATATCTAAACCAGCAACAACTTTACTTAATTGAGTTACACCAAGGTTTTAATGAAACCTGGTTTTCAGCCGTTCAGAGAGGCGCAGAATGACCATACGCACAGCTATTCACCATGTAACAGAATACAAATTTGATCGCGCGGTATCATTGTCGCCCCATGTTATTCGGTTACGCCCCGCGGCTCACTGTCGAACACCTATTCAGGGTTACTCACTTAAGATAAGCCCTGAAAACCACTTTATTAACTGGCAACAAGATCCTTTTGGTAACTTCCTCGCTAGACTGGTCTTCCCCGAAAAAACACGGCACCTGAAAGTTGAAGTCGAAGTGATCGCCGATATGACGGTCATTAATCCATTTGATTTTTTTGTTGAAGAATCAGCAGAGAGTTTTCCGTTCAAGTATGACGATGAACTTAAACAAGAGCTAAAACCCTATCTCGAAATAGTCGATGACGGCCCTTTAGTTCGTCAATGGGCGGAGTCGATATCCAAAGAGCCAATGCCGATTAACGACTTTTTAGTCGCTATTAATCAGCGTCTCGAGAGTGAAATTGGTTACAACATTCGCATGGAACCCGGCGTTCAAGATAGCGACGAGACGCTCACCATCAAAAAAGGCTCTTGCCGTGATAGCAGCTGGTTGTTAGTGCAAATTTTCCGCCACTTAGGTTTGGCAGCACGTTTTACCTCTGGCTACCTAGTCCAGCTGACCTCAGATGTTAAGTCCCTCGACGGGCCCTCTGGACCAGAAAAAGATTTTACAGACCTACATGCCTGGTGTGAGGTTTATATTCCAGGCGCTGGTTGGGTCGGCATGGATCCCACCTCCGGATTGTTTGCCAGCGAGGGCCATATCCCTTTGGCCTGCACACCTTCACCGAGCTCTGCAGCCCCTATCAGTGGCGGTATGGACAAATGTGAAGTGGCATTTGATTACAGCAATGAAGTGGTTCGAGTGCTAGAGGACCCTAGGGTCACAAAGCCTTATAGTGATGAGCAATGGCAGTGCATTGATGCGCTTGGAAAAGCCGTTGATAAAAAACTCAAAGATTATGATGTGCGACTCACTCAAGGCGGCGAGCCCACGTTTGTCTCTATTGATGACATGGACTCAGACCAGTGGAATACCGGCGCACTTGGAGATGACAAGCTAAGCCTTTCTAAAGACCTGCTGCTTCGCATGCGTGACCAGTTTGCGCCTGACGGGTTCTTGCATTATGGTCAAGGCAAGTGGTACCCCGGCGAAGAATTACCCCGCTGGGCATTAGGTTGTTTCTGGCGCCATGACGGTCAACCCTTGTGGCGCAACAAAGAATTTCTCGCCCGCATAGATAAAGACTATGGTGTCACAACAGAAATAGCAGAGGACTTCGCCCGTAAGCTCACCCAACGAGCCGGGTTAAGGGATAGCTATCTAGTGCCAGCGTATGAAGACGTGATGTACCATTTATGGCGTGAACAGTCGTTACCCGACAACGTTGACCCCTTAAAATTTGACCTCAAAGATGACCTTGAACGCAAGAAATTAGCAAAAGTGCTATCTCAAGGCCTCGGAGACCCGGTTGGTTACTGCCTCCCCCTTGGCTGGAATTATTCAACTAATCATTGGCGTTCAAGCCCATGGCCGTTGCGGAGCAAAACGCTTGCGTTGATTCCGGGAGACTCACCAATGGGCTTCCGTCTGCCATTGGACTCATTACCTCATGTAGCAGAAGACGAACAAGATAACCCGCAACCCCGCGACCCGTTTGATCATGTTGACGCTTTAGCTGATTCAGGTGAAAGTGCGAAACAGGCTCGTTGCGACAGTGATGAAACCACTAAGCCTACCGTGAGTGTTGACGTCATTCGCACCACACTCTGTATAGAGCCGAGAGAAGGTCGACTCTATCTCTTTATGCCACCTTTAGAGCTACTGGAACATTATGTAGCGCTGATCGAACTGATTGAGGATACGGCAGCAGAGATGCAGGTCCCTGTCGTTATTGAAGGGTATGAACCACCAAAAGATTCAAGGATGAATTGCTTTAAAGTAACACCTGACCCTGGCGTTATCGAAGTTAATATCCATCCGGCTGAAAACTGGAATGAACTGGTCAGTAATACCGAAACTATTTATGAAGAGGCACGACTGGCCCGTCTATGTGCTGAGAAATTCATGTTGGACGGCCGACATACAGGAACAGGTGGAGGTAATCACATTACTCTCGGAGCGGCTAATCCTATTGATAGCCCGTTTCTTCGTCGCCCAGACATGCTAAGAAGCCTGGTAACTTATTGGCAACACCACCCGGGACTCTCTTACCTATTTTCAGGCATGTTTATTGGCCCAACCAGCCAATCTCCACGTGTCGATGAAGGCCGCGATGAAATGCTCTATGAGCTAGAAGTCGCCTTTTCTCAAATCCCCGAAGGAGAAGTCCCCGAACCATGGTTAGTCGATCGTCTATTGCGAAACCTACTGGTTGATATCACCGGTAATACCCATCGCTCAGAATTTTGTATCGATAAGCTATATGCACCAGGCTCCGCCTCAGGCCGACAAGGTTTATTAGAGTTTCGTGGTTTCGAAATGCCTCCTCATGCACGCATGTCGTTAGTACAAGCGTTGTTAATTCGGAGTCTAATGGTACGTTTCTGGAAAGAACCTTATCACAAGCCTTTAGTTCGCTGGGGTACAGAACTTCATGATAGGTTCATGTTACCACACTATGTTTGGGAAGACCTTCGAGAAGTGGTCAATGATTTACAAAAGAGCGGTTTGCCATTTCAACTCGAGTGGCTAGCACCCTTTGAAGAATTTCGTTTTCCACACTACGGGCGCGCTCAAATAGATGACGTAAGTGTTGAGTTACGCTGGGCCATTGAGCCTTGGCATGTACTCGGTGAAGAAGTGAGCAGCTTTGGCACATCACGCTATGTCGATTCTTCAATGGAGCGCCTTCAGGTAAAAGTCGATGGTTTAACCCCTGGGCGTTATGTTTTAGCCTGTAATGGTCGCCGTATTCCCCTGCGCTCCACCGGGCGTCATGGAGAGTATGTTGCAGGAGTTCGATATAGAGCTTGGCACCCACCAACGGCGCTTCACCCTACGATCGGCGTTCATTCACCTCTGGTATTTGATCTTTTTGATACTTGGAACGGCCAGTCGATTGGGGGCTGCACCTATCACGTGGTTCACCCAGGCGGTCGAAGTTATGAAACGCTACCCGTCAACGCATTTGAGGCCGAGTCACGCCGAATAAACCGATTCTGGGAGCTTGGTCATACGCCTACCAGTCATGAGCCGCAGCCAGAATTCGATGATATATGGGAGTTCTTTGTTAATGATCAGCCACCACGAGCGATGGAACCACCAAAAGAGGTACCCTCTAGTGAATTCCCTCATACACTCGACTTAAGACGACAGATAGAGAAATAGAGAAATAAACCAATAATGTACCAAACAAAACGTAAAAGGCCATGTATAATCAGCAGCCAAAATGTCGACTTGGAGCGTTTGATTAATGGATAACCCTGCTGTGAACATGCCTGATGCGTTTGATTACCCGCGATCAGATCAAGGCTATGATGAGGTCTATGGGCATCAGGCGCAGATGCGTGAGCACTGGCAACATCTATTAAATGGCTTGAATACCCTCGGTACCGAGGGTATTCAAGAGCGGCACCTCAAAGCTGAGAGAATTCTTAGAGATGACGGTGCCACCTACAAAAGTGGTTCGTCACGCCAGCCCAAAACCTGGCAACTTGATCCAATTCCAGTTCTATTGGAAAGCGAGGAGTGGGGATCAATTGAGTCTGGGTTATTGGAGCGAGCAGAACTATTAGATCTTGTACTCAAAGACCTTTATGGCGAGCGAGAGCTGATTCGGCACGGTGTCATTCCTCCGGAATTGGTCTATAGCCATGCTGGTTTTTTGCGTGCCTGCCAAGGTTTAGTATTACCGGGTGAACACCAGCTTGTACTGCATGCTTCAGATATGGTGCGCGATGCAAAAGGCACTATGCATGTAATAGGCGACAGAGCGCAGGCACCTAGCGGTTCAGGTTATGCCTTAGAAAACCGCACGGTAATGTCACGTATCATGCCGTCAATATTTCGCGACAGCCATGTTCATAGGTTATCGCTATTTTTTCAAACACTACGATCAAAACTCAATAATCTCGCTAGTCATATTACAGCCGACCAGCCTCGAGTAGTCATCCTCACACCTGGAATCTATAACGAAACTTATTTTGAGCACGCATATCTGGCGAATTATTTAGGCTACCCCTTGGTACAAGGCAGCGACCTTCAAGTCAGCAATGGCTATTTGTGGATGAAATCACTAGGAGAGCTGACCCGAGTTGATGTGGTTCTCCGTCGTATAGATGACTTTTATGCAGACCCTGTTGAGTTAAAAAGCGACTCTAGTTTAGGTGTGCCTGGGTTATTAGAAGTCGTGCGCACCGGCAAAGTCATTATCGCGAATCCTCTAGGATCAGGCTTACTTGAGAACCCTGCCTTACTCCGATATATGCCGCAAATAAGCCAGCATTTTCTCGGGCGCGAATCTCGCCTGGCCTCGGTAAAAACCTATTGGTGTGGTGACCCTTCAGACCTCGCCTATGTACTGAGCAATCTAGACAATTTGGTCATCAAACCCAGTTTTAGAAAACCGGGTATACAAAGCCTGTTTGGCTCACAACTCGACAACAATCAACGTAAAGTGCTAACAGAAAAGCTAAAGCAATCACCACGAAATTATGTTGCACAAGAGTATATTAAGCCCTCTACCACTCCTTCGTGGAAAAACGGACTACTGATGCCCCGCCCTACCGTATTACGGGGTTTTTCAGTCGCAGGAGAGTCTTCATACAGAGTAATGCCTGGGGGGCTAACCCGTGTAGGTAATGAAGCGGGGAGCCTTAACCTTACCAATCAGCAAGGCGCGGTTAGTAAGGACACATGGATAATTGCCTCCGAACCTGAGAAGCATACACCTCAGGACCCTGTTCAGTCTCAATCTCAGACCATCCCCCCCACTCAGCCATGGACGCCTCCTGTTGTAGAACAACCCCACGCAACCTTTCCTTGCAGAGTGGTCGAAAACCTCTTCTGGATGGGCCGTTATGCCGAGCGTGCGGAGTCGGCATTGCGCCTATTAAGAACGATCTTTGTTCAGTTCAATAGCACTTATCAAATGCCTGAACAAACGCGACAACTACTACTAAAGACCGTTACTGAAGTGACTACAACCTATCCCGGTTTTGTGGTGGCTGATGCAGGACTTAATAATCAAACTGAAACAGAGCTACTGGCCGTCATTCTGGATGCAGAACGCAACGGCAGTGTAAGCAACAACATCAATGCCCTGCTTAAATCTTCAGATCAGGTGAGAGAGTTATTATCATCTGACACCTTACGTGTACTCAACGACCTGCAAGACGAATTAGAAGGTTTATCTAACGTCTTACAATCAGGTCTTAGTGCCGCACCCGAAGAAGCATTAGACCCATTAGTCACCACCCTATTAGCACTCGCCGGACTCTGCCAGGAAAGCATGATACGAGGCTTAGGCTGGCGCTTTATGGATATGGGGCGACGCGTTGAAAAGGCGTTCCAAGCAGTAAGCTTACTGCGCTCATCACTCGTTCAAGTATTACCTGAAGGAGAGCAACTACGGGTGCTGGAGGCTGTTTTATTGAGCTCCGAGACACTATTTACATTCCGTCGTCGCTATCACTCCGACACCGACATTGCCCGCGGTATAGAGTTATTACTGAATGATAGTAGCAACCCTCGCTCAGTCTTCTACCAAGTCGAACTGTTACGAGAACACTTGGCCGAATTACCTTCACATACCCACGGTTCAGGGCTGTCACCTGAAGACCGTTTTCTACTTGAAGCCTCCTCATCGATACAGCTTATTAACGTCAATGAACTCGTCACTACCGATGAAAATACCGGTACCCGAGTAGGTTTAGATCAAATGCTTGCTCGCTTGCAATACCTATTGCAAGAAACGTCTACACATATTGGCAGCAAGTATTTTGATCAAGTAAAAGTTCATCAACAGCTAGTACGAACTGATTGGGATGAAGAGTTATGATATATCGCGTTCGGCACATAACCCACTACGAATATGAAAAGCCAGTGACGCTCTGTTATAACCAGACGCACCTGCTATTAAGAGATACCCATTATCAGACGTGCTTGAGCAGTATTATCCAAATCAAGCCGTCACAAAATCAAGGGCAGCAAAGGACTGATTACTTTGGAAATCAAGCCTATTATTTTTCATTAGAAAAACCGCATACCGAACTGATAGTGGATGTTCAAAGTGAAATCCAGGTACATGAATCTAAATATTCAAGAGCCCTTGACCTAAACCTGGACCTAGGTACCACTTGCGAACAAGCGCTGACACAACTAAAGCACAGCCTCAACATAAACGACTTGGAAGCGCGAGAGTATGCCCTCGACTCCCCTATGATTAGAGCATCAAAGCCGTTAAAAGAGTATGCCCAAGACCTATTCAAAAGCGACCGACCGCTGTTATCAGCAGTACGAGAACTCACCCACAAAATTTACGATGAGTTTACCTACGACCCAGAATCCACCAACATCGCAACACCGCTTGCAGATGTATTACGTAAAAAAAGAGGTGTTTGTCAGGATTTTGCACATTTTGCCATCGGTTGCCTTCGATCTATGGGGTATCCTGCTCGTTATGTTAGCGGTTACCTCGAGACTCTCCCTCCTCCGGGGCAAGAAAAGCTAGTCGGCAGCGACGCATCCCATGCCTGGTTTGCAGTTTACTCGCCTGGAGAGGGCTGGTTCGAGTTTGACCCCACTAACGACAATATGCCCGCGGAGCACCACATCACAACCGCATGGGGGCGCGACTATGGCGATGTATCACCTATCAAAGGTGTTTTCTTTGATGGTGGAAAAAGTCAAAAATTAAATGTTTCGGTTGATGTTAAGCGCACAAGCAATGGCGCAGATTCATCTGCGCCATTCACCGTATTGCAAAAATAAAATGAGAAGATCTTAGGGTCTTCATTTACTGAATTAGCAACAGAATATTATGGATTTATTTAAGGAGTGTATTGATGAGCACAATTCATTTTGTGGGTGGTGAAAAAGGTGGCGTAGGGAAGTCGGTTGTTTCACGCCTGATGTCACAGTACTTTCTGGAGAAATCAAAGACATTCTCAGGCTTCGATGCCGACCAGTCCCACAGTACACTTACACGGTTTTACCCAGAGTTTACCCAACCGGTTAACCTGGATATATTTGAAAGCACCGACCAGATTATGGAGCGAGCACTCGAAGATGATCAACAGGTTATCATCGACCTCCCAGCCCAGAGCGAACGTTTTCTTAATCGCTGGATCGAAGAAAACGGTGTACTCGATATGTGCGAAGAGATGGATATTTCCATCATATACTGGTATGTCGTCGACGACGGTATCGACTCAGCCAATTTGATTGATAGCTTCTTAACTCAATACTACGCCAATAAAAACCAAGGGAACCTCAAATTTGTAGCGGTTAAGAACCAAGGTAGAGGAACCAATTTTACAGCTGTAGACGCTGCTATTTCTAAACATGCAGCACTTCATAGCACAACGCTACAACAAGCAATATTGCCAGGTTTGCATAAAGAAACCATGCGCAAAATTGACACGTTGAACTTCAGCTTTTGGGGAGCTGAAAATATTAAAGACAAAAACTTGCAAACATTAAGCTTAATGGAAAGGCAACGTACAAGAGTATGGCTCAAAAAATCATACGCGATGCTCAATACTATCTTCACGACATTCACTAAATAAAACACACCCGACCTGTTTTCTCAGTAAGGTCTTGCTCCACCTTTTGACCCGTTTAATAAGGAAATAACACTATGCAAAACCTTACACCCGCAGGCATTAATTTAGTTAATGACCTCAGTGCTCGATATAACCTCAGTAATGATGCAGTGATTGCTATGCTGATAGCCGTGAATAATGGCGGCGGTACGATGGCACAATTCAACTGTCCAGAATTAGGGGGGGGCGGTCAATGGATGCAAGGCGGCATGACCATGGTAGGGGACATGTTTAATATGGGCCTTAAATCAACCGTTGATAACCTATGTTCTGAACTGTCTAGCGCATTAGCGACGACTGAAGTGTTTCCACCTATTCCTAGAGGCACTTCAGCGAGCAACCAATGGTGGCCTGTTGAACTCGGCACGCCGTTTAGCAGTGGCGCTCAAAATAACACTCGTTACGCCGTCTTCCCGCAGCGATTAGCTGTAGATTTAAACGGGCAGGTCACTATCTACGACACGCTTGATAATAATATTGGAGGGGTAAGCCAACAGCAAGGAGGCGATAATTCATTAACATTCAGCAGCCAATACGGCACGATTGCTGTATCGAGTCTACCCATTGTTTCGGGCTCTAATACAGTGTCAGGCTCTGGGATAACAGCCCCTCCTAAAACAAATTTTCTTGAACCTGAGCCAGTAAACGCCATACCCGATGCAGAGCCCGATAACACCGTGTTTGAACCTGCTGCGATGACATCACCCGCTATTCAGAGTGAGTCATCAGCTGACAGCATTATAGAGTTAATAGATAAGCTGGCTCATCTGCATGAAGCGGGAGCTCTCTCCGATGATGAGTTTAGCAGCAAAAAAAGCGAGTTGTTGAGCCGACTTTAACCCTAGGATGATTAATAGGTCTCTATATGCGTTGGAGGCCTATGATTCATTCCAAGAGTTATGGACTATAACGGAATAATAAAGCTTCAAAATCTGCTCTAACGGCTTCACCTAGATCTTTAAATATAAGAGCAGATTCTACTTCGTTTGCAGCACTACTGTTTTCACTGTTATCACCGCCCCTTTACCTCCACGACCTTTCACAGTCTCAGAAAAACGACTAACAACCCTGATTAAAAATAATCGCGCATTATGCACTAAGAAAAACTGAATGCAACAAAAGTGAGCACTCGTTTATTTTTTACTTCCTAATGTTTTCGATATGTTGTACTAACCAGATGCATCTAGACATACCGTACCGCCTCGCAAACAGATGCTCTGTTGAAAGCAGTGCAAATGGCATATTAAATGCTAATATTAACTATGTTCACAATCTAAACGGTAAAGTGTTACAAAACGAGGTAAGGCCGGCTCAAACATAATTTAGTTGTGTAGTTTAGTTATGTACTCACCTCGAATATCACCGTGTGATTTTTGCGGTATAAAAAAATATAAACATAGGGTAAAGGAAATGAAGATAAAGAATATAGCAATGACACTGGCTGCTGCTGGTTTAGTTTTCTCTGCGCAAGCAAGCATAGCTGCCTCCACCTTAGAGTCTGTAAAAAAGAACGGCGTTGTGAGTTGTGGTGTAAGTACCGGACTAGCCGGATTTTCTCAAAAAGATGAAAAGGGGCAATGGAGCGGGTTGGATGTTGATGTTTGTCGTGGTGTCGCCGCAGCGGTATTAGGTGACGCAAGCAAAGTTCAATACAAGCCTTTAACCGCTAAAGAGCGTTTTACTGCGCTTCAGTCTGGTGAAATCGATATTCTTTCTCGAAACACAACGTGGACACATACACGAGATACATCACTAGGTTTAAATTTTGCCGGAGTTATCTATTATGATGGAGCCGGTTTTATGGTGAGCAAAAAACTAGGTGTTAAGTCAGCAACTGAGTTGGATGGTGCCAATGCTTGTATCCAAGCAGGCACATCTACCGAACTTGCGATTTCTGATTACTTCCGTGAAAACAAAATGAAGTACAAGGCAATAACATTTGATACATCAGATCAAACTCGCGCAGGTTTTGAATCAGGACGTTGTGATTTCTTGGTATCAGACCAATCTCAACTATATGCACTTCGTATAGGTCTTAAAGACCCTGCAGGCGCGTTAGTATTACCCGAGGTAATCTCTAAGGAGCCATTAGGACCTGTGGTTCGTCAAAATGATGATGAGTGGTTCAATATCGTTAAGTGGGTTGTGAATGCGTCTATTGAAGGAGAGTATCAGGGTGTTACCTCCGCGAATGCCGATGACTTAAAAGATAAAGGAAAGCCAGGGCAAAAGCGTTTACTCGGAACAGAGGGTGATTTGGGTGAAAAACTCGGTTTATCCTCAGACTGGGCTTACCAAGTCATCAAGCAGGTTGGCAACTACTCCGAGTCGTTTGAGCGTAACGTTGGCCAGGCATCTCCACTAAAAATTTCCCGTGGCCTAAACGCGCAGTGGAATAAAGGTGGAATTTTATATTCACCTGCTATGCGTTAATTTATATTGAATGATAAAAAGGGATGCCGTTATGGCTCCCTTTTTATATCCACGATTTTTTCTGAAACTCAAAAAGACATTTTTATGTTTTCAAAAAAAACAACCGAACAAATAAAACTCGAAACACGCCCAAACAGTGCAGGCGCGACTGCCTTCTATAACAACCCCAAACATCGTGGCTGGATTTATCAGACAGCCCTATTCGTTTTTCTCATTGGTTTTTTTTACAGCATCATTTCTAACACCCTCGATAATATGTCAGCACAAGGAATTAAGAGCGGGTTTAGCTTTCTAAATACCTCCGCCGGTTTTGATGTACTGATGTCATTGATCCCCTTCGAAACAACAGACAGTTATACTCAAATATTTATTATCGGCATCCTGAATACCATTTTGGTTTCGGTTATCGGCATTATATTCTCGACTATATTGGGTTTTATTTTCGGTATTGCTTATTTTTCTCGCAACTGGCTAATCAAACAAATCGCCATTGTCTATGTTGAAATATTCCGCAACATTCCGGTTATTCTCCAAGTTATTTTTTGGTATACCGTATTTAATGCGTTACCCATCGCCAGAGAAAGTCTCAATTTAGGGGATACCATATTTTTAAATGTAACAGGGTTATACTTCCCCATGTTAGTGGGTGAGAGTGGATCGGGGTTTGTCTATAGCGCCGCAGCCGTTGCTATTGTGTCCGTATTTATTCTCAAGCGTTGGGCGAAAAAACGCCAAGACTTAACAGGGGAGCAATTTCCTGTTTTATGGGCAAGTCTAGGCATACTGGCGGGGTTACCTTTACTCGCACTTTTAGTATCTGGCATACCGTTTCATCTTGATTACCCTGCATTGAAAGGGTTTAATTTTAGAGGAGGCGTATCGGTTATCCCAGAACTTATTTCGCTAGCCATCGCATTATCTGTATATACCGGAGCATTTATCGCTGAAGCTGTGAGAGCGGGCATTCAATCAGTCCCTAAAGGTCAAACTGAAGCAGCGAGAAGCATTGGTTTAAAAGAAAGTAAAATCATGTCGCTTATTGTTGTACCTCAGTCGATGCGTGTGATTACACCTATGCTAAATAGTGAATACCAAAGCCTGGTAAAAAACACCACTATCGCTACCGCCATTGGTTATCCAGAACTATTTACAGTATTTGCAGGCTCTGCTCTAAACCAAGTAGGTCAAGCTATCGAGATTATGTTTATGACATTAGCGATTTATTTCATTATCAATATGGTTATCTCCGTACTCATGAATCACTTTAATAAACGCACAGAATTGAGCACGCGATAAGGAGGAGGGTATGTCAGCAAAAGAATTTAAGCCACTACCTGCTCAACCTGCGCCCGTTACAACAACTGGACCTGTTGCGTGGGTAAGAGATAACCTTTTTTCATCAGCCTTTAATATCGCGGCAACGATTATTATTGCTGCATCTTTGGTTGCCGCTTTACCTGGTATGATCGATTGGCTATTTATCTCAGCCAACTGGAGTGGAGTAACACAAGACGAGTGCGTAAAAGACGGTGCTTGCTGGGTATTTATTAGCGCGTGGTCACAACAGATATTTTACGGCAGCTATCCTACTGATGAAATATGGAGGGTTAACCTCTCTTTGTTGTTACTGACAGCCGTCATTGCATCATCTTTTCTGTTGTCTGATCGTTTACGTAATAAGATTTCTATTCCTGCATTTCTATTACTACCATTTGTATGCCTCTTGCTTTTAGATGGTAGTATGATTGGCTTACCCCCTGTCACCACTGACTTATGGGGTGGTTTCTCTTTAAACGTGCTATTGGCTGCCGCCAGTATTATTATTGCGTTTCCGTTTGGCTTTTTGTGGGCCTTAGGTCGACGATCCGAAATGCCCTTTGCCCGCTCAGTGAGTGTGACCTGCATAGAGTTTTTTCGTGGTACACCCATCTTGGCCTTGTTCTTCATGGGGTCAGTGATGCTGCCGTTGTTTTTCCCCGCGGGTGTAACCGTTGATAAGCTTTTAAGAGTATGGATTATTCTTATCCTGTTTATGTCTGCCTATATGGCAGAGGTCTTTAGAAGTGGCTTCCAGGCGATCCCCAATGGTCAATATGAGGCCGCTGACTCTATAGGGTTGGGATATTGGCAAAAAACACTGCTAATCATATTCCCCCAGGTCATCAAAGTATCTATGCCGAATATCTTAGCGACCTTTGTCATGGTATTTAAGAATACGGTATTTTTGCTGGTCATTGCCGTGCCTGAAATGCTGCAAGTAATCATGTCAGCACTGAGCAATTCAAACTGGTTAGGTGGGCACGCTATTGAAGGCTATTTATTTGTCGGATTTATATTTTGGGCGTGCTGCTTCAGCATGTCATTGCTCGCCACAACGATAGAAAAGAAACTAGATACTAGTCATAAAAATTAAGGGTTTATCATGAGTGCAGGTAACCAAACTAATGAGAACGTTGATGACAGGGATATCATTGTCATTAAAGACATGAACAAATGGTATGGTAATTTTCATGTTCTTAAAGATATCAACCTAACCGTTAAAAAAGGCGAACGTATCGTTGTTTGCGGGCCTTCTGGCTCGGGTAAATCAACCATGATTCGTTGCATTAATCGCTTAGAACAGTTTCAACGGGGCTCTCTCACCGTGAATGATGTTGAAATGATTGATGATGTCAAAAATATCGAAGCGATTCGGCGTGAAGTAGGCATGGTATTTCAACACTTTAACCTATTCCCGCACCTCAGTATTTTAGACAACCTGACGCTAGGCCCGATTTGGGTTCAGAAAAAGTCTAAGCAAGAGGCTGAAGCCATCGCGATGAATTATCTGGAGCGGGTTAAAATACCTGATCAGGCACATAAATTTCCTGGCCATCTATCCGGTGGGCAACAGCAACGTGTCGCCATCGCGCGCTCACTTTGTATGGCACCTGAAATCATTTTATTTGATGAGCCAACATCAGCACTAGACCCTGAAATGATAAAAGAAGTACTAGATGTAATGGTCGAACTCGCCGAAGAAGGCATGACCATGATCTGTGTTACCCATGAAATGGGCTTTGCGAAAAAAGTCGCTGATAGAGTGATCTTTATGGATGGCGGTGAAATCGTAGAGCAGAACACGCCTCATGAATTCTTTGATCACCCTGAGACAGATCGGCTTCAGTTGTTTTTAAGTCAGATTTTGCAGCATTAGAAGGCTAAACCCTGTCTAAGCATGAGATATATCTTTGTTGCCGAGAGGGAACGAAGGCTTGTACCTGCGTCATAAATAGATTGCCCGATTGTTTCCATAGCCAGCAACAGAGTCGATGCGAACCACATTTTCGCAGCCTAATAATTCGATAATTAAAAGGAAAAAGGCATGGACTTGGACCGTGATAATACGATTTTCACCGTAATAGTAAGCCAGGAAGGGCAGTTCACCATTTGGCAGCAGGATCGGGAATTACTCCCTGGATGGCGTGCCGTAGGCCAGTCGGGAACCAAACAAGAATGCATAGATTATATTCAGGAAGTCTGGACCGCCCCCCCCCAAAAAAATTTAAGAGATAACATAAGTTAAAAGATTGCAGATAGGGATAAACCATAGATAGAGAAACTTTCATAAAAGCAGTCAAACCCTCAACACATAGACTACGCCCGCCAGGCGCAGTTTTTTTGATCGCAGGACGGGGAAACCCGTCCTTTTTTCTATCTGATGATTTAGGAAACCATTAATTGAGGTATTATGGAGTCCTTAATCACATCAACACCTATTAAAAGACTGATAGAGAGAATATACGTGACCCACACTAAATTTGTCGTACCCGAGGCTGCTTATACCGTCATCCAACGAGAGGACGAAGGTGCAGCCGTTTACGCGGCAGTCAATACCACTCTAGCAACCCTTGAGAGCGAACAGCGTCAGCTATTTAGCTGGCAGCTATCACTGATTCTGGAACTACAAACAGAAGATAACAAGGGGCTTACACTGCCAGAAGAAGCAAAAGAGATAGAGCCCTTCTGTCAGCAGCTTGAGGCTGATTTACGCAAAGACGGGAATGCAATCCCCCTAGCCAGAATAACGTGGCGTAAGACTCGTGAGCTGTTGTTTCGTGTCTATAACCCCGTACAAGCCGATGAGTTGATCAAGAGTATCATCGAAGCAGAAAGCAACCCTCGTCCTTTTAGTTATGCCATAGACCCCGATGAGGAGTGGAAGTTGACGAATATTTATCTTAAGCAGTTTTCTAAGAAAAATACTTAGGGTACTTTGCAGATATGAATAGCCTAAGATCATCGATATTAAAAGCACCAAAGTTGATGATTTAGCGATCGAGACCCATACTGAAAAGCGAATTTAAATCTTTTAGGTATGGGTTATCAAGGATGAAAAGATCAATCATTAAAGACCATCGGTGTCAATTTAGAGCGCATGTTATTACAGGGACACTGCCTGATCATCGAAGTGGCCAGCGGGCTGTGGCTTTTCTGAAGTGATTGTCATCGACCCTGATAAAGGAAATGTGTCGACGCAACAAGCTAAGACATCAAAAATAACAACCCCTGCTCTTTTTAGAGTCGTTAAAGCGAAGGCTTAAACCTTAGTTAATTCTCAGATTCGCTAAGGCCAGATAGTGAATACTTGAGTTTTTCAGCCCCTGAAAAATAAAACCCGCTATCGTCACCTAATATTTCGGGGTCATAGCGAATACCACAACCGGCTTTAACGGTTTTAGAGGTATCTACGATACCGGTGTTGGAACCTTCTATGGGTTCATCGTTGTTTTTTTCTGTCATATTGCCCCACCCCTTGATTCCGCTGCGCTGCATCACGGCTGCATCACGGCTGCATAGGCACGTGGTGATCGTTTTATGCTTATATAATCTAATAATGAGTATAGACGAAAATTTGCGCTACTTTAGCGCCTTAGAGCACAAAAACCGTTCACAAAGCTTAACAAACAGTTCAGGTTTTTCGGCATGAAGCCAATGCCCGGTATCAGGGATAATTTTCATGGCAATATGTGGGAATAGCTTTAAAACGTGTTCTCGGTGGTGGCCTTGCACGTAATTTGAATGTCCGCCTGCTACCAATAACACCTCACCTTCAAACGGGGTTGTGGCGCTCTGCCCGACCATAATATGGTGATAGTTTTTGCACAGCGATTTAAGGTTCATTTTCCAGCTAAACCCTGTACTACCGGTTTTAACGAGGTTTTTTAATAAGAACTGACGAACGGATACCTCTTTAACTGTTTTCGCAAGAACCTTGTCTGCCTCTCCTCTTGACTGTAACTCTGCCAGTGGAAGCGATAATAGCCCATCAAATATCTCATTGTGATGAGGTTCATATTGCACCGGTGCGATGTCGGCAACAATTAGCTTATTAACTCGATCAGAAAAGTTTAGCGCTAAATGCATCACCGCTTTCCCTCCCATTGAGTGACCTAGAAAGTGACAACGAGATATACCGCAGTTATCCAAGTAACCAATAATATCGCTCGTTATTGCCTCATAGGTATGTACGTCACTATGAGGGGAGCGCCCATGGTTTCTGACATCAAGGGAGTGAACTTCATAATGATCGGACAAACCTCGAGCGATCATACCTAGGTTTTCCAATGAGCCAAATAGCCCGTGAACCAAAACAATCGGCTCACCCTCTCCACTCACTTTATGATTAAGTTTTAACATTGCTACTTATCCACTTGTTCCTAATCTTTACACCAGAATGCCAGCTCACCTAACGAGGTTGATTTGAGTAAGTACTCTGAATTGCTTTGTTTTGCGAGTAGCTGAACCTCTGCAAGCAATTCAGTGTTATTCACTTCATTGGGACGAATAAATGAGTGATCGGATACGTACCCCCACATCTGTTGTAGGGCATTTTGCACATCTGGTTGATGAGGTTCAGCTCTGGCCGCATGAACAACTTCTAACAATAAATCTTCAAAACTAATCTGACGACTCGCTACTTGTTGCCCTAGGCTAATAAACGCATTATGGCTTCTCGCCATAACCGAGTATCGGTATATCGCCCATAACTCTCGCTCGTTTGCAGGCACAGCAATGCGTCCGAACTGCCCTTTTTCTCGGCGTTCTGCCAGTCTTTGCAACTGATCTTTCAAGGGTTCTTGCAAACGTACAGGCCAAATAACTGTGCCATTGTAAATACGTTGATACTCAGGCGTGGCGATATTCCTTAAACGCATTTCAGCAATAAGCTGGTTGAGCCTCACTACCAACGCTTCTTCATGGGTTATCCAGTGGGCAGACAAGCGCTTATCTCTGCTGGTTTGATCATTAATCAACCCAGACAGCAATCTCATTTGCTCTGTCAGCAACTCATCATCAAGAAAGCCCGCATCAAGATCCCAAATCTGATTCATTATCCATCCCTTTTATTGCTCTAACTTTTCTACCACAATCACAGGCCTTTATTCCTTTGGCGTTTCACGCTCTAAATGCCTGTGATATCGAATAATATCTTTCATGGTAATATCACCTACCATTCTCCCGCCTTCATCCATAACGGGTACTTCTTCTACCTTACAAGTGATCATTTCTTCTAATATATAATCCAGATCATCATCAGGTGATGCTTTTAAGCGTTCATTCCGCATCAAGTCAGACGCATGCTCTGAAAGCGCACGACTAATCAATGCGCGAGTATCTACCATATCATCGTGATAGTGAATAAAAAGATACTTTACCAGTGTCTCCTCTGCCACAACGCCTTGCAATACTTGCGCCTCATCAGTGACATAAACAATATGTGAATAGGGTGATTTCGACAGTGCTTCTACCGCGTCATCAATAGAGGCCTGTTCTATAACACTCGGCCAAGGTCGATTACCCATATATAGCAATAAGTCTTTTACATTGCCTATACCCTGGTTACGATTTTGATTGCTATTTGTATTCTTCATAACCCTTACCTTTCCCTAATCTCACCGGCCTTTAACAGCACATGACGCGTTAATATTGGACCAATAATTTCAAAAATAACAGTCGTTGCTGTAATCGTCGTTAATACCGTAGCGCCAATCTCGGCAGCAGATGGCAAGTCATATTGCAGTGCAATCTGCGCCATCTCTTTCTGAACAATGAGCGCCAGACCAATGGCCAACCCCGCCTGAGAAAGGATCGCTAGCCCTATTGATCGGGCTATTTTCGGGTCTGCCCCGCCTAGCGTGCCTCCCAGCCATGCCCCTCCAGCCTTACCAATACAACGACTGATAATGTACACCACACCCCCGACACCGACTACCGATAAAGCAGAGATATCCAGGTGAGCGCCTGCCAGTGCAAAAAACAGTATAAACACCAAAGGCATTATCATTGATGTTGCTTGCCTAACACGGTTAATAACACCTTCTCTTCCAGAGTTAACCAAGACCATCCCAGCCACCATATTGGTCAGGACTAACGACAAATGCCATTGCTGCGACACCCCCACTAAGGTCATCACCAATGCCGATGAAAGTACCAGTACATCCCCTTCTTTCCGCAACCTTTTCACTAGCGTCAGAAATAAGAACCCCGCAATACCGCCCACTAAAATACTGAGAAATATCTCCTGAAAGGGTACCCAAAGCTGCGCTAATACAGTGTATTCAGCATGGCCATTTGTCTGCAGCAACATTGATTTCGCGAATACTAATGCAAAACCATAAATCACCACCGATAACCCATCATCAAACCCCACCACCGCATACAAAGTATTGGTTAACCGCCCTTTCGCTTGATAGTCCTGAATGATGGCCACCGTGCCCGCGGGCGCGCTTGCAGCCCCAATAGCCCCCAGCAATATAGCCAACGGAAGATTGCCAAAAAAGAAATAAACCCCAAAGGTAATAACAATAAAGGCAACAATTGTTTCGCCGAGTATAATACTCGCCAACCCACAACCTGTTTTCTTGAAAGAGGCCATACTCAGAACAGCACCAATGGTGAACGCCACCAGACCCAGCCCAACCTCTACGATAAAATCCAGGTGAGTCAAAAGATCTTTGTCGATGCTATTAAAAACATACGGGCCAGCCAGCACCCCTACAAACATATAACCAATTAACGACGGCAGTTTAATCAGCCTTACCCATTTACCCACATACAAACTGACAAACATCACAATGCCAATCACCAACAGTTGGTGCAGCATAGGGTTAGTACTTTCTTCAGGTATCATTATTTTTTTCCATTCGAAAATTAACGAGTTCCTACTCTGAACTACTAAATTATTATATTTATGAAAGCCTGGCTATTTGCTTGTCATGTCGCGATTTAAGTAACGTCACCGCCAGTATTGCGCCAATTAACGCCAATAACATATCGGATTGCGTATCCCATACAAAACCTTGAGTGCCCAAAAATGACTCTGCAGCTTCATCTGACAGCAGCGCAACCCACCACTCTATAAGTTCATAAAACGCACTAATCGCCAAACAAATGGAGACCACAATAAACCCCAACCAAGCTGATTTATTGATGACATCATGCCGTATCAAAATTTCTCTAGCCACAATCGCAGGCACAAACCCTTGGGCAAAATGGCCTACTTTATCGTAGTTATTACGCGTCCCGCCAACAAAATCAGACAGCCAATCAAACAGCGGGACTTCCGCATAGGTGTAATGGCCACCCACCATCAATATCACACAATGAATTAATATTAACCCATTGCAAAGCCGGGTTAGCGGGAATTTTTTATACGTCAGCCCCATAACTACAACGGCTATGAGCGCGGGCAGAACCTCCAAAAACCAGGTGAAGTAGTCTTTTGGTGCAACCGCCGACCAGATAAAAACAATTAAAAATATTGTCAGCCACAACCCCCTGTGAGCCATATCGAAAATCCCCTTAAATATTGGTTAAATCGAGTCATTAGTGTAAGAGTGATCATACGTTAGTGCTAATCTTTTAAAGCAAACGTTAGTACTAATCTTTTAAAGATAGTAGTGCTAACCTCATAGGGAGTATATAGGAGAAAGAGGCCATATTAATGACGGACGAAACCGTTGAACCCAGTAAATCTCAGAGCGAACGCCGCCGATACCGACGACACCCAGCGTTAGAACTTAAAGCTGAAGTCAAAATAAAAAAGGGTCTCTTTGGCCAACGCATAGAAGTCGAAGCCTGTGATTATAGTAAGCGAGGAATGGCGATTGAAACTGAGTATGAGTTCGAACCACAGCAGATCATTACACTAAACATTATCCTAAAAATGATAATGGGCGATATTCGAGTCGATAAAGTGGAGGGTATTGTTAAGAACATAATTTCATCCCATCCTAAACCGCGCTACGGGATTGAGTTCGATTACAATGCAAATCGTCATATGAAAGCCATTGAAACCAAATCACAATTGGGGCGCATTGAAGGAATTTTAGAGAGAAGTGAGAAGCTACGATTGAAAACAGAGGATCAATAATGCCTGATTTAGCCCATTACTCCATAATTTAAGACGATTTTTAGGTATAAAACTAAAGTATCATAAATAATTATTTGTTTATTTTTTATCTAAGGACTAAACTTTGGTATTGAAAATTGGCAGTTCAAACAAGTATCGGTTAACTAATCGTTACTGACTGGCGTTTTCATCAGGATATTTTTGGCAGTTGCCGAAAATTGAAAGCATAAATTAGTTCGTAAAGTTCAAGGTTATTTAGAATGTCAGAAAAGCAATCAGGAACCGTTAAGTGGTTCAACGAGTCGAAAGGATTTGGATTCATTCAGCGTGACAATGGTCCAGACCTATTTGTTCACTTCAGCAACATAGCTTCCGATGGGTTCCGTACTCTTCAGGAAGGTCAGGCTGTTACTTTCACTGAAGGTACAGGCCAAAAAGGCCCACAAGCTGAAAACGTATCTCCAGCTTAAGGCTCGTCTGACGTTCTGTTGATAGCTTTTTTGTGTAGAACTTTCAGTCCTTACAGATATTGTTTCCAACAGACATTGGTGTCAGAACTCGTAAAAGGGGCCTTGTGCTCCTTTTACACCTATTAGTATCTCGTAAATGACTAAACCCCTTAGCCTTGCGAAGCTGCTTAGTTTTACTTAGTGCCACAACAGCAAGCAGATTTACCCTACCGTCAGTCCCTGCTTTATACGCTCTATACTTTCGTCAGTTAAATTTTTAAACGGTATTGCCACATCAACCGTTCGCTTAATTGACCGCCACAACCCAGCCATCAATAACACCCGCACTCCGAGACCACTCACTTGTTTTATCGCTATCTTTTCCATCCTCATTTGAATCTCTTATGATCCACGACGCCTTCTACCGTATTAACTTTCTTTAATGCGTTGGAAACACTGTAGAGAGTTGCATTAGGCTACTATAGCTTCAACAGTTTCGAGAAGAGGTAGAAATCGTTTCGGTACTGTGCTCTTTTTCATTATTGTGCATTGAGTAAGTTGCTCCCTTCAAGCACACACTCTGACTCCTCGCTCCCCGCTGGAGTCTTTTTTTTGCCTATCTGCCCGCCAACCAAGTTGACGCTAGCTTAGGCGTAACTGCAACGTTTCAGAATGGTCATCATCTTCTTGATCACAGAGGAAGACGCCACTTCAAAGCATCGGTATAATCGTCTCAAATTACCACGTTATTTATTGAGAGTGTGAGCATGCTAAACGTAAATCAATACTTTGATGGCAAAGTGGCTTCAATCGGCCTAGAAACCAAAGACCTACCTGCCACGGTCGGTGTGATGGTGCCGGGTGAGTATACCTTTGGAACAGAAAAACGTGAGTACATGACTGTTATCAGCGGAGCATTGACGGTTAAATTACCTGACGAAAGCGAGTGGAACGAATTTACTGAAGGCGAAACCTTTATTGTAGAAGCTAATAAGAGCTTTGACCTTAAGGTCGCTATTGATACCGCTTATCTGTGTAAATACGAATAATTAGAATCCACACCATAGGACCCCCTTATGAATCACACCTTTAATATTGTTACATCAACGATCGCGTCAAGCATTCGCTCATGGAGAGGCACCTCTGCTAGCAAAATCAGCCAGCCCCCCGCCAAAACATTAGTGCTGTTTGATCGTGAAGGGTGCCCTCAATGCCGATTCGTAAGGGAAGCGATTACTGAACTTAATCTGGATGTAGTAATCACCCCCTGCCCTAAAGGCGGTAAGACGATAGCACAACTAAAGCAAGACACCGGTTCTTCTGAGATACCCTTATTAGTTGATGCCAATACCCAGCAACAAATACAAGGTGCGGAAGCGGCGGTTAATTACTTATTTGAACAATATCGAGGCAAGCGCCCACCTAAGCAACTACTAGCCAATAAACTCAATCAACTTGCATCATCCTTCGCGACAGGCATTCGATTTAATGCAGGCATAACAGCCAAACCTTCCAAGGGGGCTGAAAAACCACTAACCCTGTATAGTTTTGAGTCTAGCCCTTTTTCAAGACCTGTAAGAGAGCTGCTATGCGAACTTGAACTACCGTATTTATTGGTAACGCTGGGTAAACAGCAATCATCTGATATGGGCCCAGCCAACTTCAGATTTACACTTAAGCCCTATCAGCCAATTGCCAATAGCAAACGAGATACATTTTTCAAAGTTCATGGCAATGTACAAGTACCCTATCTCATTGACCCCAATACAGGGACGAGTCTATTTGAGTCTGCGGATATAATCCGCTACCTGAATAAAACCTATTCGATCTAATCAAGGTCGCCCCTCGTCGCTATCGAATAATAGCCTGAGCGGTAACGAATAGACGGAAGTCAATGTACGACATTAGCAATACCTATACGATCTGTTACAACAAATTCGTGTGATTTCTCTATAATCAGAGAGAGTTTGGACAAACATATATAGTTAAGGGTAAGACATAATCGTTCTTGTCGATTGAGGTGTAGTGATTAGATTATGGGCAAAAAAACATTAGAAATACGTGATAAAACCATCTTTGATGGCATTTTCGTTAAATACATTCTTAAATTTATATACTCTATCTGGTTCAAAGTAACCGGATGGAAAACCACAGGCTCAGCACCCGATGGAGCAGGCATTACCATTGCCGCACCACACACCTCCAACTGGGATATCATCTATGCCTTGGGTGCCGCGATTCTGCTGGATGTGAAAATTTATTTTTCTATTAAAGACAGTTGGTGCAGAATTCCTGTCATTGGTCGTATTATGCTTTGGATGGGAGGCATTCCTATAAGCCGAAGCACCAAAGGCCAAGGTCAGGTCGAACTAATCAGAAGTTTTGTTGAGCGCCACAAAAATAGCCGTATATTTTTCTTATTTACACCTGAAGGAACAAGAGGCGAGGTATATCGCTGGAAAACTGGGTTCTATCACATTGCTGAAGAGTGTGAGCTGCCAATTTTCTTAGCAAAGGTCGATTACCGCAACAAAGTATCAGGTGTGTTTCATTCATTTAGACTCACTGACAGTAAAGAAGCAGATATTCAGGCCATTCAGGAATCCTATAAAAGTGTCTATGGTAAGTTCCCGGCGCTTCAATACCCCGCTTACTCAGGCCCTTTACCGGAAATATCACAACGAGAAATGGTGGTAATGTTTGCCATGCACTCTTTTAAAGGGATGGCGACTCAAGCAGAAATAGCAGCTCGAACAAAGTTTGATGAAGTCAGCTCCGAAATGCTGGATTTCTTAGTTGAAAAAGGTATTTTAGAAAAAATGGAAGAAGGCAAAAAAGCGGTTCAGTATAAGCTAACATCTGCAGGAAACGGCTTCTTATTACACCTTGCACCAACCTTGGCTCAAGTTCACAAGTAAGTAACATTTACGTCGTAATAGATACAAAAAAAGGAGCTTCCGTTAGGTCGCTCCTTTTTTTGAATCCTAAACCGACTCGTAGCCGTGATGCAGCGAAGAGGCTGTGAAAGTATTCTAGTATTACCTGTATTAC
>CAJXUY010000024.1 GCA_913060665.1 uncultured Oleiphilaceae bacterium
AAATTAGTCATTAACTATGAAAGTCTAAATTTTACGTGGTCATGCAAAGCTCTCATCATAATAATAAACTGCGGATAAAATTCCGCGATAGGGTAGGACTACCACTTAGTACTCAGGGGTAGAGAACTCGTCGTCTATAGAGCCGAACGATATAGATGGTATGGCGTGTAAATATGCCGGTTCTCGCGAATGTGTCGAGCGATTATGTGTATGCTAGCAGCATCCTCGGACTATCTGGATACAAGTGGAAAACGAAAGGAGCGGCCTCATGGCCAAAGACTTTTCATTAGGATGGGATCTAGAATCCCTCAATAAAGCATACCAGCAAGGTTATATGGCCGGACTGATGGGGATGAACTGCCAAAAATGTCCATACAACGGAGAGGTCATATCAGCAGCATGGGAAGCAGGCTGGGAAGACGGATATGAGTCATGCGAACTTAAGGCACCTGTCCATAAGATTGCGTAACGAATATTCAGATACAGATTTGCAGATCAGGTTTCATCTTGGGTGAAGCCCGGTCTACAATCTATCATGCATTTTAGTTATATATGACCGGCAGATTAGCGGGCGTTTATTGTATTACGCTATACCGCTAGCGCTGTAATACGAAGTTAGTAAACAGAAGATCCTCTGCGGTGGGTGATCCCGTCTCTTCCTCGAGTACTTTCTTTACTCTTGTCAGTGCTTCTAACCTTAATTTCTCTTGCCCTTCGATTGAGCTAATATCGGCTTCGGCTTGTGCACTCAGCAGTAGTACTATTTCGTTTCTGATAAGGGGCATATGCTGCTCAACCAAGTTAGCAGCTTCTATCGTATTAGTTCTTACTGAAATATCGGCTTTAACAAATTTTAGTTTCGGTGCTGGGCCTCCAAAGTTAGCAACGAAAGCGGGCTTTAAGTCAACATACTGAACGTTGATGACCGCTTCCTCACCTTCTTCCGCAAAACTTAGGCTGCTCATCAACGCAAAAACAGTGAGTGAAATGCTCATTGCCAGCGCTTTTATGCTCTGTTTCAACCTAGTCTGTAGTAGTAAAGACTGTTTCGGTAGATTGATATGTATAGGATGTATCAATGGATCGCCCTGTTCCTTTGTTAACGGTTTAATGTGGATAATTGAGTGACAATTTGTTGACCGAGATTTACGTTCTCTTCAGACCCGACAATGGCCTCTTGCGTATCTTCAACTAACTGCTGTACGCGGCCACGGATTGTTTCTGCATCCTGTAGTTGATGAGAAATGTTTTGAAGCACTGCTTGTACGGCTTCAGCACTGGTATTGGCCACATCCTTTAACCCTGATAGATTACTCATAGTCTCATTTGCAATGGTGACACTGCTGTTAATGACTTCGGCGACTTCTTGTTGTTTGCTGATAACTGAGTTAGAAATTTCAGTGATCTTGGTGATCTCGCGCTGAATTTCTTCAGCAGATTCGTTTGACGTATTGGCGAGCTGGCGTACCTCATCTGCAACTACCGCAAAGCCACGGCCATGCTCACCCGCACGGGCTGCTTCAATCGCCGCATTGAGTGCGAGAAGGTTTGTCTGGTCAGCAATCGCCTTAATGGACTCGAGTAATTTACTGATCGTCTTATTACTTTCATCAAGGCTTTCAAGTAGTGTTGTAAATTCAGTGATGTCACGAGCAGAGGCTTCGATGTTATTCGATAGCTGACTCATATCGTTATAGCACTGGCCTGTCATGTCAACCGTATGCTTAGCAGACTCTTCTGACTCTTGAGCACTGCTTTGGATATGCTGTATTTGGTCAACAAAGGATTCTAGTCCTCGATGACTTTCCTCTATTTCGTTCAACCTTCTGCCAGAAGATGCGTGTACACGCTGTGCATTATCTACCACGTTCTTGGCTGAATGCAGAGGGTTGTCGGCTAGCAGTTGATCCAGAATTGAAGCTTTACGCTCTAATTCGCTCAGCTCTTTTTTATCAACCGCCACTTCATTGTCTTTGAGTGAACTATTACCAAATCCAAACATAATGATACCTGTTATTCATTATTTGTATTTTCAAGCGTCGCGCCTACGGCAGCATAAGTAGAAACTGCCTAGGGGACAAAGTAAGTTAGTAACATTTTTATTAATTGAGATGTGCCAAATTCTCCTTATATCAACAGATCACGATGGTTGATACCTACGAGAATGCTATTCACAACAATTGCAACTTTTAGTGCTCTTTTTCTTATCGGCCGAGAGCAAACGGTCTTGAGCCAAACGTTCGATATTCTTCACAATTCCGGTGTTTCATTTAGCGATTACGTCGCTTCTGTTTGCAGGCATATACTATCTACATGCAGGTTACCGATCCGCTGAAAAAAACTGATAGCGTCATGTGTTTTAGGTGTTTGGCTGATATTTAACCCCTCTAGAGTCTGATGGGATCTTCTAGGTTATCTGTAAAGTTTAGACGGGGATTCTGAAAAAGCCTGAAAAAAGTGAAAAAACGTTGTAATTCTATGTTGATATGCTTTTTATGCAGGTCGCATATGTTGAGATCAATAGATAATCATCAGAACCGGTGCTGCGGTTAGACCTCCCATCAAGTAGAATAATGTTCTAGAGCAGTGTTATGTTGAATCATCTATAAGGCGAGATATGAGAAAGCCACAAGACCGAAGCGAAGGACGCCGCAGAGAGATTCTAATGGCAGCGTTAGCCTGCTTTTGTGAACAGGGTATTTCGGGTGCGACCATTGATATGATCAAAGTGCGCTCAGGTGCGAGTGTTGGCAGTTTATACCACCACTTTGGCAACAAGGAGCAAATTGCCGTTGCGCTTTATACCGAGGGTATGAGAGATCATTACACAAAGCTTCGGGATGCTCTGGCTAAAACCCATTCAGCAGAAGCCGGTGTTAAAAGTATTGTCGCGACGTTTATCAACTGGATTGCAGATAATCCTGAGTGGGCAAGGTTTGTGTTTTATTCTCGGTCACAAATAGCTCAAATCGATAAAGATGAGGCGATTAAACAGGATAATCGAGAGCACTGGGGGATGTTAAAAGAGTGGTTCACACCGCTAGTCTCTGATGGGACAGTGAAGCGCCTGCCTTCTGAGTGTTATAGTTCAATTATCGTCGGCCCAGCACAAGACTATGCGCGACGCTGGCTATCGGGAAGAGCGAATCGTGATATTCGCGAATATATAGACCTGTTTTCTGATGCAGCCTGGCTGGCGCTAAAGCCCTAACATTCTAATTAGGGTGCATATTCCAAATTAAATCGTTAAACCCACCCTAAGATGAGCGCATATCGCAATTTATTTGGTTTCTGAAATGATCAAAAAAACCTAGTTCTGAATTACTGTAATAACTAATATAACGTAGATTCGTTTGGGAGTACCCTATAAAACTTAAGTTGAATAATACTAAATGCAAGTGTACGCTGGCCGAATTCTTGGGAGTTGAAACATTTCATGCTGATGTTTATTCGTGTTCCTTTAGCTTTGTTTTATTTTGTTGCAGTGGCCGTTGTCGGTTGCTTTTTATTACTTTTCCGGCCTTTTAATCCCGATAATAGTCGTGTTTTTGGTCACATTTATTCGTGGGGCGGTACTCGAATATTGGGGATTAAACTTAATGTTGATGGATTCGATAGTCTCGCTCAGATGCCCCCTTCAGTCGTAGTTGCTAATCATCAGGATAACCTAGACCTGTATGTCTGTGGTGGTGCAGTGCCTAAAAGAACTGTATCGGTCGGTAAGAAAAGTTTATTGTATATTCCAGGCTTTGGTTTGCTGTATTGGCTTGCGGGGAATGTGCTTATCGATCGAAGTAGCAGTAAAAATTCAAAAGCTACATTAGATGCCACCACTGAAGTGTTAACAAAAGGGAACCGGTCAATTTGGGTGTTTCCTGAGGGAACTCGAAATCATGGTAAGAATCTTCTTCCGTTTAAGAAAGGGGCATTCCGTATGGCGATAGAGGCTGGGGTGCCGATTGTGCCGATTTGTGTTAGTAGTTACGCAGGTAGGCTGAAGTTAAACCAGCGAGTCAGTTGCACCGTGAATATTGAGGTGCTAGACCCTATCAGCACCGAAGGCCTGACGGTTAAGGATACTAAACAGTTGATGACTACGTGCTGGAATCAAATGATGCAAACGATTGAGCGATTAGACGAACAGACTTCAGTCGCCGAGTAAGTGCCCCGTCCCACGAAAACCGTCCCATTGGCCTATTGTATCAGCCAATGGGACGGCTCTAATGAGCTCAGTAATCGCATCACCTGAAGGGCCAATAAACCTTAGCTCCAACTCGATATTAGACTGCGTTTTTTGCGATGCCTGTAGTGCTTCCTTAGCCTTGTCACGGTCTTCTTCTACTAAACATTCAAATATACTTTTTCCGCCCAATTGTTTTGGTGGGAAACCTTTTATTTTCGCTGCTTGAGGCGAAAGAAAGGTGTATTCATGATGGGTATCAGTTTCCCAGGTGTAATCCCTTGAAAGTGCAATAACATCGCGGCAACGTTTTTCGCTATCCTCTAGGGCGCGAGACAGAACGCCCTTTTCAATTATCTTGTTTTGCAGTGCTCGCCCTTCTATATCTTGTTTCTCTTCTAGTGCTGCCAGCTGAGTTGCCTGTTTTAACCTGACTCTATAGTTCCAGTGCAGACTTAAATAAGCTATAGCGGTAAGCAACAGTCCGCCTAGCAATAAGTATCGAGGAGCGCTGGAGCGTTGGCTTTTTAGGTAGCGATGAGTAGGGGCGCTCATGACTAGCCATTGTCGGTCAGCAAACGGAATGGTTTCACGTGCCCGAGCATTCTCTGTTTTAACTGATGAGAGGTTGGCTTGTCCGCCAAACCATGAATAAATGGGGTTTTTGGATTGTTGGTTCAGGTCAAACAGTTTCGTATTGATAGAGCTAAGGCCGTAACCCTGTATGGTAAAGCGGACAAAAGGATCTAGCTTAATGACCATCGAGAGAAAGCCTTTTATTAAGTGCTCGTTATCGAAAACGGGATAGAATATGCGAACACTTACCTGCTCCTGATCTCCTTGACTGATAGTCGTCACGGCAGTGGCTACTGGCGCGTTTTGATCTTTGGCTTTTTGTAGCAAGTCAGTCCAGTGTACAACGCTAGACAGGTCTAACCCTAGAGCTGTATCGCGTTCTGAGGGAGGTTCGACGAACTGAATAGGGAGGTAACTTTGTCGAGTACCGCTTGGTGTGATTTCACCCGTAGTACTGTATTGGCGTATCTGATAACGCTCCGTGCCGCCTGACTGGATGGACGACTCAAAATCAGATCGTAGTGCATCAGGGATTCGAGGTGCCCACTCAATCGCAAGAATATCGGGGTAGTGATTGAGAAAGAGGGACGCTTGCTGAGAGAAGTCGGTATCGGTCAATGTGTCTTGAGCTTGAATATAGCGGCGAAGAGATCGCAATATAATCAAACGGTCGTTGGCATTTGAGGCAATGGCCAGTGCGCGTTGCTTGTTTTGACTGGCAATTTGATTGAGTGCTTTTTGATCGTCCAGGGCAGACAGGTAGAAATAGCAGCCGACCGAGAGCAGTACACCAATGCTTAGAATAAAAAAACGAGGAGCCAAATATCGTAATGTTTTATCGGTGCTAGAGTCTTGAGGGTAGGCTTTTTCCATGGCTTAAATCCTGCTTGTTACAGTGCCCAAAATGCGTTCCATTCACATCAAAGCATAGCAGGATGAATCTAATTTGACAGCCTCTTAGCCTTTTTGAGGCCTTGCTAGATAAAAGAAAATAAACAATATGAACGCACTCACAACAACAGAAGGGCCTGCAGGGGTATCGAAATAATAGGAGAGCGTAAGACCCAGCACAACAGACAGCATACCCAATAAGCTAGCATTTAACGCCATTGATTCCGGGGTGTTGCTGACTCGTCTTGCAGTAGCGGCTGGAATGATTAGCATAGCGGTGATGAGTAGTACGCCGACGATTTTCATCGCAACGGCAATAACGATAGAAAATAGCAGCATCAGCACGAGGCGAAGCCAGTCAACGGCTAAGCCTTCCACTTTGGCTAACTCTTCATGAATCGTCATCATAAGCAACGGCTTCCAGAGTATCGCCAAAATCACGCCTACTGCTATTGCGCCGCCGTAGACCCAGGCCAAATCGGTTGGTGATATGGCGAGCAGGTCGCCGAATAGGTAACCCGTTAGATCGACTCTGACCTCTTCTATAAAGCTCACTGCGACAAGACCTATCGATAAGCTGGAGTGTGCCAAAATGCCGAGTAATGTATCTGAGGCAAGCTGTCGCTGCTTGAGTAATATCACCAGAGAAACGGCGATAAATATACATACCACCGTGATGGCGATGTTCATATTGATATCAAGCAAAAGGCCTAGAGCAATGCCCATCAGGGCCGAGTGGGCTAGTGTATCGCCAAAGTAGGCCATGCGGCGCCAAACCACAAAACAACCCAGAGGGCCGGATATCGCTGCAACTCCCAAACCACCCAGAAGTGCATAAATCATAAAGTCAGGCATAAGTGGCTCGTTTAAGAATTCTCTTTCTGGGTAATAGACGGTGCATCATGTTGGCATGCAACCACTTCACCGTTGATGGTGTGCTCATGGTTGTGGTGATGATGATACACCGCAATTTGGGCCGCACCTGTTTGACCAAATAGCTCTTGATAAGCAGGGTCATTTGATACGGTTTCGGGGTGACCTGAACAGCATACGTGCTGATTAAGGCATATGACATTGTCTGTGGCGGCCATCACAAGATGTAGGTCGTGAGATATCATTAATACACCGCAGCCAAGTTGGTCACGTATCTGTTTTATGAGTGCGTATAACTCTGTTTGCCCGGTAATATCAACGCCTTGAGCGGGTTCATCAAGCACGAGTAATTCAGGCTGTCGTAGAACGGCTCTAGCAAGCAAAACTCTTTGTAGTTCACCTCCTGAGATGGCTTGAATCGGTTTTTGGCCGAGATGCTTTATGCCAACCAGCTTAAGCGCATCGTCAATATTGCGGCTATGGCGACTGGCGAGGGCGAGAAACCGGTTAACCGTGACGGGTAGCGTGGAGTCAATCTGTAATTTTTGAGGCATATAGCCAATAGATAACGCAGGTTTTTTAGTGAGCAGCCCCGATGAGACTGGCGTAAGGCCTAAAATAGCGCGCACCAGAGTGGTTTTACCGGCGCCATTGGGGCCAATAAGGGTCACAATCTCACCTTTGTTGATGGTGAGGGTGACATCATTAACAGCGGTATGGTCGTTATATCGGACACATATATGCTGAGCTTCTACTAATAATGTCATTGAATTCTCTGCGTCGCTATGTTTCTTATCATCGTTTTTGGGGCACTGTCGTCAAGGGAATGTTACTGAGCCAGATTATAGCATTAATTATGAATTCATTAACGTTATCCGATAATCGTCTATGACTTGATCAGCCTTAATCAATAATCGGCTTGAATCTTGTATATTCTGATTTTATTGAGATATTTATTATTGTGTTAAAGTGTGCGCCTTTTAGGCTGTAGGTGTTTAGTTATGATAGAGCAGGCTCCCAAAATTTCATCGATGATGTTTGATTTTCATGATCAAAGAGATGAGCTTTTTAATGAGCTTCATACTCGGCCTTTTCCGGTTATTGATTCTCAATCCCGTATTTCACAGCTTGCGGTGCTGAACTCTGGCGGTGATAGTGAGCGGGCAGAAAACCGGCTTAAAGAGTTTCAACATATCTGTGCGCTATGCGCCAGGCATAGCGTTAATCCCCCCGCTGAAGAGGCATCTTGCTATTATCAGAATTTTGGTGGGTTTGAATTCAGGTGGGAACGCCATACAGAGTTCTCGACTTATACATTTTTGCACAAGCTTGAATCAGGGGTATTTCAGCGTACCGCGCTCTCACTGCTTCCAGGTGAATGGTTGAGTGCGATTCCAGGTAAGGTGATTAGCGGGCTGCATCTTGAGATAGAGCAGATGCCTGACGAATCACCAACCGTTGAGTCTCAGCGTGTTTACTTTGAGGGGCACCGATTGCTGAGCTGTTATGCAAATGACAAACGTGCTCAGATCTGGACCGCCTATCGCATTCACAGTGATAATATGGGGCGTTTTCTGGTTTACAATAGCGGCCTAAATCCATGCCAAACTGGCAGACTCGTTAGGCGTATTCTTGAGCTTGAAACGTATCGAATGGTCGCATTGTTGTCGTTTCCGCTTGCCAGAGAAATAGCCCCTAATGTTCGTGGAATGGATCAGCAGCTCGCTACTGTTATACAGCAAATTACCGATATCGAGAGCCTTGATGATGAACGCCGGTTATTGGGTGAACTGACCACGCTTTCGGCTAAAATTGAGCAGATCATATCAGACACCAATTATCGGTTTTCGGCAACTGAAGCGTACTATCGGTTGTCGATGAGTCGTTTGGATGAATTACGCGAGGAAGAGGTCTGTGGCTTACAAACATTTAGCGAGTTTTTAGGTCGCCGCTTAACGCCAGCGTATCGAACCTGCGAAACAGTAAGAGAAGACCTTGATGATTTATCTAGTAGAATCGATCGAGCCAGTGAGCTGTTGCGAACTCGGGTTAACTTAACGATTGAAGAACAAAATCAAGATCTGCTTCAGTCGATGGATCGTCGAAGTAAGCTTCAATTGAGAATGCAGCAGGCGGTAGAAGGGTTATCGGTTGCCGCGATTAGTTACTACTTAGTGGGGTTGTTTAAGTATCTGGCAGAAACGGCTAAAGCGATGGGCTTGATCAGCAATAGCAGTTTGGTCACAGGGCTTTTTGTGCCGGTTGCGGTGGGGGTCGTGATGTTAGGGTTGGTTCGTATGAAAAAGAGTATGAAGTCGGTCAGCAAGCAGCTTAAAAGGGATAGATAAACCGAGGTCGCTGAGGTGTGTTTCTAAACCGCCCCCCCCGCAAAGGAGGGGAGGGTTCACGTGGTCAGTTAAACCGGTCGGTTTTGCAGAATCATTTTTTCAATATATTCTACGTTTGGGATAATCGCTTCATCGCCCATAATCACCACTTTCATCAAATCCGCAGCGCCAAGTGAAGCACCTTCTTCTACTTCTTTTATATTGTCTTGATCTATTTTGGTTTGACGGGGAATACCCTGGGTGACGATTGCGAAAAACGGTAATGTCTCATGATCTACTCCGATGGTGTTTATTACTGCAATTCGGGTGTTGCTTAAATCATCAGGTAGAGGGGTATCGTTAAGGCGTTCGTAAGAGATGACCGGCAGTGTTACCCCCCTCCATTTAATATTGCCAAGAAACCACTCTGGTGCATCTGATATTGCATCCGGGGTTTGATAGTCCACGATCTCGGCGACTGAAACGTTTGGCAGTACTAAGCTCCCCCCTATGATAGGCAGGTAAAGGCTGGACAAAATACTTATGGACTCTTCCACTTTTCAGCTCCTCAGCATAACTTTTTAGTGTCCCGGCGAAGGTCTGGTTCCTGCGCCTGACAGAATTGTTTCTTGTTCAATTGTTTTGATTAGATTAGCGGCAAGTTGTGCAGGGCTGCCAATAAAGGAACTGCACCCAGTAGCGTCCACAGAATCAGGCATTGAGCTATTTGCGCAACTTTCGGCGTTTTGTACCCATATTTTACAGCCGTATGCCTTTAGGAGTGGAGCCGCTATCGCTCCGTCATTGCCCATACCGCTAAATACCATTACGTTGCAATTAGCTCCGTAATGGTTAGCCACATTTAACATGACCTGATCAATGGATGGGCCATATGGCCCCGGCCAGGTAGTATCCTTAAATTGGACCTTTCCCTGTTCATCAAACACCATTTCACGTTCGACGGGCACCATTAACACCTGCCCATTTCTAAGACTATCGCCTTCTTGAGCTTGCTTTAGTTCGAAACTAGAGTGTCTGGCTAATACCTTTGAGAGCACTGATGAGAAGTTTGCATCAATATGCTGTGCATAAATAAATGAGACTGGTAGCCCTGCAGGTAGCTGATCGAGAAATTCTTTGACGGCAGCAGGGCCGCCCAATGAGGCTGCCAGAATCCAGATCTGTTGCCCAGCGTTGTTTTCTGATGCATTAGATAGGACACTAGGGAGTGGTAAAGGCCCCTTTTGTTGATCAGATGCGTTGCTTAAACTATCTAATGATGCTTCGGAATCGAGCAGCTCCAGTGTGCCAATTTCATCTCTCAGCTTTGAGAATAGTCTTCTTTCCCAGCGGGGGTATTCATCACTATGACGTTCGGGGGCGTTGCCTAAACCAAACAGTACACCGGCTTCTGTGGAGTCGAGCAGGCTATCAATGAGGTCAGGAAATTCATCCTCATTTTCAAGTTCCAGAATCCAGCACCCAATATTATCTAATTCAGCTTCTTGAGCATTTTCAAATCGGACCGGGTCGCAACTAATAGCGATTTCAAGCCCATAGTTTGAAATCGCGTGTTGGAGTATATGGCGTTGCAGCGGACTATCAGAAAGAATCCCTATTCTCGGTCGCTCAATTTCGCTCATGACAGATCAGTTAGCTTCTCGATGGTGCTGAGCAGTTCTTTTTCTTGGAACGGTTTACCAAGGTACTCGTTCACGCCAATAGACATGGCCCTCTCTCGGTGCTTCTGACCGGTACGAGAGGTAATCATGCAGATTGGTACATCTTTAAGGTTTTCATCGTGGCGAACCAGGCTTGCTACTTCAAATCCATCCATACGCGGCATTTCAATATCAAGCAACATAACGTCCGGCTTATGATCTTGTAGTTGGGCAATGGCGTCCACACCGTCTTTTGCAGTAATTACATCCATGCCATTTCGTTCGAGTAAACGAGTGGTGACCTTTCTTACGGTTACAGAGTCATCGACCACCATGACCAGAGTAGGTCGCTGCTCGACCGGTCCGGCTATTTCAACTTCACTGCCTGTGTTACTCAGTGCTCGACCATCATCTGCACGTATCAGCGCAGGAAGGTCGAGGATTACGACAACGCTACCATCACCGAGTATCGTGGCACCTGATACACCGGGAACTTTACTGAATTGAGCGCCAAGGCTTTTAACCACAATTTCACGGCTACCCATTAAACTATCGACCTGTAGAGCAATAGGGTGGTCGGTCCCGCGTACCAAAATAACCGGTAGTGGCAATGGTTGGCCTTGCAGTTTGGGCTTGTGATCACTGTGTAGTACATTACCAAGATACTGCAGACGATATTGCTGTCCAGCATATTCATATAAAGGCGCGTCTGGCTTGTAATACTCTTCAAGCTCATAAGGGCTAACACGCACAATACCTTCAATGGTGTTGAGCGGTATTGCGTAGAAATCATCACCGGTATTCACCATCAATGCACGGTTAACCGAGACTGTAAATGGTAGCCTGACGGTAAATGTTGTACCGGCGCCTTCTTTGGAATCTATACTAATGTTGCCGCCTAGCATCTTGATTTCGCTAGCGACGACATCCATACCTACGCCACGGCCTGAAATCTGGGTAACTTGCTCTGCTGTACTAAATCCTGCTTTCATGATGAACTGTAAAATATCATGGTCTGAGAGCGCGATGTCTTTTTTCATTAAGCCTTGAGCAATGGCTTTGTCACGAATGACATCAACTTTAATACCACCGCCATCATCCTTCATGCGCAATACGATATCACCGCCTTCCCGGTTAAGAGATAGGCTAATGTTACCCGCTTCTGGCTTTCCTGCGGCTTTTCGTTTATCAATGGTTTCGATACCATGATCCAGCGCGTTTCTGAGCATGTGCTCTAGTGGTGCGACCATTCTTTCGAGAACGGTGCGATCCATTTCACCTTCTGCATTTTGTACATCGAACTCTGCCTTTTTGCCCAGTTCGCCGCTGATTTGGCGAACGATTCTTCTTAACCTTGGAACCATTGACGAGAATGGAATCATACGGGTCTTCATCAGACCTTCTTGCAGTTCAGTATGTATTCTTGATTGCTGAAGCAGTAGCGTTTCTGCATCCCTTGCTTTATCAGCAAGCGTTTCTCGCAGGTCCAGTAGATCGAACGTACTTTCTGTCAATGCTCTTGAAAGTTGTTGAATCGATGAGTAGCGATCCATTTCCAATGGGTCAAAATCAGCGTAATCCGGTCCAACACCCTCTTTCTCTGTGCGGAAGAGAACTTGAGCCTCTGTCTCCATATCCATTCTTCGGAGCTGCTCACGGAGACGCTCTATAGTAGATACCATTTCATCAAGGTTGAAGCTAAAGTCGCTGATTTGTTGCTCTAATCGACCACGGGTAATACTGGTTTCACCTGCAAGGTTAACCAAATCGTCAATGAGTGACGCAGATACCCTTACGGTTTCTTGTTGAGCAGGTCTTGATTTTGCGGATTTTTGTGCCTGGCTATCTGGCTTCTTAGCCGTTGTGGTTACACGATCTTGATCTTCAACTGGAGGCGTTGGTTCAACTGCAAGGGCCTGCGTGTCTCCTTCTGCGGTTATAGCAGGAGGTTGAGGATCATTCGATTCCTGAACGAAGGGCTTTTCCTCGTCGTTGGTAGCCGGTACAGCTTGAGTTTCGACCACTTGAGGAGCTTTCTGAGTAGCCTGTTCTGCAGAGAGGGCTATAAAGCGATGATTAACCTCTGTAACAAGTGAGCTTAGCTTGTCTTGATATTGGTTTACCGTTGCTAGAAGTTCAGTGGTAAGCCCGTCGTTGTTTTCAACCGCTTCGATGAGCTTACTTTCGAGTTCATGGCTTACGTTGCCTAACTCCATTAAACCCGCCAGACGTGCACCGCCTTTTAGCGTATGAAGTAGTCGCTGAATTTCACGATTAAAGTCGTTGTTGCTAGTGTCTGTTGACCAGTCTGATGTTTGCGTGTCGAGTGCTTCAAGTATTTCATTGGCTTCTTCGAGGAATATCTCAAGTATCTCAGCATCGGCAGCTTCATCTTCTTCAGCGTTGTCTATATCTGCTGTAGCGATATTTTTTCTTTCTTTAATAGGTATCGCGTTGATGGTATCTATGAGGTCAGTGACAGGCGAGGTTTTGCCAGCATTTTCAAGCTCAGTAAGCATTGATACAAGTTGTTCAGCGCTGCGACTGGTAACCTGAATCAGTGCTTTATTGTCGGTTGCATTTTCGCTGAGTGCTACTTCTAGCTTATCGTAAAGAGCATCTGCCAAATCACCAATATTATCAATGTCGGCAAGTCGTGCGCCGCCTTTTAACGTGTGTAACTCGCGTTGGATCTCAATTACGTCGTTAAGGTTTGCTGGCGCTTCGTTCCAATGGTCCAAGCAATCAATGATGGCGTCACATATTTCCCGAGCCTCCTCAAGGAATATGGCCATTAAGTCATCAGCGAAGTCTTGCTCACTAGTGGTCTCGGCTGTTGACTCATCAGACGTCGTCTCTTCACCTGGCTGTTCTTGTTTTATGATGAATTCTTCGTTTGAAGAGGGGGTCTCACCTTCCAAGATTGGCGCGGTTAATTGAATAGTACTTTCGTCTTCAGGATCGTCTACCTGATCTACCGGTAGGTTTTCAATATCCTGCGATAGCTCTTCTATACCCGTCGATGGTTCTTCTATGTTAGTGGGTTGAGCTTCGCCATTGATCAGTGCGACCACTGATGCAATTAAGTCGCTGGCAGGATATAGCGCAGAACCGTTGCCTATCTGATCAATCATTGTGGCAAGTTTGTCATGGCAGGCTAGCATTAGATCTGCGATGGAACTGTCCACTACAAGACCGTTTTCAACGATGCCCTCGAACAGTGTCTCAAGTTCATGAGCCAAGTCACCCAGTGGGCCGATCTCAGCCATTCGAGCGCCACCCTTTAAGGTATGGAGCTCGCGTTGTAGTTCTTTGACGTTGCTGCTGTCATGTATGTCTTCGAGCCAAGTTTGAAGAAGCTCTCCAGTATTGTCGATAATCTCATTAGCTTCTTCGAGGAATATTTCGACTAATTCTGGATCAAGTGATTCAGAAAGAATCGGGGCGACATCTTCTGGTTGGAAGGTGCTATCTGATGTTTCGTCTGCTACTGCTATTTTCTCAGGCTCTAAAGGTTCAAATTCTTCTACCTCAAACGCTGCTAATTCGTTATCAGTACTATCTTCTTCTGTTGAGCTTAGAAGTTCATCATCAGACGGTATATCTTCTAGCGAAGCTAGTGCACCTTCATCCTCTGACTCAAGAGTAGGAATGTTACCAAAATCAATTTCTTCATCATGTTCGTCGTCAATTTCTTCATTAGCGGCTTCAATAAATTGCTCGGCAGTTTCTTCTGTTAGCTCGGCAGTTTCGGGTACTAAAGGCGCTTCCTGAACTTCTTCAACTGAATCTTCAATTGACAGCTGAGGTATTGTTTCAATCGGCTCTTCAGCAGAAGGTGCTGCTTCGCCATTAATCAGTGCGGTGATTTGAGTGATTAAATCAGGAGCTGATCGACAAGTTCGACCTGCTTCAATGTCCTCAATCATGGTCGCAAGACGGTCGTGAGCCGTGAGCGAAAGGTCGATGATGTGGTTGGCGGTATTAATCTGACCGTCTACGATTCTTTCAAAAAGGCTTTCCAGTTCGTGGGATAGGTCACCGATTGCTGATATTTCAGCCATACGAGCGCCACCCTTCAGGGTATGAAGTTCTCGTTGAAGTTCATTAACAACTTGATGCTGAGAGGGGTCTTCTTGCCACTGTTGGATCAGGTTTCCTGAGTTTTCGATGATATCATTGGCTTCTTCCAAGAATATCTCAATCAACTCTGGGTCAAGGTCTATCAGTGCTTGCTGGTCTTCTTCTGCAAGTTCTGGCAATTCTTCTACAACAGCGCCTGAGATTTCGATATCGCTAGAAGATGGCTCTTCTACTTCAGCGACTTCTTCGTGCGTAGAGGCTTCCGCTACAGACTCTGTTGTTGCTGAAATAACCTGCTGTATTTTCGAAATGAGATCGGTTGCGGGTATACTGTTATTGCCAGAAGCGACATCATCAATGATAGACGCCAACCGGTCATGGCAGCTGAACAATAATGAAGCCAGCGATGCGTCTGCTGTTAAGCGTTTATCAGTTAGCCCTTCGAAAAGTGCCTCGAGCTCATGAGCAAGGTCCCCGATAGAGGGGATGTCGGCTAGGCGAGCGCCGCCCTTTAAGGTATGGAGTTCTCTTTGAAGCTCAACAAGCAGGTCAGGGTTGGTGGTATCTTCTGACCATTGTTGCAGCAATTCACCGGTATTGTTGATGATATCATTGGCTTCTTCGAGGAAAATTTCGACCAATTCAGGGTCTAGCAACGACGCGCTGTCTGCTTCTGTTAGTTGAGGGAGTGCAGACTCCGACCCTTCGACGGTGTCAAGGGTTGGAATGTCTTCTTCGACCTCAAAGCCAGATAACGTTGGAATTTCTACTTCCAATTCTTCATCGAGTTCTTTTAGTGCGTCTTGTTCTAGTTGAGTTAACTCTTCGGCTGCCTCGGCTGCTTCAGTGTCTGCTTTCTCTTTAGCGTCGCTTTCTGCTGCTGCTTTGTTAGCTTCTATGTTTAGAATCAATTCTTTTATTTCAGCAATAAGCTTGTTATTAGGTTGTGTTGCCAAGCCTGCAGCGACTTGATCCATAAGACTTAATAGGGCCTCGTGGCCGTGCGCGATAGTATCAAGGAAACTATCATTGGCAACCACATCGCCAGATTCGATTAGTTCATAAGCATTTTCGAGTAAATCAGCGAACTCGGAAATATCCTCAAGTCCGGCGACCTGAGCACCTTGACTCAGGGTCTTGAGCTCGCCAACTAGTTTTTCAAGCTCCTCACCTGGAACAGGGTTATTGCGCCAGCTGTTAAGGATAGACTCAGCGTCGAGCAGAATATCAATACCTTCAGTGAGAAAAATATTGATCAGTTGTGGGTCTGTGGTGACGCTTTGTACCTGCTCTATATCGCTTACGTCAGCAAAGGTAAGTTCACTAAGCTCGTTTAAGTGAGATAAAAATTCTTCGGTACCTTCGAGGTGGTGTTGCGGGTCGTTGTATAGCTGCTCGATACCTTGTCTGACATATCCTGCCGCTTGGCGTAGCATATCGGAAACGGCTGGATTGGCTGGAATGTTCAGCGCTCTGGCATCTTTAACAAATTTCTCTACCGGAACGATGATATTGGCTATTGGGTCTATTCCCGCTGTGTTTGCACTTCCTTTTAAGGTGTGAAGGGCTCGTGAAATAGAGTCGGTAAATGAAAGTTCGCCTTCTGACTCTGCATTGTCGACAAATTCATTAATGGTATCGAGATGAGTGTCTGTTTCACTACGGAATATATCTAGTAATATAGGATCGACACCATTGTCGGTATCCACTTCATTTTCGAAATTGGCGGCTGACGCCTCTGTTTCGTTGCTGCCTAGAGATGAAGTCGCCCCGCCTTCAGCCAGGGACTCAGCCTGTTGAATAAGTGCTGTTACATCATGACGAGGGTTACTTTGAAGTTTAAAATCCTCGACTAAATCCGGAAGAAGTGCTGTCGCATTACTGAGAACATCACCGATATCTTGATTCATTTCGATTGAACCATCGATAATCCGGTTCATCACGCTCTCAGCAGCCCAGGAAAGCTCGCCTACTGTGGTTGCACTCACCATCCTTCCACTACCTTTTAAGGTATGGAATGCTCTTCGCAGTTCAGTTAATGCTTCACTGTTATCATGCTGGCTTAAATAGGTCGGTAGGTACTCGGCGATGGTCGCAAGAACCTCTTCGGCCTCTTCGATAAAGATCTCAATGATTTCGTCATCAATTAAGTCATCTTCATCAGGGTCTGTTCCCGCATTACTTATCGTAGCGGCACTTATTGGAGACGCTGCAGGTGTAACCACATTGGAAGTCTCTTCATCAACTACTGCTAGCGTAGGCTCCGCATCCGCATTCTTTTCGCTAATGGTGGTTTCTTCGGTCAGATCTGTTTCAATTATTGGCGTTTCAGTCTCAGCGGCCTTGTTTGCACCTGAGCGAGGCACACCTGCAAACATGTTAGCTTGGTCTATCAGGTTGCTAACATCGTCTGAAGATTTCTTCTCTTTGAAGTCAGTTACCAGCTGAGGTAGCGTTTGAATAACATCTTCAAGGAGAGGGAATAGCTCTTTTGAAATAGTAATAGTATTGTCGAGAATACGGTTGAGCATATTTTCCACTGCCCAAGCTAGTTCGCCTAGTGTTACCGCGCCTACTAATCGTCCGCTGCCCTTTAACGTATGGAATGCACGTCTAAGTTCGACTATTGCATCTTTTTGTTGATGGTCTTTAAGGAATTTAGGGTAAAACTCTGAAATAGTGTCGAGAACTTCTTCTGCTTCCTCAATGAAAATTTCAATTATTTCATCGTCAATAAGCTCTTCGTCAGAGCCTTTGCTAGGCGCGTCAGGAGAAAAATCAGATACCGTGGTTTCTGGTGATGACTCTTGTGTCTCGTTCGTTTCAATATAGGTAGGGACTTCACCTGGCGGAAACCCTAGTTCTATGACGCTCTCTTCTGCGACTTGAAGAATTAGTTCGTTATCTTGAGCGCCTTCAGTGAGTCGCTCAATGTAGTATTCTATGCTGGTAATCGCATCAGCTAGGGTGTCGAGTTGTTTCCAATCCGGAACGCTCTTCTTCGACAGTAATGCTTGCTGTATGTATTGATTACAGGAGTTAATGAGCTCTGAGGCTTTGGTCAGAGGGATAATTTGCAAACCACCACGAAGCCCATCCAGAATTTCCGGAACACCTTCAATTTCACTGTGATCCCATTGAGACGCAATAAAATTGACTATGCATGTCTTGGCTTGTTCTAACCCGTTCCTAGCTTCTCTTAAAACGGCATCATGTGCGTTACCCAATTGCTCGGCAGGTATGTCCGATTCAGTATTTGCAGATAAGGACGAAGCATGCTCTTCTGTCATGCCTGTTAATGTCGCTTCGACGTAGAGAAGGGCGCCGGCAATATCCATAAGTGTGCTATCTTCTGCCTCACCACGTTTGTCTACCAGTGCTTCTATCACTTCAACTTGTTCAAGCGTTACTTTTCTTGGAATGCCCAACCCAAGCACGGCCATGGTGTTTGCAACCTGTTTAAGGCCAGGCAATAACTCTTCAAGATCAGCGTTGTCTCTAAACTCTCCTCGAACGAACAAATCTAGTTGGTCTTTAATTCTAGCGAGTTCTTCATTAAGAGCGGCAACAACTGACTCTATAGCGTCTTTATCCGGTCCTTGCATTCGCTGTCTTTCAGCATCAACTTCTTCATCTTTAGGAAGAGATTGATCTAGATGAAATTGCTGGCGAACTTTATTGACGTGTTCGGTGTCTGTATCAGCTTTTGCAATATAATAGAGTAGGTGTTTCAGCAGGTCTTCAGGAATAGGTTGTAGCAGTATATCAACGCTTTCATCAACTAAGCGTTTTAGCTGATGGTCGAGGTCTCGCAAAAGCGTTTTAGTAGCGGAGGTTAACTCAACCGCATTGTCGTCAAACACATCAATAAAGGCTATGGCAACTGACCAGAGCTGCCCTAGGGATGTATTCTGGCAGAGTCGTTCTACCCGCGTTAAAACTTTGACCATATAGGCTGTGTTTGCTTTAACTTCATTGCCGCGAATAACGCCTGCTAAAGAAAACTGAAACATTTGACGTAATTTGCGAAGGCTGGCAATGACTTTTTCATCTTGTAGGCGCTGAACAGCCCCTGAAGGTGCAGTAACTCTGGCAGCTGATAGGTCGGGCGTAAATAGAGATGTGTCAGAGAGTAGTGGCTCCCCTCTAGATGCCCTAAGGTCATTAAGAATTGGGAGTATCACTAATGGCAGATCTTTGCGGCCAGCATGTAGGTGCTCAAGATAGCTTGGAAGCTGCAGAACCGCCTGCATCAAAACTTCTACCGCATCTTGCAGGTTAGGAACGGCCTGGTTAAGCAATGCTTGGGCGAGCTTTTCCATCTCTTCTGCAAGCAGCGCCGCACCATAGAACTCGACCATCTGCAGTGTGCCATGCACTTGATGGATATAGTTCAGACAGAACCGCATACGGGATGTATCTTCCGTATTCTCGACATAGGCTTCCAGCGCCTGTCGTGCCTGATTTAGTGTTTCATCTATTTCGCCTCGAACCCAGTCGAGTGCTACATAGTCATGGCTATTACCCATAACTTCTCCAGTATTTCTAATTCTTTTCTGGGCGTCGGATGAACGCAAGAGTATTGTCGCTTGGGACCCGTTCTAAATCAGGGTGCTCCCAGTCGACCATTTCACCTTGGCCTAATACCAGTAATCCACCTGGCACCAGTCTTTCCACCAATCTACTTAAGATTTCTTTACGTCTCCAACGACGAAAATAGATCAATACATTTTGGCAAAAAATTACATTCATTCCATGCATGGGTGCGTTGCCGAGATCTAAAATGTTAACTCTTGCAAAACAAACACGATCTTTAATGGCAGGAATGACTTCATACTGACCATTATCGTGTTTGTTGAAATATTTTTCCCGTTGCGTACCTTCAACCGTTACCAGTTTACGCTCGGAATATATCCCGGCTCGCGCTTTTTCTAGGGCTGGAGTGCTTATATCGGTACCTGTGATACCGTAATAATGCTTGAGCCCTAGCATATACATACTTTCACTGAGCAGCATTGCCAAGGTATAAGGCTCTTCTCCTGTTGAGCAGCCAACACTCCATACTTCGAGTGTTGATTTTTTAAGGTTATCGACAGGGCGGGTCAGAACATAGTCTGTTACCAAGTTACAAGCATCTATATCTCTATAGAAGCGAGTTTCTTGCACGGTCAGTCGATCAACTAGAGTGGTCCATTCGATTATTCCGCTAGGACCGCTAATTACCTTTTCAAAATACTCTTGATAGTCACTACAACCAATTTCACGCATCCGAGTACCTAAGCTTGTTTGCAAAAAGACCTTACGGCCTATCGGCAAGCTCATGCCCGTCCGGCTCTCCAGTAGCTCCTGCCACTTTCGAAATTGGTCATTATCCATTTCTGGTAATGGTTTCAAGACCCACCCGGTGGGTTGAGCCTTGTCATTGTAGTTAGCCATCATATTCACAACAGGGGGTTAAACCTCACCAACTACGCTATGCTGCAGTCTCTGACTCGCCTTCTTCTGGTAGATTGAAGCCCGCTACTGAGCTTCGAAGTTGGTTTGCCATTTCAGCAAGGTTACCGATCGATTTCGCAGTTGCGTTGGTACCCGCTGAAGTCTGCGAGGTAATCTCTTGGATAACATTCATTGTATTGGAAATGTGGCCAGCAGAGGACGACTGCTGACGAGCTGCGTTAGAGATGTTCTGGATCAAGTCTGCAAGGTTCATCGATACGTTCTCGATCTCTTCTAGTGCAACACCTGCATCCTGTGCTAATCGAGCTCCGCGTACCACTTCTGCAGTGGTATGTTCCATCGATATAACTGCTTCGTTGGTATCGGTTTGGATCGTCTTAACCAGTGCTTCAATTTGTTTTGTTGCAGCAGATGAACGTTCTGCCAGTCGCTGTACTTCGTCGGCAACAACCGCGAAGCCTCGACCTGCATCTCCGGCCATCGATGCCTGGATTGCAGCGTTCAATGACAGGATGTTCGTTTGATCGGCGATGTCATTGATCAGGGATACGATATCCCCGATTTCCTGGGAAGATTCACCCAGACGTTTGATACGCTTTGAGGTTTCTTGAATTTGCTCACGGATCGTGTCCATGCCTCTTATGGTGTTTTGTACAACCTCGGCGCCTTTTTTCGCGATCGCAACCGACCTTTCCGCAACCGCCGATGACTCGCCAGCGTTTGAAGATACTTGGTCGATAGAGACGGCCATTTCGTTTACGGCTGCTGATGCACCGGCAATTTCCTGTGCCTGATGCTCAGATGCGTCTGCAAGGTGCATGGCCGTCGCTTGTGTTTCTTGTGCCGCGGCGGCAACCTGAACAGCGGTATCTCGAATTGCTTTAACAAGACCACGCATTTGGTCGATTGCGAAGTTGATAGAGTCAGCGATTGCCCCTGTGAAATCTTCTGTTACCGTTGCTTCTGTGGTCAAATCACCATCAGCTAGGTCAGCCAGTTCATCAAGTAGTCGCAAGATCGCGTTTTGGTTTTGTTCATTTTGTTCAGTCGTTGTTTGAAGGCGGGCCTGACTTTCACGGAATAGCGATAAACCGATTAGGACAATAACAGTGATCACCATACCCAAAACAAGGTATGCAAGAGTAGGGCTTATAGTTCGTGATTCTGCCTGAGTTTGAAACTGGCTTGAAAGCGATGTCGTTTCTTTAAGAAGAGCTTGAGAGTCTTGGAATATATTGTTTGCAGATTTACGAACCTTAAATAGTTCTGGTGATGTCTCTAAAATAGCATCAACGTTATCATTGACGAACTCAAACATTTCGGCGATGGCCTCGAGGCCGTAAATAGCATCTTCGTCTCTTACCTGGCTGATGCCCATTACGTTGTTGCCTTCAACCATACCATTTAGGACTCGCCCAAACAATTTGGCGTCGCGACCGAATCGGTCAGCGGCTATTACAGCATCTTCATCACCTGAAAGTACGTTGTTAACACTTCGAACAATACGTTCTGCAAGTAGTGATTGGCGTTGAGCAACGGCAATTTGATCTGCTGGTGCTTCGCTTTCTAATAGAATTTGAACAATATCATCATACTCAACCTGTAGCTGTGGAATGGTTTCGTTGAGGGTTTCTGCCACCAAGTGGAGGGATAGCACTGTATCTTGGTTTGCCAGAATTTGGTCGGTGTTGTTTTTTACTTCGTTCCAACGTTTTACTACGCCTGTTTCTGATGCGAGCTCAGTAGGAGGAAGATTGGTTTCCTGATTACCTTGAACAATAAGGTTTAGTTTACGCTCAAAGTCATCACGAGATCGTTTAAGCTGGTCAAATGCTTCAGATTTACCATCCGATGCTTCCGATGCGTTTTTGGCGATTTCCTGCGATAACACTCGAAGGTCACTTGCATGGCCTGCATATTCTTTATCGTGGTTACTGTCTCTTACGATTATGAACGATACATATGCAAGAAAGAGTAGCAGGACGACCAACACTCCACCTAATCCAAGGAGGAGCGAGCTGTTGCCCTGGCCTGAATTAAACTTTCCAGATTTACTTTTCATTTTCTGGCTCCCGGCCTCTTATATTCTAAGTTGTTGTTTTCGAGTGATGGTGAACTGTTTAGTAACACCGTTACCGCATTTTATTTATTAGCCACCGTTTACATACTGCTAGCAGCTACTAACGCAACTTCTAATGCCTATTAATAGACGTTAGAAATTGACAATTACCATTGTGACACGCTTAAAAACTTTGAATCTTCAGTGAATGTTGAAGCACTGAAGACCTTCCAAATCTCATCATTTTTCATGTAGGCGCCATTGATAAACGGAGCCATTGAGCGCGTGACGTTTTCAACCGTGTCTTTAAATCCATCCGCTGCGAAATATTGCATTCCTAATACGCTGTCGACAATTAGCCCGCTCAGTACTTCGCCGTGTTCAACGACAAGTACGCGTCTGTCTCGGCTAGATACAGCTGTTTTGGATAGCTCAAAAAAATGTCCCAGATCCATGATAGGTAAGAGTCGACCACGAACATTGGCCAAACCTTGCATCCAGCTTTTGACGCCAGGGATCTGTGTAAATCGAGGGATATGCAGGATTTCAGTGACTTCACCCATCGGGGCAACAAAATTTTCCCCCGCAAGTGTAAATCCAATGCCGCTCCAGAGTTCGACCGCTTCTTCCTGCGCAGGAAGACCTTCTGCGAACGATTTACTTCTCGAAGCGATATCTGAGAGAGCGGCAAAAGGGGCTATCTTTGCAGACATGGTTAGTAGTACTCGATCAATTATGAGAGAAGTTGATTAATGGTGCTGATCAAGTCGTCCTCGTTAACTGGCTTAACAAGGTAGCCTTTGGCTCCTTGTCTTGTACCCCAGACCCGATCTGTTTCCTGGTCTTTAGTCGTTACGATAACAACCGGGATATCTGCAGTTTCTGCAGCGCGAGTTAGTTGGCGAGTCGCCTGAAAACCATTCAAACCTGGCATAACGACATCCATAAGGACTAAGTCTGGTTTTTCTGCTCGTGCTGTTGCCACACCATCAGCACCGTTATCTGCGGTAATGATTTCGTGCTTGTGTTTTTCTAAAATAGTTGAGATTTTTCTGACTTCAGTTGGCGAGTCATCAACAATTAAAATGCGAGCCATAATTCCCCCGGATGAATTTCCTGGCTACAAATAAAATATTTCCAAGCATGTCGTATGCTCAAAAAAATGTGTGCAACTGTACTATTATTACCTGCAAAAATTAGCTGGCGGGTATATATGTTCTTATAGTTCCCAGCAGTTCATCTTTACTAAACGGCTTGGTCAAATATTGATCCGAGCCGACTATGCGTCCTTTAGCCTTGTCAAAAAGCCCATCTTTACTCGATAGCATAATGACGGGCGTTGCTTTAAACGCACTGTTGTTTTTAATCAGAGCACAGGTTTGGTAACCATCAAGTCGAGGCATCATAATATCTACAAATATGATATCTGGGTGAGTGTCCGCTATTTTTGCGAGAGCATCAAAGCCATCGGTAGCGGTTATTACTGTGCATCCAACCTTCTTTAACAGTGTCTCTGCAGTACGACGAATTGTCTTACTGTCATCAATCACCATGATTTTCAGGTTCTCAAAATTGTCTTCCATTATCCAACTGCCCTAAGCGTTTAGAAGGTCGTTTTACATTTTTTGTGGCCGTGGGGTGGCCTGCTCAAGTCTGTGTCGGCCAAGCTAAAGTCTGTGGCGGCCAATATGTTAACGTGCATTTTTAACACAGAATTCTAAAGCATTCTATAAACATTTATTATTTATAGTTTATTTGAGAATCTTTATAAAGAAATAGTTTGTATATAATTTGTCACAAATCTTAACCGAATGATAAGTAGCTCCATATTAAGTACTTTGATAAAGTCTGCGGCACGGTGCAAACTCTTTTCATTTCGGCTTAATTTTAAGACTAGTACAAAATAAACAACTTGGTAGGTTAATAGGTATTTTATGACGATAAGGCTCGGAATAGTGATGGACCCTATTGGCGACATTAATATTGTTAAAGATAGCTCGTTTGCGATGTTGCTCGCAGCGCAAAAGAAAGGTTGGGAGCTCTATTATATGGAGCTTAAAGATCTCTACCTTGAGCAGGGCGCAGCTAAGGCTTCCTTAAGGCGATTGAGTGTCAAGGAAGACCCTAGCGGCTGGTATGAATTGGCAGAACGAGAAGATCAAGAGCTGAGTTCTCTTGATACCATTCTTATGCGTAAGGACCCTCCTTTCGATAGTGAGTTTTTGTACTCGACGCTCATTCTGAGTCGAGCAGAAGAAGGCGGGGTCTTGCTGGTAAACAGTCAGCAAGGTCTTCGAGACTGTAACGAGAAGTTGTTTGCTACCCAATTCCCTCAATGTTGTCCGGATGTTTTAGTGTCTCGAGATAAGAGGAGGCTCAAGGCATTTTTCACTAAGCATAAAGATGTTATTTTCAAGCCGCTTGATGGCATGGGTGGGGCAAATATATTTAGAGTCAAGGAGGGTGATGCCAATATTGGTGTGATTCTGGAGACGCTAACTCAGCATGAGACTCAGCAGGCGATGGCTCAGAAGTTTATCCCAGAGATATCGGAAGGCGATAAGCGTATTCTATTAATAGACGGTGAACCTGTCCCTTATGGGTTGGCACGAATCCCGGCCAAAGGGGAAAATCGAGGCAACTTAGCGGCTGGTGGGCGAGGAGAGGGGAGGCTGCTTTCCGATCGAGATCGCTGGATCTGTGAGCAAGTTGGCCCCGTATTAAAGGAAAAAGGGCTATTGTTTGTCGGTATCGATGTTATTGGTGACTATCTTACTGAGATTAATGTCACGAGTCCTACCTGTATTCGTGAGCTTGACCGGGATTTCGGGCTTGATATTGCGGGTCAGCTGATGGATAAAGTTGAAGAGAAGCTAAACGATAGGTGTTAGCGGGATGCAGAGGTTAACGTGCTGGACAAAATAACGGTCTGCGGTCAGACTGACCTGCATTTACATACTCGATTACGAGGCTTAGTGGTCAGGTATTTTCAGCGATATGGTTTTTTACTAATGGGCGCATACAGGTAATGTCGGCAGCAGTGGTGACCGCGGGAGCGGCAGACAGGTTAAGTTTTACGGTGTTCTTGGCATTGGCGCTCCATGCGATCATCGTATTAGGTGTGACCTTTGGCCTGGAGGACCCTAAGCCTGCGCCTCATACTATGGAGATTACGTTAGCTCAGTATGATGATGGAGAGAAACCTGAAAAGGCCGACTTTTTAGCTCAAGCTAATCAGCAGGGAAGCGGGACGGTAGAAGAGGTGTCTAAACTCAGTACGCCTGTTAAAGCCAAACAGAAAGATACGGTAGTTAGGAAAACCGAAAAAATTCAGCGGGAGGCCGCTAGCAGAGCTGAACCTGTGATTAAAAAGAAAACATTAGTAGCGACTGAATCTGCTACTAAGAAAAAAACGGCGATAATAGAAAACAAAAAAACGGACAAGCCTGATCCTGTTAAAAAACCTAGGCGATCTCTTTTAGCCAGAAGTATGGAAATTGCCAGCCTAGAGGCTGAATTGCAGCGTCAGCAGCGAGAGTACTCCAAGCGGCCTAAGGTTACGAGGTTTAATGCGGCCTCGGCAATGAAGGTTATCGATGCTCAATACACCTCTAATGTTACCAGCAAAATTGAGAGAATTGGTGCCTTGAACTTCCCTGAAGAGGCACGCTCGAAGCTTTATGGTCGACCTAGGCTATTAATAGCGATACGATCTGATGGGACGCTTAGAGATGTGAGTGTCTTACACTCATCTGGAAGTAATGTTTTGGATGATAAGGCACTAAAGATTGTGCGAATGGCTGCGCCGTTTCCTCCCTTTCCCGAAGAGGTGTTAAGTGAGCGTGACGAACTGGAGCTTATTCGAACTCTGGAGTTTAAGGGCGGGTAAGTTTTTGCTGTTCAGCATAAATCAAACCTTTATTATTGCTAATCTCAATAACCGGACTGATACTTAGCGGATGAGCGACAACATGATATCACTACGCAATCATTTTCTGATTGCCATGCCGAAAATGAAAGACCCTAACTTTGAGGGTTCGGTAACCTATATTTGTGACCATAATGAGCATGGAGCAATGGGGATTGTGATTAACCGGCCGATGGATATGAGGTTAGGTGAAATTCTGGCGCAGTTAGACTTTGGTGGTGAGGATATTAATAGCCCTATTTATGCAGGCGGACCTGTGCAAATGGAAAGAGGGTTTGTATTGCACTCTCCACAGGGTGAATGGCAGTCCTCCTTAGCCATCTCTGACGGCATTTGCTTAACAACTTCGCGGGATATTTTAGAGGCGTTGGCGGCTGATGAGGGGCCGGAACACAACCTGGTGGCGCTTGGCTATGCCGGATGGGGGGAGGGGCAGTTAGAGCAGGAGATCGCAGAGAATTGTTGGCTGACCTGTGTTGCTGATGAGCATATACTTTTCAGCGCGCCTCATGAGCAAAAGTTTGATTCCGCCATTTCACTTTTGGGCTTTGACCTAAGCCAATTAAGTGACCAGGCTGGGCATGCTTAAATGCGATACAAGGATACCTTGTTAGGCAACGTCAGCTTGCTAATATTTTTTTGAGCCATTATTTGGGAATACTTCATTGTCTACAGAACTAAAAACATGCCTTGGCTTTGATTTTGGTACGCGCAGAATGGGGGTGTCCATTGGGCGAAGCTTGTTAGGTACTGCCACCCCTCTCCCCCCTCTTGTTGCTCGTGACGGTATCCCTGATTGGAGTGAAATCGAGAAACTGGTTGCCGAATGGAAACCCGATGGCTTTGTCGTTGGTCTGCCATTGAATATGGATGGCACTGCTAGTGAAATGTCACTTAGAGCAACAAAGTTTGGCAAGCGTCTACAGGGGCGATTCAATAAGCCCTATTTTATGATGGATGAACGGTTATCCAGTCATGAGGCGAAAGGTTATGTTATTGATCAAGGTGGTGATCGAGACTTTGGGCGAAACTCAGTTGACGGTATTGCCGCTGTTTTAATATTGGAGAGCTGGTTTGCACAACAGTCTTATTCTTAACCCTGTTACATTGGCTGAACACACTATTATATACTTCGAGAATACTGTCGAGATAAAAATATGACCGAGTTACTAGATGTAGAGAGCTTGTTAGGTGAAATTTGTGATGATTTGAGCCAGCATCTGGTGGCTAAGAATATTAGTTCTCCTTGCGTGATTGGCATTCGTACGGGGGGGGTTTGGTTAGCGAGTTATATTCAGAAAAATCTAGGGGTGAGTAAGTCCTGTGGTGAGCTGGATATTTCATTCTATCGTGATGACTTTACCCGTATTGGTTTGAACCCCACCGTTAAGCCTTCAAGCCTGCCATTTGAGACGGAAGGGCGGGATATTGTTTTGGTTGATGATGTGGTTATGTCTGGACGAACCATTAGAGCTGCAATGAATGAGCTGTTCGATTATGGTCGTCCCGCTAGCATTACACTGGTAACACTCATTGACCTGGATGGTCGGGAGTTGCCTATTCAGCCAGATATTGTCGGGCGAAAATTGACCTTAAAAGAGAATCAGCAGGTTAAGTTGAAAGGACCTGAAAAGCTGGTATTAGAAGTGACCGAAAAATAGACTATTGTTTTGGGTTGCAGTTTTGCAACCGTACTAAACTGTTGATTTTGGCAGGTATTGAAATTTGGATTGGATAATACGTTATGGCACACCCTAAAGAGCCTAATCGCCTTCAGTTGAATGATCAGGGACGGCTTCGACATTTTCTGACCTTGGACGGTCTTGATCGAGCGACATTAACCGAGATTCTGGACACTGCGGATTCTTTTATTGAAGTTGGCGCAAGGTCTATAAAGAAGGTACCGCTTTTACGCGGAAAAACAGTCGTTAATCTGTTTTTTGAGGCGAGCACCCGAACAAGGAGTACTTTTGAGCTAGCGGCAAAGCGACTGTCGGCGGATGTGCTGAATTTAAATATTAGTACTTCTGCGACATCAAAAGGGGAATCTCTTTCTGATACGCTGCAAAATCTTGAGGCGATGGCCAGTGATATGTTTGTCGTTAGGCACTCTCAAAGTGGTGCGCCTCATTTTATTGCCGAATCGGTTACGCCTAACGTGTCTATTATCAACGCGGGTGATGGACGGCACGCCCATCCTACACAAGCCATGTTAGATATGTTGACGATACGTCAGCATAAGGGGGCATTTGAAGGGCTAACAGTTGCGATTGTCGGAGATATTCTTCATTCACGAGTGGCTAGGTCGCAGATCAGGGCTCTCAATACGCTTGGCGTTTCTGAGGTCAGGGTTATTGCCCCTAATACTCTACTGCCGGTTGATATTGAAAGTTTAGGGGTAAGTGTTTTTAGTACTATGAAAGAGGGGCTTGATGCGGTTGATGTGATTATTATGTTGCGGCTGCAGAAAGAGCGAATGGAAGGCGCTTTGCTGCCCAGTGAACATGAATTCTATGAATTATATGGATTGACAACTGAAAAGCTAGAGTATGCAAAACCGGATTCCATTGTCATGCATCCTGGACCGATTAATCGAGGGGTTGAAATTGAGTCGGCCGTGGCAGATGGTCCTCAGTCGGTGATTCTTAATCAGGTCACCAATGGAATCGCCGTCAGAATGGCAGTGATGTCGATGGCGATGAGTGGGCAGACAGCAGCTATTTCTGCTGCGACACCTGAATAATGAGATCTGATTGAGCGTTGGTGAGTAAATGAACATTGAAATAAAGTCAGGCAGGGTTGTCGACCCAGTTAATGGAGTCGACGAAGTTCAGTCATTGTATGTGTCTGAGGGTAAGATCGCAGCAATAGGGGTGCCGCCTGAAGGGTTTTTGGCCAACGAGGTTATTGATGCGGCAGGTTGTGTTGTTTCTCCGGGTTTTATAGATCTTTGTACATATCTGCGGGAGCCTGGGTATGAGTATAAGGGCACGGTCGCATCTGAAACCTTTGCTGCAGCAAAAGGAGGTTATACCGCTGTTTGTTGTCCTCCGGAGACATTGCCAGTCAATGATTCAGAAGCGGTAACCAATCTTATACTTGATCTGGCTAGCAGGGCTGGAAGTGCGAAAGTTTATCCGATTGGAGCCTTGACTAAAGGGTTGAAAGGGCAGCAGTTAAGTGAAATCTATTCGCTCAAGCAGGCGGGCTGTGTAGCGGTTGGTAATAGTGGTCGCCCTGTTGCGAATCTTAGTGTGCTGAAGCGCTGTTGTGAATACGCAAAAACTCATGAAATGAGCGTTTTTGTTCGTCCAGAGGATGTTTCACTGGCCTCTGATGGCTGTGTGCATGAAGGGGCTGTTGCTACTCGATTGGGCTTGCCTGGAATTCCGGTGCTCGCGGAAACGGTCGCAGTTTCTCAGCTTTCACTACTTGCAGAAGAGACGGGCGCTCATATTCATATGTCGCAACTGACGTCTGAAAAATCAGTTGAGTTAGTTGCAGCTGCTAAGGCGCGTGGTATTCCCGTTACAGCTGATGTCTCAGTGCAGCATCTACTACTGACTGATATTGCGGTTAGTGGCTTTGATAGTCGACTTCATTGTCTTCCTCCATTCCGATCAGAGGCCGACAGGTTGGCATTGATAGAGGGTGTAAACACGGGTGTAATCGATGCGGTATGTAGTCAGCATCAGCCTCATGAAGCCGCGGCTAAGCAAGCACCATTCGCGGAGTCCGAGCCAGGGGTTTCGTCTATCGAGACGGCATTGCCTTTGCTGTTGGGTTTAGAGCGGAAATCTGTACTTTCAATGGATATGCTTGTGCGAGCTCTCTCGGCCGGCGCCACTCGCGTGTTAGGTGTGAAAGGAGGTTCGTTAAGCGTGGGTGAAAGTGCTGATATTTGCATTTTCGATCCATTGGCGCAATGGGTTGTGAGTGATGAATCGATTAAATCTTTAGGTAAAAACACTCCTTGGGACGGTATAGAGCTACAAGGGCTTGTAAAGGCGACGCTGGTTGACGGTCATACCGTCTATGCATGAGTTGTCTGAGTTTTTAGTGGCTTAATGCCTACTGTTCAGGAAATGCTGCGCTCTGAGGGGATGTAAAATCTGGTTTGCACCTGCTCATATTTGATCTATGTTTAGTATAAACAGTTGTCACTATTTGGTTTTATCTTGAGGGGTTTAAAATGTTTTTTTTGATGTTTCTTTTGATGTGCGGTGCTGTTTGGCTGCTTTGGAATATTTGCAAGAATACAGGGGATGCACTGGATAAACAGACTGCCATCCAGTATGAATTAGTTTCGTTGGAGAAAAAGCTAGAAGTGCTGTCCGCCAAGCTTAAGCCTGGGTCAGTTGATGCTGTCAGTGAGGAGGGTAGCGCAAAAAAGACTAAGGCCCCAGTGCTGGTTGATGCGGAATCACCTGATGCTGAGGCGTTGTCAAAGGCTGTTAATATCAATAAAGCGAGCTTAAAAGAAATAACTCAATTGCCTCGTATCGGTAAAGCACTTGCGCAGCGCATTATTGATGGTAGGCCCTACACTAATATAGAAGGCGTAAAACAGGTGCAAGGTATTTCGAACGATATGTTTAGTGAGATAGAGTTACTTATTTCAGCTGGTTCATAAAGGATCGCGGATACCGCGAAGTATATCAGAATCAAAAAAAGAGACCGTGTGGTCCCCTTTTTTGATTCTGATATCAAGCTTATCTAGGTCATTTCATTACAAATTGATAGAGTCTTTAAGTGATTTTCCTGGTTTAAAGCCGACTGACTTGCTAGCAGCAATTTGAATGGTTGCCCCTGTCTGAGGGTTCTTCCCTGTTCTCGCGCTTCTCTCGCGTTGGTTAAATGTGCCAAAACCAATTAATGTGACCGCTTCATTGCGGGATAATGCGTTAGTAATCTCGTCTGTAATTACGTTAATTACTTCGTTGGCCTTGTCCTTAGTTAATTCTGCTTTTTCAGCGATTGTAGCAGCCAATTCTGGTTTACGCATAAGACTCTCCTGATTTTATTGATGTTGTTATATTGAGCAAACAAACACTAAATAGTCGCTGTTAAGCGATGTATTGAGGTGATGAACCAAGTTTGGGGGTGTTCAAACCTGTTGATATCGGGCTCTCTATATTTATAGCGAGTTTCTAACGGCTGTCAAAGTGATTTGCGAATTTGAGGGCCAATTTCTAGTATAATGGAAGATTATCGCTAGATTCATGATTTTTAGGTGTTTAAGCGGTTATAGTGCTAAAGAATAATGATTGAAATTGAACATTTGTTCCTGCTTTTTTTCTGCTTTGTGTAGTTCATCTCACAATTGCGTTTGTATCTAGTTCATAATCTGCTAGCTCAAAATATACGATCGTAAAATAATAATAAGTCGACAAAAATAAAACAACAGAATAAAAAGTGTTGTAACAGGAGAAATAGGTGAAAAACTTCGGGATATTAAAAGGCTTACTTAAAAACAGCTTGCTACTGGTAGTTGTCTCATTTCAGCTGGTTGGCTGTCAAACCTTCAAAGATAAGGTTGTTTACGCGCCTGCTGGAGGTGTGATGCAGAATTTGGCAATGGAGCATACTGTGCCCTACCTGCTCGGAACCGAAGATTTAGCCGTTAGTTGTGCCATGAGTGAGGCAATGTCTCCATTGTTGATGGCATTTGGTAGAGTGACTTCAAACCCAGATCAATTAGGCGTGATGCTGGGCTTATCTGCGGGCGCATGTGAAGAGCAAAGAGCCTGGGATAACGAGTTACGCTATTTAAGAGCGATGCGTGACTTGCGCCCGGATGAAGCTGAGGATGCATTGATTACTCAAAAACGACACTTGGTCAATGCCTCTAAGCGACAGTATTCAGCTTATAAACATCTAGTGAATTATTATGGTGAGCCAGGCGAAGAATGTCCGGATTTAGATCAAGATTTTGACCAGTTTATCTGGATTGCCGGTATGCTATCCGGACTACAGGCGCTGAATAACGAAATTCAATCTACTTCGGGTGTTGGTGTTCCTAAGAATATCGCTTCAAAAGTTGAGCTCGGTGCAAGTTGCGTGAATGATGATCAGTGGTGGGGTGCCCCGATGGCGATGAAGGCTGCTGTGTGGGCTATGTTGCCGGGAGCGCTACCTCAGGGTGAGAATGCGTGGGAGCGCTTAGAAACTGCGCAGGCTAAGGGTGAAGAGGCTCGTGTAAGACTGCCGAATGTATTGTATGCGATGGCTGCCTTTTCGAACGGAAAAAACGACCTGGTGAAAGATATTATTCGTCGCCATGCAGAGCACGTTAAAAAACATCCAGCGGACCCTGAATATGTGCTTATTGATACGACTGCAACCTTGCAGCTACAAGCAATCTCGGACCGACTTTGGACGGAAAACACGGGTCATAGAACGCCTGTGGGTAGATTAGGGACTTTTTGGGATGACAAAAAAGAGTCTAATGTAGAAGTAATAGAACTGGATGACCTCCTATAAGAACTATAAATCAGATGACATGCAACATTCCAGTTTGTACATTTAAATAACTGAAAATAAGGTTAAGGCATTGAAACTATTGAAAAGTATTAAGGCTCTATCAGTCGCCGCAGCGGTATCTGCAACCGCTATAAGTAGCGCAGTGCAGGCAGAAATGATGGACAGGTCGTTTTGTGTTTGGGATCCGGTTGGTGCAAATGGACCTCTGTATAATGTCATGAAGTCTGCTAAACCAAGTGCTATGAAATGGGGCATAAACCTTGAACTTAAAGCGTATACCGATGAAAAGATTGCAGCTGACGATTTTAAAGCGGGGCAGTGTGATTCGGTGCTTTTAACAGGGACCCGAGCAAGAGATTTTAATAAATTTACAGGTTCTCTTGAGGCTATAGGTGCTATTCCAACGAGTGAAGAGATGAAGATGATTCTTCAAACGCTGACTCAGCCTAAAGCTGCAAAGCTGATGGTAAGCGGAGAGTACGAAGTGGCGGGTATCCTGCCAGCGGGTGCGATTTATTTATATACTCGGGATCGTAGGATCGATACAGTTGAAGAACTTCAAGGCAAAAAAGTGGCCACCCTTGACTATGATCAGGCGTCTATGACTATGGTTCGCCATGTCGGAGCGTCGGTCGTGGGGGCGAGTACTGCTAATTTTGCTGGCAAGTTTAACAATGGGAGTGTTGATGTTGCGTATGCTCCAGCAGTTGCATACACGCCCTTGGAGCTATACAAAGGCCTAGGTGAAGACGGTGGGATTGTTGATTTTTCGTTGGGTCAAATGAATTTTCAGGTCATTGTTCGTCCTGATCGTTTTCCAGAAGGGTACGGTCAAAAAGTACGTGACTACAGTGCTACCAGATATGAAGAAGCTTACAAGCTAGTAGAAGAGGCAGAAGCAGAGGTCAAACAGGATTACTGGGTAAAACTTAGTGAGGAAAACCTGGAAAGCTATAGCAAAATGCTACAGGAGGTGCGTATTTCTCTGCGAGATGAGGGTGTGTATGACGCTAAGGCATTACGTTTGATGAGAAAAGTTAGGTGTAAAAAGAATCCAACAAACTCTGAGTGTTCAGAAAAAAGAGAATAGTGAGTTGGCGTGTTCTTAAAAATAAACATGTTGCGTAAAAGACATGTATAGTAAGGGTCGCTGAATATAGCGGCTCTTGGTTTTTGAGTGTCGCTCATAATTAGCATTAACGTTATAGCGTCATTTTTAAGATCACATAATAATAGAGAACAATAAATAACAAGCTTTGGGGGCTGTTTTCAGTGCAAAATCGTGGAGTTGCGAATCGATCTATCAGGGAGTGGATATCATCATTGCCTGCATGTCTTTTATTGTTAGCCGTTGTTGTATTTAGTACGGGTAGTGATATTCATAATCAAATGCTTAAAATGGGTGAGCAAATATGGGGGGGCTATTACAAGCTTCGAGTAGACCCTCAGTTGCCTGGCTGTGATGCTGATTTTAATGTAGATAAGAGGGTTGAGGAGCAGATTTTATTAGAGAAACATAAGCCTGTTGACGACTTTGACCTTTTTGAAGATGAGCCTGTTGACCCAGAAATTCTGAAAAAATCGTTGCAGAATGCGAAGAGTGACTGTGCTGCAAAGTATTTGGAATTTGATGAACTTAAAGATCGCATTACTCCAGGGGTTAGAGCTTACCGCTCTGTTGAGCTATTTATTGCTGATTTGGTGGCGTTTGGGTTAACGGCGCAGCGCTTTATTTTGGCGCTACTCGTGTTGCTTTGTGCGGCTACCGCTACCATGAGTCGGCACCATATCGCGATGAGAGCTATGCAGACTCAGTTGGATCATACTGTCTCATTCTCGTTGCAGTTTATTGCCAATAGTATGTTGCTGATTTCGACATTGTCTTTTAGGGCTTTGTCACACTCTGGCGGGGCAGAGGTAGAGCTGTCAAAAGAAATTCTTCATGATGTTTGGATTGCCGGCTTTGGTTTGTTGACGATTATCAGTGCTGTTAAATTGTTTAAAATCCCTGCAGATGTTAAGTCTGGGGGGAGTTTGGGGCATGCGCTTCTTTCTGTGCCTCTTTATACGACTATGTGTTTGATAGCAGGTACTTACTTTGCGCTTGCTGGTCATATTGCCGGAATTGGTATCTATCTAGATAAAATGATGGATTTGTCTGACATGTTTTTGAATGTTGGGTTGTATGTCTGGGTTGGTATGATGCTTAAACAAACTAGATTAGCATCACTGGTGTTTGCCGTATTCAAACCTTGGAAAATGCCTCCTGAGATGCTTGCAGTGGTTGCGGTTATTGCAGCGGCCATTCCAACGGCATACACCGGTGCTTCAGGTATTTTTGTTATTGCTGCTGGTGCGGTGATATATCATGAGCTTCGTATTGCTGGGGCGAGAAGGCAGTTGGCATTAGCCGCGACGGCTATGTCTGGTAGTCTTGGTGTAGTACTGAGACCTTGTCTATTGGTCGTGGTTATAGCGTACTTGAACCGAGAAGTAACGACTGATCAGCTTTTCGGCTGGGGTATTTGGGTGTTTCTGTTAACCGCAGGGCTGTTTCTTATTGTAGCGATGACGGTTAATAGGCAGAGTAAGTTAGAGTTGGCGCCGGTAGGTGAAGCTTTTCCTGCCATGATTAAAGCATTTCAGCCTCTTATCCCTTATATTCTAGTAGTTGCGGGTATTGTTCTGTTTTATCGTTTTGTGCTTGAGGTCGGTATGGACGAGTTCTCTGCGCCTCGCGTATTGCCTGTCTTAATGCTAGGTATTCTGCTTTATGAGCATATTACGTTAAAGGGAGGGAAGCAGAATGTGTCAGGGGAAATTAATCACAAAGGGCTTGAAAATAGCATTAGAGCAGCGACCAATGAGACCACTTCGGAAATAGGCGCCTTATTGTTGCTAATCGGGTGCTCCGTTAGTATTGGAGGGGTGATAGAGCGTTCCGGCATGATGGAAATGTTCCCGCACTCGTTTGATAGTGCATGGAGTGCGATGCTGTTACTAGTATTTATCTTGGTTATTCTTGGCATGATTATGGACGCATTTGGTGCTGTGATATTGGTAAGTGCGACTATCGCCACTATTGCTTATCAGAGCGGAATTCATCCGGTTCACTTTTGGATGGTGACATTGGTTGCGTTTGAGTTGGGTTACTTAAGCCCTCCTGTAGCGTTAAATCACTTATTGACCCGTCAGGTGGTAGGGGAAGCAGAAGTAGAGCTTGCACTACAAGAGGGAGATACCTTTTATCAGCGTCATGAGCGCATTATAATGCCGTTAATAGTCATGGGTATAGCGTTAGTATTGGTGGCGTTTGTGCCTTTGGCTATTGGCTATTAAAGGTACTTAACGTATTATTTGAGAAAGGTAAGCATTTGCTTACCTTTTTTTATGTCTTAAAGAACGGTTTATATAGCAAAATTTGTTAGCGTTAACAGCATATTCAGTAGGTGTTCACAGTATTGTTTGTTTAAAGTTGGCATTATTTGATTGTGATATAGGGTCACTAGGAAAGTGTGAAAATTCACACAAAAGACAATAATAAAATAAAAAAGGGATTCACATGAAAATACGAAAAACTACTTTAAAATCCGCATTGGCTGTTGCTGTTACTGCCTGTGCAATCGTAGCTCCTACTCAGGCAGAGGTCGTCAAGCGATCATTTTGTGTCTGGGACCCAATAGGGGCAAACGGTCCTCTTTTTAATATCATGAAAGCAACCAAGCCTGCGGCTATAAAGTGGGGGGTTGAGCTTGACCTCAAAGCCTACACTGATGAAAAAGTAGTTGCTGAAGACTTTAAGGCGGAACAGTGTGACGCGGTGCTTGTGACTGGTACTAAAGCTAGAGAGTTTAATAAGTTTACTGGAAGCTTAGATGCTTTGGGTGCACTACCTAGTGACGAGGAGATGCGTATTATGCTTGAGACGCTGACCAGCCCAAAAGCCGCTAAGTTGCTGAAAAGTGGTAAGTATGAAATTGCAGGGATTTTGCCTGCTGGTTCCGTATATCTCTATTCTAGAGATAAAACAGTAGATACGGTTAATGAGCTGCAGGGGAAAAAGATTGGGACATTTGATTATGACAAAGCTGCTGTGCATATGGTTCGGCATGTTGGTGCTTCAGTAGTGGGTGCGACTACCGCTAACTTTGCAGGGAAGTTTAATAATGGCAGTGTTGACTTGGTTTACGCGCCAGCCGCTGCTTATACCCCGCTAGAGCTTTATAAAGGAATAGGCGACAGCGGTAGTGTGTTTAGTTATAAGTTAGCACAGTTTAGTTTTCAGACTGTCATCCATAGTGATCGCTTCCCCGCTGAATTTGGTCAGCAAATGAGAGATTTTTCTGCTACTCGTTATGATGAAGCTTATGAAATTATTGCGACGGCAGAGTCTGAAATTAACCCTGAGTTTTGGACTCATCCCACTGCAAAGGATGCGGAGAATTATGCGGCTATGTTTCGCAATGTGAGAATAAGCTTGAGGGATGAAGGTGTCTATGATGCGAAGGCGTTAAAGCTAATGCGGAAAGTTCGCTGTAAGAAGAACCCTTCTCACGCAGAGTGTACTGAAAAAACAGAGTGATTCTTCGGTCTTGTGGCTATGGCGACAAGCGATTCGGCTGGAGTCAAGGGTTGCTGCTTCGACTTTCCTTGACCCCCTCTTCGCTGCATCATGGCTACGGGATCATACTCTAGAGGCGGCAATCAACAAAAAGCCCCGGCTGATTACTCAGTCGGGGCTTTTTTTGTAGTGCCGTCTATTGGCTGTGCTACAAAGCTAATGACTTACCCTAATTTAGGGCCAGCATTAACGATTACATCTGAAACATCAAACTTCTTGAAGTTTTCAATGAACTGATTGATTAAATTTTGTTCTTTTTCATCATAAGCAGCGGGATCACCCCATGTATTTCGTGGATTGAGTAATCCAGTATCAACACCAGGAACCTGCTTAGGTACTTCAAGGTTTAGATTGTCTAAGTGCTCGGTTTCGGTATCGCTAATATCACCGTTTTGAATGGCGCTAATAATGGCTCGTGTTGTCGGAATGCTAAAGCGAGTTCCAACGCCATGTGAGCCGCCAGTCCAGCCAGTATTAACCAAGTACACTCGGCTACCGAACTCTTCCATTCGCTTCATTAGCAATTCAGCGTACTCGCCTGCAGGGCGAGGGAAGAATGGAGCGCCAAAACAAGTAGAGAAAGTAGACTTAAGCTTGGAGTCTGAGCCCATTTCTGTAGAGCCAACGAGTGCTGTGTAGCCACTTAAGAAGTGATAGGCGGCTGCTTCTTTAGACAGAATAGATACAGGAGGTAGTACTCCAGTCATATCACAGGTCAGGAAGACGATTGCTTTTGGTTCGCCTGCTAGGTTTTCAGCAACACGTTTCTCTACATGTTCTAGAGGGTACGCGCAGCGGCCATTTTCAGTCAGGCTAGTGTCATTGTAGTCAGGGGTGCGTTTATCATCAGAGATTGTTACGTTCTCTACTATTGCGCCAAATTTTATGGCATCCCAAATGATAGGCTCATTCTTCTGCGACAAATCGATGGTTTTAGCGTAACAGCCGCCTTCAATATTGAAAACAACCCCCTTGCCCCAACCATGCTCATCATCACCGATTAAGAAACGCTCAGGGTCTGCTGATAAAGTTGTTTTACCGGTACCTGACAAACCAAAGAATAAACATGTTTCACCGTCATCACCTACGTTTGCAGAACAGTGCATCGGTAGCACGTCTTTTTCTGGTAGGAGGAAGTTTTGAACTGAGAACATGGCCTTTTTCATTTCGCCCGCGTAACTCATGCCTGCCAATAGTACTTTGCGCTGTGCAAAGTTGATCATTACTGTGCCGTCACTGTTGGTGCCATCTCGCTCTGGGTCGCAAGTGAAGCTAGCAACGTTTAGTATTTGCCACTCTTGCTTGTCTGCAGGGTTGTATTCAGCAGGGCGGATAAATAGGTTGCGGCCAAACAGGTTCTGCCACGCCGTTTCTGTCGATACTTTTACCGCAAGGTAATGATCAGGGTCTGCGCCTACGTGCAAATGAGAAACAAAGCTATCCTTCTCTGCAAGATAGGCTTCAACACGATCCCAAAGGGCATCGAATTTATCGGCGTCGAAAGGGCGGTTAATAGTCCCCCAATGGATCAGGTCTGAGGTGCTAGGCTCTTCAACTATAAATCGATCTAGTGGCGAGCGGCCTGTCCTTTTTCCGGTTTTTATAACCAGAGATCCGTTATCGGCCAGTTGGCCTTCCTTACGTTCAAGTGCTTGCTCAACAAGCTGAGCGGTGCTTAGATCAATATAAGTGTTACTCACTTGTACCTCACCCTTTTGCTGGTGTTTTATTACTATTTTGGTGTCCTTTTTAGGTGCCAAATATAGTAATCTAAAAAAATCTGGGGCGCCATTATGCCAAAATGCAGAATAAAAAACGACTATTTGTGATTTTGATTGGCGTTTTTAGTGATATCGTTGCTGAAATTAGCCGGAAACCCCTTTATAAGTCTAAAAAATAATGCCGAAATGTGTCTGGGGAGGCCCATTAAATATGGGCACCTAAAGAAAGAGCGTTAGTGAAAGTTACGATTGCCAAACAATTGATCAATCTCGGGTTTTTCGTATCGATAGTGCTCATTGCAGAATTGACAGCTGATTTCAATGGCTTTTTGTTCGGCTAGGATATCATAAATTTCGTCTTGTCCTAGTGATACGATAGTGCTTGCCGTGCGCTCTTTGCTGCAGTTGCATTCGAATTGAACCGTTTCTTTCGGGTAAATCGTTACGTCTTCTTCGTGGTACAGGCGATTTAGCAGAGCCTCACCTTCTAACGTATGGATTTCTTCCGATGTTAGTGTGCTGGCTAATTGCGTTATTCTGTTCCAAGCATCAGTGTCTTTAGCTTCATTGTTTTGTGCGGGTAGCTGTTGTAAAAAAAGACCAGAAGCAACTCCGTCACTGCAAAATAGAAGTATGTTGGTGCTCAGCTGCTCTGACTGTTCAAAGTATTGCATTAGGCAATTTGCTAACGTCTCTTTTTCTAGCGGGACGACCCCTTGATAGCGTTTGCCCTTGGAGGGCTCAATGGTAATGGCTAATTGTGCTGCACCCAATTGAGCCGATAACCCTTGTTCAGGTACGTCGCCTTCCCACTGCCCAATGGCTCTGACTTTTTTGTCATGTGTGCATTCAGCCATTAACAGACTCACTGAACCATTACCTCTAGCTTGAACGGAAAGAGTGCCTTCAAACTTTAAGGTGCCACTCATCAGTACGGATGCTGCGAGGGCTTCTCCAATTAAGGTTTGTAGAGGGGCGGGGTATTCCTTACGTTGTTTAACGTCCTTAAAGCTTTTGTCGAGTCGAACAAGTTCTCCTCTTATCTGATGGTTGTCGAATAAAAAGCGTTGAAAGGTGTCGCTATGTTTCATGCTTGTAACCTGTTTCTGATGGTCAAATTGGGGTAAGGGTATTTAATGGCTTAAAGTTGGTGTAGTACCGATTCAGCTGTCAGTTTTATCAACGTTATGAATATTCTCGAATCGGTGGATTTGGCGCCTTTGTTTTTTGTTGGGTCGTCTTGCGGGGGGGAGCTGTCCTGCCATCATGTTTTTACGGTCAGACGCGGCTTTTTCTCGCTTGGCTATGCTTTCGCTTGTTTCGTTGTAGAGCAGTAGTGCCTCAGGAGCGCCTCGGCGCTTGTCACTTATGGCTAAAATCACGACTTCCTTTTCAACAAACCCCTGCCGTATGTTGAGGTGGGCATTCAGTTCGATGGCTTTACCTGGCTTCGTTCGAGCTCCATTGTAATGAACCTTGCCGCCCTCTATCGCGTCTTTTGCGATGGCTCGGGTCTTGTAAAAGCGAGCAGCCCAAAGCCACTTATCTAATCTAACTTTTTCAGTTTCTACGTTTCTTGCCATTTTAGTGTTTGTTGTTGATGGGTTGAGGTTTTAAATACCGAGCTTAATAAGATGTATTGTAGCAGTTTTGATGGCTAAGAGTAGGTGTCACTTAGCGCATACGCTGCCGCCTGTCTCTAATTGCCTTTACTAGTGTGTTGGTCAAATCGATCGATTGATGGAAACTCTTCGTTGTCTCTGGGTGGTTTTTGGCTATCAGGTTGAACGATCGAATATATGTGTTCGATTCCGTATGCTTGGGCAGATTTTAATACTGCTAGGCTATCATCTATTAACACTGTGCGGGCTTTATTAAAAGGTTCAACGGTTTGAAGTTTTTTCCAGAATTCAGGGTTTTCTTTAGGTAGTTTAAGGTCGTGAGAGCAGACTATTGCATCGACGTAATGGTCTAGGCCTGTAATGCTTAGTTTGAGGTTTAGGCTTTTGTTGTGAGCGTTGGTGACTAACACGACTCGATGACGGGAGTCTTGCAGTTCCTGTAGAAAGGTTTTGACGTGAGGCCTAAATGCTATTAAATGTTGTATTTCTTGCTTTAACGCCGTGATGTTGACTCCGAGCGTATCAGTCCAAAAATCTAGGCAATACCAGTTGAGGGTGCCCTCTTCTTGTTTGATTAGCTGAAGTAAGGTCTCATTGGCTTTAGATTTCGAAATGCCTTTGATTTCGGAGTAGCGTTCTGGCAAATGAGTGAGCCAAAAGTAATTGTCGAAATGAAGGTCTAACAGAGTGCCGTCCATATCGAGAAATACTGAGTCAATGTCGTTCCAGTTAATCATGCAAGGGTTACCTAATATACTTATGGTGATGATTGCATAGTTTACGTTACTTGAATTAAATAGTCAGTGTTGTAGGGGTTGTAGATGCTGTTTGCTGGCTTGTTATATTAAGGTGTAATCTGTTGGAGGGTAATAGGTATGTGGAGTTTATGTAATGAATGAAAAGAATAAGCACCTGATGGAAATGCTTCCCGAGCTGTTAAGTATTGCTGAGCAGGCGGGTGAGGCAATATTACAGGTGTATGATGTATCAGATGATACGGTCACGAAGGGTATAGCGTTTACTACAAAAGATGATGAATCTCCTGTGACTAAAGCAGATCATGCTGCTCATGAAGCGATAGCTGCAGGATTGAGTCGCATCGCGCCTAAGACCCCTCAGCTCTCAGAAGAGGGTGATATCCCACCTTTCGAAACGCGTTCTTCTTGGGCGCAGTACTGGTTGATTGACCCGCTGGATGGCACCAAAGAGTTTATTAACCGAAATGGAGAGTACACGGTCAATATCGCATTAATAGATAATCATGAGCCAGTGCTCGGTGTCGTTTACGTGCCGGTTAAAAAAGTATTTTATTATGGAGTGAAAGGGCAAGGGAGTTGGAAGAAAACCAGTGCAGGTGTTGCCTCGATTACTGCTCGTAAAGTCAACGGGGGTAGCCAGGTTAAAATCGTCGCGAGTCGCAGGCATGGGGCGGAAGAGGTTGAAAAGATGATCTCGGAGGCAGAGAAAGCGTTTGGTAGTGTCGAAAAGGTCAGTATGGGCAGCTCACTAAAAATTTGCATGCTGGCTGATGGGGCCGCAGACTGGTATCCGCGTCTTGCGTTGACATCTGAGTGGGATACGGCTGCAGCTCAAGCAGTGTTAGAAGCTGCGGGTGGCGCTATCTATGATGATGAGTTTAACAAGCTGGAGTGTAACCGAAAAGACTCTATGCTGAATCCTTTTTTTCATGCCGTGGCTGATGGGAGTTATGACTGGGAAGCGCTAGTGGAAAGAGCGCTAGCCTCCTGATAGAGCGGTTATTTCCCTATGCAAGGTGAATTGCGAAGTAAGGCTGAGCACCCAGAGGTGTGAGTGCTCACCAGCTCAGCGGCCTAGCATATTGTGAAGGTCGAAAGAGCACCAGTTAGCTTGCGTCTTGCTCAGATACTTTCTCTAATTTACGGCCACTCATACTGCAACCCAAGCAGCGAACAAATGTTGCTTTTGCTGGGCCGATGACCATTACGTCAGCGGCTTCCCCTGCATTGCCACCCAGAGCAGAAAATGGCAGGGATACAAGGTAAACAACTGAGCTAACCGCGGTCATTACCAGTAACACAGGTCTTGCTACTAATGCGTCGCCTGTCATGGCTAATGCTGATGGCGTTTCTTGAATGGTATTTGCTGAACTTACTGCTGGTAGTGTCAGGCTTAATGTCGCCACGATGACGAACAAAGTGCGTAGGAATTTGGATCGCATCAATACTTCTCCCAAAAATAAGGTTGAACGCAGTTTAAAATACAGTTCCCCTAACTATAACAGGTATATTCGAAGTGTCTAAAAAATAGTTTAGATTTGCCTTGTTATTTGCTGTTTTTAGGGCGGTTTTTACGAATCTATGGAATTTGTTACACAACTTAACGTAGCGAGTGTGAATCATCATGCTTAAGCACTGTTTTTATCGCCTATCTGTGTCGGCTTATCGAATATGTGGGCACGCTATAAATAATCTTTTAATGCTGGCATTTTGGGCAATAAACCGTTGATCGTTGCCCAAGTTTAATCTCTTTTAAGCTCGTGTTGCATTGGGTGCAGGGTTGGCCGCCTCTTCCGTATACCTTTAACTGTTGCTGAAAGTAGCCAGGTTTGCCGTCTCCTCCAACGAAGTCTTTTAGCGTCGTACCGCCTTGGGTAATGGCTGTTGTCAGTGTTTGTTTAATATGGCTGACAAGTTGTACTATGCGTTTTTTGGAGATATTACTCGCTGGGCGTTTGGGGTGAATCCCGCTTAGAAACAAGGCTTCGTTAGCATAGATATTGCCGACACCCACAACATTCTTGTTATCCATAATAAACTGCTTTATGTTCGTTGTTTTTCCTTTAGCTTGTTCGTGAAGGTATTCAGCGTCAAAAGTGCTCTCTAGTGGCTCCGGTCCTAATTTGGAAAACAGCGGGTGCGTTTTCCAGTCATCTACCCACAAAACGGACCCAAAGCGTCTCGGATCGTTATATCTGATGATTTTTCCATTGCTCATTTGCAGGTCTATATGGTCATGTTTACCGACTGGCGCACTAGCGTCAACAACTCTCAGGCTCCCAGACATACCCAAATGGATGATGATGTATCCTTTGGGTAGATGAAGTATCAGGTATTTGGCTCGCCGCTCTAATTTATGAACTTGCGCCATCGATAGTGTCGAAAGTTCATCGGATACCGGCCAGCGCAGCCTGCGATCTCTTATCGTGATTGCTCGGATCTGTTTGTGTTCAACATAGGGTTGTATCCCCCGTCGGGTGGTTTCTACTTCTGGTAACTCTGGCAAGGTTCCACCTTTTTTGTATGTGCGGTGTATTTTGTGATGGTCGTGTGTCATCGGTTGAGCGAATTTATTTCACTCGCATAATACAACGGAACCATGCTCACGTATAATTACGAGATTATTTGCCAGACTAGCATTTACATCAGAAGAGGCTGCTTTTGAAAAACGTCCATTATATGGGTATTGATACCGGAGGTACGTTTACAGATTTCGTACTTTTAAGCGGGAAGAGTATCTCTATCCACAAGGTTCTCTCCACACCTGATGATCCGTCTCAAGCTATTATGCAAGGCATTGACGAATTAGGCTTGTCTGACGAGGTATCAAAAGGGTGTTTGGTTATTGTGCATGGCAGCACGGTGGCGACTAATGCTGCACTCGAAAGAAAAGGGGTGAAGACTGTTTATGTGGCCAATAAAGGACTAAAAGATGTATTGACGTTGGCTCGTCAGAATCGACCTCAGCTCTATAATCTTACACCAGACCCTATAGACCCTCCAGTTCCAGAGGAATTATGCCTGGAAATAGACTGTCGTTTAGACTCTAAAGGCAATGAGGTTAAGGCACTTGAAGATGAGGATATTAAGCGTTTGGTTGCCGATATCAAAGCACTCAACCCAAAGTCAGTTGCTATTAACTTACTTTTCTCATTTTTGGATGGTCGTCATGAAAAGCGAATTGAAGCTGAGTTGGCGGATCTGTTTTGTGTTTCTCGTTCATCATTTGTTCTGCCGGAGTACAAAGAGTATGAACGAGGCATTGCTACTTGGTTGAATGCTTGGCTTGGGCCCAAAGTTGACCATTATCTGAGCCAGTTGGTGTCTAAACTCCATGGCTGCTCGGTTTCGATGATGCAATCATCGGGTGGCACAGTTGATGTGGCTCAGGCGGCTAAGCGCACTGTTAACCTGCTCCTCTCGGGACCAGCTGGGGGCTTGGCGGCCACTCAATTTATAGGGGGGATGATTGGCGAATCTCGTTTTATCACTTTTGATATGGGCGGGACCTCTACTGATGTTGCGTTGATTGATGGAGGTATTCGATTAACGAATGAGGGCCGGATAGGCCTTTGGCCTGTTGCTGTTCCCATGGTTGATATGCATACCATAGGTGCTGGCGGAGGCTCTCTGGCTTGGGTTGATGATGGCGGTATGCTACAAGTTGGGCCAGAGTCAGCAGGTGCTTCTCCAGGGCCTGCCTGTTATGGGAAAGGGGGTAAAAAGCCGACTGTTACCGATGCAAACTTACTTCTTGGTAAGCTCAGGCCTGACGCGTTTCTGGGAGGTAATATGTCTCTAGATATTCGTGCTGCTGAAGAGGCGATAGCGCCTTTAGCTGAAGACGTTAACTTGTCGATTCAAGAGGCTGCGCTTGGGGTTATTAGTGTGGCAAATGAGCATATGAATCGAGCTTTACGCGCTATTTCAATTCAGCGTGGATATGACCCGACACAGTTTCGTTTATGTTGTTTTGGCGGGGCGGGAGGGCTTCATGTCTGTGCGCTGGCTAAGGCTATGTCGATGAAAAAAGCAATAATTCCTGCTCATGGTGGTGTCCTTTCGGCCTTCGGAATGCTGGTCGCGCCCCATGAACGTCAGTTATCTCATACCAATATACAGCTTTTAAGTGATGTCGATGAAGGTATTTTGTTATCAGCATTTGGGCATATGGCTGAGACTGGGCAGGCGGAACTTGAACAAGAGGGCGTTGCGTTTTCTGATATGACAGTAAAGTATTCTGTTGACTTACGTTATCTTGGGCAGAGCTTCACCTTAAATCTTGATTGGAGTTCTCCGATATTGCTGATTGAGCAATTTCATGACCAGCATCGCTTGCGTTATGGCCATAGAATGGATCGATCAGTGGAGATGGTTAATTTAAGGGTGTCAGTAACCTCCCCTGGGCAGAATTTTAAGGTGAGTGCTCCAGCAGGAGGCTCTGGGGAGCCTTTTGATCATGTTTCTATTGTTGGATATGAGCACCTAGTTCCGGTTTATGAGAGAAGAGCGCTTAAAATAAATAAGGGCCTTGTTGGGCCGCTATTAATAGCAGAGACCGTTTCAACTACGATGGTTGAAAAAGGTTGGCGGGTGTCTTGTGATTCGTTTGGAAACTTACTGCTGGATCGAGTCGAGAACTAAAGCATGGCCTGGAGTGTGTTTATTCACAGATAAATAGCATATAGCGAACTTGTCCTGCTTCTTTCTCTCTGTGTAATTGCCAGTTGGCAGGAGTTTGGGGTCGTATGGCTTCTTTTTCTATCTCAATATAGATATAAGAGCCGGATGTGAGTAGTGGCTTTGATTGAAGTTGCTCGATACATTTATAGACCAGTCCACAGCGAAACGGGGGGTCTATAAATACGATATTGTAAGGTGAAAGGGGTGTCGTTGCTGTAAGCCATTTGATTGCATCTGTGTTAATAACATCTGCATTATTTGCTTGTAGTAAGTGAAGGTTTTGCTTCAGTGAGCGAGTTGCTGCCGACGATTGGTCAATGAATGTTACCGACCCAGCCTCTCTGGAAAGGGCCTCTAGGCCGAGCGCGCCGCTCCCGGTAAACAGGTCAAGGCAGTGGGCGCCTGTGATGACAGGGGATATCCAGTTAAAGAGTGTCTCTCTTACCCTATCTGTCGTAGGTCTGAGTCCATCAACAGCAGAAAATGAAAGGCGTCGACTTCTCCATTGCCCTCCAATAATTCTGAGAGTGCCGGTCGTGTCGTTGCTGTTACGACTTTTGCTGTTGCGATTGTTAGGTTTTCGGCTGGCCATATGAATTTCGACTGATCATTAAAAAGAAGTCTGAGATATTCAGACTGGGTCTGTTATCAACTGTTTTTGAGGGTTATTCAGGGCTGCATGTTAAAAGGGATTTGGTCTGGTTACAAATCAATAATAGAATAGGCTGCGTTATAACGTTTTAATAATGGGTAATAGATGCACTTGGCTATGGTGTATGCACTAGTTTAGTGTGTATCGAAAGGGTAAGCTGGGCACCATACTAGTAATATTGATTGAAAATAAGCGAATAATGGTAATTAAGTGAATATGGATACGGCAAATTTCGTTGCATTAGCAATTTTGGCAGTTCTGGTTACATGTTGGGTTATTGATTTCTACACGCTTAAAAGTCGTCGTCCTGCAGCTAAAAAGGTAGAACAGCGCCCAGCAGAGAAAGCAACCGCTGCCGATGTTGGGTTGGTAGAGCCTGTTATCGTTGAAGACTTGGGTGTAGTTAAGCGCGAAGCTGCTTCAGCTGAAGACATTGAGCCAGCGGTCCTAGAAGAACCCGTTAATTTCTTTTCTCGAATTAAAACGGGGTTAAGCAGAACACGCTCAACGCTGTCTGGGGGCATGGCGAGCCTGTTTTTAGGTCAGAAAACGATTGATGACGACTTGCTTGAGGAGATTGAAACGCTGTTGTTGTCTGCAGATGTAGGTGTTGAAGCAACCACTCAAATTATAACGTCACTGACTGAAAAGGTTGAAAGAAATCAGTTGTCTGACCCTTCTGTATTAAATGAAATACTTCAGCAAGAGCTTACTAACCTTTTAGAGGGTAGCAGTCAGCCACTATCAGTTGAAAACAACGGCCAGCCTTTTGTTATTTTAATGGTAGGCGTTAATGGTGTCGGCAAAACCACGACTATTGGTAAATTAGCGAAGCGTTTTCAGCAAGAAGGTAAAACGGTCATGTTGGCGGCTGGAGACACTTTTCGCGCTGCAGCGGTAGAGCAACTTCAGGTTTGGGGGGACAGAAATAACGTGCCGGTTGTTGCTCAGCATACCGGTGCCGATAGCGCGTCGGTTATTTTTGATGCAGTGCAGTCTGCGCAGGCCAAAGGGGTTGATGTCGTTATTGCAGATACCGCAGGACGTTTGCAGAACAAAGACAACTTAATGGCTGAACTGGAAAAAGTCGTTAGGGTTATGCAAAAGTTAGATGGTGCGGCGCCTCATGAGGTCATGCTGGTATTGGATGCAGGTACTGGGCAGAATGCGTTGAGTCAGGCACAGCTCTTTAAGCAAGTAGTGGGTGTTTCGGGTATTACGTTAACCAAGCTTGATGGCACCGCCAAAGGCGGTATTATCTTTGCCATTGGCAAGCAGTTAGGGTTACCTATTCGATTTATTGGGGTGGGTGAGCAAATTGATGATTTGCGTCCATTTGATTCTGAAGAGTTTGTAAAAGCTTTATTTGAAAAATAGTTGATTAAACCTGCCAATGATTAAGTTTGATAATATTAGTAAGCGTTATGAGGGGGGGCACGAAGCCTTATCACAGGTTAGTTTTCACCTGAAACGTGGTGATATGGCCTTTTTGACCGGGCATTCCGGGGCCGGTAAAAGTACTCTGTTAAAGCTGATCATGCTAATGGAAAGGCCAACTCATGGGCAGTTGATCGTCGGCGGCCAAAACGTAAATCGAATCCCTCGTCGCCAAGTTCCCTATTTTAGACGCCATATTGGAGTGGTTTTTCAAAACCATCATCTCCTCTTTGATCGTACGGTTTATGACAATGTTGCGTTGCCGCTAGAAATTACAGGCATGCCACACCGCGAGATTGGCCGTCGGGTGCGGGCGGCCCTGGATAAGGTGGGATTGCTAAGCAAAGAAAAGCTTAACCCCATTCAGTTGTCAGGGGGGGAGCAGCAGCGTATAGGTATCGCGCGTGCGGTGGTTAATAAGCCGTCTTTGTTGTTGGCAGATGAGCCGACGGGTAACCTTGACCCGGAGTTATCCTCGGATATTATGAATTTGTTTGAGCAGTTTAACCAGGTTGGTGTCACCGTCTTGATTGCGAGTCACGATCTCGCCTTAATTGCCAATCTTAAACATCGAGTTCTGGAGCTTAGTTCAGGGCAGCTACTTGAGCCTGTTCGGGATAGTGGTGGGGCTTGGTCGACTGACTCTTTGGATGATGGCTCATTGGCTGACGAATTTGGAGGCAACGATGGAGTCTGGTAAGAAAAGCAAGGGGGCGAGCCCAATGCGAGCAGGCCAACCTAAGTCAGTTGCCGCGTCATCGTCGAAAGGAGGCGCAACCTTAAAGAGTCGGCCCAGTATAAAAGAAAAAATGAAACCAAGAGAGGGCCACAACACAGAGGGAGCGGGTGCTCGAACGAGCGTGAAGCAAGGGTCATTTGATAGTTATGTTGCCAACCACCGTAAGATTGCAAAAGAGAGTTTTAGTCGTTTAATTAAACAGCCTGTTTCAAGTTTAATGACGTGGGCTGTTATAGGGATAGCGCTATCCCTGCCGGTAGGGTTGTCTGTTTTATTGGCTAACGTGCAACAGCTAAGCAGTGGCTGGGATGGGTCGGCACAGATTACCCTGTTTTTAAGAATGGACGTGAGTGATAAAGATGCGTCGAACCTAGCGTTACAGCTTTCAACTCGTCCTACCGTTGCTCAGGCTGAGTTTATCAGTCGTAGTAGTGCGCTGGATGAATTTAAAACGTTGTCTGGTTTTGGTGAGGTGTTGAACTACTTAGATGAAAACCCCTTGCCTCATGTCATTGTTGTTAAACCTGCCAAAACATTGGCGACGGTTACACAAACAGATGCGCTCCAAAAACGTCTTTCCGAGATCAAAATAGTTGAAAAGGCCCAGCTTGATCTTCAGTGGGTTCAGCGACTTCATAGCATGACTGAGCTAATTCAGCGAGGTGTTTGGGCTCTGGGGTTGCTACTGGCGTTGGCAGTACTGCTGGTGATTGGCAATACTATTAGACTCGCGATAGAAAATCGTCGTGACGAAATCGTGGTGGTTAAACTAGTGGGAGCTACTGACGGTTTTGTTAGAAGACCTTTCCTTTATACTGGGCTTTGGTATGGATTAGGAGGGGGGGGGATCGCGTTTTTTTTAGTGCAAATAACGCTGTTTTGGCTTGACTCACCGATTAGTGAACTTGCCCGCCTTTATTATAGTTCGTTTAGTTTGTCAGGGTTGAATGTAGAGTCTACACTTTTTCTTCTAAGTATAAGTATGCTGCTTGGCTGGGTTGGGGCATGGGTTGCTGTGCGCCGCCATTTAGGCGCAATAGAGCCCAGCTAACTGAACTATTTGTCTTGAGTACTGAGGTGATAACCTGTGAGGGGAATTACCTATTGGGTTTAGTTAAATATTCGTTAAACTCAATAATCACGGTTAAGTGAAAAAATAGATATTAACTTATGCAAAAAGGAACTTTTTGCGCCACTAGAAGTCATATAATAAAGATGATATATTCGGCGTCTAGTTAACTTTGGAGGTTTAGATGGGTACGAGCTTACAGCCAGTAGATATGCTTTCACCAGGGGGTAACCTTGAGTCGTATATGCAGGCCGTTAACAGCATTCCCGTATTGTCAGTTGAAGAAGAACGTAAGCTGACCGGTAACTTGCATAATGAAGAAGATCTTGAGGCTGCTCGCCACTTAGTCATGTCACATCTTCGTTTTGTGGTGTATATCGCCAAGAGTTATTCAGGCTATGGCCTAGCTCAAGCTGACTTAATACAAGAAGGTAATGTTGGCTTGATGAAAGCCGTAAAACGATTTAATCCAGAATTTGGCGTGCGCTTGGTCTCTTTTGCTGTGCACTGGATCAAAGCTGAGATACATGAATTTATACTGCGTAATTGGAGGATCGTTAAAGTAGCGACCACCAAAGCTCAACGGAAATTATTTTTTAATCTTCGAAGTGCTAAAAAGCGCTTGGCTTGGTTGAGCCATGAAGAGGTTAAAGCGGTTGCTGCAGATTTAGGTGTTGAACCGAAAGTTGTTCGTGAGATGGAAGGGCGGTTGAGCTCACACGATGCTGCATTTGATGGTGGTATGGATGATGACGATGATTCCGCTTTTCAGGCTCCAGCGAACTATCTTGAAGATCATAGTCATGACCCTGCTAAACGCATAGAGCAGGAGAACTGGACCGAGGATTCAAATACTCGCCTGAGTTCTGCTATGAGCACACTAGATGAGCGAAGCCAGGATATATTAACTCAGCGTTGGTTATCTGAAGGTAAGGCGACACTGCATGATTTAGCAGATAAATATGGTGTATCAGCAGAGCGTATTCGTCAGCTGGAAAAAAATGCTATGAAAAAAGTTAGAGTGTTGATGGAAAGTTAATATTAGACACTGTCAAAAACCGCCACTGAACGTAGGCGGTTTTTTTTTGCTTGGTGTTTATTAGTTTAAGTCTGGTTTGCCGGCTTAGCGGGAATGTGGCTTACAAGTTACAAACAATTAATTATGCCTTTGGTGGCGTCTCCCTTAAGCTAGGAAGTTACCTTTAAGTGATGATGCGACCTTCAAATTACTGTATGGACTTTAAGGTACGGTATCGTCATTTAAACAACGAGATTATATAGATGAGATTAAACCAATGAGTTGGTGGGGGAAGGTAATTGGTGGTGCATTTGGCTTTATGCTAGGTGGGCCATTAGGTGCGCTATTGGGGGCAACTTTAGGGCATGGGTTTGATAAGGGTCTAACAGGTGTTGAAATGTTAGGGTCTGATCAGAACTGGCAGGGTGGGTCGCAAGAACGGGTACAGGCGGCATTTTTTACGGCGACATTCTCTGTTATGGGACACCTTGCCAAAGCTGACGGTCGTGTAACAGAAGATGAGATTGAGCTGGCCCGTCAGACAATGGACAAGATGCAGCTTGATGGTGAGCAACGGCGAACCGCCATTGAGCTGTTCAATAGCGGTAAGCAGGATGAGTTCCCTCTTGCAGAGGTGCTCGAACAATTAAAAAGAGAGTGTCATCGCCGGGTCAATTTGATTCAGATGTTTTTGGAAATTCAAATTGCTACTGCGCTCGCAGATGGAGATCTTCATCCCGCTGAACAGCAAGTATTAGTAGTCGTAGCTGAGAGCTTGGGCATTTCCCGTGGTCAATTTGAGCGATTATTGGCGATGGTTGTGGCTCAGCAGCGATTCTCCAGGCGAGGCGGGAGTAGAGAAGCGCCTGTGGCAAGGGAGTCAATATCAGAAGCGTATCAATTGTTAGGCGTTACGCCTAGCTCAACAGATGCAGAGGTTAAGAAGTCATATAGACGCCTTATGAGTCAGCACCACCCTGACAAGCTGGTATCAAAAGGTTTGCCAGAGGAGATGATGAAAATTGCCACAGAAAAAACCAGAGAAATTAAAGCCGCTTATGAGGTGGTAAAAGCCTCTCGAAAAAAATCGTAGAACCGGTAAAGGCTTAGATAGCATCTGCTCAGGCCGCAGTATTGTAGGTTTATGACATTGAATGAATAGGTTGGAAGATTAATGCGTGTATTAGTAGTTGAAGACGACAAAGATGTTGCAGCATATTTAGTAAAAGGTTTGCAGGAGTGTGATCATGTTGTTGATCACACGCTCGATGGTAAAGATGGTTTGTTGCTGGCGGCAAGTGAGAGTTATGACATCATGATTATAGATCGCATGCTTCCCGGCATGGACGGGCTAGCGATTATCAAAACGGTTAGAGCAACAGGCAATCAAACGCCGATCTTAATATTGAGTGCATTGGGTGATGTGGATGACCGAGTTGAAGGTCTTAGAGGGGGTGGTGATGACTATTTGACCAAGCCTTTTTCATTTACCGAATTGCTGGCAAGAATGGATGCATTGTTACGGCGAGGAAGTTCGCAGGCCGAACAGGTTACTAGTTTGACTTTGGCTGACTTAGAGATGGATCTTTTATCTCGCGTGGTTAAGCGAGGTGAACAAAAAATTGACCTGCAACCTCGTGAATTTCGTTTGCTTGAATATTTGATGCGTCATGCTGAGCAGGTAGTGACCCGCACTATGTTGCTAGAGCAAGTGTGGGATTACCATTTTGATCCTCAGACGAACGTTATTGATGTACACATTAGTCGACTTAGGTCAAAAATAGATAAAGACTTCGATAAGCCCTTGTTGCAGACCGTTCGAGGTGCCGGATACATATTGAGTGAGAAATAAATGAAGTTGAGTGAACAATAAGTGAAGTTGCTGGCTCTGCTACGTACATCCTCTTTTCAGTTAGCGCTGGTTTATATGGTGCTATTTGCCACCTCGGTTTTTATTCTGCTGGGTTTTATCTACTGGGCAACTGCAGGCTATATGGCTGACCAGACGGATGAAACCATTGAGGCCGAAATTGTCGGGTTGGCAGAACAGTATAGTCGACAAGGGTTAAATGGCCTTATCAGTGTTATTCGTGAACGAGTTGCAAGGGATCCAAATGGTAAATCACTTTATCTATTTACCGCTCGCGACTATATAAAACTGGCGGGAAACTTGGATGAGTGGCCTGATAGTGCGCAGGTGCAAGATGGCTGGGTCAACTTTCAGCTCGACGAACAGGTAGGCTGGGAAGGAAAAGAGCATATTGCTCGTGCCCGAATTTTTGTTGTACAGGGGGGCTTGCGTTTACTGGTAGGTCGGGATGTTCACGATTTATTGGTGGTGAAACGGTTGATTGAGAGAGCCATAAATTGGGGCATGGGCATTACACTTGCCTTGGCGTTGATTGGTGGCGTTATGATGAGCCGAAGTACAGCAAAGCGAATAGAGGTCATCAATCAGACTAGTCGTAAAATCATGGCTGGCAATTTGGCACTCAGAATCCCGGGCCGAGGTACCGGCGATGACTTTGATCAGTTAGCCGAAAATCTAAATCAGATGTTAGACCGAATTGTTCAACTGATGGATGGTATTCGCCATGTATCAGATAACATCGCCCACGACCTTAGAACACCACTCACCCGTTTGAGAAATCAATTGGAAAGCGCGCTTATTTCTGCTGAGAAAGAGGAAGATCGCGATCAGATTGCCACAGCGGTTGCAGAGGCAGATCAGCTTTTGGCGACATTTAATGCGCTTCTTCGTATTGCGCGTCTTGAAACGGGTGGTAAGGTTGCTAAGCCAGAAGAATTAAACCTGTCCCAGTTAATGAGTGATGCTGCGGAGTTGTATGAAGCGTTGGCTGAGGATAAAAACCAGACAATGACAATGAATATTCAGACCAATGTCATTACGCTCGGTGATAAGGATCTACTGTTTCAGGTGATGAGTAATTTAATCGATAATGCGATCAAATATACTCCCGAAGGAGGGAGGGTATCGTTACAGTTAGTTGAAAATAAAGAGGGGGTTTTCTTTCAGGTTGCAGATTCTGGAATCGGTATACCAGAGGGAGAAAAAGAAAAGGTATTTCAGCGCTTCTACCGAGTCGCTAAGAGCCGCTCTTTACCAGGAAATGGTCTGGGGTTAAGTCTAGTGGCAGCCGTGATTGCAATGCATAAGGGCGAAATTAACTTGTTAGATGCTGACCCCGGATTGAACGTCTCAGTTAAACTACCTAAAGCTGCACTGATTAAACCAAGCTAGTTCGTCGCTACCGCTTAATCAGTGTGCTGTCTAATGGATAAGCTATTTACCCACAAAACCTTTCAAGGTGCCCGCAACAGATTTTGCTGGCTTAAGTGCTAAATCTACGCCGTTATTTACTAATGCTTCAACACCGCTAACTGCTCTTTCAACCTTTACTTGTAACGTTACCGCGCGAGCTTTAATGCTGTCGAGCTCACCCTCAAGGTGCTTCTGCTCTGCCATAACGTACCCTATTAGAGTGTGGCGATTAACCTGGCTGGTAATGCCCATGACGTCTAACTGGAAACCTAAGTTGTCTAATCCACTTAGTGCAGTTTCAATCAAGTTGTTGATGTTCTTATTTACTTTCATTGGGTTACCCTCTCAAATACAGTGTTTTTTCTGTCTCCTTTTTAAAATAGAAAAAGGAGACATTTACAATAAGCGCTATTGTAAATAATGGATCGCAGATTATCGACAAAAAATAGGGGAAACAACCTAATTATAAAACCCTTAATAGCCCTTAAGTGCGCTAATAGTCTTTAAGTTCTTAGAGATGACATTAGCTAAATTATTTGTAATACGAGGGCAATATTGTAGTAAGGACAGTTCGGTTATTCTAATAATCAACAGATATGAAGTGCTCCCTCTATATGCTGTAATCGTTATTAGTTAGGTTTAAACACTGGTTTTGTCAGAACTGAGTTGTTTACTGTTATTGCTCCCTTCGAAGAGTTAAAATGCTTCAGCTCCCCCTAAATTAGGCGGAGCTTTTTTATTGTTGGCTATCAATGAACTCTGTTAGCCAACTTTTTACATATTGTTCTATGCTTTTTGATACATCATTCGACTGATGCTCTTTTGATGGAGCTCACTAGAAATATCAGGAAGGATCTTAGGTCAAGAATTATGAAGCTTAAGTGGAGTGCGGTAGTTTTTGGGGCTTTGATAGATATCGCATTATCGATTGCCTTGAGTTTTATGGTGTTAATTGCTTACGCTTCAATTTTGGCCGCTAATGGCATGCCTGAAGCAGAGATTCAGCTCACGCTAAGTAATCCATTGAGCGCATCATCTTTTGCATTGATATTGATTGCTGTGGGTGTTTTTGCTGATGCTGTAGCAGGCTACTTAACCGCAAAATTTGCGAGTTATCTTGAATACTGGCATGCACTTTTTATGATTATGACGGTTATGCTTTTACATGCAGCGCTTAGAGGTGAGTCAATGATACCTCTATGGTATGAAATAGTGGCGCAGGTATTGGGAATCATCGCTGCTTTGTATGGTGCAGGACGGTATAAAAAAATCAGTTTGTAGTTTTGGTTATAGTTACAGTTGGTGGTTCGTTAGGTGTATGAAATGCTAATGATACTCCAATAGGCCTTCGCGGCAGGTGTCTCGACCACGACTTCATCGTCAACCTCTTTTTTGAGTAATGCGCGGGCCATGGGTGAGTCAATCGAGATATAGTCTTGTCGGCCGTATATTTCATCCACACCCACAATACGAAAGCATTTTGTCTCGCCATTTTCATTTTCAATTTCAACCCATGCGCCAAAAAAAGCTCGGCCTTCCTGCTCGGGTGAGTAGTCGATGACACGAAGGTCATCTAAGCGCTTTTGTAGATACCTGATTCGTCGGTCAATTTCTCGAAGTCGCTTTTTATTGTATTGGTAATCGGCATTTTCACTTCTGTCACCTAAGCTGGCGGCCCATGTCACCTTTTTTGTGGTCTCAGGTCGTTCTTCCCGCCAAAGGTGATCAAGCTCGCTTCTTAAGGCTTCGTACCCCTCTCGGGTAATTAGGTTTGTTTTCATGGATGGTTGTCATTCTATTGTAATTTTACGGCTACTGTACCGTGTGAGGATGCTCTGTGACAAGAGTGCTTTGTTCTTAGGAGTATCTATTATACTGTTACTCTTTATCAGCAAAATAGGTAGTAGTGGGTGATTTCTATTGACAGAATTTAGGCGAAAATTGCCAGCAGTCAGTATTCCAGTGTGGGTTACAGTTGGTTGCCTGATCATTAGTGCTCCGCTGCTGTTTATTGGGGGGCCGGATTACTATGCAAGTCGCATAACCAAACTTTTATGGGACCTTGGGCATATCCCCTTTATGTTTTTTGCCGGGCTGGTGGTGGTGAGACTTTTATCACGCTTACCGCTAAAGTCTTATGGGGTGTTTTGCGGACTGTACTTTTTTATTGTCGTTATCATTGCGATCTCGACTGAGTATTTACAAAGTAAAGTTGGGAGAGTACCAAGCGCGTCTGATGTGCTTGCGGACCTATGGGGAGCGCTGCTAGCCTGGGTTTATGTTGGCTGGAACCCGCCGCAAAGGGTGTTTGTATGGAGGTATGCCTTCTCGGCAGTAGTTCTGGGTTTTGGTGTTTTAGTATTCATAAAACCCATGATGATTCTATATGATGAGATGCTGGCTAAAACTCAGTTCCCGTTAATTGCTGGGTTTGAGGTTGCTAGCGAACTCAGCCGCTGGAGCGCGGGGCATGACCTGGTTCGCACACACACTAAAGCAACCGAAGGGCATTATTCATTAAAAGTGCTATTATTACCTACAGGCTACAGTGGGGCGTCTATTGGAGGTTTTCCTGCAGATTGGCAAGGTTTCGATGTTTTAGAGTTTGATGTCTGGAGCCCTTTATCGTCGTTAGCTATTACAATGCGACTGCATGATAAACTCCATGTAGAGGGTGACCAGCAGTATAGTGATCGTTTTAATCGGCGCTACCTACTTGAAAGTGGATGGAACCGAATCAGGGTCGATCTGAGAGATGTACTCACCTCTCCGAAGGGAAGGTCATTTAAGCTAGACGAAGTCGAAGGGTTTGGTTTGTTTAGCTATAATTTAGGTGCATCGGAGACTATTTATCTAGATCGGGTTATACTACGCCGAAAATAAAGTAGTACAAATATTGTTGTAATTCACATTTTTCATGTTTGCTTTTTCTTTAGCTGCGAATTGTCTATAAAATAACCGAAGGAAGTGCATAGTAGGGAAGTGCCAAGATGAAAATTAATTATTTTATACAAAACAAGTTCTCTGTAGCGGCCCTATTTGTTGCTATTTGCTCTATATCGCCGGTTGCTTTATTGGCTGATGAAGTGCAGACAATAGACCAGTTAACACACAAAGAAAAGTCGACCCTTGAGTCATTTCACTTAAAAGAGATCGATTCAGATGAATTGTCTGAAGCAGTTATTGCAGGAGGCTTAGAGCCAACCAGTGCCGGAGGGCAACGTAACCAGCCTGTGACGGTTTATGAAGATACAACATTATTAGAGCCGAGAGATCGACAGACTGATTTAGGGAACTATGAAATCCCGGTTACCATCAACTATTCTGAGCCACGAAATGTGCAAGGTAATGTTTATGGTAATAATTATGTTATTGCCCCAGACCCAGGGAATCGAACTTACGAACAGCAAAACATTAACTTAATCGAGCGTTAACGTTACGCCATTTAAAAAGGAGGCTAACGAGCCTCCTTTTTTGCTTATAGCCCCCGCCTATTGCAGGCGAGATCTTTCAGATAATGGCATATTAAGCACCTTCTCATATAGAAATGTCAGCGCTTCTTTGGCTTGATTCAGTTTCGCTCGTGAAAGCCCTACTCTATTAGCTAGATACCCGAGAAATTCTTTAACATTATTATCTGACAACAGTGTTGGGTTCTTTAAATCATTAAAGAAGATATATTGAGTAATCCAGTGCTGATAAGTCTGCTCTGTACGGATATTGAAATGTTGCTTTTTTACTACCTTGCGAACTTGTTGCAGCAACCCTGATTGGCTTTGATCCAATGCTTCTGCATTATCCATAATTCGTAATCCTTTATGACTCTTTATTCTAATTATTCAGATTTTGATCGAATTTTATTACATTGTTATGACGGTTGCAAAAAATGTAGCTGGGTTACTTAATACCGGTCACGATTGACCAAATGTTGGCGCTAGAGTGCATTGTTTTAGTACGAAAAACAATAGCGCTAGCGCCGAACCGTTTTAGCTTTATTTTAACGCTTCAACTCGGTCAATATAACGCTGCATGGCTTCATCAGGGGATAAACCTTTACACTCTTCCCATGCGGTGTATTTCGCACGATTAACAAAGTCCATCATGCCTGGTTTTTTACCGCTTACATCACCTTCAGATGCCTGTTTGAAAAGAGCGTACATCTCTAGCTTAAGTTCATTTGAAGGTTTGAAGTCACCTGTGGCATTTTGAATATAGCTTACGGTCTCTTCGAACTTTTGTTTTAAGTCGCTCATTGTTATTACCTAAGGTCTATGAAAGTAATTGAAACATGTATAAGTAAACTCAACTTTAATTATAACCTGATAGTTAAGCAGGTGACAGTGGCACTCTGGACCGTTCCAGCATGTAGCTTTGGTCAATAGTCTCTATCTAGTCCATGGTTGAGAGGCATTCAATAAGTCATGAGTGACAGGAAGCCTTAGATTAGCCGAAGTGTTTTTACAATATGGGTATTTCTGGCCGGAAAAAAATGGGTTACCCTAGCGCCCGTATTTTTTGAGAATCTACTAGATCGAGTGTTTAACATGAGCAAGAAAAACAAATTAAATGGCATTGTAAGCAAAATTAACACATTACCTGAATTTGTACGAGTTAAGGCTCTGACGACGTTTTTCGGAACAGTGGTTAAGTTTACGGGTACTACTGGTATTAAGGTTGAAGAGTTAACTGAGAAGCGAGCAGTTGTAACTTTAAAGAATAAGAAGTCAGTGCAGAACCACATTGGTTCGGTTCATGCCGTTGCTAGCATTCTTATCGCAGAATCAGCGACAGGCTATCTGGCAGGCATGAATGTCCCTGAGTCATCGGTTAATGTGATCAAAACGATCAAGGCTGATTATGTTAAGCGCGCTAAAGGTGATATGAGAGCCGTAGCGACAATAACGGATGAGCAGGTTAAGTTGATGCAATCTAAGGAAAAAGGCGAAACGGTTGTTAAAGTCACTGTGACTGATGCTGATGGAAAAGAGCCTATCTTGATGGAAATGGTTTGGGCCTGGATACCAAAGAAGCGTTAAGAAATAGCTATTTGGTATCTTTTGTAGCTTTGATGTAGCGAAGAGGCTGTGAAAGTATTCTAGTATTACCTGTATTACAATAAAGGCACCA
>CAJXUY010000025.1 GCA_913060665.1 uncultured Oleiphilaceae bacterium
CGAATCCGCCTTGAAGGCAAAAAGCCTCTTATTTGTTGATACTTTCACAGCCTCGCAGCGGAATCAGGGGCTGTCGGTAACCCCTAAATCAAACAGCCTCTAGATACTGCACCATCAACTGCAGGCTTTTACGCCCACGAAACTCATTAACATCCGGCCGGTAAGCGACCCTGACCTTTTTCAATTGGGTTTCCTTACCGACCCATTCACTATTAAACTCGATGCCATCTATCAGCAAATCAGCACCCTCCACTTGCAATAACAACTTAAGATGTTTTGCACCTACGACTCTAGCTTGTACTACGTCAAAAATACCGTCATAAACAGGTTCTAGAAAGTTCTGCCCCCACGGGCCTGCTTTTCGAAGTATTTCAGCAGTATCAATTGTTAACTCATGAGTCGCCAACTCACCGTCGCTCACAATCACCGCTTCCAGATTGCTTTCATCCAACTCTTCTCGTACCACTTGGTCGAAGGCTTTCGAAAAGGCATCATAATTTTTCCCCTCGATGGTCATACCAGCAGCCATTGAATGGCCACCAAACTTGCTTAGTAATGTAGGGTATCGAGTGGCTACGCGATCTAATGCATCTCGAATATGTAGTCCAGCAATGGATCGAGCAGACCCTTTCAGCTCGATACAATCACCATCTGCCGGTGCAAAAGCAATAACAGGGCGATGAAACTTCTCTTTCATTCTAGACGCTAAAATGCCTATAACACCTTGGTGCCAAGTCTCGTCATACAAACACATCCCCCAAGGTAAATCACTACTTGAGGATTCGTTATTTGCTTTATTTAACTCGTCAACCAGCACAGAAGCATGCGCTTTCATCTCGCCTTCAATATGCTTTCGTTCCTGATTAAGCTCATCTAAACGAAGTGCGATCTGTCTTGCCTTTAGCGGGTCGTCGCATAGTAAGCATTCAATACCAATCGACATATCATCAAGCCGACCAGCCGCATTAAGCCTCGGCCCTACGACAAACCCTAGGTCAGAGGATGCAAGATTACGGTAGTCTTTACTCGCCACGTCAATCAATGCCAATACCCCCGGTCGTGCTTTTCCGGCTCTTATTCGACGAATACCCTGCTCAACCAGAATACGGTTATTGCCGTCAAGCGGCACCACATCAGCAACGGTACCCAACGCAACCAAGTCTAACAGATTCGCTAAATTTGGCTCTGCGATACCTTCACACTCAAACCATTTTCGATCCCTTAACTCTCGGCGTAAATCACTCATTACATAGAAAATAACCCCAACACCTGCGGTGGCTTTACTAATGAAACCACAGCCTGGCTGATTAGGGTTCACGATTGCATCGGCATCGGGAAGCTCATTACCAGGTAGATGATGGTCGGTCACCACGACAGAAATACCCAACTTATTAGCCGCTGCCACACCTTCACAGCTAGCAATACCATTATCAACAGTCACGAGTACATCTGGTCTAAATTGTTTAGCCACTTCGACTATTTCTGGAGTTAACCCATAACCATACTCAAATCGATTTGGTACTAGATAATCAACTGAAATAGCTCCCATCGCTTTAAGCGCCAGAATCGCAACGGACGTGCTCGTTGCACCGTCACAATCAAAATCACCCACCACCAATATGCGACGCTGTTGCTGCACCGCATCGGCCAATATTTTAGAAGCTGCAGCAACACCTTTGAGCTGCTGAGAAGTCGCCAGTCTTGCTAGTGTATACTCCAACTCTTCGCGGGAATTAACACCACGAGCCATATAAGCTCGGCGCAAAAATGCTGGAATCGAGCCCAAAGTTTCCGAGGTGCAAGATGATTCAACCGTTCTTCTGACAATTTTTTTCTGCATGATTGTGATAAGTCTATACATTTAGATACAAAAAGAGGGCCTTAAGCCCTCTTTAGAAAAGTATCCAGGGCGGTCAATACCCGGGATTGTCAATTGACACTGGACGCTATAGGGCTTTGTCGTGATTGCCATGAGCCTTAACATAGCTCTGAACAGCACCCAGACTATTCTCAATAACGGTATAAGACTCTTCCCTCTCAAATAAGTCTGCCAAGTGGTGAGGTAGTTCTGGTGTTACCCCCGCCCCTGACTTCTCAACAGCCTCAGGAAACTTCACTGGGTGAGCTGTTGCCAATGTTACCATCGGCACCGATGAATCTCTTCTGCATTGGCGAGCAGACTCAACTCCGATCGCTGTATGAGGGTCAAGCAACTCTTCTGATTGATCGAAAACCACCTTAATTGTCTCGCAGGTTTTTTCATCATCGACAGTAAAGCTATCAAATAGTTTTCTAGCGGCCTTCCAACGATAATCATCAATCGAAACGGAAGCATCTGATTTAAAGCTTTCCATTAATTCTGCAAGCGCCTTACCATCACGTCCATATAGATCAAACAATAAGCGCTCAAAATTACTTGAGACCATGATATCCATACTAGGCGATAGTGTGTGGTGTAACACTTCAGGGCTATATTTATTCTCGCTAATGAAGCGATGCAAAATATCATTCTTGTTCGTCGCAACAATCAATTGATTAATAGGCAGCCCCATATTTCTAGCAAGATAACCTGCAAAAATATCGCCAAAATTACCGGTTGGAACTGAAAAAGAAACGCTACGATGAGGTCCGCCCAGCGCCAAAGATGCATGGAAGTAATATACAATTTGCGCCATTATTCGCGCCCAGTTGATGGAATTAACCGCAACTAAACGGCTTTTCCCTTCTAGGAAGGACTGATCACCAAAGCTTTCTTTAACCATTTGCTGACAATCATCAAAATTACCCTCTACCGCTAGGTTATGAATATTGTCGCCCTTAATCGTTGTCATCTGTTTTCGCTGCACATCTGATACACGATTATGTGGATGCAAAATAAAGATATCGACATTTTTACAACGACGACACCCCTCAATTGCAGCAGACCCTGTATCACCTGACGTTGCCCCTAAAATAACGACATGCTCTTTACGCTTTTCCAAAACATAGTCTAATAGTCGGCCAAGCAACTGTAATGCAAAGTCTTTAAACGCTAACGTCGGCCCATGAAATAGCTCCATAACCCACTCGTTGCGATCCAACTGAGTTAAGGGTGCAACAGCCTTATGAGAAAACGCATCTTCATAGGTATCACGAAGCATCTCCCGAAAATCCGATTCAGGGATTGAACCCTCAACGAACGGAAACATCACATTAAATGCGAGATCGGCATATGACAAACCCGCCCATGAGGCAATCTCTTCATGAGTAAAACGAGGAAGCACCTCTGGCACATATAGCCCGCCGTCAGATGCGAGCCCTGTCAGCAACACCTCTTCAAAATTCAAAGCAGGCGCACTGCCTCGAGTACTAATATATTTCACAATCTGTTCCCATTAATCATTTAAAATATTTTGCGACGTTTAATATAACGACTAATTAACCCGAAAAGTGCTCAGCACGAATACGAACCACCTTACCTTCAATCTCTGTTAGCGCCTCAATCGCAGCAATAGACGCATTGATGCTCGCCTCTTTTACTTCATGAGTCAGCATGATCATTGGAATCATACCTTCATTTAATTCAGACTCTTTCTGCATAACGGATTCAATATTAATGCCTTTATCACTTAATATAGATGCCACTTTTGCTAAAACACCTGGGTTATCGTTTGCCAAAATCCGTAAATAATAGGCAGAAACAATTTCATCCATAGGAAGAACAGGCAAGTCAGTCAGTTTATCAGGGCTAAAACCAAGGTACGGCACTAATACGCCTGCCCCAACGTTAATCGCCCTCGCTATATCAACTACATCCGCGATTACTGCAGATGCAGTTGCTTCAGAACCTGCCCCGGCACCGTAATACAACGTTTGACCAACCGCATCGCCGTCCACTAGTACTGAGTTCATGACACCATCAACTTTCGCAAGCAACTGCTGCTCAGGAACCAGCGTGGGATGCACACGAAGCTCAATACCGTTTTCATGCAGGCGAGTAATCCCTAAATGCTTAATTCGGTATCCAAGCTCTTCTGCATACACAACATCATCAGTTGAAAGCTCACTGATACCTTCTGTATAGGCGGCATCAAATTGTAACGGTACACCAAATGCAGCAGAGGCCATAATTGTTAATTTGTGCGCAGCATCTATACCTTCAACATCAAATGTGGGGTCTGCTTCAGCATAACCCAGCGCCTGAGCTTCTTTCAGAACATCCGAAAACTCCCGACCTTTATCTTTCATTTCCGTCAGGATGAAGTTGCCTGTTCCATTAATGATCCCCGCAAGCCAATTTACTTTATTGGCCGCCATACCTTCACGTAAGGCTTTTATAATAGGAATTCCACCTGCCACAGCAGCTTCATATGCGACCGTCACATTCTTCTCTGCCGCGGCGGCGAAAATTTCATTACCGTGAACAGCAATCAACGCTTTATTAGCCGTAACAACGTGCTTACCGTTCTCTATTGCTTTAAGAACCAACTCTTTAGCAAGCTCATAACCACCGATTAACTCAATTACTACATCTACATCAGGGTTAGATACAACATCAAATAATTCAGTGGTGAAATCAATACCCGTTAGATCACAATTATCTTTCAAACGACGGGACCCGACCTGAATAACTTCGATAGGGCAACCTGCTCGTCCGGAAATCGACTCTGCATTGCGCTTCAGCACATTAATTGCGCCGCTCGCTACCGTACCCAGACCACATATACCTAATTTCACCGGTTTCAAACCTATTACCTCACCCGAATTAACGTTATTAAAAACGATACTAAACATGTTGCTGAACACAGTTTCTATTTAAAATAGCGCTTTGTTTAATATGATGTTCACTCTACTATCAGCTTACATATGACAGGCATATCGATCCACTGCCAATATACAACTTACCAGCAGGGCATATTATAACGTTTCGATAAAGAAAAAAACTCGACTGCGATCTCTTTCATAGCTGAATCGCCACGTATGTATGCTATTCAGACAAAATAAATAACGACTTTCGTAAAATACTGTTCGATAATGGTCAATATGAGGCCCTTGTTGCAACATTGAAGAGCATCGCTAAACTGATAACTAATCATCGCGCCACCTATATCAACATACAACAAGGTTAATAGCCATATGTTAAAAACAATCGCAAAATCATCAGCTCTACTGCTCGTTTTTCTATTCGCCACCGGATGCGATAACGAAACACCTTTTAAAAGTTATAGCAATTATGAGTTGAAAAGCGCGTATTCCGGCTGTAACTCTGACAACATGACGCCCAGTAAAGCTGTGAAATGTGGAAATATAGAAAAGGAGTGTAAAAAAAGAAAGAGTGAAAGTGGCTTTAGGTGTTAAATCCAACCGCCACTATCGCACCTATTGTGATATCGAAGAACTAAGTGGTATAGAAGAACTACAGTACCCCTAACTGCTTGGCCAAAGCATCTGCCGGAACATACCCTGGCAACAGTTTTCCAGAATCTAACACAATCGCAGGCGTACCATTAACCCCTACACGCTGACCCAACTGCAAGTGACGTGCAACCGGGTTTTCACAACTCTTAGTAGGTATCACTGTACCGTTTTTCGCTTTAGTCATTGCCCCCATAGGGTCTTCAGAACACCATGCAGACACCAGTTTATTATATGAGTTAGACCCCACCCCCGCTCGGGGGTAGCCCAAATAATCGACACGAATACCCATCGCATTTAGCTTTGGCACCTCCTTATGTAACTTCCTGCAATAACCGCAATCAATATCCGTAAATACGGCAATAGTGGCCTTAGTCTTACCCTCAGGAACAAACGATAGCTTTTCGCTTTCTGGAATAGCGGCCATTGTCGCCGCACGACTAGACTCTCGCTTCTGCTCGGTAAGGTTTGTGATTTTATGTCCATCTAGCTCATAAACCTCCCCCGCAATAATATGCCTACCATCAGCAGAGACTAGCAGTGGCTGATCACTAGTGGACGAAACCTCAAACAAGCCTGAAAAAGTGGTTTTTTCAATGGATGTAATCGTTAGCGCGGGCAGGGACGCACCCAATTGAGTTCTAATATCGTTCTTCACCTTTTCGCTTACATCACTAGCCACACTCACGGAAGCCGAACAACAAATCAGAGCCACACTTAAGAACCTAAACAACATTACATCACCTAATCACATAGTTTTATATATTGTACTTACACAAACACCAAGAGGCCCGTAACAATGTACCTCTTACAGAAATAATAAGACTGCATTATAACCACGAAAGTTCCAATAAATTCCATTACTATTATGTAACAGTCGAATAACCATCGTTTTAAATTATAAAAAGGTGGAGTGGAAGTCAGCGTAGCAGATAGCACTTGAATTTCAGACATAAAAAAAGGCAGCACAATGCTACCTTTTTAAGATCTTTTGGAGATCTAGCCGAGCTTCTCTTTGATACGAGCGGCTCTACCACTAAGATCACGAAGATAATAAAGCTTCGCTTGACGAACATCACCACGACGCTTAACAGTAACGCTATCAATTAGTTTACTAAACGCCTGAAAAGTTCTCTCAACACCCACTCCGTAAGATATTTTACGAACGGTGAATGAAGAATTTAAGCCGCGGTTACGCTTAGCGATTACAACACCTTCATATGCCTGAAGACGCTCACGATCACCTTCTTTTACTTTAACCTGAACGATAACGGTATCGCCTGGTCCAAATTCTGCTACCTCTGTGCTCATCTGCTCAGATTCGATCTGAGAAATGATATTATTCTTGCTGCTCATTGTTTGCTCCTAAGAAAAAGCTGTTAAATCCGATCGAGCTAGCCGGAAGCACTCTGCTCGCGGACAAACTCTTCTAACAACCCCTTCTCCTCCTCTGAAAGATTTTTATCTTCCAGCAGATCCGGGCGTCGTTGCCATGTTCTACCCAGTGACTGTTTTAATCGCCACTGCCTAATCTGTTCATGGTGCCCACCCATCAACACGTCCGGCACTTTCTTTCCCTGAAAAACCTCAGGCCTAGTATAGTGAGGACAATCAAGCAAGCCGTCATAAAACGAGTCTTGCACTGCTGATTGGTCATGCCCCAGTACTCCGGGGATCAAACGGGCTATAGCATCGATCACTGTTATGGCAGCAATTTCACCGCCACTTAATACAAAGTCGCCCAAAGACCACTCTTCATCGATTTCTGCCTTTATCAGTCGTTCGTCTACACCTTCGTAACGTCCTGCAACCAAAATCAACTTTTGGGCATTCGCGAGGTGCTGAACCCCAGCCTGATCAAGCCTTTTGCCTTGTGGTGATAAATATACCACCTTGACATCATCACCTGCAGCTTTTTTCGCTGCAGAGATTGCATCCTGCAAAGGCTGTACTTTTATTAACATTCCAGGACCACCGCCATAAGGCCTGTCATCAACAGTACGATGGCGATCATGGGTAAAATCTCGTGGGTTCCATGCCTGGAACTCCATGATCCGACTCTTAAATGCTCGGCCTGTTACACCATAATTAGTAACAGCCTGAAACATTTCTGGAAACAGGGTAACTGCTCCAATCCACACGGCTTAAAACTCCGGATCCCAATCCACCGTAATGGTTTTTTCTTCTAGGTCGATGTCGGTTACTACTTGTCCAGGAAGATAAGGAACCAAGCGCTCTTTCTTAGCATCGCCACGATTACCTTTAACTACCATCACATCATTTGATCCAGTCTCGATAAGATGACTTACCACTCCCAAATCAACACCCTCAACAGTTTTCACTGTAAGACCTTCTAATTGATGCCAATAGAACTCGCCATCTTCAAGCTCAGGTAACTCTCCAGACGAAACCACAATAAGTGATCCACAAAACTGCTGAGCTAACTCTCTATCATTACAGCCATCGATACAAGCAACCAAACCCTTACCGTGCTTTTTGCCTGTAGATAAATCTACAACCCTCTCTACCCCGTCTTTCTTCAAAGTCCAACGACGGTATTGAAGTATGTTCTCTATCGGGTCAGTAAAGGAATAAATCTTTACCCACCCCTTAACACCATAAACCGAGGTAATTTTGCCAAGAACCGCTTCACTACTTTTACTACGACTCATGACCTTCCTCTAGCTTACCCGACTATATTGATTCTGGTCTTGATACTGACCTCTGACGCTTAATAAACTATTAAGCGGCAGTCTGAACTTCTTTCAATAGCTTAGCGACACGTTCTGAAGTTGTAGCACCTTGCTCCAACCAAAACTTAACGCGCTCACTATCGACACGCAGACGCTCTTCTTGGCCACGAGCAATAGGATTAAAAAACCCTACGCGCTCGATATAACGACCATCGCGAGCATTGCGACTATCAGTAACTGACAAATGGTAAAACGGGCGTTTTTTAGAGCCGCCGCGAGCTAAACGGATTGTAACCATTTCGCTAGGTATCCTGTTAATGCTGTTAACAACCACACAACAAATGCATGGCATTCGAAAGGGCGCAAATTCTACTTAAAAACAAATCATATTAAAACCTATAATTTGCTTTTTTGTTAAAAAACACACCATATTTTTATATCTTGAGGAAAATAACAGTCAAATCTGACTATTCCTTTCAGCAACAAAACCTAAAAAGAGCTACATTCGCCCCATTGGAGGGAAGCCACCGCCACCTGGAGGCATCATTCCCTTCATACCCCGCATCATATTAGCCATGCCGCCTTTTTTAGTGAATTTCTTCATCATTTTTTGCATTTGCTTATGCTGCTTTAAAAGCCTGTTCACATCTTGGATTTGCGTACCTGAGCCAGCAGCAATACGTCGCTTACGGGGGTTATTGATTATATCGGGAAATCGTCGCTCATGCGGCGTCATTGAACAAATCATGGCCTCCATCTGACCTAGAGACTTGTCATTCACATGTTGCTGAGCGGCCTGAGCCATCTGCCCCATACCTGGCAGCTTATCAAGCAAATTCCCCATCCCCCCCATATTCTTCATCTGCAATAGCTGATCTCGAAAATCCTCAAGATCAAAACCTTTTCCTTTTTTGATCTTTTTAGTCAGTTTTTCAGCTTTTTTCTTATCTAAATTTCGCTCTGCCTCTTCGATAAGGGTAAGAACATCACCCATCCCCAAAATACGAGAAGCAACACGATCAGGGTAGAACGGCTCAAGAGCATCCGTTTTCTCACCAACACCCATAAATTTAATGGGCTTACCCGTGATAGAGCGAACAGAAAGCGCAGCACCACCTCGTGCATCGCCATCTGTTTTGGTCAACACAACCCCTGTAAGAGGCAGCGCATCATTAAATGCTTTAGCCGTATTAGCTGCATCCTGACCTGTCATAGAATCGACAACAAATAGTGTTTCGACAGGATTAACAGCAGCATGGAGGTGTTTAATCTCCCCCATCATCTCATCATCTATATGTAAACGACCTGCAGTATCGACAATAACGACATCCATAAACTGTTTCTTTGCAGCATCAATGGCTGAAGCCGCAATATCAACTGGATTTTGCTCTGACGTACTCGGGAAGAATTCGACCCCCACTTCTCCCGCAAGGGTTTCCAACTGCTTTATAGCTGCCGGACGGTAAACATCGGCACTGACCACCATTACCTTTTTCTTTTCTCGCTCCGTCAAGAATCGAGCAAGTTTTGCTACAGTGGTGGTTTTACCTGCCCCCTGCAAACCGGCCATCATAATAACGGCTGGCGGCTGCGCTGATAAATCCAAAGACTCACAAGTTTCACCCATCACACGAACGAGCTCAGCATCTACGATACGAACAAATTCCTGGCCAGGTGTCAGACTTCTCATCACCTCCTGACCAACTGAACGCACCTTAACCTGCTCAACGAAGTCTTTAACAACAGGAAGCGCTACATCCGCCTCAAGCAGCGCCATCCTAACTTCTCTGAGGGTTTCCTTGATGTTATCTTCGGTGAGCTTAGCCTGCCCTGTTATTTTTTTCAGACTACCAGAAAGTCGATCGGTTAAATTTTCAAACATGATGCGTCTCATTAATTCCAAAATGTTGCGATTGGATCATTATAACCGAGACTTTCAAACAAAACGAGACAACACTTGGCAGAGTTCGGAAGAAGAAGTTTAAAACCTTTGATATGAAACAGTACACACACAGACAGATGACTGGTAATCTATCACTTGTTTTTGTATTTGATCACACCCTTACGGACAACCATGAACATACTTTTTTTCGGGCTGACATCGATAGCACTCTATGCACTTGGAACAACCTATCAAGCATTAATTTACTTACAGAAAGCGCCACCTAAACCTTTCTTTGCGCTTCTTATTGGGTTAATCGCCGCAGCAGCCCACAGCACCATGACATACGGGCTTGTTTCAGTTAACGGTGGACTTGACCTCAGCTTTTTCAATGCATCATCACTATTCGCAAGCCTCATAGTGGCAGTATTACTGATCGTTAGCGTACAGCGCCCCACACAAAACCTTTTCCTGGTCGCATACCCTATTGCCATCGCAACCATTATATGCGCCTTACTGTTTGACACTAGCCCTGAGGAGCTCACCTACAAAAATTCAGGGATACTTTCGCATATCATTCTGTCCGTACTAGCCTACAGTATCTTTACCCTAGCAGCAGGCCAAGCATTCCTGCTTTACCTGCAAAACAAACAATTGAAAACTAACTACACTAGCCTTTTAATAAGAAACCTACCACCGCTTCAGACCATGGAATTACTTCTATTCGAAATGATTTGGACTGGAATCATCTTGCTCACCCTCGGCATGGTTAGCGGCGCTATTTTTATTGATGACCTTTTTGCACAACACCTCGCACATAAAACCACTCTATCCATAATAGCTTGGGGTATTTTTGCATCTCTACTCATCGGCCGACAACTAAAAGGATGGAGAGGCATTACAGCCAGCAAATGGACTCTATGGGGATGCCTATTTCTGATGCTTGGCTATTTTGGAAGCAAACTGGTCATAGAACTCATACTCTAGCATTAGGCCAACCAACTCGCCGACAGAAATCTTGACAGACTAACCGTTGAGATTTAACCTTCAACTTTAATCCTGCAAGAGCACCTACCACATTGAACGAAAGCTCAACTGAGTTACTATTTTTAATCCTATTTCTGCTCATTATCCTCTCAGGGTTTTTTTCCAGTTCCGAAACAGGAATGATGTCCTTAAATCGATATCGACTTAAACACCTAACCAGAAGTGGACACAAAGGGGCGCAGAGAGCCAGCAAACTCCTGGATCGCACCGATCAACTAATTGGCGTCATTCTAATTGGCAATAATTTCGTCAACATCTTTGCCTCATCCATCGCTACTATTATAGCGCTCAGGCTATGGGGTGACGCAGGAATAGCCATTGCAACCGCCCTTCTTACATTCGTCATTTTGATATTCGCAGAGGTAACGCCAAAAACACTGGCAGCACTCTACCCAGAAAAAATTGCGTTCCCGGCATCCTACATTTTAACACCGCTACTAAAGCTGCTTTACCCTCTTGTGTGGAGCGTGAACCTAATCACTAACAACCTGCTAAAACTACTAGGCATAAAACAAAGCAATCAAGGATCCGACAACTTAAGCAGGGAAGAACTAAGAACTCTGGTTAATGAGGCTGGAGCATTAATCCCCAGAAAACACCAGGACATGCTAGTGGGAATTCTCGACCTTGAAAAGGTCACCGTTAATGACATCATGGTGCCGCGAAACGAAATAGTCGGTATAGATATTGAAGACGATTTTTCAGATATCATCACTCAAATTGAGTCCAGCCAACATACAAGGCTCCCGATATATAAAAATGATATCAATAACATTATAGGCATACTCCACCTTCGAAACCTAACCCGCGTACTATCACAAGAAACCCCCAATAGAGCATCATTGCTTCAAGAATGCCGAGAACCATACTTTGTACCTGAAAGCACCCCACTTCATACACAACTAATGAACTTCCAGAAAGAAAAAAGGCGTATTGGTATCGTAGTTGATGAGTACGGAGATATTATGGGGATCGCCACGATGGAGGATATCCTCGAAGAAATTGTTGGAGAATTTACCACTAACTTCTCTGCTAATAGCGCCGATATAACTCCGCAGGACGACGGTAGCTTTATTGTCGACGGTTCAGCCACTATTCGAACCATTAATAAAACGCTATCCTGGAACTTGCCAACCTCTGGCCCAAAAACACTAAACGGGCTTATCACTGAAGCACTTGAATCAATACCAGACACCAGTGTCTGCTTAAAGATCCACAAACATCAAATGGAAATAAGGCAAATTAAAGACAACGTCGTCAAGACAGTCCGGATATCGCCGCCCACCAAATAACCACGCCATATCAACTCAAGATTAATGCAAAAAAGTGCAAAAAAGCGCACATAAATGGCATTAACCTGTGTTTTTTTGTTACTTTTTATTGCTATACTAGGAGTATGTTTGATTTTTGAAATACACTCTGCTATGAGCTTAAGTAGGTAGATGCGATCATGACACGGTCTAATTAATAATAAACGTTCATTAGCAATACATTTGGTGAGTTCGGCAAGATCATCAGATTGAGAGTCGTCCATGGGAGTACTTATATGAACAACCAATCTGGCATTAGTTATATTAAAGATCACAAAATGTCTGGGTTAGCACACAATATTCATAAGGATATGAAGACTATTCAAACAGATGCTATCTCCTCCCTCATGGAACTGCTGCAAAGCATGTTCGACGGTATTGATGACTCTTTCTTCGAGCTAGCGAACGGTGCGCGTAGCAATAACGAACAGAATCGTTTCTTTGAAGCAATGAGAGAAATTCGAATTCAGCGAAAAGGAATCGAAAGTCATTTCCAGCTCGCACTATCAAACTTATTTAAAACCCCTCCAAGATTAAAACATACTAATACTCAGGACTCTCTCGAAGAGATCAACGCCGAGACGCTTTCGCTTGTGCAAGAAGATGCACTCGAAGAAGATGTTGCGACCAATACAATGATCACCAAAGCTCGCGCAAACTTTCAGGGCCAACTACTCCAAATTCAAGCCCGCATGTCTTCGATATATAGCCCCGACAACAAGGACGAGACAGCAAACCCACTGGATCCTGAGCATATTTGCGGTGCATTTACTAAAGCTTGTATCAATCTGGAAATTAATATCCGGGAAAAACTAATTGTTTATAAACAGTTTGACCGGTTTGTCATGTCCAACTTAGGCGACATATACGAACGCACCAACAAGCAATTAATAGACGCAGGCATTCTACCTAACCTCAAGCACCAAAATAAAAAAAGCCGCACAACCGCAAAAAGCAGCAACTCTCCAGGCGCACCGATAGAGAGTGGAGGCAGCGCTAGTTACTCAGAAACCCTAGACAAAGCAGCGAACGGAATAGAGATTTTTTCTCAAATACAATCTCTCTTAGCCAATGTTCGCCAACAAACAGGAACCGGTGTTTCTGCCCCTAGTAGCGAAAACGTCCACTTTATTGCTGACAACGACCTTATGTCCATGCTGTCGACATTACAAGAGCAGATTCCACAGCAAACTATCGACGATAAAACACCAACCGTTATTAATATCCGAGATGCACTAGGCGCACTACTTGAACAACAGAATCGAACATCCGGCGAGAGCTCAAGCCTAAATCAAGTTGATGAAGACCTGATAAACCTTGTCTCTATGCTATTTGAGTTTATTCTTGAAGACTATAACCTATCAGCCCCCATTCAGGTTTTGATAAGCCGCCTTCAAATTCCGATATTAAAAGTAGTCATCAAAGATAAATCATTCTTTGCAAAAAACAGTCACCCAGCCCGTAAATTGCTCAACGCACTTGCTAAGGCAGGAATTGGCTGGAATGATGCGTCAGAGAAACAACGAGACAAACTGTACGAACAGATTCATACCATAGTACACGCAGTACTGGATGAGTTTAATGGTGACATACAAATATTCGATACGCTTTTTCAGCAATTCTCAATCTTTATCGACAAAGAAGAGCATAAAGCCAAAATTGTTGAGCAAAGGACAAAAGAGTCTGAAGAAGGGCGAATTAGATCTAACAAAGCTCAGCAGACAGTAGAAGATATCATCAAATCAAAGCTGGCTTCAATTGATATTCCTGCCACTGCGAAAGAGACAATCCAAAATGGCTGGAGCCGCGTAATGTTTCTTGCGTATCTGAAAGATGATAAAGAACACCGCTGGCAGCAAACAACGGATACACTCGAGCAGTTAATCTGGTGCTTAATGCCTCACACCGAAGACAAAGCGAGGCAACGCTGGGTCAGAATAGTTCCAGGACTCCTGAAAGAGGTGAAATCAGGCTTGCAAGAGGTGTCTTATAATTCAGCCCGCCTTGATCAAACAATGTCGGACATGAAAAAAGCACTGACCGACGCCTTTAAGCAACAGTCAGTTACCGCCGCAACAAAAAGCGAGCCGGAGAACACCTATAACACAGTCGATGAGGCGCAACAAGAAAGCGCGTCCGTCATTGATAAAACCGCAATACAGAAGCAAAAAGAGATAGAAGATGCCGCTATTGCTGAGCACATGCTTAAAGTGGACGCTATAGAAACAGGTAGCTGGATAGAGTTTTCGCTTGTGAATGGCAGTAAATTTCGCTGTAAACTATCGACTAAAATAGACGAGGCAGACTGCCTAATATTCGTCAACAGAATGGGCCTTAAAGTCGTTGAGAAAACGCGACGAGAACTGGCACACGAAATGAGAAGAGGACGCGTTAAAGTATTGGAACAGGGCCTTTTGGTGGACCGAGCGATGAACTCTGTCATGGGAAACCTTAGAAAAATGTCCGGCACAGCAGCCCAATAAACCTAACAGAGAGTCGGCCGTAGAAAGTCTACACTATTAACTATTGTAGACTCATCTTGTATGCTGTTTATGCAAAAATATAATAGCTCCTCACCTTATAGAACTTCGCTTGCCCTATCACTCGCCATCCTATTTCACATAATTTTGGGTATAATTCTACTTAAAATTCTTCCTAAAATTGAAGTAAAAAGAACAATCCCTATACAGTTAACCGTATCATCAAAAGCCAGCAGTTCAGCTATACAAACTCGCGCCAATACCGCCTCAAACAAGCCCAAGGAGTCCGCTGAAGAAATACTAAACAAGGAAAAGCTGCAGAATGCTTCGAAGGAAACCATCACCAGCACTGGGTCAAGCAGTGTTAGCGAATATTCAGCAAAAGAAAAATCACAAAGCACTGATCAAAAAACGACACCTAACCAATCAACAGAATCAGTCAAGCAAGAGAACATATTCATCCCGAAAATCAAAACTGACCTGCCTGATGTAAGAAGAGATATTGCTATTTCGAGTAAAAGTCAGGCTACCTCCAAGTCATTCACCGAAATTTCTAGTTTATTCCAACAACAAGAAACAGATGCAACAATTGCTCACATATCTAGTGATCCTGAACTTGAAAAAATTTCACCCTATGAAGAGCACCTGTATAACAAACTAACCCATACCAAGTATCAAGATCAGCTATACCCTATTATAAGTAAACTAAACCAAAGTAAGTCCATCACATTGGAGCTGACTATATTCCCCAACGGCACAATAAAAAATGTACGAGTTAAACGTTCCAGCAATGATCAAAAACTAGATCAAGCGGTCCGGAAAATAGCATTGAGTGCCAGTCCGTATCCAATTCCGCCAACGTCAGACAAGTCCTTCGGATACAAATACAGCGTATCTATTAGATATGAGCCATCGCTAACCCAATAAAACATAAAACCAATACAGTATATTGTTAGATCTCACTGGTACGCCATGTGCTCTAGTGGTTTTGTCGATTTCAAAGCAAAAAAAACCACGCTTTAGAACGTGGTTTTTTGATACAACTACATGACTAGCTTTCAGAAGTTGACTCTGAAGCGTTCTTAACCAACTCTTTTAGCTCACCACTTTCATACATTTCAAGAACGATATCGCAGCCCCCCACCAATTCACCTTTAACATACAATTGAGGGAATGTTGGCCAATTTGAATAAACCTTTAAATTCTCTCTAACATCCGAATTTTCTAAGATGTTCACATAGGCAAAACGCTCACCGCACGCCATTAAAGATTGAACGGTCTTAGCAGAGAATCCACATTGGGGAGCCTGCGGAGTACCCTTCATATATAGCAAAATATCATTACCTTCAACTTGCTCTTTAATCGTATCCATTACATCCATAGGTACACCTCCAAATAAGGAAAACAAAACAATAAGAAAAAGCTAATTAGTCTCTGACAAGCATTCTACTCCTTTTTTCTATATCCGACTAGAATGCTCTACTATTATCTTAATTCAGACCCACCCCAGCCGCCTCCACCAGGCGTTCTAACCTCCACAACATCCCCAAATGAGACCTCAAAGCTCACCTTGTCTCCAATGACCTGACTATTTAGAAGGTTAACACCAACAGAACCACCCTGCCCGCCATTTCCTCCCCACGGAGCTGAGCGCCTTCTTTCAGTTAATAAGGTCACTGTTGCGGGCCCTTTAAAACAATAAAGCTTAGTGACACCATCCCCTCCAACCCAAAAACCTTTACCACCACTCACTTTCCGCAGCTCATATTTTGTAACCTGTAAAGGATAGTGCATTTCTAGACTTTCTATCGGCGTGTTCAACGTATTAGTCATATGAGATTGTACCGCTGACAGTCCCGCTCGACCGTTTGACGCGCCACTTCCGCCTGCAATCGTTTCATAGTAGTCCCAACCCCCGGAATCGCTACGAGCCCCCATCGCAATGTTATTCATAGTACCCTGGCTCGCGGCCGGAATTCGCTCAGGCACGGCCTTTGCTAGCGCTCCAAGAATCACATCCACCAAACGAGTGCTAGTCTCTACATTTCCTGCCGCCACCGCAGAAGGGTAGCATGCGTTAACTAATGATCCTTCAGGCGCAACCACCTTAATAGCATCAAACGCCCCCGCGCAAGCAGGTATTTGCTCAGGCATCAAACATCTAAAGACATAATACGCAGCGGCCGCCGTCACACTAATGGGACAATTAATATTGCCGTTAACCTGCCCTGAGGAACCTGAAAAATCCAATACAACTTCATCTGAACAGACATCTAGGCTTAAGGATATCGTAATAGCAAACCCTCCAAAACCATCGGAATCCATAACATCTACATATTTATATCGCCCCTTTGGTAAGATGGATAACGCTGAACGAGACAAACGTCGCGCATAATTATTAAGCTCCACAACCCCCTGCAGAAATTCAATCACCCCCATCTCTGTAATGAGTAATGATAAACGCTTAACACCTGCGCGATTTGCGCTAACCTGTGCTTGAAAATCACCTAAAAAATCACCCTCTTTCTGACCCGTATCAAACGCTAACGCCTCCCAAAGGTCATGGTTATCGACACCTTTTTTAATTAAGAACTGAGGCTTTATCAGAACACCTTCTTCTTCTAGGCGACATGACACAGGCATAGACCCGGGCGTTGATGCGCCAATGTTGGCGTGATGAGCTCTGTTCACAACAAAAGCAACCAACTCTCCAGCCATAAAAACAGGCGCTATTACCGTCACATCAGGTAAGTGAGTCCCCCCCATAAAAGGGTCGTTCATAACCATCATATCCCCGTCAGCCCACGCTTGCCGCCCTATCACATCCTTCATTGCGTAAGCCATACTACCTAGATGAACCGGGACATGTGCTGCTTGAGCGCACAATTTACCTTCCGCATCAAATACAGCACATGAAAAATCCAGTCTATCCTTTATATTCGGAGAGAATGCTGAGCGCTTAAGCGTTACCCCCATTTCATCACAAACAGCCTCTAAACGACTGTTAAAAACATTCAGGTCTATTGCATTCATTCTACACCAACATACGTTAGTCAAAATTAGGTCATCTCAGGCAACCATTGATTAATAAATCATCGACATATAGCACGGGAAAACCACTTCACTCTTATTTTAATGATATAAAGAAAAATCCATAGCCTCTTCTCGCATAACGGGTGAGTTATTGCCAACAACCCAAAATATGATATTATTAGCTGTCGTTAAGGCAGCTATTGCTGCCTTTTTGCGTTTTAGGTCCATCTAAACCTGGAATTATGTAGCTATGGCCGAACATCCTCTAATGAATACCTATGGTCGATTGCCCATTGCCTTTGAGCATGGAGAAGGCTGCTGGCTATACGATACCAATGGCAATAAATACTTTGATACATTTACAGGTATTGCCGTATGCGGGCTAGGACATGCTCACCCTGCAGTGACGCGTGCCATCAAAGACCAATCAGGTAGATTGGTTCATTGTTCAAATCTATACCATTCCCCAATACAGTCAAAACTCGCCCAAGAGCTATGCAGTATTTCAGGGATGGACAATGTATTCTTCTCCAATTCTGGCGCTGAAGCGAATGAAGCAGCCATTAAAATAGCACGACTTTTTGGTCATCAGAACGGCATTGCAACCCCTTCTATTATCGTCATGGAGAATGCTTTCCATGGCCGAACAATGGCCACATTAACCGCCTCTGGCAACCGAAAGGTACAAGCGGGTTTTGAGCCGCTGGTGAGTGGTTTTATTCGTGTACCGTTCAACGATATTCAAGCCATTGAGAATGTAGCGAAGTCAAACCCCAATGTAGTGGCTGTCATGCTGGAACCTATTCAGGGTGAGGGAGGGTTATCAATCGCTGACGCTCAATATATGACTTCACTTCGTGAAATTTGCGATACTAAAGATTGGTTAATGATACTAGATGAAGTTCAAACCGGAAACGGCAGAACAGGTTCATATTTTGCCTACAGTGACTATGAAGTTCTACCTGATGTAGTAACTACGGCGAAGGGCCTTGCTAACGGATTTCCAATAGGCGCTTGCCTTGCAAGGGGCGCCGCGGCAGAGGTTTTTAGCCCAGGGACCCATGGATCCACCTTTGGAGGAAATCCGCTAGGGTGCGCAGCAGCGCTAGCGGTTATCAACCAAATAAAACAGGACAACCTTACCCAGAGAGCTAAAGAACTGGGCGACACCATCATTAAAATATTAAATGACCACCTGGGTAACACCAATTACGTAAGCGCCATTCGCGGCAAAGGCCTGATGATAGGCATTGAAATGAAAGCCCCATGCCCTGAACTGGTACCTCTTGCCAAGGCAGCAGGAATACTGCTCAACATTACGTCAGAAAAAGTAATTAGGTTGCTACCCGCGCTAACAATGACCGACCAAGAAGCGGTATTTCTTGCAGACTCTATTGTAAAAATAGTCAAACTTTATGCGGCAGATGATAGACAAGCGCCACGTTAATCGCATACCAACTTGAGAACTAACCCCATGGCTTTGAGACATTTTTTAACATTACTTGATTTCACTCCAGATGAACTGAAAAAGCTCACGTTGCGAGCAATCGAGATAAAAAATGAACATAAATTAGGGAAGATATACGAGCCCCTAAAAAACCGTGTACTAGGCATGATTTTTGAGAAGTCATCAACCCGAACCAGAGTCTCTTTTGAATCAGGTATGGCTCAGTTTGGTGGGAGCTCTATCTTTCTCTCATCGCGTGATACTCAGCTAGGCCGCGGTGAACCAATAGAAGATAGTGCTCGAGTGCTTTCTCGAATGGTTGACGCGGTAATGATCAGGACATTTGAACATGAAAAAATCGAACGTTTTGCAGAGTACTCAAAAGTGCCGGTCATCAACGCATTAACCGATGACTTTCACCCTTGCCAACTACTAGCCGATATGCAGACCTATCAGGAGCATAGAGGATCAATAGAAGGCAAACGGGTCACATGGGTAGGCGATGGCAATAACATGTGTAACTCATACATTAACGCTGCCAGACAATATAATTTTGAGCTTATCGTCGCATCTCCTGCTGGCTATGATCCTAGTAAAGAACTGATGGACAACAATGCAAATCGAGTCAATATCATTCGAGATCCTAATGCTGCTGTAAAAGGTGCCGACCTAATTGTGACAGATGTCTGGGCATCTATGGGACAAGAAGAAGAACAAAAAGCAAGGGCCGCCGTATTCAAAGATTACCAAGTGTCGCCCGAACTCATGTCTTATGCCAACTCTGACGCACTATTTATGCATTGCTTGCCAGCCCATCGTGGCGAAGAAGTCAGCGCAAGTATGATGGATCATAATAGCTCCGTCGTGTGGGACGAAGCTGAAAATAGGCTGCATGCTCAAAAAGCATTGTTAGAATTCCTTCTCTGCAATAGCTAAGAACTGAACTAGCCCTAAACATCGGTTAAACCGCCTTTTCATGAAGATAATGATTTCTCATGGCTCAATTGCTTAAAATTGAAGATCTAACATGCAGTTATGATAACGAAGATATCATAACTGGGCTTTCGCTAGGCCTAAACGAAGGTGATATTGGCTGCTTGCTAGGCCCTAGTGGCTGTGGAAAAAGCACTATTCTGAGAGCAATTGCCGGATTTCACCCCGTCAGTAAAGGCTCAATATCACTTCAGGGTAGCGTCATTTCCTCTTCAAACACAAACATTGCGCCAGAGAAGCGCCCCGTCGGTATGGTATTCCAAGACTATGCGCTATTCCCTCACATGACCCTTGCTCAAAATGTCGGCTACGGATTACACAAACTGCCAACTAATAAGCGAAAAGCAAAAGTCGCAGAAATGTTGGATTTGGTGAACCTTTCAGATCTATCGAATCGTTACCCCCATGAGTTATCAGGTGGTCAGCAACAGCGAGTATCCCTTGCAAGAGCAATGGCACCTGAGCCCTCCTTAATACTGCTGGACGAGCCCTTTTCAAACCTTGATGTTGAGCTTAGGAAGCGACTAAGCTTAGATATTCGCGATATTCTTAAATCCCTCAACATGACGGCAATACTCGTCACCCATGATCAGCACGAAGCATTTGCCATGTGCGACCAAATTGGGGTGATTAAAGATGGCATCATTCAACAGTGGGACAGCCCATATAACCTTTATCACGAACCCATCAACCGCTTTGTAGCGAGTTTTGTCGGCCAAGGCTGTTTTCTTAAAGGCACACTTGTTTCACATGAGAAATTTGAAACCGAGCTAGGTCTCATAGAAGGAAATAGAGCATATAACTGGAAAACTGGAAGTCATGTCGACATTCTTATTAGACCAGATGATATTGTATTCGACCCAAGCTCTTCATTGACCTGCCAGATCATCAGTAAAACATTTGCAGGAACATCGACTTTATATCGAGTTCAATTAAAATCTGGAGCCATTATCGAAGGGCTTTTCCCAAGCCATCAAGACTTATACATAGGCGATCAGATCAATATCAGCCTAGCAGTCGATCATCTAATTGCATTTCAGTGGTCTGAACCTTCATCTAAAGTCACACAGTAGAGCATATAGCTTAACTCCACTATGCTGAACAGGTAAGGCCAAACCTATCTAACACGCTCAACGGCATCTAACCAGCCAGAATACAGTCTATCACGCGTATCAGGCTGCATATTGGGTTCAAAGCGCTGCTCACACGTCCACAAAGCAGAAATTTCATCAAGATCTTTATACAACCCTGCTTTCAAGCCCGCTAAATAAGCCACACCTAGTGCAGTAGTCTCAGTAATTTTTGGTCTATCCACAGTAACATTCAAAATATCTGCTAAGAACTGAACTAACCAATTATTTACAACCATCCCTCCGTCAATTCTTAAAGCTTTGTAACTTGCGCCATCGTTCTGCATCGCTCGAACAAGGTCTTTGGTTTGGTAACATACCGACTGCAGTCCGGCCGTCACAATATCTGCAATACCTGTATCACGGGTCAAACCATGAATAGCCCCTCTGGCATGAGGATCCCAATACGGCGCCCCCAAACCTGTGAACGCGGGCACTAAATAAACTGGGTTATCCGATCCCGAATCACGCGCAAGCGCTTCTGCCTCTGATGCACAGCCGATTAATTTCAATCCATCACGAAGCCATTGAATAGCCGCCCCAGCGATAAAGATACTGCCTTCGACCGCATAAGTCGTCTTGCCGTCAAGTCGATAAGCGATGGTGGTCAATAAGCGGTTTTCTGACCTTACGGCCTTATCACCGGTATTCAACATCAAGAAACAACCGGTACCATAAGTACTTTTGGCCATCCCCGGCTGAAAGCAGGCCTGACCAACCAACGCTGCTTGCTGATCGCCCGCGACACCATAAATAGGAACAGAAGCCCCCAACAGCTCGGCCTCAGCCACACCAAAATCATCACTACTATCCAGCACCTCTGGCAACATCACTAACGGAACATTAAATGCGGCGAGCAACTCTTCATCCCATTCTTGAGAATAAATGTTAAACAATGAAGTACGGGAAGCGTTGGTCGCATCAGTTTTGTGACTCCTACCGCCCGTAAGCTTCCACAATAAAAAAGAATCTACCGTACCAAAAGCTAACAACCCCTGCTCAGCCTTTACTCTAGCGCCTTCAACATGGTCAAGTATCCAACTTATTTTAGTCGCAGAAAAATACGGGTCAATTAAGAGCCCCGTTTTCTGAACCACTAACTCTTCAAAGCCTTGCAACTTAAGTTTTTCACAGACATCGGCTGTTCTGCGGTCTTGCCAAACAATAGCATTATAAATGAGGTTGCCGGTTTCACGGTCCCACACCAGCGTGGTCTCTCGCTGATTGGTAATACCTATCCCGGCAAGGTTCAGAACATCAATTTCAGCCTTAGCGATCGCGTCTCTACAGACATCTAACGTGGAAGACCATATGTCGTTGGGATCATGCTCCACCCAGCCATCCTGAGGAAAGTGCTGCACAAACTCCTTCTGCGCTGAAGCAACTGCGTGCCCGTCCTGACTAAACACAATTGCGCGAGAGCTTGTCGTACCTTGGTCAATTGCAAGTAGATAACGACTCATAATCTGTTTATTCCATATTCATTAGCGTACATTAAACTACATTTGTTAATTATAAATTCGAATTCGAACATACTATCCACATATTGAACTTTATTAAACCACCCCTGAAAAAAGATTTGAATTGGTTCATAATATACCTCTTATTAAGCATAAATAGAGCGGATAAGTAGAGCAGACTCAATGGCGCAAGAAACCCGACACAAACAAATTATAAAGCTTGTTGCTGAGCGTGGATTTGTCACTATCGACGATATGGCGCAGCATTTTCAAGTTACGCCACAAACCATAAGAAGAGATATTAACCAACTCGACCAGGAAAAGCTGCTTCAACGATATCATGGCGGAGCGGGGATACCATCCAGCACACTTAATACAGCTTATAGCGATCGAAAAATCCAGAATTTAGAAGAAAAAACACGGATTGGTAAAGCCATTGCCAGCAATATTCCCGACCACTCATCTATGTTTATTAACATAGGCACGACCACTGAAACTATCGCTAAGGCGTTGTTAAAACATCAGGGCCTAACGATTATCACCAACAATTTACACGTAGCCAGTATATTAAGCTCCAAAGAAGACTTTAATATCATTATCGCTGGGGGTGCCGTTCGAAACAGAGATGGTGGAATCATTGGCGAAGCTACAGTAGATTTTGTAAAGCAATTTAAAGTAGATTTCGCGATTATAGGTATTAGCGGTATTGATGATGACGGTGAGCTTCTCGACTTTGATTACCAAGAAGTAAGAGTAGCGCAGGCAATTATTGAAAATGCCAGACAAGTATTTCTAGCTGCTGACCACTCAAAGTTTGGAAGAAATGCTATGATCAGGCTCGGAAACATTAGCCAAGCATCACATTTATTTACAGGACAAACGCCCCCTACTAACATTTCAGACATATTAACTGAACATGAGGTTGAACTTACCGTCACTCATTAGATTGCCATACCGCTTGTTGCACTATCGTAAAGGTTCTCATTATAGTGGAGGCCTTCTCTTTTTTCTTTTCCATACACCCCCTTAAAAAATCCTAAGCAATTACAATACACGTCAACAAATTATTTAATACATTTGTAATAATAAAGATCTATCTTTATACTTTCGAAACAAAATATTCGTTTTCGAACCTTAATGACCATAAGGGAATATAAAAGTGGTAAACCTTACTTCAAGTACAGTAGATATTTTAGTCGTGGGCGGAGGCATCAACGGAGCAGGTATTGCAGCAGATGCTGCTGGAAGAGGGCTTTCAGTTACGCTATGCGAACAAGCAGACCTTGCTTCAGCCACATCTTCTGCCAGTAGCAAGCTGATTCATGGAGGCCTAAGATATCTTGAGCACTATGAATTCAGGCTAGTTAAAGAAGCGCTGGCCGAAAGGGAGGTCTTGCTCCACAATGCGCCTCACCTCGTACAACCACTTCGTTTCACGTTACCCCACAGACCTCACCTTCGCCCAGACTGGATGATTCGCGCGGGGCTATTTATGTATGACCACTTAACTAAGAGAAATACACTTCCAAGTACACGTTCATGCAAATTCAAACGCCAAAGCCCACTAAAGCCTAGCATTAAGAAAGGCTACCAATATTACGACTGCTCAGTTGATGATGCTCGACTTGTAGTAACGAACGCAATTTCCGCTCACCGTAATGGCGCTAACATTCTCACACGAACAAAACTCGTAAACGCAATAAGGGTCGAGGACAAAGCGGTTTGGAAAATAACTCTTTTAGATATAGATAAGAACGAAGTATACAACCTTTTTGCTAAAGCACTGATTAATGCAGCAGGACCTTGGGTTAGTCAGCTAGTAACAGACCATATTAATCAAACACCTGCTCGTAATATCCGCCTTATTAAAGGCAGTCACATTATTGTACCTAAAATTCACAACAGTGAAGGCGCCTTCATCCTCCAAAACACTGACAAGCGTATTGTGTTTGTTATACCCTATCAAGAACGATTCTCACTCATAGGCACTACAGATAAGGAATACAAAGGCGATCCCGCATCAGTGTCGATTGATGACGACGAAATCCAGTATCTGGTAAACGTTATTAACGATCACTTTATCGCCCAACTTGGCAAGAGCGATATCATCAAGAGCTTCGCAGGTGTGAGACCACTATGTGATGATGAGTCTTCAAACCCTTCTGCGATGACTCGGGACTACACACTAGAGCTCGAGGAAGGCGACAGCAAAACGCCGCTACTATCTATTTATGGGGGCAAAATAACAACCTATCGCAAGCTAGCTGAAGCGTCAATGAACAAGCTTTCACCCTACTTCCCCTCAATGAAAGATGCATGGACTGCAAAAGCCCCGTTGCCGGGCGCAACATCTTCGACCCAAAATCTCGCCGACATTCAAAATATCATTCACGAAGCGCACCCATGGCTATCGGCAGAACTTCTCGCTCGGTACAGTCGAAGCTACGGCCTCCTCTGCTTAAGGTTTCTTGGAGGTAAAAGCTCTGTTGCTGATATGGGAGTCCACTTTGGAGCCAACCTTTACCAAAGCGAAGTCGACTATTTGGTCAAAAATGAATGGTCAAAGTCAGTAGAAGATATTTTATGGAGGAGAACAAAGCTTAGCTTGAACATAAGCGACAACGAAGTTACTGAGCTGAAAAACTATTTGTCCCATACTGCGTTGTTAAACAAAAAACAAATAGCTTAGTAACTCAATAACCACTGAACCAAGCATATACATAGAACACCCTCTCGCAGATACTTGCCAGCCTAATCATTCAACTGACGGCGTGGCCACACTAAGCTAAATTTGGCACCTCCCATTTCACTGCGGCCCAAAAACGCCTGCCCGCCGTGCCAATATAGAATACGCCTAACAATTGACAAGCCCAACCCATAACCACCAGACGACCGAGTTCGACTATCATCTAAGCGAGCAAATGGTGTAAATACTTTTTCCCAGTCGCTTTCAGGAATCCCAGCACCATCATCTTCAACATCAACACGACATGCCTCCTGATCAAATGAACAATGCACCTTTACGGTAGATGCTGCATATCGAGTAGCATTACCTACGAGGTTCTGTATCGCTCGGTGAATATAACGATATTCGACATCTGATTGCTTCCATTCATCAGACCCTTCATCGAATTCAGCCTGTATCGTCATTTCTGGCTTAACACCACCCTGTTCGGATACCACCTGTTCAACAATCCCTCTTACATCAACATCTTGAAAGGTCAATATCGGGCCGCCCTGTTCCAACCTAGCATACGTTAAAATCTCATCAATGAGCTCATCCAACTCCTGAATGTCTGAGTCGATGCCCGTCAATTGCTTGTGTAACGATGCCTCACTGGTACAGTCTTCAATCATCTGCACACCAAAACGAATTCTTGCTACGGGAGTTCTTAGCTCGTGTGAAACCGCATGAATCATCTCTCTCTGAACCGCAACGAGCCGCTGAATATGCTCAGCCATACTATTAAACGCATCGCCCAATCTACCGATAGCGTCTTTTCTGCCAGCGCCCATTCTTGCATCTAGCTCGCCTCTCGCTATCCGAGTCGCTACCGTTTCAAGACTTTTTAACCGGCGATCGATTGAAACAATCAACACATATACCGCGCCACCAACACCAGCCATTGCAACCAACAATAACGTGAGTATCAACGGCCATGAGATAGCACTATAGTTTTTCGGAAAATCAACACGATAGAGGTCGCCATTACTCAACTTAAAATAACCCGTCGGAGATGTATTTTCGCCGCCTGGATAGAAAGAAGACTTACCCTCATTTGCAAGTCCTAAAGCGTCTATTCCCAGCCCACCCTCGTCTAGCACTCGAACAATACCCACACCGAATGTTTCTGCCAGACCAGATACATACTTATCTAGCAACCCTCCCGACGCCCCTGCTAACGAACGCTGGTCAAGCAAATCTGCAATTACGTATCCCGCTAATTGGTTAACCCCGGAGTACAGGTCTTGAAAATACCCAACAACAAGGTTTGGCTCTTCACTCGCACTACTAACACGCCTGACAACTTTATAGCCGTGAGCCTCACTAACCACAAGAACTTGCTGGAAGTTTAAGCGCGCAATCTCAACTGAAGTGAAGTGGTGGTCAACCGATAAATCCAGACTCAAACTTGCTAGCCCAGATACCGTAGGATTAGAGAACAGTTCATTTAACGTCTGAGTATCTTGATTGGCTAGCCAATCAAACACAGGGGAAGACACCGTTACTCTGTGATGCTCACTTCGAACTATATTAATAGAGGTATATATAAACGCAGAAAAAAGGCCTACTACCATTAATGCAAGTAGCAAGCCTCCAAATACTCGTATAAAAAGCCTGTTCACAGTTGTTAAATCCCGTCTGTAAGCTATTTGTTCAGATACCCTTACAACCTCTTCACACCATAAGGTAACAGAGTTAATTGCCTAGGGCTCATAGCAACGAAGCCGTAAATATAGAGGCAGCACTATAGTCATGCCAAGTAACACTAGCATGAAAAAGTAATACTACATCTAAAGCAGTTACGCCTCTTTTACAAAGAGATAACCTTTGCTTCGGACAGTTTTAATTCGCTTAGGGTGAACAGGGTCATCACCTATCTTAGGTCGAATCCTCGATACGCGAACGTCGATCGAGCGATCTTGCCCATCATATTCAATACCCCTTAGCGCAGTGAATATTTCTTCGCGGCTCAGCACTGTACCAGCACTACTAGATAGCAGCCAAAGTAGGTCAAATTCAGCGCTGGTCAATTCAATACTTTCGTCATTCAACCACGCTTCGCGCATCGATCTGTCGACAACAAGGTTGTTGAACACCAGCCTTACTGGTTCTTCGCCATTGGATGAACCCGCCTCATCAGAACCATCTCCTGAAGCCTGATCAGTTATACGCCTCAGTAGTGCACGAATTCTCGCAAGCAATACTCGAGGCCTAACAGGCTTAGACATATAGTCATCAGCACCCATCTCCAACCCAAGAACCTGATCCAGGTCATCGGTACGCGCCGTCAGCATAAGGATTGGGCCATTATAATAGGGTCGAACCTTACGACAAATTGAAAGACCATCTTCTCCTGGCAACATCAAATCCAATACGACTAAATCAGGCTTTTCGTTCTTGATTCGATCGACTGCAAGAGAACCGTTACCCTCAACTGAGACCACTAGGCCGTTGCTTTCGAGATACTCTTTTGTAAGGTCTGCTAAACGCTCATCATCTTCTACGATGAGGATACGCCATGATTCATTCTGCTCTATGACATCCATTCTCTTTTTTCTTATTTCATCAAGTCAATAATAATAGCTAAACCATCTAACTATCTGAATAGCGCTCTAATCATCCCTAAAATCTGATTCAATACCCAACCTAATCAACTACCTCAGAAGGTAAAATGGTAATACAGGTTACGAAAAAGAATACGTTTTTTCCTTATATTAGTAGTAATTATACATGCTGTTTGAAAATTTACATGAAAATATCACAAGAAACAATTTTCTACATTTTTCTATCACAAAAAAATGCCAATCTCTATGTTTTTAAAACCGGGTACCCTAAGCGCACCTCCTCTTCAGTTGCGTCACGAACGGCTAGTAATTCAATATCAAAATACAATGTAAAACCCGCCAAAGGGTGATTGGCATCTACGGTCACTGAATCACCGCTTACGTTAACAACTTTGATCACCTGCGTTTGCTCACCGGTATTGGTTTGAAACTTCATTCCAGGAACCACATCCTCAACACCATCAAATAGTGACTTAGATACCTCCTGAAGATGAGCAGGATTATGCACTCCATAGGCTAGCTCAGGGGGAACAGTAACATCTAACACATCTCCAGGCGACCGCCCTTCAAGGGCCTTCTCAATTCCCTTTACGACTTGCCCAGTACCTTCCAGAAACGTCAATGGCTCACCTCCTGAGGATGTATCCACTACCGCGCCTTCAGCATTTCTTAGGTTATAATTGATTGAGTACACTTTTGGTAAATCTGGCATTTTGTCTCCGTAATGAGGTGTTAATACAGTACAATGACCGCTAGTTTATCCTAAGACAATCATTAACCCCCAATTTATTATTAGCACCATAAAAAAGCCGCTACTCAATAAGAGCAACTGCCTTCGACCAGAAACATTAACCTCAGATTAGTCACTGCAGTCAAACTGCATTATTTGACTTGCTGTGCAATCAACTCTGAAACCAATAGTTTTTGTTCTAGCTTTTCTTTAAAGTTATCTGGAGTTTTCATATCCATTCGATCCATTAACGGAGAAAACTCTTCTGGCACATACTTAACCTTTAGCGCCCCCCAAACGCATTTCAGCAATCCACCACGAGTCGCAGTTTTTGCTTTAAGCCCTTTCAGAGCCTTACCGATTTTCAATTCTTCATCGGTGAAATCGCAGCCAAATGGGAAGGGATCAAAGAACCCTTTCGCCTTATATTTGTTAAACGTATTTAATAATTTTTCAGGCGTGTTATGCCGATAGATATCTGGCAATTGATAGTCTTTTGCAACTTTTCCTGCGGCCTTAGCCTGACTCAAAAGCTCATCTTGGAAGCGCGAATCCGAAACCTTAATCAATTCAATATAGACTTCTTGATCATTTTTACTTAATAAATCAGCCACTCCGTATTCGGTCACAACAATATCACGCAGGTGACGCGGAATCGTACAGTGACCATAGCTCATCATAATGTTGGACTTAGGTCCATCAGGTGTTGTGCGATAACTCTTCAGTTTAAGGATCGACCGTGCGTCATCGATCTCATGCGCCATCGCTACAAAGTTATACTGACCACCCACACCACTGACGACCTTACCGTTATCCAACCCATCAGAGACTGCAGCCCCTCCTAAGGAGTACATCATCGTTGAATTGATAAAACGAGCATCCTGACGCTGTGATACTTTTAACTTCTGGTTGCCAAACTCATGATCAAATAAGTGGTTAATAAATCTCACACTGGTCATACAGAATTTTTCATTCTCTGCGGGTGTCAACTCCCGAAGGTCCTGATAAAAACTATTAGGCCCAATGAAAAACCCACCATGCATCACAATGCCACCATTCAATTTGTCACCTAAGCAGTGCTCAGTTATTAGCGTCCGGTTTGCTTCGTCTTTCAGCTTAGGCTCTATGGTCTGCTCTCCAACTAGCAAACTCCCACCCTTAAATTCGACAGACGCTTGAAATATACCGTACCGCTTAAGAAACTCGACATCTTTTGCCCTGAGTGTCGTCGGCAAAACACCCTTCTCAATCAATGCATCAAGCGTAGCTAGCGATATATTTTGAGTGATCTTTTCTTCATTAAGCAGCGTCTGTAGGTCAACATTATCAAACACTTCTCGCTTTAATATACCGGCTTTATACAAATGCATAAAACCGTCTACCATCATCTCACTACATCCATACAACCCTTTGGTAAAGGTGTCTCGACCACCAAGCTCGGATATAACGGGGAAGCGTTGATCTAGCTTTAACTCATCCATCAACTCGTTATACACGTCATTATTTTTGTGCCTAAGAATGGCGCTATACACCAATGCACTACCGAGAGAACCAATCCCTACCTGCAATGTACCATTGTCTCTTAGCAGCGTGCTGGCATTGAACCCAATCATGTGATCGACTGGCATAATCGCCATATTAGGGGCACCAAACAGCGGATATTCGTATTTTGGATTTTCTAGGATCAGGTCAAACTCATCTTCTCCAACTTCCGCATGATTAACCATAAACGGCAAATTATTATTAACTTCTGCAATAACCGCTACGTTTCTTCCCTGTTTCTCTTGCTCTCTTAGTATTGGTACCAAATCAAGCGAGGTATCAGGATTACTACTCAAACTATAGCGGGGCTCACCGTTAATTTCTTTTTTGGCAACAATCTGGGAGACCGCATTCACGCCGAGTGCTACCAACTCTCGAACAGCATGAGTATAGTTAGTACAAATATAATTTTGCTGCTGCTTATCATCCTTCAAAAAACTGCCCGCTTTAAAGAAGAACTCTGTCACCTCTACATTAGGCGGCAACGCGTTCTTTCTTAGATCTACCATATATTCAAGGTCCGGTATATCACCAAAAAGACGCTCTACAAAAGGCCCCATAAACTTGGTTTCAAGGCCTGCGCCCGCTGCAGGTTTTTCCAGCGACAAAGCAGTCGCAATAACAAGCTTTATGCTAGTATCTGCTTTAGCTCGCTTATAGAGCGCGTTAATAAGATGCACTGGCTTACCAAGCCCCAACGGCATACCAAACTTTATATCCTTACCTAGCTTATCAATAATTGCGTCAACGCACTTTTCCACATCATTGTGAATTACAGGTGCCGTAGCCATCGTATACCCCTTGCTAATTTTATTGTTGTACTTTCAATATAACCCATGAAGACTGAATAAATCATATACTATTTAAGCGAGTATGACTGATCACCCAACGCAAATGATTGACAGCAATCAACGCAGACGAAAGGAGTGAAGCCATTAATAAATGGCCGCTAAGATAGAGTTATAAATAGAGATTAAACAGAAAAAACACGCGTAAACTAACAGCAGATGACTTAATTGCCCGTTAAATACAGACAGCTTATTAAGTTTGAGAGGGGGTTAGAATTTGATTTTCATGGAAACAGAAAGCTCATCACTTCCAACATCCAACCCATAATTAGCCTGAGCCAAGCTTTCTTGAAAACTGTATGGATACCGTAAACCCGTCGACCGGCTATCTTCTGACTTTATTCGCTGCAATTCAATAGTATCGTTAAACCAGCGACTACCGAACATGCTCGCAATTCGTAGCAAACAGTCACTTTTACTCAACCCTTTTTCAATCAGGACCTCTTCATCGCCGGTCAACGCGCTATAGCGCTCAAACTGGCTTAAGTCATCTGACTCGTTAAAAACACCATATTCCGAAGCCTCCGCATTTGCCACTACCGAAAACAAATTTACAGCTAAAAGAAGAGCAAATAATTTAACTATCATGACTATTACCTCACACTACATCTAACCAACGTTTTATCGTTATATTTTTATCTTTCCACTGGTTATAACTATAATATGAGCCAGCTTTAAATACTGTGATCAGCACCATTGAGGGACGGGATTCCGATCACATTTTGACACTTATGCGTCATTTTATTGTTACGTCATGTAAGTTTAATAACAGCTTCTGTTACCATCGCTAATCAGAACGCTCCGCGAGCCAATCCGCACTAATAGCCCACGCGTTTTTGGGTGCTCTCCCTCCCCCAAAAACGCCTGCATGCCCTCCAGGTACAACACAGAACTCTTTATCTTCCGATGACACAATATCTAATGCCATTCTGGCAGCGCTAACGCTAACTAACTTATCATTATCTCCCGCGAAGGCCAAAATTGAACATTCTATTTTTTTAAATTCAGCTTGCTCTTTACCAATGGTCATTTTTCCTTTTGCCATCCGGTTATTAATCATCATATGAACAGCCATATCTTTAATGGTCTCGCCCGGATAATCAACCATTTCGTTAAACCACTGACTCATTGTTAAATGCTCTTTAAGGTACTCCCTATCCCACATATTCATCAGTAACTCGACGTAATTGACGACATTACCCACCGGGCTGGTTAACTTAAAGGCAATCGAGTTGACCCAGCCTGGGACGTGCAAATATTTGGCTGGCAAATCAAGCAGAGAAATATTCATCAACTGCGAGATAACCTGAGCGGGCCGATAGATAACTGAGAGCACTTGTCCTGCCACGCCGCTAGAATGCATATCGACCGGACTGGCGACGGTAATCATATTTTTAATATGCTTATCACCCGAAACAGCGGCATACATTAGTGATAAAAGCCCCCCCATACAGTAAGAAAAAATAGAAACATCTTGCACACCACTCACCTTGCGAACCTGCTGTAAAATTGCAGGCATCCACTCAATAACATAGGTCTCCAGTGATAAGTCGCTGTGATCCTCCGTTACATCCCCCCAGTCAATCAAGTAAACATCAAACCCTTTAGCCAAGAAATAGCGCACTACACTTCGATACGGCATAAGGTCAAATATCATAGACGTAGCGGCTAAAGGAGGAACCAACACTAAAGGAACACGATGGCAATCCTGCCTAACATCCACCACCTCATCACCCACATGAATATGATCATCTTCTAAAGGAAGGTAATGTCTTACCGACATAATTCTATCCCGATAAATTACATCATAAGGTGTTAAATTCGAGATTATAAAGTTATCACCAAACAGCTTTCTCTCGACGGTATTAACCACACTCAACAAAGCCTTTTTGGCAAGACTCACGGCTAAATTTTTCATGTATCCTCTCTAGACTATTCGGTTAACCACAACACAATACTAGGCCCAAAACAATCGCCATTATAAGGTGGCCAACGATCACTTGGTAAACTGTTACCCGCTAGGCGTCAATATTGTTTATCCATATATCACCTTACCAATAAGTAATATTACGCATTCATCTAGTCGATCAGAGGCGCTACTATAACTTTCCACTTAGATATAAGCTTTAAAGCTGAGCGAGTATCAATCACAAATAGAGGGCGCTATGCAAAACAATCACCAACTCATAAACACGCTATTCACATCAATAGGGATTGCCTCTAGTCTTCTTATTGCGATGTTAAGTATCGAGTTTCTGATAGTTGGTAATTTCGAGCATGTTCTTGCATATACACTTATATCGTTACTAGTAGGCGGCATATATTTAGTATCATCCACTATAAGACGAAAAGCACAAGACAGACACAAAATATAGACTTCTTTTATTATCTTCGCTACAAAACACCCCATGCAACCCCGCCACCTCCTTAAGAAACAGAATACTCAAAATTTAGAAGATTGCTTTTTGGCAACTTACCTTCGAGCTCAATAACCGTTATGATTGGCAAACTTTTTGCCAAGTTAGATAATGACTGTGACCGCTCTTAAATACCTTTGGAAACTCGTACCTTTTTCTATTGTTGCCTGTGCCTATCTGCTACTCCAATTCAGCTGGAGCGGGCACTGGGTTGACTCGATACATCCGTCTCTTCCTTACTTATTGAGTGCCTTACTGCTATTGGTGTCATTGATCTTTAATAGAAGCAGACTCGCACTCGGGGCAATCAATGCATGCTTAGCCTATGCGTTCATTCAAAACGGAATGCAAAAACCCTTCACCGAAGCCTCAACACAACTACTTTTCATAGGCACTGCGATTCTATTTTCCTGGCACCTTTGCTTAACCGGTTTTTATCGAGAGAGAGGCAGCATATCAAGCTGGGGAGTCAGCCGTTTACTGTTGATCATCGGCAGCTACTTGACTCTTTGGTTTTTGGTTCGCGACGGCTACCTTGATGCACTGCACCCTGTTATTGAATCTTATATTAGCACTCACAAACACGATCGCGCCTGGTTAGGGTTAGCACTGCTACTCTCACAACTTGGAAGTGGGGTACTTCTTCTAGTGCTAACATTATGGAAGAGAACGTCTACTGAGACAGCACTATTAGCAGCATGGCTGACAGGCAACGCCATTTTCTATGATTTTGCAGTAAACGGTATATCAACCACATTGTTTACAGCTCTTCTGTTAGCGCTATTTATCTCATTAATACAAAGTGCATACGACCTAGCGTTTGTAGACGCCTTAACCCTATTACCGGGACGAAGGGCCCTCGATGAGAAAATGGGAACACTCACCAAGCATTACTGTATTGCCATGGTAGATGTCGATCATTTCAAAAAGTTTAATGATTCTTACGGTCATGATACAGGCGATCAAGTACTAAGACTGGTTGCTAGCAAAATACGAAAAGTGGGCTGCGGAGGGCTAGCCTATCGATATGGAGGAGAAGAGTTTGCGATACTCTTCCCCAAAAGGAGCGCCGAGCTCGTCGAGCCAGCGCTTAACAAATTAAGAGAAGCTATATCTAGCTATCAAATGATGCTTAGAAACAAAGAGAGAACCCCAAGCAAAAAACTAGGTGAAAAGCTTCGCGGCGTGGTAGCTCCTCGCCAGAAAAATGTAAACATTACAGTAAGCATTGGGATTGCACAAAAGCAACCATCTCACCACTCAGCTGAAGAGGTGATAAAAGACGCTGACGAAGCGCTTTACAGAGCAAAAAATACAGGGCGAAACAGGGTTGTTACTAAGGCAAGCTAGTGTTCTGCTTTATTTATGGACCTACACACGGGTAAAACAGGCACCCTGAAAGGCTATCTAAGGGTGCCTATCAACTACTTCTTAATACCTTCGACTGAAAGAAATATTTCTATTTCCTCTGAAGCAGGCCCTAAATTCTTAGGAATACCAAAGTCTTTTAGCTTAAACGAAGTCTTTCCAGAAAACCCACTACGGTAACCACCCCAGGGGTCATCACCTTGCCCTATATGAATCGCATCAATAACGATCGATTTAGTGACCCCTCTGAGAGTAAAATCGCCGTGAACAGCTGCCTTACCATCACCTTTATCTTCAATTCTCGTGCTAACAAATGTTGCTTTAGGGAATTTACCAACTTCTAGAAAATCTTTGCTTCTTAAATGCTTGTCTCGCTCAGCATGATTCGAGTCGACACTCGTAGTATCGATTGATACAGAGATTTTAGAGGCCGAAGGGTTCGCCTCATCAAAACTAAACCCGCCTTCAAACGTATTGAAACGGCCATATAACCAACTATACCCAAGGTGACTAATTTTAAACTGAATAAAAGCATGCGCGCCCTTAGTATCAATCACATAATCAGCTGCGTTTGCAGCACCTGCAGACAACAATGCTGCAGATACAACACCGGTAACCCATTTTTTAAGCTTCATACTTTCTCCTTTGATTTAATAGAGACCCTTACTGCAATCAAGGGCGGTAATGTTTACTATTTATCGTTTGATTTACTCATACCCAGCATTCTCAAAATCGTATGATCCTTATCCAAAAAATGGTGTTTTAATGCTCCCACCGCATGAATAGCCACCATAGAGATCAGTACATACGCCAGTATTTCATGAATTTCACCTGCAATATCCTCTTGATTATCAATCCCACTGATAACAGACGGCACATCAAACCAACCAAAAACAGACACCGCACGCCCATCGGCAGTCGAGATAAGATAACCACTAATCATTAACACTAATAATAAAACGTACAACGCAATATGCACCCAATAGGCCAGCTTTTTTTCCCACGCCTGATGAGTTTCCAGCCCATTAGGGGGTGGGCTAATAAAGCGCCAAAATAACCTAAAAATCACAACTAAGAATAGCAGAACACCGATACTCTTATGCACAAATGGCGCAGTTTTATACATTGAGTCATAATAATCTAACTCAACCATATACAACCCCACCCCAAACAGTCCAAACACCACTATTGCTACAACCCAGTGCATAGCAATAGAAAGAGCACCCCATTCACTTCGACTATTTTGTATGTTCATCAACATTTTTCTCGTAAGCATTGACCCTAGAATACAGCAGCTTTATAGATTAAATGCTTCATTTAATTGCTGCAAACAATCTACAAATTAGATTATTTATACGGCGCTCCAGCAATAAGTACAAGCACCTACAGAAACCATTCGCACACTTCCGTAGAATGAGTCATATCATAATGAATGAGCTGTATTAAAACACGATTCATTGAAGCAATTTAAACTTCGACTTTACCAAAACCGTATTGTTGCTCCCTACTCGCACTTTAGCGGCATTTAATGCCGCTTTTTTTGCCCCTTACCCCCTAACGAACTTAATCTATCTGCAAACGACCGAAATGTTTTACATATTGTAAACAAAACTAAGTGGATGTAGCGCACATATTTTGGCACCCTTTATACTTTGATTAATTAAATAGTTATTTGTAATAACCTTATAATATAAGGGGCATTATCAGCTTGCTTTCGGTAATGAACACAAACTCAGAGGACCTTACCCTGGATATTCAAGGTATAGACCAAGCAACCCATGCGATTGCGCCAGACGAGTGGTCCGCAAGCTTTATGGATATGAATCTACGTTCAGCGTTTCAACCTATATTCAGCTTACCCCACAAACGCATTGTCGGTTATGAAGCCTTGGTTCGCCCCTTTGACACTCAAGGAGCCCCACTTAGCCCAGGGTTACTATTCCAGCAATCCAGAAATAAAAAAGAGAATATTCAACTGGATAGAGCTTGTCGTTTTTTGCACATGAAAAACTTCAAAAGCCTGCCAGACGACCTTAATTGGCTTTTTATAAACGTATCCCCCGAAACAATCTCGATCAACCAGCACAACGACTCCTTTTTTGGGCAGCTTTTAGAGTACTTTAATTTCCCTCCCCACCGAGTAGTAATAGAGATCGTAGAACAACCTACTAGCAATAGTGAAAGCCTCGCTCAGGCCGTGGAGTATTACAAACAACTTGGCTGCCTAACTGCACTGGATGACTTTGGTGCCGGGCACTCAAACTTCGAACGAGTGTGGGCCCTCAAACCCGATATCGTCAAGCTTGACAGGTCAATGATTGTAAGAGCCTCCGAAGAAGGTAGAATACGCCAAATGCTTGACGGAATCGTATCCCTCCTGCATCAAGCTGGGTGCTTAGTCTTAATGGAAGGCGTAGAGACCGAAGAGCAAGCAATGATTGCGATCGATTGCGGCGTGGACTTTGTCCAGGGCTTTTACTTTGCATTACCGCAGGTAGGCAAGAACCCTACCCCCTTACCATCATCAGACCTAGGCAAGCTACTAACCAGTTATAAAAAAGACGTCAGAGACAAAGCTGACCCTACTATCGCCACCAGGGATCACTACTTCCCACTATTCAATAATGCGGTAGATAAAATAAGAGAAGGACTTCCCCTCAAACGAGCAGCGAAGTCCCTTATAGAGCACCACGCCGTCACACGCTGCTACATGATAAACAAAGAAGGCATTCAAATAGGTGAAACAGCAACATCCAGACAAAGTGAGACGGCACACAACCCAAAATTCAAACCATTAGAAAACACTAAAAGTGCCGATTGGTGTCGTCAACATTATTTACGCCGCGCATTAAGCAATCCAAATGAACTGCAAATTACACGTCCATATCTATCTATAACCGGGGCATATATGTGCGTGACATTATCGTTGCTATTTGAATCCGGCGATCAGCAGATCATTATCTGCTGTGATATTCTGACAGACTAATCAGGCAATAAAAAAACCCCTAAAACAATCTACACCTTAGGGGTTTTGGTTAACCTTATTCTGCTTACATAAAGCTTTTCATCACTACGTCAGAAAACTCACCCTGGATATCATTGACATCAACAGTAGCAATTTTGAAGTAATAGGTTTTTGAAGGATCTAAATTTTCAAACGGATACTGAGTAGACTGAGCACCACCCACCATAAGCTGAGATGATAGGTTCTCCGGCGAAGTCCCATATGCCACCATGTAACCTGCGATCTCATTAAGTGCCAACGAGCTTCCATCTTGACGCTTACTGGGAATATTCCAGCTTAGTTGTGCCGTATATACTACATCTTCAACTGACAATGTTGCCGCTAAAGAAGGCACTTGCCCTGCCTCGTTAGAAACCAAGACATCATAAATACCCGCGTCATTTTTCGTTACGCTATCAAATGAAAGGGTCGATGAGTTTTCACCATTAAGCGCAACACCATCTTTTCTCCATTGGTAATGAATCACACCATTACCTTGGACGGTAACACTTAGCTGCGCACCTTTGTTTACATCAACCACAACAGAACCTGGCTGAGAAGATATCGTTAACACGTTGACAGGCTCCCCAGGAGCAACAGAGGGAGCTTGCTCTGATTCATCTACACCTCCACCTATTTCCGTTGTGATATTGCCCCCGACAGCAGGCACGGATTCTTGAGACTGAGCAGGGTCATCAATATATAGACTTGATACTTCCTGATAGTACATATCAGTAGAGCTTTCGACTGAGATTAACTCAACAATTATTTGTTCATTACCGACCGTCGACTGTAAATCACTTGCAATATCACTTGCCTGATAGAACAAGTCATCAAGTGTCACTTCAGATATAACACCTCCGTTTTCATCAGGCAATCCACCTGACTGAGCAAAACGTTCAGCCGCACTATTGATAACCTCATCGACAGAACCCCAATCTGGCATATTCACCATTGCCAAAAACGACGCTGACATAATAGCATATTGCAACTCATCTCCGGACAATGACTCATACAAATCAAGCTTGGTTAAGTCTGGGGGAGGCAATTGTAGCGAGCCTTTTGAAAGATTAAGTGTATCCTCTACCAGTGCATATGCTTCATTAATACTATCTTCACTTAAACCGTCACCATGCTCTTTGGCAAACGATACCGCCAAATGAGTCAGTGGCGTAACATATAATGTTAATGCTTTTTGATCTTGCAGCCCTGAATATGCGGCCTCTAAGATAAAGTCACTATTTAATGAAAACGTTTCACCAAACGCAATAGCACTTCCCTGCGGATCTAAGCCACAACCATTCACGACATCACAAGTCATTCTGGTGCCTGCATCTGCAGTTATCTCAACCACAATAGCGTTGACGGCATCAGCAGGGATCGATATATCGAACTGCCCATTAGCATCTGTTCGTTCAGCATCACCTAACGGGATTAATGACTTGCGAAATAAGCCTGCCTCACTTTCAATAGAGAAGATACGAACAACACCATTTTCGATAACGCCTTTAATAGCGCCACCTTTTATAGAAATTTTATTAGTATCTTGAGTATCAACTTCTGACGCCGCACTTTGACTTGTAGAGCCCGTGGTTGAATCACCACCACTACCCGAACTACACGCGATTAACAGACTACTTAACGCGAAAATGCCAATGCTGCGTATGCTAGATTGGCGTACAAGTACTCCCCAACTACTAACGACTACATTCAAAAACATGATTTCACCTATTCATCAATTCCGATGTGGTAATCATAAACGTTAGATAACCAAAATGACGTATCCACGCCACACTTCGGCATTTAATTGCGTCATGTTTTTGACACTTAAAAAAATTGTGAAATCTATCTCAAATCTATTGACGTATATTATCCGTGTGACTAACCTTACAGTTAAGAGTCCATCTAATTTTTTGATATTTATTGCTATAATTATTGCGGTACGGTAATTCAATTTCTCCATCTACTCACTAATATCACCACCTAAGACGCTAAATATTAGCTGGCAACTACTACAGTTAATAGTCAATCTTCAACAAAACACCCAACACCATACTTATTCAATAACTTAGCATTCAGGTAAAATAGTCGCCTTCCCTACGTACTCCATGAAGTTATGATCTATGTCTCATATAAAAGTCGGGGAGTAGTCCTTTTAGAGGGTGATTACTCCCCCCCTATCCATTATCCTACCCAAAGAAACTTTGAAAACAACAATAAAAACTAACCTAGATAGACCGAGGGTATATACATGATATCTGCTATAGCCGAACCAAATAATGCCTCAGACATAGCGCCGGAAAGTAATTCAAGCTATCACTCTACACATACACCACAGTACACCTTGTGCGATATCGCCACACAAGATAAACAGAAATTACTTACCAGCTTTGGCTCCCAATCAAGCTCATATTTCACCTTACAGCCTGAAGTAGAGATCTTTGGCTGTAAGGATCACGGGTATATAAGCTTCCAGAGCCAAACAACTATACTAGGAAGAGTAAACATCGTATTTTGTGACCCTGTATGTAAAAAAGAACATACCTCTGAATTGATTGCTGAGTTCCTTCTAAACACTCCTGGAAAGTCCATTTTTATGGGTGTGACAAAAGAAATCGCATCTATCCTTCGCAAGCATAACTATCACACCAATCAAATGGGTACTGAGTTTTCAATTAACATTAAAAACTTCCAGGTAAAGGGAAAAGACAAAAAACATCTTCGCCATGCTGCAAACTTGGGGAGGCGCCATGGATTAACAGTCAAAGAATTAGACTGGTCAGAAATAGATCAGCATGAAGTACGCCAAATATCTGAACAATGGAGATCGCAAAAGGTAGTAAATAGCAGAGAGTTAAAATTACTCACACGCCCACCGGAATTTCAAAATGAATGGAACGTTAGAAAGTTTTATTGCTTTGAAGGTAAAAAGCTCCTTGGCTACGTTTTCTTTGACCCTTACTTCGAAAACGGCAACGTAGTTGGATACTGTGCCAACATAATCAGAAAAAGCCCTCAGGCCAAGCCTTCAGATCTACTTGATTACATTATTCTGGAAGCCATCAACATTTTTAAACAAGAAGGCATTGATCAATTATCACTAGGCATATCACCACTTTATAATATTGAGCAGGAAGGGGGTGATCGCGCAACCCTTAGAGGCCTCCAGAAATTCCTATACCACCGAGGCAATTCGCTTTACGCATTTAAGCCTCTGGCATACCACAAAACGCGTTATCGTGGTGACGAGAGAAAATGGTATATTTGCACTCATAATATTTCACTGCTAAAAACCGTACTGGCAATACTTCAAGGCACCCAAGTCATTCCTAAAGCCAACATCACTAACAAAAGTAAATTATTTCCAATACCTGTAAACGGAAGAAGTACCCAAAAATGCTAAGCTAGTTCACCCGTATAACCAAGTGTAGCGTTACAGTTTCGGCACAAGTAAGAAGATTGTTGCCGCTGCACTCGATTGTGCCTGATAGCGGATAAACAATGAGTCAAGCCATGACATTCGCAACTATAGATGTAAGATTTCGGAGATGCCCTAGATACATCAAACCGGTGAGTAACAGAAGGTTCTTGCTTAAGAACTGACCGCATAATCATTTTCCACTCTTGTCCGTGGGGTTTTATTTTGCGACCAAATAGCTGGTTGGCGACAACATGAGCTACTTCATGAGGCGCCACCTCATTAATAAATGCCTGTGGATTCTCCTCCATCAAGATACGGTTAAAACGAATAACAGGACTTGCTTTTTTCACTAAACCAAAAGCCCTCGGATACTCAAATCTAGCTTGCCCTGCACTCTTACCTCGAAGATCAAACCTTACCTCAGGCACAACCAATGTCTTACCGAAGTAATCATTGGCTGTTTCAATATTGACCCTAACCGCCTCGACAACGGAGTATTGAAGTGCGGTAAGAGTGGTCTGAACTCGAGAAGTCATGTTCCTCAGCTTTAAGCTAAATCACGCAGATAGTAGCTTTTTTATCACACTACCTAATCTAGCCATACCTACTTCAATTGTTTCTTCATCAACACTGGAAAAATTTAACCGAAAGGTATTCACCTCTGCTCTGCTTACATAGAAGGGCTGCCCAGGCACAAAGGCAACCTTCTCTTTAATGGCCAAGTCAAACAGCTCCATAGAAGAGTACCCTTCGGGTAATGCGCCCCACAAGAACATTCCACCCTCAGGGTGTGTAATGGCCACTTCTTTCGGAAAATGCTCATCAATTGCTTTAATCATCGCCGCTCGTTGGCGTCCATATACATTGGTGATTTCAGCGATATGCGCATCAATATCATTATCCAGTAGAAACTGGTGAATAATTCTCTGAGAGAAATAATTAGTGTGTAAGTCTGCAGCCTGCTTAGCAATAACAAGCTTTTCCATTAATGCATCAGGTGCAACAATCCAGCCTAAACGAAAAGAAGGAACTACAGTCTTTGAAAAAGAGCCCAATACGACGGTATTGTCAGGCACCAATTTCTTAAATGATGTTTTTTTAACACCCGCAAAACGCAAATCCCCATATGGGTCATCCTGCACTAGAAAAGTCGATGTGCCTTTTAATACTTCAGCGACCTCCAGACGGTTTTGTTCACTATAAGAAATACCTGATGGGTTCTGAAAGTTAGGTACGGTATAAAGTAATTTAGGTTTACGACAAAGCATAACACCTTTCAATCGTTCTACATTCAAACCCTCCTCAGATACTGGCACAGGGTTGAACCTAGCTCGGTAAACTGAAAATGCCTGAATAGCACCTAAGTAACCAGGTTCTTCAATGACAACGTCATCCCCTTCATTAAGTAACGTTTTACCTAATAAATCTAAACCTTGTTGAGAGCCATTGGTTATTAATATGTTCTTTATCGGAACATCAATACCCTGCCGGTCCCGATAACGGTCAGATATATACTGCCTTAATTCAGGATAACCTTCGGTATTACTATACTGAAGTACGTCCGCTCCGTGTTCATCAAGTACCTTATTCGTTGCCTGCTTAATCCCCTCAATAGGAAACAAATCTCTATTGGGCAATCCTCCCGCAAATGAAATAACGGTAGGGTCCATAGCGACCTTTAATATTTCACGAATGAAAGATTCAGGTACATCGGCTATACGGTCTGAAAAAGGGGTATCCATCTGAGCTTACTTCTCTATTAAATTTTTCTACTATTCTATATTTATCCGCTTTGCGTAGCTAGCAGCACCAGACAAATTCAGGTGCTGTTTTTAACCAAAAAAGGAAACAAACGTTAAGATTTATTTCCTTCTAGTGCTTGATCGCGGGTATTTATTAGCTTACGACTAAGCTTCAACCTCCCAGACAAAACGAGTCTTGGTATCACGATACTTCTCGCTTAGCTCAGTGTACCGTTTTTCGACTTCGCTACGCTTAATTTTCATAGTAGGCGTTAACATGCCATTTTCAGGCGTCCATACATCCTCTATGACAAATATGCGCTCAACAATTTCATGATGATCAAGCTCCTTGTTCACCTCCGCCAAAGTATTCATGATGCGCTCTTCAATTTCTTTAGCGCCTTTTGGAGTTGCAGCCTTGGCTTTTGCGTCTTCAGATAGCTCAATTAAACCAAAAGGCTGAGCCTCACCGGAACCAGCAACACAAATCTGCTCAATACAAGTTTCACGGTGCATCAAACCCTCTATTTTATTTGGCTGAACGAATTTACCTTTACTTGTTTTGAAGACATCTTTAACTCGACCAGTAATTGTCAAATAACCATCGCTATCGATTTCACCACGATCGCCCGTATGCAACCAACCATTGCGAATCGTTTCAGCTGTTTTCTCTGGTTCTAGATAGTAACCCTTCATTAACGAAGGAGAACGAATAATAATCTCACCTTCATCCGTAATTTTTACTTCGTTATGGGGGAGCGCTTTAATCGAGCCCACACTACCAATTTTAACGGCATTAGGCATATTAAAAGCAGGCCCGTAAGCCAAGTTCTCAGTCATGCCATAACCTTCATTGATATCAATGCCAATTTTGGAATACCACTCAAGCAAGCTAAGCGCGATCGGCGAAGCACCAGAGACCACCATTCGCGCTTCATTAAGCCCCAATGCTTTTTTGATTTTTTTACGGACAATACTATTGAGCAAAGGCACTCGAAGCAACTTATTAAGCTTCTTCTCTGGCATCTTAGCGCTAATTTGCTGTTGAAACTTCTTCCATAAGCGAGGCACCGCAAAAAACACGGTTGGGCGAGTAGCCTGTAAGTTCTCAGCGAACGTGTCTAAAGACTCAACAAATGATACTTGTGCGCCACCATACGTAGAGCAACCTAACACCATAAATCGCTCTGCGATATGGGATAGCGGCAAAAACGATAGGAAACGATCTGAAGGCGATATTTTGAGTGTTTTAGCTGCGTTTTGTGCGCCAAAGCTGAAACCGCCATAGGTATGCATAACCCCTTTCGGATTACCCGTCGTACCGGAGGTGTATATCAGCGTCATCAAGTCATCCATACTATGTATCGGAGAGTCTTGAATAGGCTCATACTGAGCTAAAAGGTCATTCCATTTATGATCAATTTTTATATCAATTGGGTATGGCATTCCAATACGGGCAACACCTTCAGGAATACCCGGCCCCATACTTTTTGCATCATCAAGCTTTCCAATGATAATCGCCTTTGAACCACTATGCTTGAGAACGTATTCAATTGAATCAGCTCCTTGCAACGGATAAAGCGGCACACTCACCAAGCTAGCTAATTGAATCGCATAGTCAGTAATAAACCACTCTGCTGAGTTTTTCGCCAACACAGCAACACGATCGCCCTTTTCCAAGCCTAGTCCAAGCAAGGCTGAAGCCATGCGGCGCGCCTGATCATTAACTTCGCCCCATGTAAAGTTCTTATATTTACCATTCACCGGTTGCTTTAAAAAAATTCGGTCTGCGGATGAACTATTCCATTGGTAGAGCTTTTCCAACGGAGTGGTATAAATAGTCTGAGCTGAGTTCATTGGATTTCCTTTGCCTTATTGCTGTTTAGGTACCCGTTATTCTTCGGGCATTAAGCCAAGTTTCTGGTATGTACTTATAGTTTTAATCTTTCTCGCGCCGCTATTCTAAATGATTATTGCCATTTTTAAAATTAACAGGACCTACAGAACAGCATTTTATTGCTATATTGATAGAGCTAAAACATGCACAAAAAGTCACACGCCCCATTCAAATCAAAAAAATCACCCACCATGCTCGGTAAAATTTTTCATAATGACCTATCATCTAGCTAAGTGTAGACACCCATAACGACAACGTCAGAACCACTCAAGGAGAACGATACTATGACGGTTACGACTAACCTTCAAAACACCATAGAGGATATGGTTGACGATAAAAGAGGCATTCTGACAGCAGATGAAAGTTCTCCAACGGTAGCTAAACGTTTCTCTGCCATCTCGACTGAACCCTCCGAAGAAAGCCGTCGTAATTACAGATCCCTGCTCTTATCAACATCCCTGCCTACAAGCATGGCAAGGAAAACATCAAAACACAGAAGCCGCACAAGCCGCTTTACTGAAGAGAGCTCCCCTAAATAGTATTACTCGACAAGGCGAGTATAATTCGGAGCTTGAATAACAATAGCGTACCTATTAAGAAAGGAACCTCCCATGCTCCACTGCCCTAAATGCGGGTTGCTCAGCTTCGAGTTCGACGGGCAGAAGATATATCGCTGCACCCATTGCGACTATGAGTTTTTCTTTAATGCGGCCACAGCCGTAGGCGCACTTATTATAAAAAATAATCAACTACTCGCCGCTGTGCGCGCCCATAACCCGGGCCAGGGGCAGTTAGATCTGCCTGGCGGCTTTGTGGACCCAGATGAATCACTAGAAGAAGCACTTAAAAGAGAACTACAGGAAGAACTATCGATTACCCCTTCAGTAATGCGGTATTACGCATCAGGCTCCAACCGGTATATCTACAATACAATCGAATATACCACCTGCGACGCATTCTTTATCTGTGAGGTCGAGCATTTTGGCAACATGAAGGCTAACGACGACATCTCTGAGTATCGCTGGATTCCACTACAAGAAATCAACTTGCAGGCATTTGCATTTAATTCAGTGCAACGAGTAATAGAGAAGCTCATAAACCAGTACTCATAATTCCGCAAGGAAAGATAAAGCGTGCGTAATGTAGAAAGGGGAAGACATAATAACCCATCTAAGGTACTATCCGCGCCCTTTTCAAAAACGTCTCACCAACAAAATGACCAACATAGAGAGAGCGTTAAAATGACCGGCAACGAGCAAGCGGTTATTGGCCACATGCGGCCAGGCAACACCTATACATCTAAGGCTCTATCAAATGGCTTAAAACTGTCACGTCAGGCTGTCAATAAGATACTGCGTTCAGCATATAGAGGCGGCGTCATAGACCGTTTCTCTGAACAAGGAACTAAAGGTTTTGTCTATTCGACCAAACAGTTTGGCTTTAGCTTTTAGCTCTCTACCGCGTTAAGTATTACACACGTCATTGGCTGGGATATACGGGGCCATTCCCCATTAGTCGCGCCGTCATATGAAGTCGACACCATAACCGATATCGCCCGTATCAGGGTAATCCTCTCCCTCCAAGGTTATGTTTTTTTACCACGACTAGACTTTATTACCAGCCTATGTCTGCTAACCTTTAGATAAACGCCTACATTAACGACCATACCAGTCGTTCAGCCTCTTCAAAGGGTAAAATGGAAACAACTCAAACAAAAAGCCCTGCCAACATTCTATTTCTAACAATAATGATAGCGTTGGCTTATATAGTTGCAGGCAAAGCGGGCTCGTTTTTCTCCATTCCGCCTGGCTTTGCATCCGCCATTTGGCCAGCGGCAGGCATAGGCCTCGCCAGCGCACTGATTTATGGTGCTTTACCTGCATTTTTAGGCGTCTACCTAGGCGCCTTTGGTGTCAATACTCTAAACGTTCTGGAGTACACAGGTCCTTTTTCGTATGGAAGCTTACTGCTGCCAAGTATCATGGCCCTGGGCGCCTCTTTACAAGTATTGACTGGAGCACTATTACTTAAAAAAACGGTTACCTTCCCGCTACGGTTCGTGGTTCAAAAAGAGATATTTCTTTTTTAGTAATCGCAGGTCCCATTGGTTGCTTGGTATCAGCATCCGTTGCAACTTCCGCGTTCATATTCACCGGAATCCTACCTTTCTCAGAAGTGCCGTTTACCTGGTGGGTTGGAGATACAGTAGGAACACTATTTTTCGCACCTTTAACGATCATCGTATTATCGCCTAACGCTCTTTTCAACAACAGTCGTCGTATACAGGTGATCTTACCGTCGGTTTTCATGTTTGCGATAGTATCTGTATTTTTTACAGGCTCTCGAGATTATCAGTACGAGCGGCATCAAGAAGCACCTATTTTCCTGTCTATTATGTAGAACCCGTCAGCGGAAATGAGATAGTATTTGGGTTCGACCTAGGGTCGATCAGTGACAGAAAACGCGTTTTGGATCAAGCCAGAGACAGCGGGCGCCAAACGGCCTCTCCTCCTATTCAGCTGTTTCAAAAAGAAAAGACACACCCAGGTTTTCTTATTGTTTCACCACTATACGAACTCTCAGGATTTGGCGTCCCCAATAACTTAAAAGACCGAAGGGGCCTCATTTCTGGATACGTTGTAGGTGTATTAAACACTGAACAGTTAATGAAACACGCATTGAGTTTCGCCTAATCAAAGCATATATCTCTAACGGTAAAGGATATTACCAACATAGCGCAGCCCATCGATATTATTTCAACCGCTAACACCTACCTAAATAAGGTCAGCAACACTTATGAAATTAATGTTGCAGATAGAACGTGGCAAATTACATTTTTTCCTAGCGAACTGTATTATCGATTGAGTCGAGACTGGAGTAGTTGGAGTGTCCTAACCGGCGGAATAGTGCTAGCCATATTGCTTCAGGCGTTTATTTTACTCATAACAGGTTTTAATGAGGCAAAAGAAGAAGAGATAAAACAAAAGACGCAGGCGCTTAGAAAAGCGCGTAAAGAAGCCGAAGACGCCAACAAGGCAAAGAGCGACTTTCTAGCGAATATGAGCCATGAATTCAGGACTCCTCTCAATGCTATTATTGGGCTAAATAACTTGATATTGAAGACCGATCTAACAACCAAGCAGCATGACTATTTAAACAAAGCAAAAGGCGCATCCCATACACTATTAAGATTAATAAACGACACTTTAGATGGGAGGCTCAATTACCTTACAAAGTGAGCAAGATAAAGGTAGTACCTTCTCGTTTGCCGTTACGTTTAAGTGTTCCGCAACACCTTCAAACCATCCAGAAAGCGTTGCGTCTCCAGCTATAAACAAGCCAAGTAAGCGGGGCGGCCTTTCATCAACATCAGAGCCACTGCGAGGGCTTAAACTGCTAGTAGTTGAAGATAATTTGTCAACCAACTCATCGCCGAAGAAGTATTAAAAGCGTATGGTGCCGATATTGTCCTCGCAGACAATGGCAGCATCGCATTAGAGAAGCTCGATAGGGATGGTCCGTTCTCAGTCGTGTTAATGGATATTCAGATGCCAGTAATGGATGGCTATGAGGCAACAGAGCGAATCAGAGAAAACCCAAATTATAAAGATCTTCCTATTATAGCTATGACCGCTAATGCGATGAGCAGCGACCGAGAACGGTGTCTTAAGTCAGGAATGAATGACCACCTTTCCAAACCGTTTGAGCCTGAGGATGTAGCAGATACCATCCTCAAATGGACACGAAAATAAAACTCTTCATCAGTTGACGATTAGTATGACTTTGCGTAACGCTCAGCTAGCACTAAAAGACCTTTTCTGATCGGCGTCTCTATCGCTTTTTTAAGTAGGCCACCCCAAAAAGGAATCGGCAATTTTGGCTCAAACACAATGGTATAACGCAGTAGTGTGCTCTCGCGTCCATCACCCTCTTTGATCACCGAGAACTCCATCCGGCCGATATGGTTTTTAATCGGGCTCCCTTGGCTCACTGCATATTCCATTAGTTCATTCGGCTTAAATGTCACTACGGTTTCCTCAAAATCAGCCAGAGGTACCGGGGTGATTTTTCTCACCGACCCTAATCCGTTAGGGTCTTCACCCTGCCCGTCAACGGTACGCGTTATTTTGGCCTTCAGTAGTTTTCCAAACTTTACATGATCAGTCAGCTCCGAGAATACCGTGTTTACGGGTGCTTTAAACTCTTGTACCAAATCAATATGCTGCTTTTTCATTGCTGCGATCCTAATATGCTTTGACCTTATTATTACGACATAATGTATGCGCGCGACTGTTTATAGACGCTAGGTCCTTGACTAGCCTTCCGCATGATGCTGTATAAACGAGCCCATTTTTTTCATCGCCTGCTTTGACTCTGGCATAAAGCCCGCATGTGTATGCCAAATATGCCATACACCACGATACTCTTCTAGCGTGGCATCGACTCCTGCTTGGGTCGCGTTTTGAGTCATGCGCCTAGCATCACTTAATAATATTTCATCATCTGCTGCATGCGTGATTATCGGTGGCAGCCCGCTATAATCTCCAAAGTGCGGAGATGCTAAAGGGTTGGCTAAACCATCCGGGCCGGCATAATTATGGGCCATCTGCCTCATCCAAAGCGGATTCAACATAATATCGGTTGGAGCATTGTCTTTTACACCACCCCCACTCATGGTCAGGTCTGTCCAGGGAGACATTAAACAAAGGCAGGCAGGTAACGGACTACCATCATCTCGCAACATCATCGCAGCGGACAACGCCAAGCCTCCACCAGCAGAATCCCCAGCAATAACAATATTTTTGCCGCTATAACCTTGCATAAGCAACCAGTTGTAAGCCGATACGGCATCATTTAAACCTGCTGGAAAAGGGTGTTCAGGCGCAAGTCGGTAATCAATTAATAATACATTGGCTTCAGCCGCTAGCCCAAGTCGTGCAGCATATTCTTTGTGAGACTCAATAGAGCCTATATTGAAAGCACCACCATGCAAAAAAAGAATAACACGATGATTCTTAGCATTCACATCAATCCATAGAGCAGGAATATCTCTTATTTTTAACGAACGAGTTTTCACTTTTCGAGGCAGGGGGGGCAGCCCAGCCAGCTTATCGAGTCTCTTTCTTTGATCAACAATAGGTGTGTCGGCATTCAAAATCGGGGCGATCAAGTTCTTGATCATCCATCGGGTTATATGGCTCTGTGGACTAGGCATATCGTATTGTTATCTCAACTATCAATTCACTTGGCTTCACGGCACTCAAAAACGCCAGTTTAGAGCAAACACTCTACCTATTACTACGAAAAAGGGAAAGAGTAAATCGGTCACATAGTTGATATTATCGGCCAAACTATCCGTTAACATTCAGCCACAATACTACTGAACCCACTCGGACGGATCTACCGCGTAGAAAGATTTCATCTCTTCGAACAACTCAGGATGACAACGCCGCAATTGAATAGGCCTTTCAAAAAATGTTTCCGTAACAACGGCAAAAAACTCCGCAGGATTAGTAGCACCGTATTGATCAATCAGGCTTTTGTATCCAGAATTGACCTGCTTTTGAAGCTGCTCAAATTCGCCTGATAGAATACGTGCCCAGCTCTGATAGCTAGATTGTGAGCCGAGTAATGGAGCGCCGTTGGTAGATCCCGACTCCTGATCTAACTGATGCGCAAACTCATGCAACACAACATTATGCCCATCACTAAAGTTTTTGACGCCCTTTAATACATCATCCCACGACAGGATAACTTTACCCTGGCTCCAGGACTCCCCTAGCAGCCCCGTTTGTTTCTGAGAAACAACGCCAGACTCACTCTGCTCTCGCCTAGATGCTACAAATGACGACGGGTAAACCAATATATAATGAAGTTTATAATAGTGATTGGTTGGCCTGTTCAATAATAACAAACAGGCTTGCCCTGCAATGGTCACCCTTATTTCATCCATCAACACCAACCCATCACAACCATAAAAGGTTTTATCTCGCATAAAATACTTAACACGTTGGTTTAGTTGATATTTTAGCGACACAGGCAACCTTGAATAAATAGGTATATTTCTATTCAGAATGTGCGTCCACTCGGTAGAAAAAGGTTTATGCTCAAATCGCCAGCGCTTGTATTTAACAAAAACAACTGAAATAACCACTACCATGCAAACTAGAGCAAGAAAATGATCTGCAGTCAAAATAACAACCTCTGAGAGAAAATAGGAACTGGCTGATAAATATAGTTAAATGTCCACATGATAGCTATCACCAACTATTTGATCGAAAATTCATTCTTCTAATTGAGAGCTTTGCATGACCACGTAAAATTTAGACTTTCATAGTTAATGACTA
>CAJXUY010000026.1 GCA_913060665.1 uncultured Oleiphilaceae bacterium
GTGCCATTATCTCATATTGGCTGAGTTATGTGATGTTTCGTGCAAAGCTCTCTAATTACGAAAATTAGCCATATTAGTAATTGATTATTTACTTTCGGTAATTACAGATATTAGAAGGTGGAATTCAATATCCATATACCATAAAGCTTAGATTACTATATACGCAATTGCCTAATTATTTATCGATAACCAAGATAAAAACACTATATGCTTGTAAAGTTCATGCGCTTATGTGGCTGTCGTAAACATTATTTTCTATATGCTTAAATTAATGTTCGGTATTATGTAGTTGTAATTTCATATGTATTACCATTAGCAATAATATTTATGGGGATTTTATCGTTATGGTTAATCAATTTACAGACTCTTTAGTTAAATATAGGGCGTGGTTTGCTCTATTGAGTCTGATTCTGGTCGTCGCATTGTGCGCAGGGCTAACTTCATTGCGCTTTGAAAGCGATTATAAAATATTTTTTAGTGATGATAACCCTCAGTTGCTAGCGCATGAAGCTAATCAGGAAACCTATACTAAAAGCGATAATATTACGTTTGTTATTGCACCTAAAGATGAGTCTATTTTTTCACCTGAAACGCTTTCAAGTATCAAGCAACTGACAGACGCGTCCTGGAAGATGCCGTTCTCTTCTAGGGTGGACTCTATTACCAACTACCAACATACCTGGGTCGAAGAAGATGATTTAGTGGTTGATGACTTGGTGCCTAACCCTGAGAGCATGAGTCTCGATCATTTAAATGAGCTGAAAGAGATTGCGTTATCTGAACCTCAGCTGGTGAATTACCTGATTTCTAATCGGGCTCATGCTACTGCGGTATCGGTGAACCTTAATTTTCCTGAATTGAGGGCAGATGCCGATATAGCTACGGTCGAAGTGGTCGCTTACTCAAGAGGGTTGAGGGATCAAATCGAGGCTGATAATCCAAACCTAAAAATATACTTAATTGGCCAGACAATGGTTAACAATACCTTTAACGAAATGTCGACTCAGGATATAACCCAGCTGATTCCACTTATGTTTTTGGTGATCGTTGTTCTGCTACAGGTTATTTTGCGTTCGGTTGCGGGAACTGTCAGTACGGTGGTGATTATCTTCATGAGCGTGTTAGTCACGCAAGGTTTTATGGGGTGGGTAGGGTACGCTATTAACCAAGTTAATGTCATGATCCCCATTATTGTACTCACGCTAGCGGTTTGCGATTGTGTGCATGTTCTTAATAACTTTCTATACAACCTCTCTCGGGGAGATGATCGTGTGGCAGCTATGAAGGAGAGCCTGTCGCTCAACTTCCAGCCAATTTTATTGACTAGTTTGACGACTGCGATTGGCTTTTTGAGTATGAATTTTAGTGACTCCCCACCGTTTCAGGAGTTAGGGAATATATCCGCATTTGGTGTGATGGCGGCTTTTGTTTTCAGCATGACGTTATTCCCTTTTATTGTTCTGCTGTTGCCAATGAAAGCGAGACCCGTGGTGCAAAAAACGCGTTCAAATAAGCTCATAAATGCCATCGCTCAGTTTGCGATTAGTCGATACAACCTGCTGTTTTGGGGGTTGCTAGTATTTGCCATCATACTCGCCAGCTTTACGTTCAAAAATGAGCTTAATGATGACACGGTGGGGTATTTTCATGAAGACGTGCCTTTCCGTCAAGCCGCAGATTATACTCAGCAAAATCTTACAGGGTTCGATGTTATATCCTATTCATTGAACAGTGGAGAAAGCAACGGGGTTAATGATCCAGCATATCTTGCAAAAGTAGAAGCGTTTTCTCAATGGTACCTTTCTCAGCCTGAGGTCGTGCACGTCAGTAGCTTTACTGATGTAATAAAACGACTGAATAAAAATATGCATAATGATGATCCCGAGTGGTATCGTCTGCCAGACAGTCGCGAATTAGCGGCCCAGTATATTTTACTATACGAGATGTCATTGCCCTTTGGTCTGGATTTAACCAATCAAATTGATAGTGATAAATCTTCGTTATTATTAAGGGTCAGAGTAAAAGATCAAAAAGCTCAGCAACTCATTGACCTTGACCTGCGCGCGCAGCAGTGGTTAATGGCGAATGCCCCCGAAATGGTCACACCTGGGGCTAGCGTGTCGGTTATGTTTGCGCATATCGGGCAGCGTAATATTGATAGTATGTTGACAGGTTCGCTGGTGGCGCTAGTGTTGGTGACACTGACGTTGTTGGTTGCGCTGAGGTCATTTAAGTATGGTTTGTTAAGCTTGCTGCCAAATGCATTTCCTGCCGGTATGGCCTTTGGTATATGGGGGATCTTTGACGGTGAGGTGAACCTCGCGGTTGCCGTTATATTTGCGATAACCTTAGGTATTGTGGTGGATGATACCGTGCATTTTATTACGAAGTATATTCGAGCCCGAAAGCTTCATGGATATGATGCTAAACAGTCGATTGAATACGCCTTTACGGTGGTTGGGGGTGCGATCATTACCACCACTGTGGTGCTGGCGGCAGGCTTTTTTGTTTTGGCATGTTCCAGTTTCGACGTTAATGCGTCAATGGGGCTCATGGTGGGTATTACGATTATCACTGCGTTGATCTGGGACTTTTTATTCCTGCCTTCGCTATTGATTAAAGTCGATAGTCGTGCGGCGTCAAAGCAATCGCCGGTTTGAGGTCTGTGGTTGCTGTGTGAGTCTATCGTTATATAAACATCAAATTATAACAATACCATCGCTTCAGATAGACTAGACAGCGCCAAATACACCAGCATTGCTGCTGTTATTTTTAAAAACGAATTGATTGTATCCGTCATGGTCATTCCCCTGATCTGGTGTGGAACACATCTGATAGTTGTTTTGCAATTAACAATCCTTATTATTAAAAACAAATTCAAAATCATTCTCTTGTATTGGTTTCTTAACCTTGTCTGTAGCCAAAGAGCATGTCGCACTGTATAAAAAAGTGACATAATTGACCGGTTGACAATTAAGCGATTTAGTCCATAGAGAGCATACGGTAGGGTTTAGTAAAAGTGTAGCTGGACATTAGTCGTACTAACTTGCTGTAAACATAGGGGCTAATGCTGAAAGGGTATATCGCTACAAAGGGTAACAGCGTTGCACATATTCAATAACGTGTGGTTGTAATGATTTTTTGTTTGTTGTAGCCAATCAGTCATAATTTCGGCTGTTTTTAATGCCTGTATTAAATAACTGAGTGAAAATAATGAAAGAAATACCAACGGATGTATCTGGTTGGGCTAATGAGGCGAAAAGTGCGCTGGGCACTGCTTGGATGTTATTAAAAGGTGAGTCGCCAACGCCTAACGCCGAACAGAAAGCCTACCTGTTTAAGTATGGTGCTGCATTGTGCACTCTTAATCGGGGCATAAAGGATAAAGATAAGCAGAAAGGCTTATACCAGTTCTCGGCTAAGCGAGTGCTAGCTGGCTTTGAAGGTGATGCAGAGATGAAAGGGCATTATGAGTTAAACTTCTTGATGGCATACATTGACGCCAATATTGAGCTGGGGTTGCTGACAAATGATAAAGCGGAGGAAATTATGCTTTATCTTACTGAAAATTTTGATATTGGCGATTTAACCTAGTATTGCTGGTGCCGTGAGGATGTTATGACAGATTGTAAAAAAGAACCTACCAATGACAATATAACCGACATCGAGGCAGCCGTCTTTCGTCGCTTGTTAAAGCACTTGGATGAGCGCAAAGATGCGCAGAATATCGACCTAATGAACTTAGCAGGGTTTTGCCGTAACTGTTTGTCAAAATGGTATATGGCTGAATCTGAAGCTCGGGGTGTAGACGTAGATTATGACGCGGCAAGAGAGCGCGTATACGGTGAACCCTATGCAGATTGGAAAGAAAAATATCAAAAAGAGGCGACAACAGATCAATTAGAAAAATTTAAAAACTCTCACAAGCATTAAGTCATTTAGTGATGCTTAAGGGAGTGTGAAGTCCTTTTTTCGTTATGGCCATTAGTTTTGCCGGCAAGTGCCCACTTCTTTGCTCTGGGCATTTTCTTAATGATCAATTCTCGACGTGTCGCTTCAGAGCGGTTTTGTGCTGCTTCTTGGTAGATGATGTTGAGTGGTTTATGGCCTCTAAAAAACTTAGCGCCCTTGTTTCCTCTCCCTTCATGAGTTGCCAGATGCTCTTGAAATCGGCGTGAGGTATCTTTAGCAATGCCGGTATATATCAGATCGGACTCAGTGAGGATCAAATATACCCACCAGTCGGATGAATGAGCGTCACTCATTGTCAGAATGAGGTTCTGCAGTGTTGTAAAACTGATCGATAACCGGCTCAGTGTTCGATGCGGGGATAAATGAACGATATTGATTAATGAGTTTATCCAGCAAGGCTTTTCCTTCGATTATTTGCTCCGCAGATAGTTTTGTGATTAAAACCGATTCAGAGGCAATGGACTCTTCTTGCCCGGCTTTAGCCCCAGAAGAGTCCGGCTATAAGTCTTAACTAAATCTTTTTCAACACCTTCGCCGTTATAATACATGATTGCAACAGACTCACCAAGCTGCCGAAAAAACCTTTGTTGTAAGGGGCTGCTATGACTCAGCGCCTGACAAGATTACTGCTACCCTCTTTACTGGTGCTATTCTTCGACAGCCTCCTAGCTCAAGATTACCTTCACAAGTAACGTTTAGTGAGATTTTTATAGGCGTCTACTCTTCGATCCCTGAAATGGGGCCAGATACGCCGGATATTTTCTGTACGCGCCATGTCGATATCAACGATGAGGTTGGAGGCCTTATTGCTTGGGGCTTTGGCTAGAATTTCTCCTTGTGGACCACACACAAAACTGTTACCCCAGAACTGGATTCCATCGGTATGATGGGTCTGGTCGGGTTCAAAGCCGACTCGGTTCGGGGCGATAACAGGAATATTGTTGGCTACCGCATGACCCCGTTGCACGGTAACCCAGGCTTCAAGCTGTCGTGCCTGTTCGTCACCCGTATCGTTGGGGTCCCAGCCGATGGCTGTGGGGTAGATAAGCAGATCAGCACCAGCTAAGGCCATGAGTCTGGCTGCTTCAGGATACCATTGATCCCAGCAAACCAGGACGCCGAGTGACCCTAATGATGTTTTGATGGGCCTAAACCCTTGTAGCGGATCATCAAGGTCTGCATCTCCAGGGGTAAAATAGAATTTTTCGTAAAACCCCGGGTCGTCAGGGATATGCATTTTCCGGTAACAGCCTGCCAATGAACCATCAGTTTCAAATACGACTGCGGTATTGTGATACAGGCCTGTTGCTCGTTTTTCAAAAATTGATCCGACAATCACAATGCCAAATTCTTTGGCGATACGAGAGATTCGGTCGGTGGTCGGTCCAGGGATTGGTTCTGCAAGATCGAACGCGTTTACATCTTCAGACTGGCAAAAATAGTGTGTGGCATGGAGTTCCTGAAGCACGACTAATTGAGCTCCGGACTTTGCGCACTTTTCGATTTCCGCTTCGGTAATGGCCAATGATTGCTCTTTGTCAGCAAAGCATTGTTGTTGAATTGCAGCAATACAGAGTTTATTCATAATTAATACTTTTAATTGTTGAATAATAAAGGGTTATCAATTCTCATCAGGCTTAGGAATTTGCATCGTTATACAATGCAGGCTTCCATGTTGTTTTATTAATTCGTTACAGTTGATCGGGATGGTTTCATGGTCAGGGAAGCATTTTTTTATTTTTTCCAGGGCTAGACGGTCTTCGAAAATGTCGTAAACCGGGAAAAGCACCGCATTATTTATAATGAGAAAGTTTGCATAGGTTGCAGGTAACCTTTCTCCATCGAAAAAGCAAGGAGAGGGCAGTGGTAGAGGGATAAGGCGATATGGTGTTCCCTCAATAGACCGAAAGGCTTTCAGTTCCGATTCCATATTTTTTAGTGCGCCATAATGTTCGTCATCTGGGTTGGTGCATTGTGTATAGCAAATCGTATTTTCGTCGCAGAATCTGGCAAGCGTATCGATATGGCTATCGGTATCATCTCCTTTCAGATAGCCATGGCTAAGCCACAAAAAGTGATTGATGCCTAAGTCGGTTCTGAGTTGGTTCTCAACCTCTGACTCTGAGCAGTTTTTATTGCGCGTGGTTGATAGCAGGCATTCACGTGTTGTCAGTAGTGTGCCCTTGCCATTGGTTTCAATGCTGCCACCCTCAAGAATGAGCTCGGATTGAATGAATTTGTTGCAGGTTAGTCCTCCAAGGTCGTAGAGGCATTTCGAGATGAGATTGTCTTTCTCAAAAGCAAACTTTCCGCCCCAGGCATTAAACTGATAGTCGATAAGTTCCAGTTTGTGATTGCGATAAATGCCAACAGGCCCATGATCTCTTGCCCAGGTATCGTTGGCGGGTACTTGGTAAAGCTTTAATGTAAATGGTTTGGTTACGTGGGTCAGGAGTGCCTGTTCGATGGCTTTGAGCTGGCTGGCATCTTCACAACTTATAATCAGGTTTTCGTGTTTAAGAATCTGTTTGGCTATCTCTAAATAGGTTTTGGTAACTGCTGCAAGGTTAGGTTCCCAGTCTGTCCCTGAGTGGGGCCAGGTGAGTAAGACAGCGGATTGTGGTTCCCATTCTGCCGGGAATCTTGGGTCAGAGATGTTATTCAATATAGTATTCCCGCTAGTGTGTTTTACATGTAACAAGAGAGGGTTTGCGATCTACCTTGGAGCCTTTTGCACGTCAATCTAAACAAATTAAGTTTAATTTTCAATTGATTGATGGCTTAAGTATTGGGCTCTCTTCGGATGGTTAAGGACGAAAACCTTGTACTCATGAGTGTAACAAATGTAAAGGGTGGATGCTGAATGGCGAGATAGCCAGGGTGTAATCATATTCGGTATTGGGCGTTGTAATCTGGCGGTAAATGATCTGGGGTTGGCCGTTGAGTGTCTTGCTCCAGAACAGGAGCAATTAGAGGAATTGATGGAGGTTATTAAGTCTCATTATGCCCTACTTTACGTTACTGTTTGGTATCGTGCTGATCTTTTCCGATTCAGCCCTCTTATAAAGAAGCCTCTTCGCTAAATAAACCTAGACGTTCAATTTCTTTTTTTGGGCAGCGGTCCATTACCACATCAATGTTTTGTGCTTTGGCTCTTTCCGCAGCTGCCGGGTTTATTACTCCTATCTGCATCCATATAACGGAGGGGGATAGCGCAATGGCGCTGTCGATAATGGGTGTGACTCTCTCAGAGTTTACAAATAGATCCACCATATCAACAGCAAGAGGAACAGACTCAAGGCTTTCGAACACTGTTTCCCCTAGTAGCGTTTTCCCTGCGAGTCGAGGGCTAACAGGGATGACCTTAAAGCCCTTACCCTGCATAAACCGCATTACTCGATAGCTTGCGCGTTCTTCTTTATTACTTGCGCCTACAAGGGCAATAGTCTTTACATTATGAAGAAGGGTGCTGATTTGCCGATCACTATGAGGGTCTTTGTAAGTCATGGAAGCTCCTTGTGTGTTATTGCAGAGACTTTCTGGTGGCGGTAAGTGTAACCGATACTGAGTCTGCATAACGCAGGGCATAGGGTTTGTCTATTTCGACGGTCGCATCAACAACGTCTTGATAGCCCATAATAATACTCAGTATTTCATGGGTCATTCTTTCAAGCAGCGCAAAGCGGTTGTCTTCAACCAACTTGATAATCTGTTTGGTGATAGTGCGATAGTTGAGCGCGCTTTCAATACAGTTCTCACTGATTGCTTTGCTGGCGTCGTAGCGAATGGCTGCATTGATCAACACATCTTGTTGGTTGTTGATCTCTTCATCTTTAATGCCGATGAATGTTCTTAATCGTAGGTTTTTAATATTGATAGTTGCAACTGAAGACATAGTTATCTAGACCCAAAGCGCTATAGTGTTAGCTTAAGTATTAGTGTTAGCTTATCGACTAATCAGTGTCAGGAATTCAGACCGAGCAGCCTGAGACTCTCGCATGGTTCCCAGCATCATTGATGAACTCATCACTGAATTTTGCTTCTCAACGCCACGCATCATCATACACATGTGCTTTGCCTCGATTACTACACCAACACCTTTGGCGCCTGTCACCTGTTGAACCGCTTCAGCGATTTGACGGGTCAGGTTTTCTTGAATCTGAAGGCGCCTGGCAAACATATCAATGATACGCGCAAACTTAGATAAGCCTAATACCTTGCCGTTTGGAATGTAGGCGATATGACATTTGCCAATAAAAGGCAGCATGTGGTGCTCGCATAGAGAGTAAAGTTCAATGTCTTTAACGATGACCATTTCATCATTGTCGGACTCAAAAATGGCGTTGTTAATAATCTCGTCTAAATTCTGCCGATATCCCTGGGTCAAGAACTCCATTGCTTTCGCTGCGCGTTTAGGAGTATCAATTAAACCTTCTCGCTTAACATCTTCTCCTACTGCACCGATGATCTGGCGGAAACTTGATTCAAGAATATCTTGCATGGACTAACCCCGGAAAACTGTAAAAAAATCTGATACTTTTAGGATTCAACTTGTCCTGCACTACAAAAATAATGATGCGGACGCCTATCGAAAAGCGGAATGTAACATGAGTAGGGTTATGTTGGCTAATTGGAGAGAGCCATCGCGCTAGACTGGAGGCAATCACAGTCATAGCAAGGTAATAAAATTTACCTTCTGTTACGTCAACTTATGTACTGCTATGTGGTAAAACTGAGTTCTGACCTGATGAGGCTCAGGCCAGAAAAACGGCTAAACATTCTAGCTTTGTAGATTTTTTAGCTCTTGATCGATAGCATCAGCTTCAGCCTTCAATACCATGTACATTAGGCTGTTAGGGCTTATTTTTGCTCTATTTGCCTGCTCCAGTTTGAGGCTGTGAAGTCTAGTCAGTCTTTCTAAGTAATCGTTTTGTTGGTAATGCATAACCCAAACCTCCCTATCACCGAAAACATATCTGGTGATTTATATAATGGCTATCGGCCGCTTTACTGTTTTAATGAGTAGAAGGCAGCCTTTAAATATCGCTTTAGTATGGCCATAAATACTAAAAAGGCGTGTCGTATTGATGTACTTAGTATTTATACGCAAATAGCCTGCCATGAAGTTCTATAATTTAGATCGCAAAAATAGTTATTTTATCAGGTTGAGGTTTACGTCTAAAAAGATAAAAATAGATCAATATAGTCAGTCACTTACTCAGCGCAATTATTGAAGGTAATTCGTCTCGAGATATTAATATTGGTTGCGAAGCGCCAAAAAACTATCGGTAATACTGTAACTGTAAAGGATGTTTTACATATAAAGGCAAAAATCTGCCATTTAGAGGCAATTATGGACACATCAGCAAACTTGGATGGCTGGCAACAAGGAGGGAAGTGGTTTAAATATCGTGACCACTCAATTTTTTGTCGTATAGAGGGGAAGGGTGAACCACTAGTATTGATTCATGGTTTTCCAACCTCTTCGTGGGATTGGCAAGCATTGTGGCCAGCACTTACTGAACGGTATTTTGTTATCGCAATCGATATGATCGGTTTTGGCTTCTCTGATAAGCCGGCTGATTACGATTATACTATTATAGATCAGGCCGACTTGATCTCAGGATTTTTAAGGGAGCTAGGTGTTCAACACTGCGATGTGATTTGTCATGATTACGGTGTTAACGTCGCTCAGGAGTTACTCGCTCGGCAATTACAGGGGCGTCATGATTGCGAGATAAAAAGTGTCTGTTTTCTAAATGGCGGATTGTTTCCTGAAGCTCATCAACCTGTCTTTATTCAGCGTTTATTGAGTAGCTCTATTGGTGGCATTGTTAGCCGCTTTATTACCAGAAGAACTTATGAAAAAACGATCTGCAGTGTGTTTGGCGCGGCTAACCAGCCAGACCAAGAATTGCTGCAGAACTTTTGGGATCTGGTCAAATACAATAACGGGTTGGGGCTGATTCATCGCCTGGTTCGCTATGTAGAAGAGCGGCGCTGTCATCGTAATCGCTGGGTTGATGCCTTACAAAAAAGCCAAATACCGATGCGTTTTATTAATGGTGTTGATGACCCCACTTCAGGTTGTGAAATGGCAGATCGTTACGAATATATGATGGGTAATAGTGATGTGGTGCGATTAGAGGGTGTTGGTCATTATCCCCATCTTGAAACTCCGCAGCGAGTATTGAGTACCTATTTGGAATTTCGGCAGTTGGTTGACGCTTGAGGTTTCATTCGTTTTATTGTGATGGAGTCGGGTAGTTTTAACTTTTTTTAACTTGCATCAAGCGCAACAAGTTATTATGTTTTTGCCTGTTCTGGATTAACCCGAATGTGTTCTGTTGGAGAACTTGATGACGATTCCTGCGACTCGCTTGCTCAATCTGCTACTTTTTTTAGCGTGTACATTTCTAATGGTGTTTGCCTTTTTTCTTGAGCATATAAAAGGCCTTGAGCCTTGTCCTCTGTGTATGTCGCAGCGCATTGTTGTAATAACCATTGGGGTATTAGCGCTTATCGCGACTATTCATAACCCCGGGAAAGTGGGTGCCAAGATTTATGGAGCCTTGTTGGTGGTGGCTGCTGCTATTGGCGCTGCTCTTTCGACGAGACAGCTTTGGTTGCAAAGCTTACCAGCGGATGAAATTCCTGCTTGCGGTCCTGGTTTGAGCTATATTGTTGAGAATATGGAATACTTCCCTATGCAGGAGGTGTTAACTATGATGGTAAGCGGCACTGGTGATTGTGCTGAGGTCCAGTGGGTCTTTCTGGGTTTGAGTATTCCAGGCTGGACACTGGTTGTTTTTATCTCTATTGGGTTGCTGGGGCTATTTCAGCTAATGAGAAAGTCTCATTAAGCTTTGATGATAAAGCTCCTTATGTAGCCGAAACGGCCCTTTCCCTGGTTAAACTACCAAATTTATTAGTAATTTAGAGGCAATAAATCAATTGCCTCTTGCGATGATTTCACATTTTGTTTAAGTTCAGTGCTTGCTTCGTTTTCAAGGCTCGCATAAAGTAGGAGCTGAGCCTGTAGGGGGCGGATGAAAACAATAAACCAAGACGCAACGATTATTTGACTTTATATTATTCAGAACCACTTTCTGAACCAAGTCAGTAACGAATGCTCTTGCGAAAAAGACGTGGGTCAAGGGGACTGTTATGCTCGAAAATTGCCGTAATGCAAAAGAGCGTTGGGGAGGCGTGAGTGATATCGTCGATAAGTGGCTAAAAGAGCGACAAGATCTTATTGTTCTTTATTGCGAAATTACATCTGCAGAAGGTGAGTCACCAGAAATACAGGTTAGTAAATACCAACGTTTCTGTCAGATCCTTGTAGATTATGTTTCTGCTGGGCACTTTGAGGTATATGAACAGCTGATTCAGGAAGCCAAAGAGTTTGATGATGGTGGACTGGAACTGGCGAAAAAAATCATTCCTCAAATTGAAGTGACAACTGAAATAGCGCTAAAGTTTAATGATCAATTTGATAATGTTCATAAGATTGATGATGGCTTAGGATCATTGGGCAAAGAGATGTCCAAATTAGGTGAAGTACTTGAAGATCGGTTTGAATTTGAAGATGCACTGCTTGAAGCACTGCATAACTCGCATGCAGATCAGGTAGCCTAAAGACCTAGTCATTTGCGCTTGCGTGATCCCGGCAGGCAAAGAAAGAGTGTGAACAGCCTTTTCTAGATAGGCAACTATTTCGTTAAGCAGGATTTTCGAGAATTTCCTGCTTAATACCCTTCTTTTTGTGATTTTTTCACAAACTTCTTCTTTTTTGATCATATCTTTGTCTAAACTAATACTTAGTGATTATCTATTCCGTTTTGTATTAAGCAGGAGTTCTTTCGTTTGATGAACATGACACAACCAAGCTGTCGTCTATATTCATGGGTTAAAAAATCATTTTGGTTATCATTCGTTTTACTGATTTTGGTAGGCTGTGGAGGCAAAGGACCTGAGTCGGAAGCAGAGTTGGCGGTACAGGGGTTTCTGAGTGGAGATATATCTCACGATGGGCGCTATGCTGCGGTTGGCTCTATTCATCATGGAGGGAGCCTGTGGGATGTCGCTAAAAAAGAACGCCTATTTGATTGGAATCATGCAGCTGGCGAAAAGAGTTTAATTAGAGCGACGTCAATCTCGGGAGATGGTGCTCTGGCTGCCACCTCGGTTGAAGATACTATTGTTCTTTGGGAAACAGCAACCGGTAAATCTGCCGCATTTTGGAAGGCGCCTGCCAGAATTCTTTCAGTAAAGCTTTCATGGGATGGGCGTTATGCACTGCTTGGCATGAGTAATCGTAGTGCAATGTATTTTGACATGAAAGCAGGCAGTCGAGTGTTTACGTTTGATCATCAGGCAGAAGTGCGTTCTGTGGATTTATCAGACGACGGGCTTTGGGGAATTACAGGCGCTGATGATCTAACTGCTAAAGTATGGAATTTGAAAAACGGTAAACAGGTTCAGCAGTTTAACCATCAAAATCAGATCAAAACAGTCGCCATTTCAAGTAAGGGTAAGTATGGTTTTACGACCTCCCAACGAGAAGACTCCATCATATGGGACCTCAAGAGTGGAGAGCCGGTATTAAAGTTGCCTAATCGTTATACTAACTTCACTGTCGCAGGCTTTTCAGCTGATGAAGGTAAGTTGCTGCTCGGAACGTTCCAAGGGGCGTTATCTGTCATCGCGCTACCATCCGGTACCGTAGAGTCAACATGGCAGGCAAGCCCCAGAAAAGCTTATGGGGGTGCTTCAAGTAAGGCGGTGATAGCGGCTGTATTTTCTAGCAAGAAACCTGGTGCTGTTATCGCGCTCATGACAGATGGAATGTTGCAAGAGTTTGCGAAGTAACGATCTAAGGTAACAGCCCCCTCTAGAGTATTTAAACGAAAGAGAGGGTAGGCAAACCTATTTTTCTATCTCAAGTAGTTCAACTTCAAACAATAGTGTTTCATTCGGTCCAATATTACGGTTTCCGCCTGGGCCATAAGCGAGGTCAGAAGGAATATAAAGGTTCCATTTACTGCCTTCTGGCATTAGCTGCAATGCTTGTGTCCAACCTGGAATAACAGCATTTACGGGGAAACTAACCGGTTTGCCTTGTTCTATCGAGCTATCAAAGACGGTACCATCTAGCAAACTACCGCTATAGTGTACTTTAACCGTACTGATTGCGGTTGGCTTGGCTCCGGAGCCTGCGGTGATAACTTTATATTGAAGACCGTTTGCCAGCGTAACGACGCCTTCTTTGTTTTTGTTAGTAGCTAGGAATGCATCACCTGCCGCCTTGTTTTTGTCCGCAATCTTTTCAAATTTCTGGAGCTGCTCTTGTTGTTGCCTAGCTTGGAACTGCCTGAGTGTTTCTTCAATCTGAGCATCCGTCAGTAGCGATGGGGTGTCTTTGAACCCATCTTTAAGACCTTGAACAAATACATTTAGGTCAAGACTTGGCAGGTCGTCGGTCATTCGCTTGCCAAAAATAAGACCAAAGCTATAACTGACTTTTTGTTCGTCGGTTTCAAGGGATTTAACGGGTTCGGCAGCATGTGTGTGAGTAGATGCGCTTAAAATTGCAGCAGCCAAAAGCATTTTCTTCATTGGAGTTAGATCCTTCACTAATAATATTTTATTAAATAATTCAGAGACCTGCTTTTAGGGCGCCGCTCTGTTGAGTTGAGTAATAACTTACTAGTTTTTTTTATAATAGGCTAATTTTTCTCTTTGTTACCCGTCAGCGTGTCTAATTGCTGGTTACGTTGCTCCATTATTTCTCTGACTGCATGAGCATCGTCAACAATATTAAGTGCTCTATCTAAGGTCAGGGTATCTTCGTTATTTTTTGGCGGGGTATACGCGTTTTTATTGTCCGTGTTTGGTGTGGCTTTGTTGGGCGGTGCTGTTTTTTCAGGTACTGGGGTGGATTGGAGGATATTGGTCTTATCGTTAACGACTAATGTAGTGAATTGACTCCCTTCGGGTGGCTGATCACCATAGTGCCAAACGCCATTGGCATCTTTCCATTTATAAATGGTGCGGTCGGATGACATGTTAGGGGTGTTTGATACCAGCGAGCTTGGAGAGAGGTCTTTCATTTCCGGTAAGCTCATCATTGGGTCGCCCTGCTTATTCTTCATAAAAAAGGGGATGGCTAGCGCACCAGCCAAGATAATGAGGGTAAAGATCCGGTAAATCCATTTCATGTTTCTATTGTTCTCTCTATCTCAGGTAAATGTTACTTGCTATAAATATAGCGGTTTTTTAAGGTAGCTCTAAATTATTCAGGAAAATAAGCTTCGATATGCTTACGCTCGTGATTCGGAATGGCAGCATGAATTAGCGTAATCAAATGAGCTGTGAGGGTTGCCGTTTGCGCATTCAGCGCATTTTTAAGGGAGTGTTCAGTATAACTTAATAGGTTATAGGATAAGGTATCGAGTGTGTTTCGTTGCGTTGTAGGTTGAGATAAGTTATTTGATTTTTGAAATAGTATCGCTTGCTCGATTTGTTCTGCTTGTAACTCTGCACTCTGAACGGTGGCCTTTAGTTGTGGGTGGAGTGGGGCGATGCTTTTGAGTTGCTTGCGGATCGTTCGAAGAGGCTCGACAGTGTGATCACTCCACTGTGCTAGCGTAGGCTCGCTTTCGAGTACGTTGACTAATAATTCTCTTCGTTCAAACCCCAGCCAACAGCAGAACAGCAGGCGATTGACCTTTAACCCGTACTCATCTTGTAGTGAAAGCAGAGAGGTCTGGGCGTCGGTGTGTTTCCATATGGATAACGAAAAAGCCCAGAAAGGTGTCTCTAACAGTAACTCTTTAGGTAGTGTGATGGCCGTTTTGTTGATTGTATTGGTGTTAGTTTGGTCTTGCATGGTTTAGTTTATCCTGCGGTCGAGGTAGAATGCCGCCCATGTTGAATATTGAAGCGTTAAGTCTACTACGTGGCGGTAACACGCTGCTAGACCAAGTTGAAGTAACTATCCATACCGGCCGTCGTGTGGCGATTGTGGGTGCCAATGGATCTGGAAAAACCAGTCTCTTTAAGCTGATTTTGGGTGAGTTGCAGGCAGATGAGGGCCAGCTTACACTCCCCGGCCAGTGCCGTATCGCACATATGCAGCAGGAAGTTGATAATATTGATCGCACGGCTATTGAGCATGTGATTGACGGCCATAAAGAGCTTCGCCAACTCGAGGTTGCATTAGCGAAAGCAGAAGCAGCAGATGACCATGGCAAAATGGCCCAAATTCATGGTCAGTTAGACGCCATAGATGGCTATAACGTAAACGTAAGTGCTGAACAGCTACTACATGGGCTTAGTTTTTCTCAGCAAGATATGCATCGTCCGGTGAGTGACTTTTCTGGTGGTTGGCGCATTCGCTTGAATCTTGCGCAGGCACTTATGTGTCCTTCAGACCTTTTGTTGCTTGATGAGCCGACCAACCACTTGGACCTTGATGCAACACTCTGGCTTGAGCGCTGGTTAAAGCAGTATCAAGGGACTTTGTTATTTATCTCTCATGACCGTGACTTTATCGATAGTGTCGCGAGTCATGTGCTGCATTTTGAAAATAAAAAGCTCAATTACTATACCGGTAGTTATTCTGACTTCGAAAAGCAACGCGCCGAACGACTCGCCCAGCAGCAAGCTAACTTTGAAAAACAACAACAACGCATTTCTGAGATAGAAGATTTCGTACGCCGTTTTCGCGCTAAAGCGACCAAAGCAAAACAGGCTCAGAGCCGACTAAAAGAGTTAGAGCGGATGGAAAAAATTGCGGCTGCACATATTGATTCGCCGTTTCATTTTGAATTCCCCTGCTCAGAAAAAATGTCAGACCCGTTATTAAACCTGAAGAAAATCTCGGTAGGGTATGGCGATAAGACGATTTTGAGTGATGTAACCTTAAGTATTCATCCGGGTACCCGAGTAGGGCTTCTTGGGCCGAATGGTGCAGGTAAATCTACTTTGATAAAGGCGTTTGTGAATGATTTGCCGCCACTGACGGGGGAGCGTGTATGCGGCGAGCATTTAGCGATTGGCTACTTTGCACAACACCAACTTGAAGCATTAGATCCTAAGGCATCTCCTGCGACGCATATTCAACGACTTTCACCGACCGAGTCAGAGCAATCTATTCGTAATTTTTTGGGAGGCTTTGGCTTTCATGGTGACGATGCGTTTGGTGATATTACGACTTTTTCAGGGGGGGAGAAAGCACGCCTTGCACTCGCGATTATTGCGTGGCAGAAGCCGAACCTATTATTACTCGATGAGCCGACCAACCACCTTGATCTAGAAATGCGACATGCACTGACCATGGCGCTTCAGGGCTTTGAAGGCGCCGTTATAGTCGTTTCGCACGACCGGCATTTGTTGAAAAACACCGTCGAGGAGTTTTTACTCGTAGCGGATGGCAAAGTGGGCGTGTTTGATGATGATTTACCCGCGTATGAAAAGTGGTTACTGGATTATCAAAAACAATCTGATCAAACCGCTGAAAAAACAGTCAGTAATTCTGATAATGAGTCATCTGATGATAAAAAAGAACGAAAACGGTTAGCAGCAGAAGCGCGAAAACGCATTAGCCCGCTACGTAAGCAGTTAGAGAAAGATGAAAAGTCCATTGATCGACTGCATCAGGCGCTGGAGGAAATAGAAGGTTTGCTAGCAGACCCCGGTATCTACTCCGATACTCAAAAAGGTCGTCTAAAACAATTGCTACAACAGCAGGCTGAAAATAAAACCGAGCTTGAAGAGGTAGAGCTTAGTTGGTGCGATATCAGTGAGCAGATCGAAGCCCTTCAGGCTCAAGAGGGCGAGTGAATACGCGGCCCACTTTATACTCTTTTCGCCGTTGCCCCTACGCGATGCGAGCGCGAATGGCCTTGAGCTATAGTGGTATAGCGGTTGAACTGCGAGAGATTGAGCTTAAAAATAAACCAGCCGAAATGTTGGCTGCCTCTGCAAAAGGCACTGTTCCTGTTTTGATATTGCCTGATGCTAATGTCATTGACGAAAGTAGGGACGTTATTGATTGGGCGTTAGCTCAACATGACCCAGATAATTGGCTGCTTGAACAACACATAGGCTTACAGGACGTGGGCGTTAGCCTAATTGACCGGAATGACGGTGAGTTTAAAGGCTATCTAGATCGCTACAAGTATGCCGACCGGTACCCAGACTTTACTGAAGTGCACTATCGCACTCAAGGCGAGCCGTTCCTAGCGCAATTAGACGAGAGGCTTCAATCGAGCCGATACTTGTTAGGCGATAAACTGTCAGTAGCTGATGTTGCGATTATGCCGTTTATACGCCAGTTTGCCCATGTCGATATTCATTGGTTTAGGCGCACCCAGTACACTGCACTGCAATGCTGGTTAGATGAGTTTTTGGCATCAGCGTTATTTAACCGTGTGATGGAAAAGTATAAACCGTGGGTAGCCGGCAGCGAACTTATTTGTCTACCTTGTTAGTGGTCGTTAGTCTTTCTATTGTGGGCGCCAATAACCATCGCCACCACAAACCATCGCATCTTTGACTGTACCCTCTGGGTACTCAATTCCATCTAGCCAGCACCCCGCGCTTGCGTCTGCGATGAATGACGATAGCGCAGCGATTAATAGCCATTGTTTTATTTTCACTCTTATTTCTCCTGATCTGCCTCTTTGTTATTTCTGAGGTCTCCGTTCAAAACTGACTCTCCTGTTATGGATAGTCGTTTATATGCTTGCTCTGCCAGCATTCCTGATACGATTCCTAAAAATGAGATCAGAAAGGGTGAGAGATTTTGTTCACTACTATCTGAAAATGTTGACTGGCCTGACTTAAGCATAACGTACATCGATAGCGCTAATATCATGCCTAAAAAGGGTCTAAATAAATACATACTGAGGCTTTTGGGGTAGCTTTCAGGCTCTTGCAAAAACTCAACCGTTACAAATATCAGGCTTCCTAGAACGCCCATTGATAACACTAATACAATAATTAAAATGGGGGTTGGGATAGCCCAAAAGGAGTCGATGCCTAACAGTGATGAAAAACCTTGAAAAAACTTCTCAAAGTATTCGATATCAGAAAAGGTATCAATGAGTACTTTGTGCTTGAGAATATAACGAGTTTGTAGCGCCTTTATATCCCTTAATTCCAAGTCTACTTTATGTATATTTCCTTCTGTGTACCTGACTGTTAGCTGTAACGCCTCATTATTAGGGTCGAGGGACAGTTCTTTTTTCTGTCTGACTTTTGCTTCTTTAAATGCTGTCTGTCGCCGCTCGATGAGGGCAATGTCTGCGGCTATTACCTCGTTGAGTTTTTTATATATAGAAAGCACTTCTCCAGTAGAGTAGAACTGATCGCCTTCCGGTGCCTTATTGGGGATACAGGGAACGGTTGCCAAAGGCCCTTCGGCTTTTGAATCCAACTTTGAAGTATTGCAAAGGTGGTCAGTAAAAGAGGTTTCACTGAGTGAACTGGATTGTGGAATTGAGTTAAGTTTAATCTGAAATTGATAGGTGCTAAGAGAATAGACGACCAGAAATACGCAAAGCACATATAGGCTTGCTAGCCAAAAGCCAATAAGTGTTCGCTTGCACCTTGTTATGTTTTTGCTTTTAGCACTAAAACCCAAAACTTTCATTTCTATCATGATGTCCAAATTGAAGTTTAGAGATCAATGTAGAAGACAGCGCTGTGTACTACCAGCCATTCCAGATTGGCTTATTACAGGGTAATTATAGTACAGCTTGGATACCGGGCAAGTTTCGGGGAGGCGAGCTTTTTTAGTGGAGGGTTATTCGCTGCTTTTTCGGCTAAGAAATATGCAAAGAATACCCCACTGACTTTAACTGATCGGCTTCGATTTCAAGGTCATCTCTGGTAAGTGGGTGTTGCTCCAGCCATTCAGGTTCAAATTCTATGTTGAGCGCATCGGCATCCGCATCAACTTTAAAGGTTGTTGATTGCCCGCTATCACGGCTTCTATTTAATGCGACCGCTAACCTAAGCAGTATTGCGAGTCGTATTAAAGGCTTTGATTGTTCATCTGAATACCCAGCAAAAATATCAGCGCTAAACTTACGGCGATGGCTGCGAATGAGTGTCGCTATGGCTTGTTGTAACTGGTTTGAGAAGCCTGATAAATCAGAGTACTTGATAAGATAGGCGCCGTGTTTATGGTATTGGGTATGAGAAATCGCTAGACCAACTTCATGTAGGCGGCTAGACCAGCGCAATAAGTCGGCAAAAAAATCAGCGTTTAGCCCCCAGTAATGCTGTACCTGACGAAACGCGTACATGGCAGTTCGCTCAACGGTTTGCGCATGAGGCATGTCGACCATATACCGCTCTTGTAGTGCAGATATGGTTCGCTCTCTTACATCTTCATGTTGAATACGCCCAATCATATCGTAGAGAAGACCTTCTCTTAACGCACCATCAGCAAAGGTCATGATATCGATTGAAAGCACTTCAAAGCAAGCGCAGAGAATCGCCAAGCCTGAAGGGAAGATAGACAGCCGGTCTTTCTTTACGCCTATATCTTGTAAATTTTCAATATGACCTTGTGAGATAACATGTGCTTTTAACTGGTTGAGGGATTGGGCTGTAATGCCCTCTTTGGAATAGCCAAGGCTTTCTACCAGATGTGCGATGGCTTTAATGGAGCCTGAAGATCCAATGCTGGTTTGCCAGCCTAATGCTTGAAAACGGTAGCGAATGTTGAGTAGCTCTCTAGAGGCATGTGCGATCGCCGCCCGCATTCCTTTTTTGGTTATCGTCCCGTCACCGAAATAACGCTCGCGAAAAGAAACGCAGCCCATGTGTAAGCTTTCAAGTGCTTGGGTTTCAAAACGTTCACCAATTATAAACTCGGTACTGCCTCCGCCGATATCAATGACCAGTTTACGGCCTGCATCGTCTGCCAGAGTATGTGCAACGCCCAAGTAAACCAAACGGGCTTCTTCGCGACCTGCTATGATCTCAACAGGGGCGCCAAGAATCGCTTCCGCTTTACGGGTGAAATCCCGCGAGTTTTTGGCCACCCGCAGAGCGTTAGTGCCAACGACTTGTATCGCGTGAGGTGGAATACCTTGTAGTCGCTGAGCAAAACGCTTTAAACACTCAAGCCCTCTTTCCTGCGATGCCTCGGAAAGATAATTTTTATTATCTAATCCTGCAGCTAGTTGGATTTTCTCACCGAGCTTGTCTAACGTACGAATCTCACCGTAAACAGTGCGCCCAACCACCATGTGGAAGCTGTTGGAGCCTAAATCAATAGACGCGAGTGTTTCGGGAATTTCCTTCTTTGATGCATTATTATCAGAGTGCAATGACGTCACGTGCCTTGAAATCCTCTGTTGAACCTATATATTAGAAACCATCTAAGGCAATCATAAGCCAAAGGTAGATAATATGACACTAGCAATGAGTGATTTTTGATTAAGATCACTTACAAATCAGTGTTTGTTTATGTCTTTAACTATTGACTGCCCCTACGTTATACTACAACTATTGACTACAACATCAGGAAACCAGAATGAGCGACAAAATTGTTAATGTAACCGATGCCTCTTTTGAAGAAGAAGTCTTGAATGCTGATACTGCGGTATTGGTTGACTACTGGGCTGAGTGGTGTGGACCATGTAAAATGATTGCGCCTGTTCTGGAAGAGATTGCTGATGAGTATGAAGGACGTCTTAAGATCTGTAAGTTGAATATTGACGAGAATGAGCAGACGCCACCTAAGTTCAATATTCGCGGTATTCCAACATTAATGCTGTTTAAAAACGGTAATGTTGATGCGACTAAAGTCGGCGCACTATCTAAGTCTCAGTTGACTGCATTTTTAGATAGCAATATCTAATGTGTTGACGTCTGTAACTGTGGACGCATGGTCATCATCGCCTTGGCTGGAATGACATGAAACACAACCAAAAAAGGCGAGCTATGATAGCTCGCCTTTTTTGGTTTAGTCCTTATTCTTACTGGTTATCACCGTTGCCAGTGACTTCCAGCAGAAAGCAGCATACCGCTGCGGTCACCGCAAATCCAACTATAAAAATAGTAGGCATGGCGGCGTAACCAAGAATATTCCAGATTATCGTTTCTAAGGGACCCATCTTTTCTCTCCAAATCTAGTGATGTAAGCGAGCACTATGGCTAGTGCCAGCCCTCAACGCCTTCCATATCAGGTAGCTCGTGAGCAATACCTTTGTGGCAGTCGATACAGGTTTTTTCACCAGAGGCCAGCGCGGTTGAGTGCATCGTTACAGAGCGACGACCTTGTTCACTGAAATCCATCGACTCAAAGTTGTGGCAGTTACGACATTCGCGTGAATCATTCTCCTTCATGCGTTTCCACTCGCGTAGCGCCATACTCTTACGGTGCTCTACGAACTTTTCCCGAGTGTCGATAAGACCGGTAATTTTGCCCCATACTTCTTTACTTGCAGCAATTTTACGAATGATCTTATGGGTCCAGTCTTTTGGCACGTGACAGTCAGGGCATGTGGCTCGAACACCTGAGCGATTGCTGTAGTGAATGGTCTCCCGGTACTCTTGGTAGACATTCGCTTCCATCTCGTGACAGCTGATACAGAACTCTTCGGTATTGGTTATCTCAAGCGCAGTGTTGAAACCACCCCAAAAGACAATACCAGCAACAAAGCCAAGGGCAAGAATAATGCCCATGGCGATGCGGGTAGGATTCGTCAATAGAGACCAGTAACGCCCTATCAGACCTTTATTTTGATTTGCCATACTTTAGCACTCCACTTTCTCTAATCTTCGGTTCTAATCAGCGAGCGGCTTCACTGAGTTGAAATTGTTATCAACGAGTGGTTTGGCATCCGCTTGAGGAACGTGGCACTGGTTACAAAAGTAGCGGCGAGGCGATACATCTGATAACTGCTGACCGTCACGGGTTTCAAAGTGCGTCATACTAACCTTGGTCGCACCCGTCTTTTTATAGTTTTGCCAGCTGTGGCAAGAAAGACACTTGTTGCTGTTAAGGTCTACCTTATAACCACGAATCTGATGAGGGATCAGTGGTGGTTGATGTAAGTAGTCCCTCTCAAAGGTTTCGCGGTCTCTCGGAACCCGCTTTAGTGAATCAGCCGTGTTATTGGCATCAAGCTCTTCTAGCCCACGAAGTGATTGGACACCACCCATGTCAGCCCAAGCTACATTGGTCGCTATGATACTAGTCAGTAGACTGACAAAGGCAACAATAGTTAATCGTTTTTTCATTTTATTTCTCCGCCTTGTTGGCAAATCTCGAACTATAGTGAAATACATCTTTTGCGCAAATATCGATACATCGTCCGCAGTTAGTGCAGTCGGAAGCAATAATGACAGGGCCTACTCCACTCGCTTCGCCCTTGAGCGCAGGTCTAATTACCTGAGGCTCGGGGCATACTGCGTAGCAGTCCATGCAGTCGTTGCACTTTGATCTGTCTGAAGCGCTTACTTTTAGCGGGCTGTATTTACCCACTAAACTATAAAAAGCACCCATTGGACAGACATGTCCGCACCAGCCGCGACGGCTGATAAATAGGTCAAATAAAAATATGGCGATGATGAGAGACCAGCCCATGCCCATTCCGAAGATGAGTCCCCGGTGTAACATTGATACCGGATTGATCAGCTCCCACACTACATACCCTGTGAAGAGTGGTGTGATAAAGCACATCGCTAATATCCAATACCGGAGTGAACGAGCGAGCTGGGTGCTTTTACGTAGCCCTAAACGGCGACGTAACCAGCCAGCACTGTCGGTCACAATGTTAACCGGGCATACCCAGGAGCAGAAGACTCGACCTCCAACCAAAAAATAGAAAGTAAAAATGATCAGTGCACCCAATATAGCCGTTAGATCTGGTTGATGACCCGAGAAAAAGGTCTGCAACAGTAAAAACGGATCGGCCATCGGGATGGTGCCAAAAAGTAAGCTGGCACTCAGGTTACCTTTAATCCACCAGATACTTGCTAGAGGCCCAAGCAGAAACAACCCTAAAATACTGAGTTGAGAAACTCTGCGAAGTAGCAACCACTGGTGAGTTTTAAGCCACCCTTTTTCAATTATTGCATCTTGACCGATGACTGTACTTTTAGCTGAAACACTCATTTATTACCTCCAACAGGGGCAATGTTGAGTGACTCAGCCTCAGTAGCTGGCATGCGGTTTGGAAGGTCAATAATATTAGGCACCAATTCTCTTCCGGCTTTCTCTTTCTCTTCCCAGCCCCAGCGATAGTGTTTGCCAAGTTCCCCTTTCGCTAGCTCTCTAGGCATCACCTTGATTGCTGCTTCTTCGAGTACGCAGGCATGTTCACACTTGCCGCAGCCAGTACAGATATCGGAATGCACGACCGGTTCAAATATGGCGTGAACTCCGGTACGAGTATTTTGGGTAAGGTTGAGCGTGATCGCCTCTTCAATTAAAGGGCATACGCGGTAACACACGTCACATCGTAGTCCTTGAATATTGAGGCAGGTTTCACGGTCAATCAGTACCGCAACGCCCATTTTGGCATCATCAATATTGGTGAGTTTAGGGTCCAGTGCGCCTGTTGGGCATGCCTTAACACAAGGAATATCGTCACACATTTCGCATGGCACTTTCCTCGCATCAAAGTATGGGGTCCCAGTAGTCACTGGTTCAAATAAACGGGCCAACTTTAATGTGTCGTAGGGGCAATCCTCTACGCAGAGTCCGCAGCGCACACAGGCACCGAGAAAATCATCTTCTATTAATGCACCAGGCGGGCGTAGTGCTAGAGCAGCATGAGTTTTGCTTTGTTCCCCATACATTCCCAGACCAAGCCCAAGCAGGCCAACACTACAGGCGGCATGACCGCTGTCAGTTAAAAACTGACGACGGCTAACCGGCTGTTGTTTGCTGTTTGCTTTTTTGTTCGCCATGGTACTTATCACTTCTATCTTTTTAAGTCGTATTTAATTGAACTTGCACAGTATGAGTGTGCGACGATTTAGACTTTCACTACCTTAACTGCACATTTTTTATAATCGGTTTCTTTTGACAATGGGTCAGTAGCATCAAGTGTTAACTTGTTGGTTAACTGCCCTGCATCGAAGAAAGGCATAAATACCAAGCCTGCAGGTGGGCGGTTTCGGCCACGTGTTTCGATACGAGATTTCACTTCACCACGTCTTGAGCTGATGATCACTTCATCGCCGCGACGAAGGTCGCGTGATTTCGCATCATCCGGGTGCATAAATAACACAGCATCAGGAAATGCTCGATACAGCTCAGGCACTCGACGGGTCATGGTGCCACTGTGCCAATGTTCCAGAACTCGACCGGTGCTTAACCATAAGTCAAATTCTTTATCTGGCGATTCTGCTGGTGGCTCATAAGGGAGTGCAAAAATCCATGCCTTGCCATCTGGCTTACCATAGAATCGAACACCTTCGCCTTTTGGAACATAAGTGTCATAGCCTTCTCTAAAGCGCCATAATGTTTCTTTGCCGTCTACAACTGGCCATCTTAAGCCACGAGACTGGTGATACTGCTCGTAATCTGCAAGGTCGTGGGCTTTTCCGCGGCCAAAAATAGCATATTCTTCGAACAGCCCTTTTTGTGCGTAGAAACCAAAGTCACGAGACTCGTCGTTAAGGCGATCTTCAGGTACTTCGCTGAGAGGAAACTTATCAACTTGGCCATTTTTATAAAGAACATCGAACAGGGTTTTACCTTTATATTCTGGCATCTTCGCAATCAGTTCTTCAGGCCATACGTCTTCAACCTTAAAGCGTTTGGAGAACTCCATTAGCTGCCATAAGTCAGACTTCGACTCGCCTGGACCTTTAACCTGCTGGTACCAAGATTGAGTACGGCGTTCAGCGTTGCCGTAAGCCCCTTCTTTTTCAACCCACATAGAGGTCGGCAGAATAAGGTCAGCAGCTTGGGCCGTAACCGTTGGATATGGGTCTGAAACCACGATGAAGTTTTCAGGATTACGGTAACCCGGGTAACCTTCTTCGTTCATGTTAGGGGCCGTCTGCATATTGTTGTTACACATAACCCAATAGGCATTTAACTTGCCGTCTTTTAACATGCGGTTTTGCAATACTGCGTGGTAACCTGGCTTTGGAGGAATCGTTCCTTCAGGTAACTTCCAGATTTTCTCAGCGTAGTCGCGGTGCTCTTTTTTCTTAACGACCATGTCTGCAGGTAAGCGGTGTGCGAATGTTCCGACTTCACGAGCCGTACCGCAAGCAGATGGCTGACCTGTTAATGAGAAGGGGCCGTTACCTGGCTCAGAGATTTTTCCGGTAAGCAGGTGAACGTTGTACATCAGATTGTTAGCCCAAACGCCACGAGTATGCTGGTTAAACCCCATCGTCCAGTAAGAAACAATTTTCGCTTTAGGATCAGCGTAAAGCTTAGCCATCTTCTCAAGGTTTTCTTTCGGTACGCCGGACATCTCGTGAGCGTAGTCCAATGTATAGGTTGATACGAACTTGGCATACTCTTCGAAAGAGATATCTTTTGATCCGCCTTTTCCAGAGTTTTTAGCTTTTTGCTCTAGTGGGTGTTCAGGGCGAAGACCGTAGCCAATGTCAGTGACACCTTCTTTGAAACGAGTGTGTTTATTGACAAAGTCTTTATTAACCGCATCGTTTTGAATAATGTAATTGGCGATATAGTTCAGAAGAACCAGGTCGGTTTGCGGAGTAAAGATCATTGGGTTGTCTGCCAACTCAAAGCTACGGTGCTTGAATGTTGACAGTACATGCACTTGAACGTGCGGAGCGCTAAGGCGGCGATCGGTTAGACGTGACCACAAAATAGGGTGCATCTCTGCCATGTTAGAGCCCCAAAGTACGAACGCATCTGCTTCTTCAAGGTCATCATAGCAGCCCATTGGCTCATCAATACCGAAGGTACGCATAAAACCACCCACGGCAGATGCCATACAGTGACGAGCGTTCGGATCGATGTTATTGGTTCTGAAACCTGCCTTCATTAGCTTGGAGGCTGCGTAGCCTTCCATTACTGTCCACTGGCCTGAACCAAACATACCCACTGACGTGGGGCCTTTTTTCTTCAAGGCATCTTTGAATTTTTCTGCCATAACATCAAAGGCTTTATCCCAAGATACCGGGGTAAATTGACCTTCTTTGTCGTACACACCATCTGTCATTCTGAGCAGTGGCGTTGTTAGGCGATCTTCGCCATACATGATCTTGGACAGAAAATAGCCCTTGATACAGTTAAGGCCTTTGTTTACTGGTGCATCCGGATCACCCTGAGTCGCAACAACTCGTCCTGCCTGGGTGCCTACCAGCACGCTACAGCCAGTGCCGCAGAATCGACAGGGTGCTTTGTCCCATTTGATAACCGAGTCACTTGATTTGGTAATCAAGTTTGAGGCTGAAACGGGTACTACGACACCAGCCGCTGCTGCAGTGGCGGCCACTGCATTGCTCTTTATAAAGTTTCTTCTGGTTAGTTTCATTTTTGCTCCTCCGAGTCGAGGTTTGTAGCGACTTTACTGGTTGTTAAATCTTGCTGGCTTATAAAGTCTTTTCTGTTTGTAGAATCCGCAATTTCTGAAGAGTCTATCGTATCTGAAGGATCTAACTGCGCTGACTGGGAAAAAACCAACGAAGAATTAATAACGCCTTCGATGTTATTAATCTCTGTAATGCGGTCGATGATAAATCGCTCGCCAGGTTCTTCTTCGACAGTGACTACCAATTTTCCTTCTTCGTTTATAGCATGAACTTCTACCCCACGAAGTAGCTCGAGTCTTGTGGCGACTATTTCGCGGTTTTCGGGACGAGTGTGAACGACGACGCCGGCCACACTGTATTCTTCATTGGAATAGCGAGGTGCTGTTTTCATTCGCTGATTAACCTACTTTAGGTGTATTGCTATGAGTAAGCGGCTGCATAGTGAGTGCATCGTTTGGGCATATGCTGATGCAGGCTCCGCAGCCATTACATAAATCATTATTGACCGTTGGCGTCGCTACGCCTCTGGCCCCGTTTTTTGGGTTGCCCCAGTTAAAAATAATTGCTTCCGGTTCGCATGCATCGCCACAACTTCGGCATACTACGCCATGCTGAGCTAGGCACTGGTCACCGATAACGGGCACTTGATACCACGGTGCCTCATTGTCATTAACCAAAGCACCTGACTGACATGCACTGACGCAGTCACCACAAAACGTACATTCGTTATGTTTGAAATTTGTGCTGGGAAAACCACCTGAGCCAGGCACTAAAACATTTTCTGGGCACTCGGCAACACAACCTCCGCATCGAGTACAGAGGTCTAAAAAGCTAGTCTGGTTTACCGACCAAGGGGGCAATAACATAGAGGCTGCTGGCACATACTTGCCTTTAAGCAACGATCTTCGTCCAAGGTCTATTTCACTGGACATGATATTAACGATACCGCTCTCTCATTTTGTTAATGTTGTTAATGTTGTTAAGTATTCTTTGATTCGCGTAACTTATTGATCCAGAATACTTGAGTATTATTTATACGATAAAATATGCTCCACGTTGAGCATAGACTGATGGAGGAGAATAACCATTGATAGCGGTCAATTTTATTCAGTTTGTAAAGTGTTGCTAAAAGTAAGGTTATTACTTATTGGTTATTATTAATATCGCTATAAATTATTGATAATAAACGTTAATATTTTTATGGATGTTAGCGTTTAAACTTAATATATTGTTAATACCTATATATGGGTATCTGGAAGGGGCTGTGCAGTTTTTAGTCAAAAATGGTACCAAGGGATCACTGGTTAGAAGGGCAATGTGGGGGTGGGCTGGCATCATTTTGTTGGTGTTGCTGAGTATGGCTGCATCGCTGATTATTACCCAATCGACAGACGGGGATGCAGAGCGAATTAATGTTGCGGGCTCTCTTCGAATGCAATCCTATCGTATATCGCAAACTGTGTTGCGAGTTAATCATGATCTTAAGAAGAGTGAAGATGAGTTAATTGGCGAGTTGGCTGAGTTCGATCGTCGGATAAAAACCCCTATTTTGACTGAGCTGTTAGATTTGAGTATCGCACGCTCGGAAAGGCTAGCGTTAGAGTCTGTGTTAATGGAATGGAATGACCTTAAGGCTCGCCTGTTGAGGCATACTTTGACGGATGAATTGAGGTTACTTGATGATATTGATCAGTTTGTAGCGGGCATTGATAATATGGTCGGGCTGTTTCAGGCTCAGACTGATCTTAAAATTGAGCAGTTGCGTTATATTCACGGTGTTAGTATATCGTTAGTTATTATTATCGCTTTTTTTGCATTACTTGACCTGTTTAGAACGGTTGTTCTCCCGCTAAGGGGGCTGGTGAGTGCTGCAGACAAGGCTAAGCATGGAGATTTAAGCGCCCGTGTAGACTACTTAAAAAGTGATGAGTTAGGATTGCTGGGTAATACGTTTAATCATATGGCTTCAAGCTTAGAAGAAACATACTTGGAGCTTGAGGAACGTGTGACCCGCAAAACACAAGAGTTACGAGCCCAAACGGAATCTTTGGAGCTGTTATACGAAACCTCCCGGTTAATCAATAATGGCGTGACTCATGCGAGTGCCATGAGATCAATTTTAGATAGCTTAACCGTCACCATTGGAAGTGGAGCGTTCGAACTCTATCTGACTCCTCAGGCGCTGGCTTACGTTGACTCATCTGAAGGTTTTGGCCGAATTGAGGATGACGATGTTGCGATGGCAGTAAACGATGAGGTTGAGCGTTGGTTTAGCGTTTCTGATAAGAACCATAATTATGGTCGCTTGTTATGGTCAGCAGGTTCAAGGCAAGCTTTTGAAGAGCAAGCACAGCTAATTGAAGCGGTGTGTGATCTGATGGCATCGGCATTTAGTCGTGACTGGAAAAATGAGCAAACTTGGCGCCTCCTATTGGTAGAAGAACGCGCAACCATTGCGAGAGAGTTGCATGATTCATTAGCTCAGGCACTTTCTTATTTGAAGATGCAGGTTAGCCGATGGCAAACACTCAGTGAAAGAGGCGCTGAAAAGCAGCAGTTAGCGGATATTACAGCAGAGATTAGGGAAGGGCTTAACGCTGCGTATGGGCAGTTGCGAGAACTGTTAACCACGTTTAGGTTAAAACTTGACGAGCCTGGCCTTGAGTCTGCACTTAAAGCCACTGTCGCAGAGTATCGTGAGAGAGGTTCATTGGTTATTGCGTTAGACTACCGGCTGGGTGAAATGGCGCTTAGACCGAATGCTGAGATTCATTTGTTGCAGATTGTTCGAGAAGCCCTTTCGAATGTTGTGCGTCATGCAAAAGCGACCCAAGCTGATATTCGTTTGTATCTGGAGCATGATGATTGTTTGGTGGTGGAGGTGTGTGATAATGGCGTTGGGTTGTTGGATGAATCTTCTGGCCCAATGCATCATGGCATGAGTATCATGAATGAACGCACCCAAAGCCTTGATGCGAAGCTGGCGATCAAAAATAATTCAGGTGGCGGTGTAACGGTTCGCATCGATTGTGATATGAATAAAATAAAACGTACAGGTGAGGCTGTAACTCATGATAAATGACTATTATACTTCATGAAAAATGACGGTAACTCACGATAAATGATGGAAAAATCATGACAAGTGACAGAGAGCAATTAAATATTCTTATCGTGGATGACCACCCCATGTTACGCAGAGGTGTTAAGCAGCTGCTGCAGTTGGAGGCAGGGCTAGACGCCATCGGTGAGGCAAGTTCAGGGCAGGAAGCGCTAGAAATTGCAGAAAGATTAGAGCCTGATCTTATTTTACTTGATCTAAATATGAAGGGTATGGATGGTATTCAGACGTTGAAAGCGATGCGAGACAAAGATATCTACTCTCGCATCGTGATGTTTACAGTGTCGGATGATCATGATGATGTAATCGCCGCCTTGAAAGCGGGCGCAGATGGCTATGTTTTAAAAGAAACTGAACCCGAAGAGCTGGTGTCTTATATCCGACAGGCGGCAACCGGTACTATGGCTATTAGCGATAAATTGGCAGCAGTACTAGCGTCAGAGATTGGTAATCGAAAAGGGGGCAAAGAACGTTCAGCTGATGGCTTAACACAGCGTGAGCGTCAGATTCTGAAACAGATTTCAGTCGGTATGAGTAACAAGATGATTGCCTCTAAGTTAGATATTGCAGAAGGCACTGTTAAGGTTCATGTTAAGAACCTACTGAAAAAGCTGAAGATGAGGTCTCGGGTAGAGGCAGCCATTTGGGCGATGGAAAACAATCTAAACTAGACGTAGGTTTGTTGTTAAATGTATATGAGGAAAGGCTGTAGGTGCCTTCTCAGAGAGCTGGATGAGAAGGTAGTTAAGGTTAATGAGTGAAAGAACGCTGACAATAGATGCTGGGGTTATTGCAGGTGGGCTCGGCTCACGTTTAGATGGCGTTGACAAGGGGTTGATTGAGTGGCGTGGGGTGGAGTTTACCCTCCATATAGCTAAGCGACTTCGACCTTTTGCGCGCAAGTTGATTATAAATTGTAATCGAAATAGTGAGCACTATTGGCCGTTGGCTGACTTGGTGGTGAGTGACGGTGATGATGCGTTTAATGGGCCTTTAGCTGGTTTGAGGTCGTTGCTTTTAGCATCTGATGCTGACTACTTGTTAGTCTCGCCCTGCGACACGCCTGCTTTGCCAGAAGACTTTGCTGAGCGCATGCTTAACTGCCTTGATCAAAACCCCGGAGCGACGATTGCCGTAGATGATGGTGAGCGTTTACACCCTTTACATTTGCTAATTCCTGTATCGTTGGCAGGAAGTATTAGCCAGTATTTAGCGTCAGGCGAGCGACGAATGATGGTATGGCTGAAGCAGAATAATTTGGTGTGTTGTGACTTTTCAGATCAGCCTGAAGGGTTTTTAAATGTGAATACGCCAAAAGAGCTAGGGACATTGATGAGTAAGAGTATCAATTAATCTGTGTTCGGGAATTTTGCTTGTCGTTAGGGTAGACGGTGCGCAGGCGAACCCTATAATTTTATGTTAACTATCTTTCCAGCGTGCAGCGCGCTGTTGATCAGTACTTTTCTCTTCAACCCAGTTTTCATCTGATGTAGTGCGTTCTTTTTTCCAAAAGGGTGCATCAATTTTTAAGTAGTCCATAATAAACTCACAAGCCGCAAATGAGGCTTCACGATGGGCGCTGCTGACCCCGACGAAAACGATTTGGTCACTTAAATTCAGTTCTCCCACGCGGTGAATGACGCTTACTTGTTCAATAGGCCATCTTTCGTAAGCTTGATCTATAATCTTTTGCAGCGCTTTTTCAGTCATACCGGGATAGTGTTCAAGGAACATGCCGGTTAGATCTGTGCGATCACCGAATTCCCTAACGAGTCCGGTAAAGCTGCAGATGGCGCCAATTTTAGGGCAGTCCTGTCTAAACTTGTCCAGTTCGTCCTGAATATTAAAGTCAGCTTGCTGAATTCGAATCATAGTGTACCCCTACTGACATATTGTTTATAAACATGATCGTTAGCCTCCCGTGACAGGTGGGAAAAACGCAACCTCGTCGTCAGCGTTTACGTCACTACTCAAATGAGCCATTTCCTGATTAATTGATACGAGTAGCTTGCCACTTTTCAGTGCTGCATCCCATGGTGCTCCACGTTCAATCAGGCGATTAATAATATCTTGCGGCGATGTGATATCGGAAGTGCCAGTCCACTCTTCCTGGTCGCAGTTTAGTCGCTCTCTTAGGCTGGCAAAGAATAATATTTTCATAGTTAAGCTCAATGTTGCTGTTTTTCATGCTGATGCTGGTGTTTACTGTTTGCTTCGATATGGCGCAATTTTAGCGCTAACCAAGCAACTCGGAGAATGGCCAAAACTCGACCAGGTCTCCTTGTTGTGGTGTCGTATGCTCTGGAATAACAGCAAACCCATCTGCCCATGAAGCAGAGCTGAGAACCCCGGAACTTTGATTTGGATGGTTTTCTATGGTTGCGACGCCTTGTTCATAGTTGAGTCGGGTCCTAAGGTACTCTCTTCGCTTACCCGGTTTTCTTAGACTAAAACCAATTGGCAGCTTAAATGAGTGAGTATTGGTTCGTTCTGCTCCCTGACTCTTTAGAAGGAATGGGCGAGCTAAAATGCAAAATGTAACGAATACTGCTCCAGGGTTGCCGGGTAGCCCCATGACAGGGGTGTTGTCTATTTTTCCGTAGGCAAACGGCTTTCCGGGTTTTATGGCTAATTTCCACAAATCGAGTTCGCCTAGTTGATTGATGGCCGCTTTAACATGATCCTCTTCACCGACTGATACGCCTCCACTAGTGATAATGATATCGGCGGCGTTAGCCGCTTTTGTTAGGGCATTGAGTGTTGAGTTGAGGGTGTCTTCAACAATACCAAAGTCAACAACTTCAAAGCCGAAACCGTCTAGAAGGCCCTTAAGAGTGTAGCGATTAGAATTATATATTTGTCCTTCTTTAGTCGTTTCACCGGGCTCAATCAGTTCGTCACCGGTTGATAGAATAGCTACTTTCAAAGGACGGTAAACCTTAACGTTCGCAACACCAATAGAGGCCATTAACCCCATGTCTTGTGCGCGGATGCGGTGTCCTTTTTTCAGAATGATCTGATTGGTCTTAATATCTTGGCCTTGGGGACGTATGTTTTGGTTGAGCTTAATGCCTGCGGGCAGCGTCACTTTACCATCTTGCTCTGTACAGTCTTCTTGCATCACCACTGCCGTCGCGTTATCCGGTATGGTTGCACCCGTGAATATGCGAGCCGCGGTGCTGGGTTGAAGTGGAAGAGGGGTTGAGCCTGCAGGTATACGTTGAGATATCTCAAGCGTGACAGCTACATTGCTTGAGTGCTCTTCTGCAATTACAACATAACCATCGACGGCGCTATTATTGTAAGGAGGCACATCAATGCTAGAAATAACATCCTCTGCGAGTACGGCACCCAGCGCATTTGCGATGGGTGTGTTGATACTCTCTTTTACCGGCGTTGCTTTGTTTAGAAGTTCTTCCAGCATAGCGTCGACCGAACGAAGTTGGTCGCGATCACAACAACTCATTATTAATCCCCAAAATTACCCTGCTTAAATATAGTTTTTTCTGTTAGCCGCGCGGACCGCAATAGGGTTTCACGACCTCAACAGGCTTATGTTGGCTGCCCATGAGTAAACCGACGAAATTACATGGGCGGTGTGTGCTGTCTAGCTGTTCTTTTATGATTTTGTTCCAGCCTGTTCGGCAAGCGCCGGTTGAGCCTGGCAGGCAAAAAATGACGGTTTTGTTAACGAGTCCGGCGAAGGCGCGAGACTGGATGGTAGATGAACCTATTTCATCATAAGATACCTGACGAAATAGTTCTCCGAAGCCTTTGACTTCTTTGTCGAATAGGGGGGTTAGCGCTTCAGGTGTGCTATCTCTATCGGTAAAGCCCGTACCACCGGTAACAATGACGGCCTGGACGTCGGGGTTGGCGATCCACTGAGATACAACGGCACGCATTTGATAGATGTCATCGGGGACTAAGTTACGGTCTATTAACTGATGACCTGTTTCTTCAAGTGCATCGACTAATGCTTGCCCTGAAGTGTCGTTGTCAAAGTTGCGGGTGTCAGAAACGGTTAATACGGCAATGTTCAGTGAAACAAAATCGGTGGCAGCACTCATGACTAGTAGTCTTCCTAAAGATTAAACGAGTTGCCGCTCATATTATCATTCCCTGATAGGGTCGCAAGCTTACCTGTATCAATAGTTAGTTTGTTTTTAGAAAGCGACGGCTGTTATTTAGGCAAATGTGTTAATCATAGACCCTGCCTGAATCTGATTTTGTATTCCCACTTGATAATAAGGTGTGGGTTTAGGGCCTTCTTGTTGTCGGTCGATATAGTTGCTCAACATATCGCTATTAGCGACTTGGTGGCGTGTAATAGCTTGATTAATGTCTTTAATATCACCATAGTCAACGGTATTGGATGAGGTGCTGCTATCGTTTCCTGTTGCATTTTGATAAGACTGGACATAAGTATCAATATTATCGTTAGTTTGTTGATGATCAATGACCGTTGTGGCTGCGGTTCGCTTTTGTTGCGCAGTATCGCTTTGAGCTTGCTGTACCTCGCTTTGTTTTGAATACAACGCATCCGCTACATGGTTTTTTTGTTCGGGAGTGATTTCGGCCGGTTTTTCACTGACGACTTGAGCGTGCCGAATTGTCTGGTAGGTTTGGGCAAAATTTGCACTGTTGACTTGCATGACGCTCTCCTCTGATATTGTGACTGCTTGGTAGTTATTATCGTGGTAAAGCGTATATAAATGTATTCGTAGATTTACATAGCGACCCCTAGTAGTTTCACCTACTAGGCTATTGATCAATACAGGGCTTGTTTCTAGAGAAAGAAACAGTGGATATAACCCTTCGCCTTAAACGAAAGTGAGTACTCGGGCAATAAAAATTAGTATTTTTCTGGATTATTGTTATAATCCCGTCTATCTTTAGCTAAAACCCTTTGGGGTTGAAGTTTTCTTCCTTCATCTCAGATGAATGTAATTGCAAATAAATCGAAAAAATTATCTGAAATTCCTTCAAACCAAATTCTCTTCTATCTCTATAGCCTACTAAACTATGAATCTTTCCGAACTTAAGAAAAAATCCGTACCTGAGCTTTTGACTATCGCCGCAGAAATGGGACTAGATAACCTGGCAAGATCCCGTAAACAAGATGTAATCTTCACTATACTTAAACGACATGCTAAGGGTGGCGAAGACATCTACGGTGATGGCGTCCTGGAAATTCTTCAGGATGGGTTTGGTTTCCTTCGTTCAGCAGAAGGCTCCTATTTAGCAGGCCCAGACGATATATATGTATCACCCAGTCAGATTCGTCGATTCAATCTTCGTACTGGTGATACCGTGGCGGGTAAAATTAGACCGCCGAAAGACGGTGAACGTTATTTTGCACTGTTAAAAGTGAGTGAAATTAACTTTGATAAGCCAGAAAACTCCCGTAATAAAATTCTTTTTGAAAACCTAACACCTTTATTTCCGACTGATCGCCTTGTTCTTGAAGTGGGTAACGGCAGTACTGAAGACCTCTCGTCTCGAGTAACAGATTTGGTTGCACCCATTGGTAAGGGGCAGCGTGGGTTGATCGTATCGCCTCCTAAGGCCGGTAAAACACTTATGATGCAGAATATTGCGCAGTCTATTGTGCGTAATAATCCAGAATGTCATTTGATGGTCTTATTGATTGATGAGCGTCCGGAAGAAGTAACTGAAATGCAACGCTCTGTTAGGGGTGAAGTCATTGCCAGTACGTTTGATGAGCCACCTTCACGTCACGTTCAGGTAGCCGAAATGGTTATCGAAAAAGCGAAGCGATTAGTTGAGCACAAAAAAGACGTGGTGATCCTGCTTGACTCTATTACACGACTAGCCCGTGCATATAACACTATTATCCCTTCATCGGGCAAGGTATTGACCGGTGGTGTTGATGCCCATGCGCTAGAGCGCCCTAAGCGTTTCTTTGGTGCTGCTCGTAATGTTGAAGAGGGTGGAAGCTTAACGATCTTAGCGACTACGTTGGTTGATACCGGCTCTAAGATGGATGAAGTTATCTTTGAAGAATTTAAAGGTACGGGTAACCAAGAGATTCATTTAGATCGTAAAGCGGCTGAGAGGCGTGTTTACCCTGCTATCAATATTCGTCGTTCGGGTACTCGTCGCGAGGACCTATTGATGACCGAAGGTGATCTGCAGCGTGTATGGATTCTTCGTAAGCTATTGCACTCAATGGATGATGATGTCGCCGCGATTGAATTTTTGCTAGATAAGCTAAAAGATACCAAGACTAACGAAGAGTTTTTCTTGTCTATGAAGAAGCGCTAACATTTAAGTAACTACTTGTTCATGTCATCCTTGCGAAAGTGAGAATGACAATGTTGAGTGTTTATGTGTTAAGTGGGCGTCATTTGGCGTCAATAAAAAAGGCTGGTGATTTTCGAACACCGGCCTTTTTAATGGCTAGGATAGATAGAATGAAATATAACGACCTGCGTGACTTCATTAATAAGCTTGAAAAAGAAGGTGAACTCAAGCGTATTACGATGGAAGTTGATCCTTATCTGGAAATGACAGAAATTTGTGATCGTACTTTACGGCAAGGTGGGCCTGCGCTGTTATTTGAAAGCCCTAAAGGGTTTGATATGCCAGTACTGGGAAACCTTTTTGGCACTCCCAAACGTGTTGCAATGGGGATGGGGGAAAATGATGTTACGGCGCTTCGAGACGTTGGCAAGTTGCTAGCATTTTTGAAAGAGCCAGAGCCCCCAAAAGGGTTTAAAGATGTATGGCAAAAAATGCCAGCCTTTAAGCAAGTGCTCAATATGGGCCCTAAGGAAGTGCGTTCAGCAGCATGCCAGCAAGTCGTTATTAAGAAAGATGATGTAGACCTCTATAAAATACCGATTCAAACCTGTTGGCCGGGGGATGCAGGCCCATTGGTGACCTGGCCGTTAGTGATTACTCGCGGACCTGAAAAAGAAAGACAGAACCTAGGTATTTACCGGCAACAATTAATAGGTAAAAACAAGCTCATTATGCGTTGGCTTTCTCATCGCGGTGGTGCATTAGATTATCGAGAGTGGGCAAAGGCAACGCCTGATAAGCCCTTTCCTGTTGCAGTGGCGTTGGGAGCAGACCCTGCTACGATATTGGGTGCCGTTACACCAGTACCTGATACGCTATCAGAATATGCGTTTGCAGGGCTTTTAAGGGGGTCAAAAACCGAAGTTGCATCCGCTAAGCTAAGCGACTTACAGGTGCCGGCCAGTGCTGAAATTATTTTGGAAGGCTTTATCTACCCAGGCGAACTCGCGCCAGAAGGGCCTTTTGGTGATCATACGGGTTATTATAATGAGGTTGAGAGCTTCCCTGTATTCACTGTTGAGACCATTACGCACCGTAAGAACCCCATTTATCATAGTACCTATACCGGCCGACCACCTGATGAGCCTGCAATATTAGGGGTTGCGCTAAATGAGGTTTTTATACCTATACTGCAGAAACAGTTCCCGGAAATTGTAGATTTTTATCTGCCACCAGAAGGCTGCTCGTATCGAATGGCTGTTGTGACTATGAAGAAGCAGTATCCGGGTCATGCCAAGCGCGTGATGATGGGTGTTTGGTCATTTCTTCGTCAGTTTATGTATACCAAATTTGTTATTGTGACAGACGATGACGTTAATGCTCGAGATTGGAATGATGTTATTTGGGCTATTACCACGAGAATGGACCCTGCTCGTGATACGACCATGATTGAAAATACGCCGATTGACTATCTGGATTTTGCTTCACCGGTATCCGGTCTGGGCTCTAAAATGGGTCTTGATGCAACCAATAAGTGGCCAGGGGAAACGACCCGAGAGTGGGGGGAGCCCATTGAAATGGACTCGGCTGTTAAGCGGCGTGTTGATGACATTTGGTCGTTGTTAGGAATTGATAAATAAGATGAGCTATACCTGACTAAAATTGTCGGGTATAGACGTTTTCTGTTAGAATACGCCAACCTCTTTATTATTTATAGAGTATGTTATGCCTTTAGTTAGATTGCTGCCCCGAGACGTTCAGTTTGAAAGTTTATCGGGAGAAACCATTTTTGATGCGGCATTTAGGCAGGGTATTCGCTTTCCAGTCAGTTGTGAAAACGGTGTTTGTCATATCTGTCAGGGGGTTTTGTTATCGGGTCGCTGTGTATTGCCAAGCGGAGTTAAGGTTGAAGCCGTAAATAAAGAATTAATGCTTTGCAACGCAGTGCCCGACACTGATTGTGATATAGAAATTAATGGCGTGTTAAAGCCAGGAGAAATAGCGTTGAAAACATTTGCCTGTCAGGTTGAAGTTATTGAAGAGTTAAATCACGATGTGTATCGTGTCGTGCTGAGGCCGCCAGCAGGCAAGCGAGTTGAGTTTCATGCCGGGCAGTACTTATCGGTTCTGATGGATGGGCGAGACCCTTCGTTTTTTTCTATTGCGAGTGCGCCGACTTTACCTGAAGAGCCTTCAAACAGGAATATTGAATTACATGTACAGGCTGCCGAGGGCTGGGAATCTGCTTCAGCGGTGATTGAATACATCAAAAACCATCCGGTGCTGAAAGTGCAATTACCATTCGGTAAGGCATGCCTAATTGAAAAACCTGATCAGCCGCTACTATTGGTTGCCGCAGGGACGGGCTTTGCACAGATGCAAAGTATTATTGAGCATGCATTGTCACTGAACCCTGAACAGCAAATATCTCTGTATTGGGGTGGGCGTCAGGCCGATGATATTTACTTATTAGATAAGCCAAAAGCGTGGCAAGCGACTTATACTAACTTTTCTTACCGCATCATTAGCGCTGATATAGAAGACAATGAATGGCCTGGTCACCACGAGCAATTGTTTAATACAGTGCTGCAAGATGGCCATGATTTAAAAGGCTGCCAGGTATTTGCTAGTGGTTCTCCGGGAATGGTTTATGCCACCATGGATGCCTTTTTAGAGCAGGGTATGCCTGAAGAAAACTTCCATTCAGATGTGCTTGAATATGCGCCACGATAGCTGGCCATAACGCCTACACGCCAAAGAATACAGTCTCTGTAGCCGTGATGCAGCGAAGAGGCTGTGAAAGTATTCTAGTATTACCTGTATTA
>CAJXUY010000027.1 GCA_913060665.1 uncultured Oleiphilaceae bacterium
TGAAGGCAAAAAGCCTCTTATTTGTTGATACTTTCACAGCCTCGCAGCGGAATCAAGGAGCCGACCACGCTGAAACCTCAAATAGCCCAACCCTGATTACAGTCGTACCCAAAGCGTTTCACGGGGCAGGCTCTGTGTCCTTTCATCAAGGTTACAACTGATAGTACGCTGCGCACCAAATAATAATGTTAAAAATAGATCTGACACTTTACTTGGAAAAGTATGGAATAACGAAGCGGGTCGGAGTCGTAATGTTAGTTAGCCTTAGGGTATGATGCTCTCACACTTTATTGGCTTCTGCAGGCACCACTGCTCATGAATCGCATGTTGTTACTACTTGTTTTTTTTGCGAGTGGCGTAAATTCTGTACTCGCACTTGCTGCTGAAACTATTCCAATTGGTCTGTTCTCGGCAGGCTCAATGGAGGGTTGGGAGTCTAAGTCGTTTGATAGTGAGACGACATACAGTATTGAGACCTTGGAGAATAACCTTGTCTTAAAAGCAGTGAGTGATGGCTCTGCATCAGGCTTATACAAAAAGAAAGTGATTAACCTTAAAGAGTATCCGTTCCTAAACTGGCGATGGCGCATCAATAGTAAGCTTCCAGAGAGTGATGAACAACAGAAAGCGGGCGATGACTATGTGGTTCGCATCTATGTGATTCGTTCAGGTGGATTATTTTTCTGGCGAACAAAGGCACTTAATTTTGTCTGGTCGAGCGGCACTGAAAAAGGCCATGTTTGGCCTAATGCATTTGCGCCAGATAATAATAGAATGATCGCAATTAGGTCTGGGCAAGACAGTGTGGGTCAGTGGTATACCGAGAAGCGAAATGTGTATGATGCTTTTAAGCATTGGCTGGGGGAGGAGGTCGAGGAGATCGATGCGATCGCGATCATGACCGATACGGATAATACCCATGGCCAGACGACAGCGTTTTATGGTGATATTTATTTCTCAAAGGAGTAGAAAAATAATTACTGTGTGTTGCTCAATGTTCTCTCTGACGTATTTTTGGGCATTCTTCAATGCAAATCGTTTGTCTAGAGTGGCAAGATTTTATAGAACTGCGCATCAATTCTGAGGTCGCCTGATCACCCACCTTCCATAAACTAGATACAATAGAGCTAGCACCTGCAAAGAAGAATGCGCGAGTAAATATAAACCCATCTTAGCCGATGCCTTTTCTGTAGGCTCTAGGTGAACAGCCTTTGCAGCGTTTAAAACTATGACTGAAATTAGTGGCGTCACTATAACCAAGCCGATCGGCAATTTCGTCAAGCTGTATGGGTTGTGCCAATAGTTCTTCGGCTAAACTTATTCGGGTGTCATCTCGTAGTTGTCGCCAGGTGGTACCTTCTTCTTTTAATTGTCTATGAAGAGTACGAGTTGTTCGTGCTAGCAAGTCAGCCACGTGCTCCATTGATACGCCTAACCCGTCTCGCAATAGAACTCCCCTCACTTGTTGAGACAATTCTCCTATAATGTGTTTTTTTTGCAACAACTCTAGGCATTGCGCTTCGCATAAACGAGCGGTTAATTCATTTGCTTTGGGGAGCGGTAAGTCCAGTAAATATGATTCACCTATATATGCATTTCGAGAAGTACCGAAAACAATGTCGCCTCCTATGCCTGCTTTAAGAGCTGTACGGCTCATATCTGATTTATATGTGGGTTCATCAATACACATATGCAGCGTAAAAGGTATTTGGCCTATATCGAACAGCTCTTTGTATATGACACTGACGGCCCAAATATCTCTGATCAATACCAGTAAACCTAACCTGCCTTCTATTGCAGTATTAAAGTCCAGTGAAAATGAATCGTCTTGCTCATTTAAACGAATGTCCGAAAAGGCATAGGTTAATCCCAAATAACGCACTCCCAATACAGAGGCCTTCCGCAGAGTTTCACTCGATAGTAATGCATAGCCCACAATACCATAGCTCGTTAATTGATAGCGTAACCCTAACTCTACGCCTATCCAGAACGGATCATCCAGATAATCTAGCAAATTCTGGAGCACATGAAGCTCTTGTTCGTCATCGACCTGGCTTTCACTGTCCTCTAATTGACATACTTCGACACCCGTTCCACGCAGCAAGGCTTCACCGCTTATCCCTTTTTCAAGGGCATAGTGATAGATGATGCGAAGGCTATTGATGTCTCGTTTTGCCATACTCATCCTCAAGAGAATTAAATAATTGTCTTAAAATCACAAGTATAGGTCTCGTTTACCACTGGTTCAAGTGGCTATTACTGACTAGAATGACTTAACTTAAACAATAATGAGGCCAAAGTATGTCATCGATTCTACGTTCACCTTCCGTTGTCATCATTGGTGCCGGCATGACTGGTATACTGATGGTTATCAAATTGCGGAAGGCTGGCATTACTGATATCACCGTGCTTGAAAAGAAAGATAAAATTGGTGGAACCTGGCGTGAAAATACGTACCCAGGCGTCGCGTGCGATGTACCCGCACATATGTATACTTATTCATTTGAGCCTAACCCTAATTGGAGTAACTTTTTTGCACGGGGTGGTGAAATACAGCAATACTTTGAACATGTTGTCGAGAAGTATGATGTTAAGCGCAGTATTCGCTTTAACGAAACAGTCACTGATGCGCGTTATAAAGAGGGTCAATGGATTATAGAAACAGAAAAAAACAAGACCTACTTAGCCGATTTTATGGTCTGCGCAACCGGTATTCTGCACCACCCTGCATTTCCTGATATAGAAGGGCTGAATGACTTTAAAGGTGAGATGTTCCATACCGCACAGTGGAATCATGATGTGGACATTAATCAAGGCAAGCGTGTTGGCGTTATAGGAACCGGTTCAACGGCTGCTCAAGCCATTCCTGAATTGATAAACTCAGGCGCTGACGTAAGTGTATTTCAGCGTACCCCTCAATGGTTAATGCCCATGAGGGATTTCTCAGTTTCTGAGAAGATGAAAAAACGCATGAATAAATATCCATCACTAGTAAAACTAATGCGTAAATCGTCTATTTTCACAATGGAGCATTTTTTCACTAAGGCTGTGACCGGGCATTTCTTTCAGAAGAAATTACTGGAAAGTCTATGCAAAATGAATTTGCGCCTTAGCATCAAAGATCGTTCACTACGAGACAAACTCACACCGAATTACCAAGTCGGCTGTAAGCGAGTCATCATCAACAAAACCTTCTATAAGGCTATCCAAAAGCCTAATGCGCATCTGATTACAGAGGGTATTGAACGTATTACTGACAAGGGCATTATCACACAGGATGGTAAGTTGCATGAGCTTGATGTATTAGTGCTCTCAACCGGTTTTCACCCCTTTAATTTTATGCGTCCAATGAACTTAATAGGGCGAGAAGAACTGCATATAGAAGAGGCGTGGTCAGATAAGATCAAAGCATACCGCTCAATGCTCCTGCCCAATTATCCTAACTTCTTTTTGATGCTAGGCCCCAATACGCCAATCGGTAATTTTTCGGTTATTGCGATGAGTGAAGTGCAGGGTGACTACATCATCAAAATAATTGATAAGTGGCGAGAGAATGAATTCGACGAAGTAGAACCAAAACCTTCAGCGATTGAAGCCTTCAATGATTATGTTAAAAAAGGCTTAAAGGGGACTTCTTGGGTTGGAGGTTGCCAGAGTTGGTATCTCGATAAAGACGGAGATCCTGTACTATGGCCATATACTTGGGGTCGTTGGGTAGATGAAATGGCAGAACCGCAGATGAATGATTTAATAACCAGCAAAATCGATGCTAAAAAGCATGATAACAAAGCAGCATAACCAAGTAGAGATAAAACATGGCAATAAAAACGGTGTTTTTAACGGGGGCTTCCAGTGGCATTGGTCGAGCGACGGCTGAGCGCTTATACAAGGAAGGGTGGAGTCTAGGGCTCGCAGGGCAGCATTTAGAGGATTTAGACACACTAACGGCTGGCTGGGATAAAAGTCGTGTTCACTGCTATCAGGCTGATGTAGCCAATAGCCATCAATTTAAAACTGCGATTGATGATTTTGCCGCGCTGTCGGGCAACCAATTAGATTTGCTGATTAACAATGCCGGTATTTTAACCATTAGCGGCTTTGAATCGCTCGATATTAGCGAGCATCAACGCACGATTGATGTCAATGTAATGGGTGTTATCAATGGTTGTCATGCTGCCTTCCCTTACCTGAAAGCGAGCCGTCGTGGTCTGGTAATCAACATTTCATCCGCAAGCTCTCTGTATGGAATTCCTGAATTTTCGAGTTATTCTGCTTCCAAATTTGCGGTAAAAGGAATTACTGAAGCGTTGGAACTAGAATGGCAAGCGCATGGTATTAAAGTGTGTGACGTGGTCCCTCCTTTTGTAGCGACGAACATGCTGGCTACCCAGAAGCACTCACCCAAAATTATAGATGCACTGGGTGTTGATTTAACGGCTGATGATGTTGTAGATGCAATCTTTAAACAAATTGACGCTCCTAAGACACATAGGCCCGTCAGTGCAAAATTTTCAGCACTGTATTATGCAAGTCTTATTACGCCACCATCAATACTGCGGCAAATTATTCGATACTGTAGTCGGTAAAGTTGGTTTGTGCTTAAGGCGGGTGTATCTAATGGTTTGCCCTCGTTAGCTGAAAAGCGACCCAGTAAAATGAGGGGCTATCGTTGCCTGAGATGGTGCTTATGCCTTTAGCGCTATCGGTTGTTTTTCTTAACATTTGGCAGTCAGTAAGATGCGCCGTTTCAGTGGAGTCTCATTTGTACTCTATCTTCATCCAGAGATGTTACCCCGGCATTCGCATAGTTAATGTTTGATGATATGGCAATGGTTTCATTTTTGATACAAACCCTACTTCGCAAAGCTGAACCAGATTGATTGAAAATGAACGATACTCATGATTCAATGTCCAACTAACCCGTAGCAACTTGATTGTAGATAATAGCAATATGGCAAAAGATACAAAGAAAAAAGGCGGTCTTTTAGGCAACCTTGCGTTTAATATTATTATACCGGTGGTCATTCTTAGTAAGTTCTCTGGTGTTGATAGCTTAGGACCTGCGTGGAGTATTGTTGTTGCTCTGGCATTCCCGATTGGTTACGGTCTTTGGGACCTTAAACAGTCAGGCAAAGTAAACGCGTTTTCTATTTTGGGTATCGTGAGTGTCTTTTTGACAGGGGGGATCAGCCTACTAGAGCTAGACCCTCAATACATTGCGATTAAAGAAGCGGCTATTCCTGCTCTTATTGGATTAGCGGTGTTATTTACCCAGCGTACTAAATACCCCATAGTGAAAATGATTATTTTGAATCGGGAGATTATTCGTACCGACGACCTCTATACCGCGTTGTCAGATAACAACTATACCGACGAGTTTGAAAAGCGCTTGAAATTGGCTTCTCTGATTGTTGCGGGTTCGTTTTTTGTTTCATCGGTACTTAATTATGTGTTGGCCAAGGTGATTTTAGTGAGCCCGCCTGGCACTCCTGAATTCGCAGAGGAGTTGGGGGAAATGACTGCGTGGAGCTACCCTGTAATCGCGTTACCTAGCACGGTGATTTTAATGCTGGCCATCTGGTATCTATTTAGCCAGATTAAAAAACTGACGGGTGAGGATTTCGAAAGCTTTTTGGTCGGTGCTGAAAAGTAGTCTCCTCCTTTCTAAAATTGAATATTTTGTCGAACAAGCTAACGCAGGCCTTTAAGTTTCCACATCTGAACAGCATTCATCTTGGAAAAAGCTAATAACGGCCTGTAGTCGGGCATATTCAACAACACAAAAAAGTGTCCGCCCCTCTCGCCGTTGTTTGATAAGTCCTGCTGATACAAGACTTGATATATGGTGAGAGAGCGTAGACCCCGGGATGGCTAACTCCTCTTGAATAACCCCTACAGCCAGCCCCTGATAACCGGACTTAACTAGACGCTTAAAAATCGCCAACCGTGTTGGGTGGCCCAATTCTTTTAATGCCTTCGCCAGTACTTCTAGTTTCATTTATACGACTCCAAACAATATATTTCGATATTACCAGAAATATGTTGACTCTAACAATGGCGCTATATATATTTCGATAATACTGGAAGTATGGATTGATAGGGTGAAAATGATGGTTGTTACAGGTGTTATGGTGCAAGAGACCGCTAAAATGTTTGCAATTTTAGCGGTAGAGCTGACAGTACTGTTCTTGGCGATAAGTTATATCGTCGGCGTATTACAGGAATATATACCGCCCAGTAAAATTCAAAGCATACTGAGTGGGAAAAAGGGAAAGGGCTATGTTATCGCCGGTTTTTTAGGCGCAATAACCCCTTTTTGTTCTTGTTCAACTATTCCTTTTCTAAAAGGGCTGCTGCGTGCAAAAGCGGGTTTTGGAACGATGATGGTATTTTTGTTTGCTAGCCCGCTATTGAACCCCATTATCATCGGTTTGTTTGTGGTGACCTTTGGTTTTGAGGTGGCGCTTTTTTATTTCATTGTTGCAATGGGCGTGTCGATTACGGCGGGGTATAGCTTAGAAAAACTGGGGTTTGAAAAGTATATTAAGTCAGAGGCTTATATAACCCCTGAGCCCAAATGCTCAACCAATGGTTGTTCCGTTCGAAATGATCATGTTAGTAAGTGGCGTAAAATATGGGTAACGACCTGGAAAGATTTCACAACGGTGTTGCCTTTTTTAATAGTAGGTATTGCCTTAGGGTCAATCATTTATGGGTTTATGCCTGCTGACTATATCGCCAGCGTTGCCAGTGAGAATAACCCATTTGCTGTGCCGGTGGCTGCTGTTATCGGCATCCCACTTTATATTCGTGCCGAAGCGGTCATACCACTGAGCGCCGCTTTAGCAGCGAAAGGCATGGGGCTCGGAGCCGTAATGGCGCTGATTATTGGCAGTGCCGGGGCCAGTCTAACAGAGGTCGTTTTGCTAAAGTCATTGTTCAAAAATCAGATGATAGCGGCCTTTTTGATAGTGGTTTTGGGGATGGCAATGGCTGCAGGGTATCTTTATAGCTATTTATTTTAAATTTTAGAGAGCTTCGTTGTTGATCCGCTTTACGAATTGTGTGACTATTGGTCATATTATGACTATAGGTATTGTTTTTTGTGATCCCAGTAGATGAGATTCAATGGCTAATGGTAGAAGTATGCAGCCCATAACACGTAAAGAGAGAGACTTTGCTCGAAGAGAGCAAGAAATATTGGATGCGGCGTTATCGTTGTTTAATAACCCTAGTTGGGAGCAGGTAACGGTTGATCAAATTGCCAAAGAAGCAGAAATTGGCAAGGGGACGGTTTACAAACACTTTTCTTCAAAAGATGAAATTTATGCCTGTATTGCATTGGAGTTTCATGAACGTCTACTCGCAAATTTCAAGATGATTAACCATGATCAACCGGTTGATCAGGTGATGCGAGAGGTGATACGGCATTCTTTTACGCTGTATCTCGATTGTCAGGCTCACGCAAGGGTCAGTCTCTACTGTAAGCGGGCTGACTATGTTGAGCGGTTAAGCGAGGTATATCAAGATAAATTTGACCAGGTAGAAAAGTCATTTGAAGCATCTATTGGCAGTATTTTAGAAACTGGGATAGAGCAGGGTGTTATCCCTAAGCGGCCTTATCATCATCTTATTATCGGGCTTGAGGCTACCTTCGAAGGGGCGATGTCGATGATTTGGAATACTGATATAAGCTGCCGCTCGCAATTGGAGCAAGATGAATTTATTACGGTGATCAGCGAGTATATGGTAGCGGGTTTAATGGGGCTGCGTGCGTGAATGAGCAACACCAACTGGATTCGATAAAAATAATACTACAAGCCATTCGAGGAAACATATGAACCGTTCATTAATAATTGCGATAGCGTTGACAGTAGTGGCTGTTGGGTGGGTTTTTTCAGGCTCTAATGCTACGTCTGAGAGTGTTGCCGCAGAAGACTCTGCTGCGCCGATTCAGCCTGAAAAGTTCAAAGTAAAAGTCAAAACAATTGTGGCTGAGGCGGTTACAGATAGCCTGTTTCTTCAAGGACAAATTGAAGCGGCCAGAGAAATTGAGATCAAGGCAGAGGTACAGGGTGTTGTCACTCGTCTAGGCAGTGACAAAGGAAGCCGCCTCAAACAGGGTGAGCGTATTATCGAACTAGATGTGAGCGACCGGTTAGCCCGACTGAAAAAAGCCAAAGCTGAATTAGATGTTAAAAAGTCTGAAAGAGACGCCGGCGCTCAATTACAGCAGAAAAATATGCTGTCAAAGAATCAGCAACAGCAAAATATTGCCAACGTACTAGCAGCGGAAGCAGAAGTTAAAGAGATCCAAGTTGAGATTAATAAAACTCTCGTTAAAGCACCGTTTGCTACGGTATTGAATGACCGTTATGTCGAGGTCGGTGACTATGTCTCGCCGGGAGATCCGCTGGTGTATTTGGTGGATGATAGCTATGTGTTAATCAGCGCTGACGTACCCCAGCAATATATCGCGAAGTTAACCTTAGGCCAAACGGTTAATGCCGTTTTACTTGATGATAGAGAGGTTGAGGGGAAAATCAGTTTTATATCGACATCAGCTGACCCGAACACACGCACATTTCGCATAGAAGCAAAGTCAGAGAATACTAAAGGTATTCTACGTTTTGGTCAGAGCGCACGGGTGACCATTGAAATAGGTGAGCAAAAAGCCCATAAACTAACGGGTTCGTTGCTTGATTTGAATAGTGAAGGGATATTACAGGTTAAAGGGATTAATGTTGAAAACAAAGTGATCACCCAGACTGTCGATATCATACGAAGCGAACGCGATGGTATTTGGCTAAAAGGGCTTCCTGAAACATTCAGGGTTATTACCGTTGGGCAGGGCTTTGTTACTGAAGGCGATGAAATCGAACCTATTGAAGATCGCTCTTCAGATTCGGTGACGCTATGAATGAGGGTAAATCAAACCTTGTTGATTGGGCCATCAATCGACGTCGATCAACACTACTCGTATTACTTTTTCTACTGATCAGTGGGGTTTTTGCCTATCAGGCTATCCCTAAAGAGTCCGAGCCCGATATTGCCATTCCGATTATCTACGTCTCTATGTTTCATGATGGTATTTCTCCGACTGACGCTGAGCGATTACTGGTTCGCCCGATGGAGAAAGAGCTTAAATCCATCGAGGGCGTAAAAGAGATGAGTGCCTCAGCGGGGGAGAACCATGCATCCGTGACACTTGAGTTTGACGCAGGGTTTGATAGTCAATCTGCTTTGGATGACGTGAGAGAGAAAGTCGATCGGGCCAAAGTGAACCTGCCGTATGATACAGAAGAACCAGAAGTTAACGAGGTTAATGTAGCGCTGTTTCCTGTATTGAGCATGAGTGTGTCCGGACCTATTCCAGAACGAAACCTATTAAGAATAGCCAGAGACTTAAAAGATGATATCGAAGCGCTTCCAGGTGTTCTAGAAGTTGATATTGGCGGCGATAGGGATGAAGTACTCGAGATAATTGTCGACCCATTGGTGCTAGAGACCTACAACATCAACTTTGAAAGTGTGCTGAATATTGTTAACCGTAACAATCAGCTAGTAGCAGCGGGTGCGATTGACAGTGGTCATGGCCGGCAAGTGATGAAGGTATCGGGTGTTATTGAAAACCTCGATGATATTTTGTCGTTACCCATTAAAGTGGTCGGCGATACCGTTGTGAGCTTTCGAGATGTGGCATCGGTACGTCGTGGGTTTAAAGACCCTGAAGGGTTTGCTCGGGTAAACGGTGAGCCTGCAATTTCACTAGAAGTAAAAAAGCGTGTGGGTTCAAATATTATTGAAGTGATCGATCAGGCTAAGCAGATCGTTGATGAAAAACAAGTGTATTGGCCTAGCTCATTGAAGCATACTTACATCATCGATAAGTCGGGTCAGATTGTTGATATGTTGAAAGATCTACAGAATAACGTATCAAGTGCGATTGTGATGGTGATGATTGTCATCGTAGGCGCGCTGGGCTTACGTTCTTCACTCTTGGTCGGAGTCGCTATCCCCGCATCATTTCTAACCGGCATACTGATTATTTATTCAATGGGTTTTACCTTGAATATTGTGGTGTTGTTTAGCCTTATCCTAGTCGTGGGTATGCTGGTCGATGGCGCTATTGTGGTGACAGAATTGGCGTCCAGAAATCAGGAGCAGGGTCTCTCAGCAGGGAAGGCCTTTTCTCAAGCGTCGAAACGAATGGCGTGGCCAATTATTGCGTCAACGGCCACGACACTCGTGGTGTTTCTACCGCTTATTTCATGGCCAGGAACGGTCGGGGAGTTTATGAAGTTTCTCCCGATTACCGTGATTATCTGCTTGTTAGCTTCGTTAGTCGTAGCGCTGATATTTCTGCCGGTGTTGGGAAGTTGGTTGGGAGGAAGCCAAAACGGAAAAGATAGCAAACAAGAGACTGTTACGACTCAATCTGTATTAATGTCTGGTTATGTCAGATTGCTGGGTGTTTTGTTGAGGCATCCAGGCAAAACACTACTACTCGCAATGACGGTTATAGGTATCACCTATGCTGCTTATGCTCAAATCGGAAAAGGTGTGGAATTCTTTCCAGATGTTGAGCCTGAGACTGCCCAGGTGTTGGTTCATGCGAGAGGTGATCTATCTATTTTTGAGAAAGATGATTTGCTCAAAGACGTTGAGCAACGTCTATACGGCATGCCAGAGCTAAAATCCCTTTATGCTAGGTCATTTAACCGGTCTCAGAGTAATGTATCTGAAGACGTTATTGGGTCAATACAGTTTCAGCTTGTTGACTGGCAAGAGCGTAGAGTAGCATCTGAAATTCTGGCAGAGATGAAGTCAAAGACAGCTGATTTACCGGGTCTTCAGTTAGAGTTTCGAAAAGAAGAAAATGGTCCTTCTGGCGGTAAGCCTATCCAACTGCAAATCAGTGCTATAGTTCCCGAGCATGTTGAAGAAGCTGTCACCACTATTCGCAACAAAATGACCGAACTGGGTGGCTTTAAAGATGTTGAAGATGATCGAGCATTACCGGGAATCGAGTGGCGACTTCAGGTTGATAGAGAGGCGTCTGCGCAATATGGTGCAGATATAGCCTTGATCGGCAGCGCTATACAGATGATTACAAATGGGTATCGTGTATCGGATTATAGACCTGATGACTCCGATGAGGAAATTGATATTAGTATTCGTTTCCCCAGAAAAGAGCGCACGTTAGATAAGTTTGATAATTTTAGTATTCAAACCGAAAAAGGGATGATCCCCCTTAGTAACTTTGTCACCATAACGCCTGCCCAAAAAACTGGCACGATCCAACGTGTTGATGCAAAGCGCGTGATTACTATTCAGGCGGATGTAGAAGAAGGGCAACTGGTTAGCGAGCGATTACAGTCTTTACAAGCCCTGTTCAAAGAAGGGGGGCTAAAACCAGATGTTAAAATAACCGTTAAAGGCGAAGATGAAGATCAGCGAGAAACCGCCCAGTTTTTATCAACAGCGTTTATGATGGCTATATTTATGATGTTGCTGATATTGGTGACACAGTTTAATAGCTTCTATCAGAGTATTTTAGTGCTAAGCGCCATTGTGTTTTCGACTGCAGGCGTATTAATTGGCTTGATGGTGACGGCACAACCATTTGGTGTGGTTATGGTGGGTTTAGGCATTATTGCGTTGGCAGGCATCGTGGTGAATAACAATATCGTATTGATTGATACCTATAACGCTTATTTGAAAGAGGGGTTGTCTGCTTATGACTCTGCGCTAATAACCGGTGAATTAAGGCTGAGGCCGGTGCTCTTGACCGCAGGAACGACGATTTTAGGCTTAATACCGATGGTTCTTTCAATGAATATCGATTTTATTAATCGAGCAGTTACATTCGGCGCTCCATCAACGCAATGGTGGACACAGCTTTCAAGTGCGATAGCCGGTGGATTGGCTTTTGCGACCTTGTTGACGCTATTTCTAACGCCTTGTCTGTTGGTGATGGGGGCTAATGTTAGTGCTTATCTTAGGCGGAAGTTTTCAAAGGAGTCCGAGCAGGAACCCGCGTTGAATTTGAACCCTTCTATTAAAATCCAAAAGAAGCAAAAAAGTCTGGAACCTATATAGGGTGCGCTTGCGCACCCTATTGTCAAACTGCGATTGATTTAACAGTCGCCATGATCGTGGTTAAGAGCCTCTCCTACAAAAACAAACACTACTCATTAATCTGCTCATTAATACTCACTGCCATTGCTTCGGCGATTTTAATCCCATCAATGGCTGCTGACATAATACCCCCCGCATAACCAGCACCTTCACCCGCTGGGAACAGCCCTTTGGTGTTGATGCTCTGAAACGTTGCATCACGCTTTATACTTATAGGGGAAGAGGTTCGGGTTTCTACACCGGTCAGTAGTGCATCATCTAACGCAAAGCCTTTTATTTTGCGGTTGAAAGCCGGAATCGCTTCCCGCAGTGCTTCTACGCAAAAATCAGGCAATGCGTCTGATAAGTCAGTGAGTTTAATGCCGGGTTTAAATGAAGGTGACACGGTGCCTAGTTGACCTGATGGCACACCTCTTAAAAAATCGCCTACTTTCTGTGCTGGCGCGTCGTAATTCTCGCCGCCCATTAAGTAGGCTTTCTTTTCTAGCTGACGCTGGAGTTCAATGCCTGCTAACGGACCGCCAGGGTAGTCTGATGGGTCAATGCCGACTACCACCGCGCTGTTAGCATTTCGTTCATTACGAGAATACTGACTCATACCATTGGTGACGACTTGGTTTTCTTCTGAGGTAGCGGCTACTACAGTACCCCCAGGGCACATACAGAAGCTATAAACGGAACGTCCATTTTTACAGTGATGAACAAGTTTGTAATCAGCGGCACCCAGAATCTCATTGCCCGCATTTCTGCCGAAGCGAGCTTGGTCGATCATTGACTGCTCATGTTCAATACGAAAGCCCACGGAGAAGGGCTTCGCTTCGATATAGACGTTTTTATCGAGTAACATCTGAAAGGTATCGCGAGCACTATGACCAATTGCAAGTGCCAGGTGTCGAGTCTTAATTTTTTCGCCACTACTCAGTGTTAAACCAGTAATTTGTTCATTCTCAATATCGATATCATCGACGCGTGAGTTAAAGCGAATTTCGCCGCCGAGCTTAATAATTTCTGCGCGCATTCGTTCAACCATCGCCACCAATTTAAACGTACCGATATGGGGTTTGCTGACGTACATAATCTCTTCAGGTGCGCCTGCGCCTACAAACTCGGTCAGTACTTTTCGTCCATACTGCTTTGGGTCTTTTACTTGGCTGTAGAGTTTTCCGTCAGAAAATGTACCTGCACCGCCTTCGCCAAACTGAACATTCGATTCGGTATTAAGTTCTTTTTTACGCCAAAAACCAAAGGTGTCTTTGGTGCGCTCCCGTACTTCTTTGCCTCGTTCTAGAATAATGGGCTTGTAACCCATTTGAGCTAAGATTAGGCCGGTTAATAGACCGCAAGGTCCAAACCCGATGACAACAGGGCGTTCTTTAAGGTCGGCAGGCGCTTGGGCGACATAATGATAGTCTAGGTCAGGTGTTTTTTTGATTAGTTGGCTATCAGAAAACTGCTCAAGCAAACCCGTTTCATGGGTGGTTTCAACATCTAGGGTGTAGATAAGAAATATAGCGTTTTTCTTACGGGCATCGTAACCACGACGAAACAAATTAACACTGACGAGCTGCTCAGGCTGAATGGCCAAGGTTTTTAAAACAGCATTAGTCAGAGCGTGTTCATCGTGATCAAGAGGGAGCTTAATATTTGATAGGCGTATCATGTCAGTACATCCAGCGATAGGCTAGAGCGTTATTCACACTGGATAACACACAGCTGAAGCGCTCTTGATTACTTACTTATAGTAAAGGCGCTATTTTACGTTATTTATTGCGGCTGTATATCGGTAGTCGGTAATTTTTAAATGTCTTTTCATTAAGTTCCTAGAACTACTGCTGCTGGAGTGTTCCTGTGGAACGGAAACTATGTCAAATGGTTGATCTAGGTTCATAGCATCCCTGTATTTTGTGGATATAACAATTTGTCATTGATGACTATGCGTTTTGGTCAATGACGACTGATGAAAGATTACGTAAAATCGCGCATTAAATATAGATGCCTCAATGGCTCTATTTCAAATTACCCATGTTGAGGCGCGATATGCCTGTTGTAAACACAGCAAAAGAAATCAAAACCAAATATGATGAAGTAAGGCGTTTAGTTGAGCGTTCAACGAGCAATGCGAAACAACGCATTTTTCAAACTGATAAATTGCTGCAAGCTGAAAAGACACCTTTTGATGTTATCTACCAGAAAGATATCGTGCGACTGCGATATTATCCACCGTTAAAAGAATCTGAAATTATTGTGGATGGTGAAACAGTAACGGTTGAAAAAAAATCCCATAAAGTACCACTGGTGATGGTCGCTCCCCTCGCCGTTAATATGTACATCTATGACCTTTTTCCTGAGCGTAGCTTAGTAAAGTACCTACGAGCAAAAGGCTTTGAGCTCTACCTGATTGATTGGGGCAGACCGGGCTGGGACCATAATCACTATACCATCGCTAGTTATTTTGCCGAATGGATGCCCAAGGTGTTAGCAGAGGTCAGGGCACATAGCGGCGCTAAAAAGTTATCGTTACATGGTTGGAGTTTTGGAGGGCTGTTTAGTGCCTGTTATACCTCGTTAGGTGACCCTGACATTGTCAACTTAGCATTGATTGGAGCGCCGAGTGACTATCATGCTAATGGCGAGCTGGGTAAACAGTATCAGCGCATTGCGAAAAAACTGAACTGGCTTGAAAAAAAGTCTGGGTGGCGTGTGCATAATACCCGTCGCCGTTGGTGGCGTTCGCCTGGTTGGGCAAACTCACTGGCGTTTAAACTAACTAACCCTGTTGGTAGCCTTCAAGGGTATCTAGATTTGCTAAAAAATTTGCATGATGAAGCGTATGTGATCTCTCATGCCACCAATGGCGCATTTTTGGATAATATGGTGGCGTACCCAGGTGCAGTTATACAGGACGTTATTCAATATTTGTGGGCTGATAACATAGTGGCGCGAGGGGAGTTGCCGATGAAAAGCTCTAAAGGAAACTTTGGCAATATTAAGTCCAATTTGTTGCTCGTAGTGGGCAAGCAAGACCCCGTAGTCACACCTCAATGTAGTGTCGCTATGCTTGAACACGTTGCCAGCAAAGATCAGTCTGTTGTGGAAGTTAATGGCGGTCATATGGGTATATTGTCAGGCAGTAAAGCGCCTAAAACGATTTGGCCTGAAGTGGCTGAGTGGTTGGCAGATAGATCTAATTAACACGTTAGAATATTAAGTGTCGCCACTTTGAAGATGCTCTAGTCATTTGAATAGATTGCCATTCCTTTGAATGAAGAGAGGGGGTGAGTGACAGTTTTTTTCTCGCTCTATAGCTTTCCCATCGACACCTTCTCATTTCAACAAATACTTACACGATGTAATTCTTTTGCACTGTTAATTAGGTGGCCAGCTCTTTAGTTTAGAGGAACCTGCTGTTTTACGTTGGTCGCGATTCTTTCTTCACTTACAACCGTATCGTCGCCTAAGCAGCCATTATGGGTTTTAGGACAGGTTTTGTTGAGTGCATCGTTTTAAACAGTTGTTATCTGCTATCTTCAGTCTTCGCACCGTTGTGGTGGCGTTTGCGGTCATATTGTTGTTGTTAAAACATCAATATGATGTTTTGGAGTGGGTTGATCAAACGCTTTTTATGGTTGCTCAAAGTATCACTTCTACAGAGGCAGGTACATTGTTATGGCCCCTAAATATTAGAGGGACGGGTTGGCTTAGCCAGCAATTGATGGAACATGGTTTATACCTTTCCTCATATTTTCATTGGCTTGAAGTATCACTGGTTTCATGTGCTGCATCATTTTTAGTTGTCGTATTGCCTCGGCTAAACCTTGCGACAGGTATGTTATTGGTATTTTGTCTCACGGTATCCCTCATTTTAACTCAGCTCTTTCAGCAGGCCTTCAGGCAGCAGTGGTACCCGCTAGGCGTAACGATTCAGTTTTTGTTGTTGGGTTTTGGGGTGATGTTGTTCTGGTTGCTACCGAATAGAAAAATTCAGTTGTTAACACATGAGTTGCAAAGAACAAAGATAAGGTTAAGCCGATCGCTTTCTCAGCAAGGGCAATTTCATGATGCTGATGAGGTACTTGCAAGCTGCACTATGACGGGTGAAGCTTTGGGTGCCACTTATGATATGGCATTACAGCATGAAAGAAAGCGACACTATGACCAGGCAATAGCGGCTTATGAACGAATAGTCGAGGTGAAACGTAGTTATAAAGATGCGACAAATCGACTAAATGAACTGCGTAAGTTTGATAGCGCATCAAGCCAACCATTGGGTGCAATGGATATTGCCAGTACCTTGGTGTTGCCGGACAAACAAGTCGGTAAGCCGGTTTTGGGGCGTTACGAAATAGAGCGAGAGTTGGGGCGCGGGGCAATGGGCGTCGTTTATCTAGGTCGTGACCCCAAAATTTCACGCACGGTTGCTATTAAGACGTTGAGTTTTCGTCAGTTTGATAGTCACCTATTATCTGAATTAAAAGAACGGTTCTTTCGAGAGGCTGAAGCGGCAGGCCGATTAAGTCACCCCTCAATCGTAACGGTATACGATGTGGGTGAAGAGCCTGACTTGGCTTTTATCGCCATGGACTATGCCCAAGGTAAGCCATTGAGTCATTACTGCAAGGCTGGTTCACTGCTAGCACTTGACCGTATTCATGGCATTATTTTGAAAGTAGCCGAGGCGCTTGAGTATGCGCATCAGCAGAATATTGTTCATCGCGATATTAAGCCCGGCAATATTATCTATAACCCATCTAATGGGGGCGTGAAAGTGACTGATTTTGGCATCGCTAAAATTGTGGATGATTCAAAAACCAAAACGGGTAGTGTTATGGGGAGCCCTCTCTATATGTCCCCTGAACAGTTGATGGGTAAAAAGGTCTCGGGCAGCTCAGATGTTTACAGTCTGGGGGCTACATTTTATCAACTGTTAACCGGTACCCCCCCGTTTGATGGTGATTCACTTGCTACATTGACCTATAAAATCATCAACCAAAAGCACACGGCTATTAAATCGTTGAGGGCTGATATTCCCGCAGCCACCTCTCGGATTGTCAATAAAGCATTACAGAAGGACCCTGAGAAACGATTTGATTCAGCAGAAAGCATGGCGCAGGCGATACAAAAGGTGATGGATAAAGAGTTTTCGAGGGAGGTCGCCCGATGAGTCTTGGTGTTTACGGCGAGTCAGATATTGGCTTTGCAAGAAGGCGGAATGAAGACTCAATCGCCTGGCATCAGTCAAGCAATGGGCATAATGTTGTCGCTGTATTGGCAGATGGCATGGGTGGTCATCGAGGAGGCGATATAGCCAGTAAAACTGCCGTTGACATTTGTATTGCGCAGCTTTCTTTGTTGGTGGACCGCGATGACCTTGCAGTTACAGAATTGATTGATGCCTTAAACAAGGCTGTATCTGAAGCGAATGATCACATTAGGGTCGCAAGGGAGCAAGATGAATCGCTTTCGCGCATGGGAACGACGCTATTGATTTTGTGGGTGTTAGGCGATCAGGCCTTTATTGCCAATGTAGGTGACTCCCGTTGTTATCGTCTTTCAGTAAGCTCTGCTCAACAGATTACCAAAGATGATACTGTTGCTCAGGCGATGGTGGATGATGGCTCAATTACTGAGAGTGAAGTTCCTCGTATACCCTTTAGAAACGTATTGACAAAAGCGGTGGGAACGGAGCCTAAGGTGTTAGCAGATATCCAGCAGATAGTTATGAGTGCAGGCGATGCGTTGGTTCTCTGTTCGGATGGGTTGACCGGGGCTGTTGATGCTCAGCAGTGGCCTTCAATTATTGCTGATTCAAAATCAGTTAAGCAGCAAGTTGAATGTTTGATTGACGAGAGTATCAATAATAAAGCAAATGACAATGTGTCGGTCATCATGGTGCGCCGACAGTAATTAAGTGGTTAGAGGTGAAGTATGGCAGTGTTATTGCAATTGGTCGATGATGTAGTTACTAATACTTTTGAGCTGAATAGTGGTTCTGTAAATTTAGGACGACACCCGAGTAATGATATTCAGATCAATGAAATCTCAGTAAGTGGTGAGCACGCTAAAATTGATATTGAAACGAACCAATACCTTGATGGCGTGATTGATTGCTACATTGAAGATAATGGCAGTACTAATGGTACCTTTGTAAATGAGTTACCTGTTAAGGCACGGCAACGTCTCAACAATAATGACATTGTTCGTATTGCCTGGAATACTTTTAAGTTTATTGATGAAGCTGAAAATGAACTAGAAAAAACGGCTTATCTATTAGAATAACGCGTACCGTTATTTCGCCATTTTTTTAGCTGGGGTCCATTGTGTCGACCCACTCTCTTATCGCCTTTGCTGGTTCATCAACAGCGACTCATATATCGGGTTGAACTGGGTAGCGGCCTCAATAATTGAGGTTGCTGTCAAAGAAGGTACTCCGTAAACTTCAAATCGAGTATCGAAGCGTTGTTGAACCTTGAGGGCAAGCAAGTCAAAGTCGCCATCACCTGATGCGAGCACGACCGTATCTACTTCGTTTGCGGCTTCATAGGCATCCAGCGCTATCCCCACATCCCAATCGCCTTTCGCTGATCCATCACTTCTCTGTATATAGGGCTTAAGCTTTATCTCAAAGCCTAGCTTTTTGAGAAAGCTCTGAAAGCTGCGTTGCTTAGGGTCGCCGCGATCTATGGCATAGGCATATGCCGATACGATCTCACCTTTTTGACTTACCTCGTTCCAAAAGGCAGTGTAATTAAACTGCGCCTGATAGGCTTGTCGAACGGTATAGTAGATATTCTGAACATCGACGAACAACGCAATTTTGGATGGCATGAAGGTCTCTTGTATCAATTTAATGGTACTAACTTTCTATTTAAATCAGCGCCTGTTTGAGGCAGGCGCGATTAGAATCGTATTTTTAATCTAATTCCTTAGCGCGTTCAGCCGAAGCTTCAGCCAGTTGTGCGATTAACGATTCAGTATCACCCCATCCAATACAAGCGTCTGTAATACTCTGACCATAAGTTTCAGCTTTGTTTCCGACCAAGTTTTGTCTGCCTTCAACCAAGTGGCTTTCTACCATCACGCCAAATATCGTATTGTCACCAGATTTTATTTGATTGCACACATTGCTGCACACGTCCATTTGCTTCTTAAACTGCTTGCTACTATTGGCATGGCTAAAATCGATCATGACCTTTTTAGGTAAGTTAGCCGTTTCAAGTTCGGTCACGACTTTTGCAACACTTTCGGCATCATAGTTTGGTGCTTTACCGCCACGTAAAATAATGTGGCAGTCTTCGTTGCCTGCGGTTTCGACGATTGCAGAGTGACCAAATTTGGTCACTGATAAGAAGTGATGAGAAGCGGCCGCTGCACCAATCGCATCAATCGCCACTTTAGTGGTGCCGTCTGTACCATTTTTAAAACCAACCGGACATGAAAGCCCTGATGCCAGCTCACGGTGTACTTGTGATTCTGTAGTACGGGCACCAATCGCCCCCCAGCTTAGTAAGTCGGCCATATATTGAGGGGTGATCATATCTAAATATTCGGTGGCGGTTGGCAAGCCCATATCATTAAGGTCTAACAGTAACTTTCGCCCAATACGAAGCCCATCATTGATTTTAAAACTGTTATCCATAAACGGGTCATTAATAAGCCCTTTCCAACCTACAGTAGTCCGAGGTTTTTCAAAGTAGACTCGCATGACGATATCAAGGCTATCTTTGTATTTCTCTCTAAGTTTTACCAGTTTATGGCCGTATTCAATGGCAGCTTTAGGGTCATGAATAGAGCAGGGGCCAATGATAACGAGCAGGCGATTGTCTTCGTTATTTAGGATGCGGTGTATCGCTTCTCTGCCTTGAAATACGGTTTTTGCGGCTTTTTCAGTCGCCGGAAATCGTTCAAGGAGTGCGATTGGGGGGAGTAACTCTTTAATTTCTTTAATGCGTATATCGTCTGTTTGGTAATGCATAGTGGGTCTCGTGATATCTTTTTCTAAATGCTTTGTCCTGCGCTCTGTAAAGTCAGTGCTAATGACGGTTAGAGGGCTTTGATAAAAGTATACCAGTAACAATGACTCCGCAGGCAGCTATTTGCCAAATAGCAAGGCGTTTATCAAGTACGAAATAAGCGATAACGATGGTGAATACCAGGATAAAGATAATATAGGCGGTGGCCTGTGAAGCGGGTACTTTATTAACGGCACGGTTGTACAGGCTATAGATCCCTATAACAATGTAGCGAAGATCAATGTAATAAAATGTAATTTTTTAGTCTAAGTGGATGACTGGATATTAATGATGATCGCTTTTAATGATAGGCTAGTGGTTTTTTTGTGGCGAACCTCAAGGCAATAGTGAATTCTAGTATGTACATCAAGTCGACTCTAGTATTAGTGGTTGCCTTTTTTTCAGTAAGTGTTGCGGCTAATTGCTTACCCTCTAGTGAATACGAACGTATTTATTGTGACATCGTAGGTAAGGGTGAGGGTGAGGGTAAGGGATTGCCTCGATTTGAGGACTTTAAACGCAATGATGTTATGGTTCAGAAACTGCTGCTAAAGCGGCCGGCTGAAAAGCTTAAGATAAAATTGCCTGCCTCATCGAAGCTAGCGGGCGAAAAAACATCTGCGACAGCTCGCTCACCTGATAAGCTTATTGAGCAATCGCCTAACATGCATTTGAATCACTCTTCAGAGCTAACTTACCCTGTGGCCTCGAATGCAACTCTTTCTCAGTGTACCGTATCGAAGAACTATATATTCTGTGGTCAGCGGCGTTTTGACTTGAAAAAGAACCAATCAAATAATGGGTTGGCTCAAGGCGTATTAGACGACCAGTATCTAATGGCACTTCCGCCCTATAATGGTAATGTTAATAATGATCGAGAGGTGCAGTTTTATCTTTCCGGTGTTTATGGTGTATACCTCCAGAGAATGATTGATATAGGGCTTGGAGCGTCAACTATGAGTTACGCTCGCTTTTACCATACGTTTAATGACCTACAAGGGAAACGAGTCGACTTTAGCGAGCGTTTTGAAACAATGTATCGTTTCCTCAAGAAAGATAAAAAGACTATGGCGGTTAAAGCTTCTTTCAATGGCAAGCGACCCCACAGCATTGCCCAATGTGATGATATTACAGACCGAATTATCGCATGTGATAGTGGCAGCGCTAACTGGGTCTATGTGAACTGAGCGCTAGACTTTAAACTGCTCTACTTTCTCTGCTAGTACTTGGCTTAAACGATATATTTCTTCTGTTGAATCGCTTATCCGAACAAAACTAGTGGTGCTTTCGTCCACTAGATCGGCAATATTATGGGTGTTGTGGCTAATTTCATTGGCGACGGATGCTTGCTCTTCAGTAGAAGCCGCAATCTGATTGCTAATAGACGTGATCTCTTGCATTGTTTGGTTGACATCATTTAGCATTTTTTCGGCTGTTTCAGCGGACGACTTTGTGTCAACGGAATGGGTATGGGCAATATCAACAGAGTGGGTTACCCCTTGTACACCATTTTGAATTTCTTCAATCATCGCCTGAATTTCATCTGTGGATTCTTGTGTTCTTGTCGCTAGTCCTCTTACTTCATCCGCTACTACTGCAAATCCCCTGCCTGCCTCTCCCGCTCGTGCAGCCTCAATGGCGGCGTTTAATGCGAGAAGGTTTGTTTGTTCTGCTATTCCTCTAATCACATCAAGAATAGAACCAATTTTTGATGAGTTTTCGGTTAGCTCGCTCACCACTTGTTTAGTATTGTCTAGTTCGCTCGAGAGAAGGGTCAGGCCAGACATAGATGTGCCAATATCTTGACTACTTCGTGAGGCTTTTTCCAACCCGGACTCTGTTTCATTGGCTGCTTGCTGGGCGCTTTTTGCAACCTTTTCGGTTGAGACTGCCATTTCTGTTATTGCGGAGGCGGCGCTATGTGTTTCAACCTTCTGTTGTTCGGTGCCTTGTTTATTGCTTTCTACAACCCCTTTCATTTCTTCTGAAAGGGTACTAAGTTGCAGGCTTGCACCTTTAAATTCTTTAATAGTAGATTGTGTGCGTGATACAAACTGGTTGAATAAAGCAGCCATACTGCTTAATTCATCTTTCCCGTTTTCATCAAGGCGAAGAGTTAAATTACCCTCACCTTGAGCAATATTCTCCATGGCATTAAGTGTATTGACCAAGGGTTGGCGAATACTAATTATGATCAATATCAAAAGTGCCACAAGTGGTAAGGAAAGTAGCATAACAATAAATATATAACGGCCCAGAAATTCGAATTGTTGATCTCTCAAGTCATCAATATATATACCTGTACCGATAATCATATTCCAAGGCGAAAACCCCTTAACAAATGAAACCTTTTCGACAGCGGCATCGTGCCCGGGCTTTGGCCATAAGTAATCGACAAAGCCTTCGCCATCACTTTCAACAATATCAACCATCTCACGAAATAAACGCTTGCCATTGGGGTCTGCTGACTGGTCTAGGTTTTTACCCTGTAACTCTGGCTTGATAGGGTGCATGATAAGTGCGGGTTGATGGTCCAGAATAAAAAAGTAGTCGTTATTGCCATAACGAAGTTCTCTAATATCTGATATTGCACGCTCTTTCGCTTCGTCTTCAGGTAGCGCCGCAGATTCTGCTAGCTTGTGGTATCGGCTGAGGATGGAGTGGCTGGTTTCGACTAGGTGTTTAGTTTTTAATTGACGGTCATGGTAGCTGGTATCGAAGAATTCGTTGAGTGTCACGATGCTTAGAATAAGTGTGCCAAATGCGGCAATCGCAATCACAATTGCTAATCGGTACCCGATTCGAATATTGCGTAACCATGAAATCATCATCCATCCGCCTTGTTAAGAGTGAAGCTTAAAGGTCGATCTGTAAAGATTGCCTTTAAGTATAGCGTATGATTCAGATTTGCTATTTGAATTACCTAAAAGATAGGCTCAGCGCTTTAGGCTAGTAAAGACCTTCGCCCCGGAGTACCAAGCGAGAGTCTTTCATTTATTTGTTATGAATACTCTTATCTGCCTATGGGACTCTTTCGTCTGTATAGGCCTCTATTTTTAGTTTGCCCACCCAACACATTGATTTTCCCCGAGGACAAAAATAGCGCCAACCCCTGTCTACATGTCCCAACTTTTCGAGATCAAAAAGGGTGACGCTTATCTTGGCGTGCTAGTTACTACAGCTACGCAGTGCCGAAATGGCAGCATTCATATTGGTTAATTTTACGTTTCGCTTAAGTACCTGTTTGCCGACTTCTTTGCCATTAATGAATATATGAAGCTCCTTTGCTGCTGAAAGTCGCGCTGTCATGTCCCCTGATACCACCGCTCGTGTCGAGCTAACTCTATCGGCAAACGGCATCAACGCTTGATTGTCTATTTGAATACCTGTCTTGGGGTGCTCGATGTCGAGTGCCATATAGGCGTTCACAACAATTTTTTGCTCTTCGATATCCATCCATATTTGAGAAGAGTACTCTTTATTACCTATTTGAAGAGTCGGCGTTTTGAGCTTACAGAAGCCATTGTCGGTACCTTTAAGGGTCCAGATCCCATAAGATTTCCCCAGATTTTTGCTTGAGCGTGTTAGTGGTTGGTTGGCGGTTGCTTCACTGTTTATCGCTTCTTCAGCAGTAACGGCTATTTCTCCGCTAGCCGCTGCAGTGTCTGTTGCTAGTTGGGGTTGGTCGTCATTTGGCGTGTTTGAAGCAGGTTCTCCTTCAGGCGCTGAGTTTACTTCGGCCACCGCAGGGACTTCAGTCGATGTGTTAGGGGTTGTTGTAGGGGGTGTAGGGGGTGTGGATGTATCTGATGCCGATACTGCTTCGGTTGCTACTTCCTGAGATGCGTTCTCTGGTGTTGTTATGTCTTCAGTTTGAATTGTGTTTTCAGCAGTGTCTATAGGTTGTTCTTTATCGGGGTTGCTTGCGCAGCCTGCTAATACTGATAAGCACAAAAGTGATGCGCCAAGCCCTTTACCAACGAAATGTGTGCATGAGGTGAATTCATTCTTGTGCTGTTCGGCTTGCATTTTAACTAGGTTCGGCATAATTCTCTCGCGAATAACAATCGGCTATTTTTTATTGGGTTAATACGGTGATTTTTATAGTTCTATTTCGGTAAATCTTTCTATGCTAATGGTTTATTGAGCATATTAATGGGGGTGAGTGCACAAATATGCTAATTTTATAATATAAGGAATGCGTTATTGAAAACCCCTTAGATCTTTTCAGTGTGTGGCCTAAAAATCTACTGGTTGGCTCGTATTCAATGTTCATAAGATAGGATGTTTTATTTAGTCGGTGTGGTATATATGCTTGATATTTCGGATGATTGTAAATGAGGTGGTCAATGCGTCTTTTGATTATGGTAGTGGGTTGTTTAATGTTGGTGGGGTGTGCTGCACCAGTGCTTTATGATTTTGATGAAAACGCCAACTTTTTACAGGATAGGAAATTTGAGTTTGAAGGGGGGCAAAACGGCGAGACTCAAAGTCTCGATCGCTCACGTATTCATCAGGCCATATTATCCCAACTAATATCCAAGGGTTATACCGAGGTCGATACCAATGCGTCATTGAGGGTGCGTTATCGAATTGAAGAGGAAATTCGTATTGAGTCTACAGGCGTCAGTTATGGTGTAGGAATGTCTAGAAATCATTTAGGTGTAGGAATGCACACCCCAGTGCGGTCTCGAGAGATCAAAGAGGGTAAATTGGTCGTTGAAATGGTCGCGGCTAGTGATAATCGTGTGATTTGGCGAGCAGTGTCTCAAAAACGCCTGACAGAGCAGATGAACCCTGATAAACGGATCGCGCTTGTTAATGAAATCGTTTCAGAAATGTTTAGCTATTACCCACCTCAAAAAAATAGGTGAACATGCTTTGTTAATTTAAAAAAGGGAATGAACGCCGAATTTACTATAAGTATCACGGTGATACATTCTAAGCAGAGTTTCGTTGATGACCTGTATTCTGCTGCTATGCTTATTAAAATGGGCAACATAAACACATATCAAAGGTCGGTGTAGAGTGTATTGTGACAATATTTGAGTGGAAGAGCGAATATGATACCGGTGTTGAAGAGATAGACAATCAACACAAAGTACTTGTGAGCTTAATTAATGAGTTGAGTGGTTTAGTAAGTGATAAATTTGATCGGGGAGGCGCCGAGGATGTTTTTAATCAACTAAAAAGCTACACGGAATTTCATTTTGCTACCGAAGAAAGCTTAATGGCTCAATATCACTATGTTGAGCGTGACCTTCATGCACACTTACTACAGCACCGCCAATTTGAAGAGGAGATCGCGTCTGTTCAGCATGATTTTAGCCAAATCAGTATTGAAGACTGTAATGTCATACTCTCATATTTAACCAACTGGTTGATTAAGCATATATGCAAGGTTGATAAGAGATTCTCGGCCTTTATACTCAGTAAGCGGCAGGTAGAAATGCAGCAACTTACGTCAGAAAATAAGGTCGCATGTGATGCCGAAATGGAGTCTGGCGCTGATTACTCGGGTGTATTTTCTGGCGGCGGTGATGATGCTGCTCGTTATCTGGCGTCAGCAAGAGAGCATATAGCAGATTCAGAAGATATGTTATATGAGCTGGAGGTGTGTATTGGAGAGCTAAGAGGGCATTGTGATACGCTTGTAAAATCGGTGTCTAAGGGTAGGCAATCACAAGTCCCGGATGAAGCGTATACCTTCTGTGTCCAGGGGACGTATTTAGTAAAGTCATTGCAAAACAAACAGATTAAGCTTAAAGAACTGTTAGATGATATCGGCTCTAAACTGTCGTAATTGTGCCTGGGTGTTCCATAACACTAAGATGTTCGTCGCTAGCAATGATTTTAGTCTGAATTGTATTTAAAGGGATCCGGTATGAATGTTAGTAAGCGAGTGATTGGGGTAGTGCTCTTGGGTTGTGCTATATCTGCGTGCAATTCAACACCCGAGAAAGCAAACGTTGAGGTTGAGTGTAACGATCCTCGCCCGAAAATTTGTACGATGATTTATCAACCTGTCTGTGGCTTAGAGAATGCAGGAGAGTTTAAGACCTATTCGAGCGGCTGTAATGCTTGTTCGCACCCTGAAGTGGTGGGATACAACAATAATGCTTGTGAAGACTTAGCTGAGAAAAAAGAGCATTAAAATCGTTGATTATTAAAGAAAATATACGACAAGGCATGTTGCGACAACTACGTGATGATTATAAAAGTGCCATTAAGTCCGCGGCGGATGCGCATGATGCGGCAACCAATGACGAGAGCAAGGCTGAAAACAAGTATGACACTCGAGGCTTAGAAGCCTCATATTTAGCAGAAGGTCAATCTAGAAGAGTGGCTGAGCTTGAGCAGTCCATCGCGACTTATGAGAAGCTAGAGCTAGCCCTATTCACTGGTCTTTCACCGGTCCGATTAACGGCGTTAGTGACACTGGAAGATGCTCAACAGCAGTGTAAACGGCTTTTTATTGGGCCAGTTTCTGGCGGGTTGAAGGTTTCACTAGAAGGAGAAGCGTATATGGTCGTTACCCCTAAGGCGCCTTTAGGTGCGGCTTTGATGGGTAAGCATATCGGTGATGAGGTGATGATTACCTCTGCGGGACAGGTTCTCCATTACGATATAGTTGATCTGTGCTGACCCTTTCTATTTTCTTCCGCTCAGTTTTTAGTTTACGGTAAAACACCTGTTTGAATTTTGTATCAAACACTCGTCTAAAAAGTCGATTTATGCGATAATGTTCGCCGAAATTTTGTGGCATTACCCTTTGTTTAGCGATATTAACGCGTTGTATAGACATCTAATTGGTAAGGTCTCTATCCCGGTTTATTACCATCATCTTGGCTTTGCCTTATGGCAGCCGGCTAATTCTGGACTAAGAACTTGATATCTACAGCTAACATCACCATGCAATTTGGGGTTAAACCTCTTTTTGAAAACGTATCTGTTAAATTCGGCGAAGGCAATCGATATGGTCTGATTGGCGCTAACGGATGCGGAAAATCGACCTTCATGAAGATTCTAGGCGGTGACCTAGAGCAGACTTCAGGCACTGTGACAACGGACCCGAATGAGCGCATTGGTAAACTGCGCCAAGACCAGTTTGCGTTTGAAGAGTTCTCGGTAATCGACACGGTTATTATGGGACACAATGAGTTGTGGGACGTAAAGCAGGAGCGCGATCGTATCTACTCGTTGCCAGAGATGACAGAAGATGATGGCATTAAAGTCGCAGAGCTCGAAGTCGAATTTGCAGAGATGGATGGTTACACCGCTGAGTCCAGAGCTGGGGAATTACTGCTGGGTGTAGGTATTCCATTAGAACAGCATAATGGCCCTATGAGCGAAGTTGCTCCAGGATGGAAGCTAAGAGTGTTGCTGGCACAGGCTTTGTTCTCTGCTCCAGACATTATGTTACTTGATGAGCCAACCAACAACCTTGATATCAACACTATACGCTGGCTAGAAGATGTGTTGAATGAACGTAACTGTACAATGATTATCATTTCGCACGATAGACACTTTTTGAACAGTGTCTGTACGCATATGGCAGACCTGGACTACGGTGAGTTGCGTTTGTATCCGGGTAATTATGATGAGTATATGACCGCATCCACTCAGGCGCGCGAGAGACTATTATCAGATAACGCTAAGAAAAAAGCACAGATTGCAGAGCTTAAAGGCTTTGTAAGTCGCTTTTCTGCCAACGCATCTAAAGCAAAGCAGGCGACGTCTCGTGCTAAACAAATTGATAAGATTAAACTGGATGAAGTTAAGCCTTCTAGTCGTGTAAATCCGTTTATTCGTTTTGAGCAAGAGAAAAAGCTTCACCGTCTGGCACTTGAAGCTAATGGGCTGAAAAAGAGCTACGATGGTGAAACGTTATTTCAGAACCTTAAGCTAATGGTCGAAGTCGGCGAGAAAATTGCGATTATCGGCCCAAACGGTATTGGTAAATCAACACTGCTTAAATCTTTACTCGGTGATGTCGAGTTGGATTCCGGTACCGTTAAATGGTCAGAAAACGCAGTTTTTGGTAGCTATGCACAAGACCATGCGGCTGATTTTGAAACAGATAAGCAATTGTTTGACTGGATGGCGCAATGGGGGCAAGAAGGGGATGATGAGCAGGTGATTCGAGGTACCTTAGGCCGCTTGTTATTCTCACAGGATGACATCAAGAAATCAGTTAAAATTATCTCAGGTGGAGAGCAGGGCCGTATGTTATTCGGTAAAATGATGCTCCAAAGGCCAAATATCTTGCTGATGGATGAGCCGACTAACCACTTGGATATGGAATCTATTGAGTCTTTAAACGGCGCGTTAGAAGAGTATCCGGGAACCTTGCTGTTTGTTAGTCATGACCGAGAGTTCGTATCTTCATTGGCGACGCGTATTATCGAATTGACACCTGAAGGAGTCGTAGACTTTAATGGTAGTTATGAAGACTATCTTAAAAGCCAAGGTGTTGTTTAACGCCTGACGAGGCATCACCATAAAGGGGGGGGGAGAGGCGATGAATATGCTGGAAACGGTGTCGGCGCTTTGTCCCTTATGTGGTGAACGGATAGAATTAGTAATAGACTGTAGCATTGTCGAACAGCAATATACCGAAGACTGCCAGGTTTGCTGTGCTCCCATGCTCATTTCGGTTATAGTTGATGAGCAAGGGATGCCTACAGCAGTTTTAGCAGCCGAAAATGGCTGAGTGTTTACCGGGTTATGTGATATGTCTTGATACGTCTATCTTAATGAATAGAGCTTAGGGCTGACCAGTAGTCCATTGCGCCAACTAGTACGACTTGGTGGTCTCCTAAATCTTCCTGGCTTCTTAATATATAGGCTGCAACCGCTTGAGCAGTATCGTACATTAGGTCTTGTTCTGCAGGTGTGAGCTTTTGGTTACCGTTGGTTAGTGTTAACTGGCTGTTTTGTAAATCAAAATAAGCTTCCCTTTCTTCCCCATCAATATTAACGGTAAAGCTAACCAAGGTATCGCTCTTTAGCGTGCTATCAAAAATGATGGTATGAGCGTCTGCTTGAAATGTACCTGAAAAACCATTAACAGAGATGCTAGATATCTTTAAAGAATCAACTGCAAGCGCACTGGTAGATACTACTGCGGCTAGAATGCTTGTTGTGATGTACTTAATTATGTTTCTCATAATCACGCTCTCGTTAGATGTGGCTAGTTGAATATTAAGATGTTTAAAAATAATATCGCTATATTAATACAGTCGTTTCAAACAGTCGTTTGAATTATTGTAAGTAATCGTTACTCTATGTATTTCAAGGTGTAGAATGAAATTCTTGCGGGGATAAGTCGTTAATGGGTGAAATTTTGTTTAATAGTGACTAATATTCAGTTTTTCATAAGCAAACATGGAGAGCGGTCCAATAGCTGAGTGGTTAATACAACTTGAAAGCACTGGGCTGTTTGAAAAGACGGGGCTATAACTATGCATGAACCATCCAATGACCCCTTGCACGGTGTCACGTTAGAGCAGATCATAAACCGATTAGTTGATTATTTTGGTTGGGACGAGTTAGGACAGTTGATTAACATTCGCTGCTTTACCAGTGATCCTTCAGTTAAATCGAGTCTGAAGTTTCTACGAAAGACGCTGTGGGCTCGTAAAAAAGTAGAGGAGCTCTATATTTCAAAGCATAAAAATATGTCTTTGTGGCAAGGGAAGGATGTTTGATGAACTGGGCCCGAATAGGTTGTTATTATTTAGTGAGTATTTCATTGTGAAGTCATTTTTTAGAGCGTTTTTTTCCCCTATTTTAGGGCTGTTTGAATCGGGTGATGAGACGTTTTTGTATAAACGTTCTCATAGAATGATTTTACTGTTTATGAGTGTGATGTTCTCTGGGCTTGCCTCTGTCGTATTTGCCTTGATGCCAGACGGCGACGCAGGTTACTGGTTTCCGGTGGTTATATTTGGAAGTGTCGGAGTCGTTGGGTTTGTGGTTGGGTTGCTGGGCAATGAGCGAGCAGTTGCTAAGATATGGGGATCAAGGGAATAAGGTAGTATGATGGCTAAAAGTTTATTCCCCGGAAACGACGACCATTCGGTCTACTTTTCACGCAATGATATAACCGAAGTGCTAGGCACATTTTCTCCACACCCTTTTATGCTTGAGAATAAAGAGTGGCTTACAGTAGAGCACTATTTTCAAGCTATGAAATTTGAAGGTAGCGACTATCAGGAGAAGATACGTTTAGCTCCGACGCCAGAGAAAGCACGTAAATTAGGACGGACTCGGTTTAAAAAAATTAGAAAAGACTGGTCTACTGTTAAGGCTGTGGTCATGACGCGTGCCGTTTACACTAAATGCAGAACCTATTCTGTCATATCTGAAACGCTTATTAATACTGGCAGCAAAAGACTGGTTGAAAATAGTCAGTACGATTATTTTTGGGGCTGCGGTCGAGATCGTCGCGGTGAAAATATGTACGGGCAGGTGTTGATGAATGTTAGAGATAAGTTAACCGAAGGCATGTAAAGTGGTTTTGAGCTGGCTTATGACTCAGAAGCGGACCACTGATTTGCTAACCATTGGGTTAACTCAGTTAACGGAATATGGAGGCAGAGCCAGTACCCTTGCATATAATCGCAGCCCATTTTCTGCAACAAACTTGCGGTTGCTTCATCTTCAACGCCTTCTGCAACAAGCTTATAGCCAAAGCCGTGAGCCATATTAATGGTTGTTTCTACAATGCTATCCATTAATGCGGGTTCTGATTGTAAACGGTAATTGAATTTTGACTCACTTTTGGCAGCTGAGGCAAAATAAATATCCTCGCACCATACTTGAAGCGGAAAAATCATGGGCCCATCTGTTTGAACCCGAATATAGAGGATTTTTGTTTCCTCTGTTTCAATATTAAACCGCACAGCATATTCGGGTGAACGGAGTACATCAGCTCAGTGTTAGAGCTGTCTGTTGGTTTTAATCATTCCATGACATGGCTTTATGCTCTTTGAAGGCAAATGATTTGGCCAGCAATATGTCGGGAAAGGCGTGTATTCGATTGTTGTAGACTTCAACTGTATCGAGGTAACCACTTCTCATCATCGCCAGTTCATCCTCAATTTGAGTAGCTGACTGCATAAGCTGTGTGACCTCCTGTTGGCTGTTTAACTCCGGATACTTCTCTATGAGAATATTGATATTGTTCGATATCGAATGGGTGTCATGGTTTACCTTTGAATTACTTGGGTTATACAGGCTTCTTAGCTCCGAAATTCGGTTTAACAAAGAGGATTCATGGGCTAGATACTGTTTGACGGATTTTTCAAGATTGGGCAGCAAGTCGTAGCGTTTTTGAAGTATGACCTTAATATTGGCAATATTTCGCTCAACACGCTGGCGTAAAAAGATGATGTCGTTGTAATGAAGGATAATCATTAACACGATCATGAATAGTGGTGCCGATAGCGCTGCTACTAAAAAGTTGTCTGGACTAAGGCCACTGCTATTCGCAAACATCAGTAATACTCCTAACAGTAGAGCGCTAAATGCCATATTAAGCAATATCATGCCATTTCGTGCTTTACGCAGCATCACATGTTGTTCTGACTGGTTGCTTAATATAAACGGTTCAGATTTGTCTCCATTACCTATGATTAAATGATTGGAGTCTTCAGGGGCTATTTTTGCGGAGCCGATCACGTAGAGTGTTTCGTTGGGTTTTAAGTATTGCTCCGTATAGCGATATCGACCTTCCCGAGTAACCCTTTTATTGTCTGATATAACGTCTGCTTTGTCTGCGATAATGGTAATCGTACCGGTGTAATCTGATGCTTTGAAAGGTACAGTTTTATGTTCTTCTTCTAGCGTTACCCATTTGTCATTTTTGCCACTTTTCCGCTTTTCTTCTTTTTTATAGTAATACCATACAGCTTTTTTGCCTGTTATAGGTGTCGTTAAAAAAAGAGTTTCAGTAAGACACTCAATACGACCTTTTATCTCAGTAAGACCATAGACTACCCCAGATATTTTTGACGTTGGTATGCTTTCAATAAAACGTTTAAACCGTATTTTTCGGAACCCCATATAACTGGCTATAAACATACTAATAAGCGCTAGTAGTGGTACCCACTGACTCCACGCGTCTACAATGGTGGTGGTCTTGATGGCGTGCAGTTTTTGCGCGACCAATGCTTTTTCGGCTTTGTTGAGTTTTAATTCTTTTTGATGAGTATCTCCTCCAATTGACCATCCCACAATGTTGTCGGGAAAGCGATCTAATTGCCGGTCTAATTGAGCTTGATAAAGTGCGAGGTTGACCTTTAAATCGGATATGCGCTTTAGGGTTTGTTCATCCAGCCCATTATTTGCGTATTCGTTGTAATCAATAGGGGTGCCAAGTGCCAGATGCTGATTTGGCGAAGGAACTTCAACAGAGTCTAATGCTGCTTGCACAACCTCATATTGGATATAAAAGCGTTTAATGCTTGATTCTATATCATTGCTTAACATTGACAGTCCTAGCTGAAGCAGCGCCAATGTGAGTGCTGCGGTTAGCAATGATAGGTATGTTATAACTCTGTGGATCTTGAACGCCCAAACAATACAAAAGACAGAAAATGCTAGTGCTACCAGCCCTAGCCATATATAGAATATGCCATTTTTACCCATTTTTTGTCGTTCGAAAACGAAACCATATTTGGATAGCATTGGGGTGTAGAGCCCCTCTGGCGTAAAGGATAACTTCGTTGAGCCTTCGTCGTTTACGGCATATCCAATCGCATGAATCTTCTGTCCAGGCTCTATGCGCCACTCAGTATATCGTTGATCTCCAATCGTTTTATGCGTAGATGATGGCATTGACCATATAATCGGGCGGAGGCTATTCTCGATAGTCGATACGTCGATTGAGCCTGTCGGGTCTCTAATAATAAAATCGACTGACCTTTCTTTGTCTTCGACAGAGACCCAGTGGCTATCACCATCAGAATCAGTTCGCTCTTCTTCATGTAAAAACCGGTAGTACACTGAGGGTGTTGAGGTATATTGGCTGTTGAGTAGTGGTTCAAGTGTTTCCACTTCACCTGTAATACTAACTTCACCTTCTAAAACCGTGTTAATTGAAATATCAGGAATACGTTCAAGCTGCCTGATCTGTTCTATTTCTTTAAACCCGTTTGTCAACAGGGTAAAGGCCGCAACGCAAAGTGCAGCGGCAATGAGAAGAATAATGGGCGCTGAGGTAAATAGCTTTTTCATAAGGTAAGGGTGAGAGTCTCAGTGTGGGGGTAAGATTGTAAATTATGAAGAGAGCAATGGCTTGCCATATCGGCGTTTAACGTAACTTTCTATGAGTATATACATTGTATTTTGAAACGTCATATAGAAACATAGGCATAAAGGTCCTATAACAGGTTCATTTGGTCGCTGGTTATTTCTGAAAAAGACTGGCCGAGAAACATTACGATTCCATCAACGATAGGTCCGATTTGGCGTTCTAAATAGACATCGTAATCTAATGGTGAGTTCAGGCACTCAACAGGTTCAGGGCCTCTAATAGTATAGGCGTACTCTATCCAGCCCCGATTTTGATAGCGTGTCCGTTTACCTTGCTGTTGCAGCCATTCGTCGGCTTTTCGCGCTGCCTGTACGTGAGGTGGGATATTCTTTTGGTAATCAGCGAGCTTTCGTCGCAATCGTTTGCGGAACCGCAGCTTTTTGTCATGTTGACCTGCACGGATCTCTTTTACGATTTGCAGAATAAAGTCAGTGTGCGGTTGACCTAAAAAGATACGTTCATAGAGTGCCTTTTGAAACTCTCTTGCCAGAGGCGTCCAGTCAGTGCGGACGTTCTCAAGCCCCTTAAAAACAAGCTTGTGGGATGGCTGGCCTGTTTCTGAGGGCTTATCTATTAATCCTGCATAGCGTTTTTTAGTACCTTGTTTGGAACCTCGCATCGTGGGCATTAGAAATTTTGAATAGTGATTTTCATACTCTAACTCAAGTGCGCACTCAAGTTCATATTGTTCCGCCAAGTGAGATTTCCACCAGTGGTTTACATGATTGACTAAGTTTAAACCGATAGAATCCGCTTCTGTATTCGAAACAGGGCGTTTTATCCATACAAATATGGAGTCCGTGTCTCCATAAATTACATCAAAACCTTGCGACTCTATTAGTGTTCGAGTCTGATTCATAATGTCATGACCACGCAGCGTGATGGAGCTGGGTAAGCGAGGGTCAAAGAAGCGGCAGCCGGGCGTACCCATTACACCATAGAATGAGTTCATGATGATCTTAATAGCTTGAGAGAGCGCATTGTTATGGTGTTCTTTTGCGACATCGCGTGCCTGCCAAAGGTGTTCGATCAATGAAGGAAGAATACTGTTGTCTTTTTTAAAGTAAGCGCTCCGATACCCAGGAGAGTAGTGAGCGATATCCTTCAAGGGTTCTGGTGTATGCTCATCATCAGGGTGCCAGAGAGCGTCAGCCTCGGTGAGCCCATACGGATCAATTTTGAAAGAGCGAATAATACTTGGGTAAAGGCTCTTAAAGTCGAGTACGATCACATGATCATATAGACCTGGTGTTGAATCCATGACGTATCCGCCCGGACTACCGACCCCTTGAGGATTTACCGGCAGATTGGGCGCTATATAGCCTTGGCGATGTAATCGGGGTAAGTAAAGGTTTTCAAAGGCCGCGACTGAACCACCCACACGGTCCAAGGCTAAACCGGTTAGCCGAGCGCGCTCTATGGCAAAATCGATTAGTTCGGTCTCTTCAAAAATATCCCATACGAGCTTGCAGTCCTCTAGGTTGTAGGCGGCTAACGCTGCTTTATCCTCATTAAACAGACGAATAATTTCTTCGCCTCGGTCATCAGGGTCATGAATAAGCTTGCCTCTCCCCAGCAATACTCGGCCGACATTCTCTAGTGAAAAGCTTTCGAAGTGGTACGTCGCAGAGCGAAGCGTGTCTATACCATCGAGTACCGCTCTACCAGGAACCAATACAAAATAGTGTTTGTCTTCTTCGGCCTCTTGGGCGTCGTTATGACCGGTTGTTCTCCATTCGACTTTTTCTCGGTTTCTGCCCAGAGTAAAAGGGATATTGAGTACTTCACACTTTCGTGCGAGAAAACGAAGATCGAAATTAATACAGTTCCAACCTATTAATATATCGGGGTCGTAATGTTCAATCCAATTTAAAAAACCGTTAATAAGGTCGACTTCTGAGTGGAAATACGTGCAGTGTTCACTGGGTTTTCCGTTGCCAATCATGAGTACCGTTTGTTTGTCTCTACCGTAAAGCGCAATTGAAAACAGGTGGTCATGGGTAAAAGAGGTTTCAATATCAAACGAAACGACTTTGAAGCAAGGCGTAAAGCTTGTAGGTCTAAGGGGGGTGTTTATGTGAGTTGTTGATATCGTTGGGTGGTGGCTACCGGGTGCTATCTCGAACGCAACGGGCCCTGTAATAAAACGCTCCATAAGGTAACGGTCGGGTGGTTTGATATCGGCCTCAAGAGGCATGAGATCGATTTGGGTCAATCGCCTTTGGGCTTCTCGCATGCCTTTAGAAGATGGGAAGTAAAAAGCGGTAACCGGTTGTTGGTCAAATGACTTTAACGCGAGTGGGCGTGTTCTGTGGGTGATATTTTCTATTAGCTTGGTCGCCCGCTGATCATGCTGCGACTCGACAAAAAAAATAGCTTCTTGTTGTTGGTTTATAACTAGACAAGGGCCGGTTGGCGTATAAATCCAGAACCTAAGTTCTAGGGTTGGCTGTCCGCTGCTATAGTTATCTTTCCATTGGCGGGTTAGCACAAAGCCATTAGTGATGGTTATTTCTCCCCGCCTCGAGCCTTGCTTATTCGCTATTGGCTGTTATCGGAATATCAAAACCAACGGTCCACATGGCGCCTGCTCCACCGAATAGTGCAACCTCAGAATGAATGTGTTTGTACCTCACACCAAAGGATGGGACGACTGCCGGCGCGATACCCGCCTCATTCAATGGGATTTTATCTTTATATTCGCCTTCATAGCCATGCATGAGGCCTCCGACAAACTTAAAATACATGAGTTTTTGGGTATTTGGAACAGTCCAGTTATATCCGATATAGCCAAATTGAGTGCTTTGGCCAAATGAATTCTTAAAAACTGCTAGGCCTCCTAACCATTGCGATGCCTTCTGTAATTCTACGTTAATAAGGTTTTGTTTGTTATTGTGATCATCTTGAGGGTCATAATGTACTGTATATAAACTGGTTTGGAAATAAAACTGATCCCCTTCTTCTAACCAGTCTGCAGACGCACTGGTTGCGGCAAGACTGAGTGTTGTTGAAAAGCAAAGTAGAGGCAACAAATATTGAAAAAGGGTATAGCGCGTCATGATTACGGTCATCAATGGCTTGTCTAAAAATGGAGATTATAGATGATTTTTATAATTAGAGAGCTTTGCACGAAACATCACATAACTCAGCCAATATGAGATAATGG
>CAJXUY010000028.1 GCA_913060665.1 uncultured Oleiphilaceae bacterium
ACTAATGGTGCCTTTATTGTAATACAGGTAATACTAGAATACTTTCACAGCCTCGAAGCGGAATCAAGGAATTATCACAGAATAAGATATCCACTCCTTGATTCCAGCCGAGCCTCCCTCCATCACGGCTACCAAAATACTCTCCACTTCGAAGTCTCTCTATAAGAGCTACCTAGACGCGCTCTCAATAATCTCTTTCATCTCTTTCACCGCCTCTTTCAACCCAACAAAGACTGCATGCGCGATTATACTATGACCAATATTTAGCTCGTTTATTCCCTTGATGGCCGCAATAGCATCAGTATTATGATAATGAAGCCCATGCCCTGCATTCACAACTAAGCCCTGGCTAAGCGCATACTCAACCCCAGCGCTAACCTTTTCAAATTCTAACGTAACACTTTCAGGTGATAAAGCATCAGCATAGTGCCCCGTATGTATTTCAATCGCGGGCGCACCGCAACGAACCGCAGCATCAATTTGTGCGAAGTCAGCATCAATAAATAGCGACGCTTCACTCCCCATTTCAGCCAGCCGCACACAGGCTTCTTTTATTTTTGCTTCCTGAGATAATACATCGAGGCCTCCTTCAGTGGTCAGCTCTTCCCGCTTCTCTGGCACCAGACAACAGTGTTCTGGCTTTACCCTCTCAGCAAATGACAGCATCTTATCAGTCACTGCCATCTCAAGATTCATGCGGGTATTAAGTGTCTCTTTTAATATTAATACATCCCGTTCTTGAATATGTCTACGGTCTTCACGAGGATGGATCGTAATACCATCTGCGCCTGCCTCTTCTGCTAACAGCGCCGCTAAAACCGGATCAGGATATCGTGTTCCTCTTGCCTGTCGAAGTGTCGCTACATGATCAACATTCACACCCAACAATACGCGCGATTCATTGCCGACTTGCGCCATATTTTTTTAACTCCCTTGTTTTTGCAATTAACTCTCTACTCTTGAGGGGCTTTCCAGCCAAAAGATGATCTATCATCAGTCGCGACAAACGCTTTGCCACCAACAAGGTCTCTTTGCGACTTAAATCTGATCGAGATAGCTGAATAAGCTGAGAACCTTTAATAATATACTGCCTTGCCCCTCCCCCCATATTACAATCAAACTCTGTATAACTAAAAGGCGGATTGGCAAGATCGTCGATTCTGATAAACCCCTTTTCGGGGAGCCAGTAATATAACGAGAACTCGTCAATATCTCGCTCCGCACCAGCCTCTTGAGTAAAACTGGGAAAAGCACCTAGCTCTTTTAGCATACGAAATTCAAAGCTTCTCAGTGCGGGTTCCAGCAAGTCTTTGTTTGCCATACGCCCCATGACATCGGCATAAGCAGAGAACAACTTGGGTGCGGGCTGATATGTTTGAAGGAGCTTAGTTAATATTTCATTGAGGTAAAGCCCACTATAAAGGTAATCTCCTCTAAGGGGAGGCAGTCTACTACCCAGCTCTACATCGGTCAGGTTTTTTAGATCAGAACGCCCCTGCCAGGCTAGCAGTAACGGTTGAAATGGCTGTAGCATCCCTTTTAAAGGGCTTGATGGGCGATGAGCACCTTTCACTACCAGTCGTAAAACACCATAGTTCAGACTAAAAATGTCAATTAGCAGGCTTGTTTCGCGATAATGGCGACTATGTAAAAGATAAGCAGGCTCTCTTAAAACGGGTGTCGCCATAATGGGTTAACTCATGAACTGAAGCGATAACTAGCGATCATCATAGCCTAAGCTTTTGAGTGCTCGCTCACTGTCTGCCCAGCCACTTTTAACTTTTACCCACAAATTGAGCATGACCTTGCTTTCGAACAAACGCTCCATATCAAGACGAGCATCTCGGCCAATGATTTTTATTTGACCACCTTTATCACCAATAACAATTTTCTTCTGCCCTTCTCGCTCAACCAAGATTTTAGCGCTAATCCTTAAGATCCGCTCTTCCTGCTTGAACTCTTCAATTTCTACGGTCACCGAGTAAGGTAACTCCTCACCCAGCTGACGCATAACCTTCTCTCTAACCAGTTCAGCCGCTAAAAATCGCGAACTTCGGTCAGTGACTTGATCTTCAGGATAGTAATGCACACTTTCAGGTACAAAACTCGCTACAACCTCTTCAAGTCTATCGACGTTATGCCCCTTTTCGGCAGAAATAGGGACAATATGTGCAAACTCCATTTTAGTTGATACATCACTAAGGTAAGGTAAAAGCGACCCTTTGTCCTGGATTCTATCCGTTTTGTTAACCGCCAAAACAACGGGACAACGCGCTCGTTTAACTTTTTCAAGCACTAACTCATCATCATCCGTCCACTTTTGACGATCGACTACAAAGACCACTAAATCAACATCTTTCAATGCATCCGAGGCCGCTTTATTCATATACCGGTTGATAGCCTTTACTTCTTTTAGATGAAGACCAGGAGTATCGACATACACCACCTGTACGTCATCAACCGTTTTGATACCCAGGATTTGATGCCTAGTGGTCTGAGGCTTACGTGATGTTATGCTAAGCTTTTGCCCCAATATATGGTTGAGCAGTGTCGACTTACCGACATTAGGCCGACCGACGATAGCGACAAATCCACAACGCATTTCGTTTTCTTCACCTTGTGAACCCTGTTCTATATCACTCATATTTTCTCAGTACCGCTATTTTAAAACTAGATGTTAATTGCTCTTCAAGCCCTAAGACTACTCTTCAAGCCCAAGAGCCGTTAACGCAACCCTCGCTGCTTTTTGCTCTGCAATTCTACGACTACTACCACTGCCTTCAGACTTTTGCTTCAACATGTCAATTTGACACTCAACATAGAATGTTTGAGCGTGCGCCTCACCCTCAACGGTCACGACTTCATAGTTAGGAAGCGCCTGTTGCCGAGACTGTAAAAATTCCTGCAGTCGGGTTTTAGGGTCCTTCTGCGTATCTTGTAATGTAAGACTTTCCAGCCTGCTGTTGTACCAATATAAAATACGCTCTTTAGAGGCTTCAAATCCGGTATCATTGAAAATCGCACCAATAATCGACTCTACCGCATCTGCAAGGATTGATTCTCGACGAAACCCGCCACTCTTCAGTTCACCGGATCCCAACAATAGGTAATCCCCTAAACCAAATTCTTTTGCGATCTCAGCTAAGGTAACACCCTTAACCAATTGAGCTCTCAGGCGACTAAGCTGGCCTTCTCTCGCTTTTGGAAACCGCCTAAAGAGATCTTCTGCGATAACAAAATTGAGAATCGAATCCCCTAAAAACTCCAGTCGCTCATTATTATTGGCACCAACACTTCGGTGGGTTAACGCTAGCGTCAATAACGACTCTTCTTTGAAGCTATACCCAATGCGCCTCTCTAAGGCTTTATTCGACTTACTCACTGCGCTTTAGTTTCAAAGTGGTTTTCAAAAGAGGCAACCGCATCAATATTTTTAAAGATGTTTTCTCGTTTCTCATAATTAATATCAATTGCTAGCAAGCCGTCATCCCGGGTGATAATTATTTTCTTGGTATCAAAGCCACGTATGTTATTAATCGACAGTCGCTTAGTAAAGGCACTTATAATTTCATCGTCTGCCAGTTCAGCGATATCACTTTGAGCCCCGATATCTTCAAGCACCTTGGCAATCGTCATATTATCGAAAAACATAGGTGCCACCTTCATCACAATCGTCAAAATAGACGCTGCGAGAAATAAAATAACCATTATCGATAACGCCGATGCACCTTTTTGATTTCTCATATTTTACCCTTTTAAAAACTATTACAGCCTAACGCTATTCAGTCACATTAACTAAATCTGACCTACCTAATCAATAGAGCCGACTCTGGAGAAGCTGGGTAGTGAAGTTAATGACTTCCAATGCATCCAAATCCCAAACGCCTTACCCACTACCATTTCGTCAGGCACCAAGCCCCAATAACGACTATCATTACTGTTATCTCGATTGTCGCCCATCATAAAGTAATTCCCTTCCGGGATTTTCCATTCCCCCTCTCCTTGACCTGATCGAGTGCGAGCTGTCTTGTATATCTGATGCGAAACCTCACCTAACTGCTCTTCAAATAACTGAAGAGGCGGCAAGTTTGCAACATGAGTTTCTGGTATTTGCTTATTATTAATATAGAGGATTTTATTACGATAGCTAATCGTATCACCAGGAACACCCACCACACGTTTGATATAATTAGTCTTTCGGTCTATTGGATAACGAAAAACCACAACATCTCCTCGCTGCGGATCACCCATCTCAAGCACCTTTGTTCCGGCAACGGGTAATCGAACTCCATAGCTAAACTTATTCACCAAAATAAAATCGCCTACCAGCAATGTTGGCAACATCGAGCCCGATGGTATCTGAAACGGCTCAACCAAGAACGACCTCAAGACCAGCACTATCGCCAATACAGGGAAGAAAGAGCGAGACATTTCTACCAACCAAGGCTCATCTATATCAGATTCAGTGTCACCCGCTAACGCAGCAACACCATCCTGCCCATTTACCGATTCAGAACCTGCGGCTTCCTTGCGCCTAGGGTACCAAATAAGGCGGTCAGCGCCCCAAATAACACCTGTCGCGAAAGTTAATACCACTAGTATCAACGGAAAATCTAAATCCATAACAATTCCTAAACCCTAACTAAATTATATTGTGCGAAATTAACCTTCTATCACTAACTATCAATTTTCAATACAGCTAAGAAGGCTTCCTGAGGTATCTCAACGTTACCTACCTGCTTCATGCGCTTCTTACCTTCTTTCTGCTTCTGAAGGAGCTTTTTCTTACGGCTGACATCGCCACCGTAACATTTCGCGGTTACGTTTTTGCGCAATGCTTTAACCGTTGTACGGGCGACAATCTGCCCTCCTATTGCGGCCTGAATAGCAACATCAAACATCTGGCGAGGTATTAGCTCTTTCATTTTCTCAGTTAACAAGCGCCCCTTAGAAGCTGCGTTGTCTTTATGAACAATAATTGCCAACGCGTCGACTTTGTCACCATTAATCAATACATCCAGACGAACGAGGTTTGCTGCCTCAAAACGATCAAAGTGATAATCAAGAGACGCATAGCCGCGGCTCGCAGACTTGATACGGTCAAAGAAGTCCAATACTACTTCATTCATCGGCAGTTCATATTTGAGTGCAACCTGCCCACCTATAAACTGCATGTCCTTCTGAACGCCACGCTTTTCAACACACAGGCTAATAACATTACCCAAATGCTCTTGAGGCACGAGAATATCAGCCTCAACAATAGGCTCTCTCATTTCTTCAATAGAACCAAAATCAGGTAGCTTAGAGGGGTTATCCACTTTAAGGATTTCCCCTGTACGGGTAACCACTTCGAAGATTACCGTCGGTGCAGTGGTCAGAAGATCAAGATCGTATTCTCGCTCAAGACGCTCCTGGATGATTTCCATATGGAGCATGCCCAAAAACCCGCAGCGGAAACCAAACCCTAGAGCGTCAGACGTTTCTGGCTGATATTGCAACGATGCATCGTTCAGCGTTAATTTCTGCAAAGCATCACGAAAGTTTTCATAATCATCAGTACTCACAGGAAATAACGCTGCAAACACCTGTGGCTGCACTCGTTTAAAGCCTGCTAGAGATTCTACTTCCGGTGTCTTGGAGAGCGTAATAGTATCACCCACTGGCGCACCGTGGATGTCTTTAATGCCTGCAACGACAAAACCAACTTCACCCGCTTGCAGTACGCCAGTTTCTTTGCGCTTTGGCGTAAAAATACCAACAGAGTCTACCTGCTCAACCTTGCCAGTAGACTTAATTAAGATTTTACTTCCCTTTCTAAGCGTACCTTCCATCACTCGAACTAGAGAGACGATACCCAAATAGTTATCAAACCAAGAATCGATAATCAGGGCCTGAAGATCACCGTCCACGTCACCTTCCGGAGGAGGTATTCGAGTAATCAGATCCTCTAGAACATCTTCCACCCCCATACCGCTTTTCGCACTACAAGGCACAGCGTCTTGGGCATCAATACCGATAATGTCTTCTATTTCGGTTTTTACTCGTTCAGGTTCAGCTTGAGGAAGATCCATTTTGTTGAGCACCGGCACCACTTCAAGACCTTGCTCAATTGCGGTATAGCAATTTGCAACCGACTGAGCCTCAACTCCCTGAGCAGCATCTACGATCAATAACGCACCTTCGCAAGCAGCAAGCGAACGAGACACTTCGTAAGAAAAATCTACGTGCCCAGGTGTGTCAATAAAATTCAACTGATAGGTTTCGCCATCTTTTGCGGTGTAATAGAGCGTTACGCTCTGCGCTTTGATGGTGATGCCTCGCTCACGCTCAATATCCATTGAGTCAAGAACCTGAACGTCCATTTCTCTTGCACTAAGGCCACCACAAGTCTGAATAAAGCGGTCCGCAAGCGTGGATTTACCATGATCAATATGAGCAATGATTGAGAAGTTACGGATATTTTTAAGACTTTTCACTATAGATTTATCACTGATTAAGGCTGTTATCGAGTCCTATAAAGCTAGGCCCAACGCTCTAATAAACCAGAACTGGCCACTCAGAAGAACCATTTTTATTGCTCAATACGAACAATCAATATCTTTTGGTCTCACCTTTTTAGCCTATAAAAAATTAAGGCAGGACAAAAGGTGAGACCAAAAGAACAAAGCATTTTAGTTCATTTATGGACTCAACGAAAGGAAGGGAAGATCTCTTTATGTGTACAAATAGCTAAAAGTATCACTTTAAGCTATACCGGCACTATTTTTCAGGTGTAGAGTCGTAAATAAAACGGCTATTTTGGCCCTGCTCCAGATTTGAAAGATAACCAAGCAGCTGCTCTTCATCTAGCGCATGGCTAAACAGGTTTCCTTGAGCCATCTCGCAACTAGAATCCTGTAAAAACTGCAGCTGCTCACGCGTCTCCACACCTTCTGCAATCACACTCAGATTCAACTTGTGTGCCAGCGCAATAACAGCATGGGTTACCTCACCGCTTTTCTGATCGTAAGGAATACCCTTGACAAATAACCTGTCAATTTTTACGCAATCAATAGGAACTTGGCTTAAGCTTCCCAGCGAACAATATCCTGTCCCAAAGTCATCCAATGAAATAATCACACCAAGACGCTTTAGTGACTGAACAAGAGCCATCATAGCCTGAATATCCAACATTAGCATATTTGCCGGCAACTCCAATTCAAGCTTGTTGGCACTGACACCAGTCTCTTCAACTATACGACTAAACAAGTCAACAAAACTAGGGTCTGATATTTGTTTAGACGAAAGGTTTATGGACATTACGTAATTAGCAAAACCTGCCTTTTCGAGCGCAACGCACTGTAAGCATGCCTGACGAAGGACCCACTCACCCAACTTATGAATCAAGCCACTATCTTCTGCCAGTTGAATAAACTGATCAGGTGCCACTATACCCCGGTCAGGGTGATTCCAACGAACAAGCGCCTCCATTCCAACGACTGCCTGAGTATCCAGCTTAACGGTAGGCTGGTAGTGCAGCACAAACTGAGATAATTCGATTGCATTTCTTAACTCCTCCTGCATCAACATTCTGCGAGCCGCACGAATATTCATAGAGTTAAGGAAGAACTGATAATTATTACGACCCACCTCTTTCGCACGATACATTGCGAGGTCGGCAAACTTCATAAGGGATGCAGAGTCATCACTATCACCTGGAATCATCGCTATCCCAATGCTTACCGTTACGCCAACATCATGGTCCCGCAACCGTATACGCTGACTTAACGCTTCTAGTATATTATCAGCCACTTTTGCTGCTGCATCCGCGCTACCCACTTCAGACAGCAATACCGTAAATTCATCTCCCCCCAGCCGAGCAACGGAATCTTCATCTCTAACACAATTTTTTAGCCACTCAGCCACTTGCTTTAACAATGTGTCGCCTGCGTCATGCCCCAAGGTATCATTTATTCGCTTAAACCCATCTAAATCCAAAAATAAAAGCGCAGCTTGATGCCCTCTTCTCTTACAGGTTTTAACTGTGTGCTCCAGCCGATCTTTAAACAACTGACGATTCGCCAACCCGGTCAACTGGTCATAAAAAGCCAACCGATGAAGTTCAGTCTGGGCGACTTTTAGTGCCGTTAAATCTCGAAAGTTAACAACAACGCCATGAACACCGGGAACATCCTGCATAGCGGTATACCCTCCTTCCATGCTCATCCAATGCCCATCTTTATGTTTAATACGAGCATGATTAACCGCGACAGACACCCCAGGTTTTTGCAACGCACTTTCATAGGAGGCCTGAATAACAGGCAGGTCATCGGGGTGAATAACACTCTCAGGCCCTTGTTTTTTTAACTCAGCTAAAGTGTAACCTAAAATTCGTTCGCAAGAGGGGCTGGAATAGCTAACAACGCCATTATTATCAACAATAACCGTTATGTTGGTGGTATCTTCGGTGATGGCTCGATATTTACCAGCATTAGCCAATGCAATTAGCTTAGAGCGAACCAATACTAACGTGACTACAAAAAGCAGCAAACTCACTAACACGCCCGAAATTAATACAATAGTAGGTCGAGGGTCAGACGCAAGAAAGTCAAATGCGGGCGTTGTACGCGTCATTAAGAGCCAGGTTTTACCACCATGTTCAATCGTTCTTGAATTCTCAAACGAATAAATATTATCTAGGTTTCCAAGATTGGAGGCGTACATCAAGCGCTCATCAATCATCACATCGCTGTCATAAATTCGAACATCTAAAAACGGTGCGATTAACCCAACGATACCATCCATCAAATTATTCATCCGAAATGCGCTAAACACAAAACCATTTAATGAAGCCCTTCGATCATCAGTGGTAATAAGTGTTTTTTCGCTCTGATAAACCGGGAAATACATAACAAACCCCGGCTGAGACTCGTCTACCTGCTCCTGTACCAGAACAACCTTGCCAGTCATCGCTGCTTGCCCGCTATCTCGAGCCATCTCCATGGCCTTACGGTGAGCAGGGTCCCCAAATGCATCATAACCGAATGCTCTTCGGTTTCGCCGGGTAGCGGGTTCTAGAAACACTACTGGGTGATACTCCTGACGACTACCAGTGGGGCTTAACAAGTAATTAGGCAGCCCTTGTGATCGAATCTTTTCAATATGCTCCGCAACACCGCCTTCTGTTACTTTTTCTGTAAAACCGATACCCTGAATACCAGGGTAGTAACGCTCAATATCAAGCTTATTAACATAGGTTCGCCAGTCATTCCGGCCAATTAAATCTGCTACTGCAAAAAGCCCAGCACTCCCTGCTAACACTTGCTCGTAGTTTAACAAGCGTTCCTCTATCGCGGTTTTAAGTTGCTGAGATTGGTTTTCAAAATGGGCCCTAGTGCGGTCTTTCACTAATAGAATAGAGAGTTGCCATAGAGAGACAGTCAAAAGAAGCGCCACCAACAATACCATCCAGGCGAGCTTGGAATTTTGATACCGTAATAGAAATGCTAACGACTCTTCCTTGTTATTCATTATGTACTCGTGTGAAGTTGAGGGTTAGATAATCGACTTTTTAAATAAGCGCAAGAGTATAAACAAAAAAAGAGCAGGGTCACAGTCAATACATAGACGATGACGCTGCTCTTTTTGCGAGTTGCACGCCCTTGAAAAGCAAACACAAACCCTAAAGTGTTATTGGCACACTAATCCTGTAGCTTAATAACTACAAATGAAGGGTTCCCTTGCCGAATAATCAACACTGGAATCGCCCTATTAGAGGGTAACGATTTAACAACGGCGTTAAATGCGTCGAGCGTTTTAACCTCCTGGTTATTAATACTACTGATAACATCATTGGCGCGAATTCCGGCTATTCGAGCAGCCCCTGAGTCTACGCGAGTAACGATTAAGCCACCAGAGACTTGCAAACGCTTTCGAGCCGAGTCATCCAGCTCCGCCAGCTCTAGATTAAAACGATTGGATGCAACCTTAGGCGTCTTTGCCGGTAACGCCCCACCCTTTTCTGTCGGTAACTCACCTATCTCGACCATTAAAATTTGCCGTTTCCCAGCACGCACGACTTCTAATTTCGCCTTTTTACCTACCGCTGAACGCCCCACAAGATGAGGTAAATCTGAAGAACGATGGATTACTTCTCCCTCATATTTAGTAATGACATCGCCCTGCATTAAGCCCCCAGCCTCAGCGGGTGAATCAGGCACCACCTGTGCAATCAGTGCCCCATGAGGTGTTTTTAAACCAAATGATTCGGCTAGATCCTTGCTTACTTCTTGAATAAGTACCCCTAGCCACCCACGGGCGACATAGCCTTTTTGCTGAAGCTGGTCAGCAACTTCCATGGCAACATCAATGGGAATCGCAAATGAAACCCCCATAAACCCGCCTGAACGTGTGTATATCTGAGAGTTCATGCCTACGACCTCGCCATCGAGATTAAATAGCGGACCACCTGAGTTACCCGGGTTAATCGCCACATCAGTCTGAATAAATGGCACGTAGTTTTCACTCGGTAAATTACGCCCTATAGCACTAACAATACCTGCAGTAACGGTATAGTCAAAACCAAATGGAGAGCCTATCGCAAAAACCCACTCCCCTACTTTAAGTTTCTCTGACTGACCAACTTTGACAACGGGTAAGTCTTCCGCATCGATTTTTAACACGGCTAGATCTGAACGCGCATCAGCCCCGATTAATATGGCGGAGAGCTCACGTCGATCATTGAGTCTAACGATTATTTCATCAGCACCGTCTATAACGTGATTATTGGTTAATACAAGTCCATCGTCGGACACGATAAAGCCAGACCCCATAGATTGTGTCTGCCTCGATGGCCGATCAGAGTCTGGCCCTAAAGGCCCACCAAAAAAATGTCTGAAAAACTCAGGGAGTTGCTCTAACTCTTCTTGTCTCAGCCCCCTAGGATAAGGCGAACTTTTCGAGCGGCTGACCGTACTAATATTGACAACCGCAGGCGAGTGACCCTCAACCAGTTCGGTAAAATCCGGAAGGCTGGCCGCTTTTGTGGCTCCAGCCAAAAAAACTAAAACAATGAATATAATTATTCGGGCCGGGCTCGATCGTACTTCACTCATAGTTACTCCCATACTCTAATACAAATAAGTCGATAGTTCTGTACAACATTAACTGTAAATTATAGACAGCACATAGCATCACGCCTTTATATGCTATTTTGGAGAGATATTTGTTTTATTCAAATTAAAAATTAGTAAGACGGGACTACCTACAACCGAACTAAGGCTCCATATCGATAGATTGAATCGCCTGAAAGCCTTTTTTCCTAATCATTTTTGGGCAGAACGTGGGGTCACTCTTATGGTGGGCAGAGTAGAGCTTAACGATCAAAAAACCAATAGCTAAACCACTACAGCCTGCTAGTGCAACCCAACCATCCCCCGGTTTCAACCACTTTTCGATCGTTAAAGCCACCACAACCATAGTCAGCAATGGTAACAAATAGACCATAACCGAGGCTTTTATTAATAGCTCTTCAGGTATGCCTATTAATACTTCCTCGCCCACTTTTAGACTCAGCGAATTGTTAACCAATACCTGATTAGCCTTGCCATCAGAAATACGCGCTAGTACGCCCTGACCGCACCCATTCTTAGCTTCGCAACTCGAACAGGCACTTTGGCGGATGGTTTGCACCCAAGCCTGATCATTATCAATGGCGACGACTATACCTGTCTCTTCCAACATAACCTTTTTCTTCCAATACTGCCGTTTTTTTGCGTAACACACCTGATACCTACAACCGGCACCTGTCACTCATTATCGAATAATTATACATATCGAGACAACTATCAATATGTATCAGGTACAACCCTTTCAGCAATTCTCATAGCTGCGGCAATAGGCACCTCTCCAACAACCGTCACCATATAATTATGATTCTTCCACGTTAACCGGTGCGCATAGGCTACCGTGGCGCCAATTACCGATACCCCTTCAGGCATATTCCCCTTGCCTGGCTTTTCTATAAATACACTAAACGACGCCAGGCCATCAGTAAATACCTGAACGTTACTAGAGCTAACAACGCCTTGCCCGCTCAGACCTTTATTCACAGGCATAAAGCCATCCGGCAACCAATCTATTCGCCACTCCATTTTAGCGGGCCAATCACTACTCGCTTGAATAGAAGGTAAACTCTCATGGGAATACACATCCCCCATATTATTCGGGGCTAGCTCTTCATCACTAATATTGTCAGCTAATTCCAAAAAGGTGTAATGAAACTGTTCTAACACATCACCATCCGCATTGGTGAGCACTGATTTTAGCAACAGACCACTGTATTTTTCTAACCAAAGTACGTAATTATAGCGATAAACGTCCTTTGCCGTGACGGCAACCTTAATCGCTTGATGGCCCGCTATGCGGCCTTCACCTTCTACGGCAATAAAGTAGTGGTCTTTTTTAGGCATCAGCGTACGGGCAAACGCCCCCGCAAAGGGGCCCGACGGAATACTTTGCTCCAAACTGACCACTCGGTTACCGGGTAACACACAAACCACTTCATCGCCGGTTCGCAAGATCTCGCCCATTTCACCATCTAGTTGAACGAGTTTTTCCCTATCCTCTCCATCTTTATAGCGATGAATCACTTTCATTGATGAGAAAGTATCCCCTCGACTATAAACAAACACACCACGATAGCTCTGTGTCTGCATCGCGACAGCCATTCGTTCCAACCAAGCCTCGCCACTGACCTTCTGTGCCGAAGATGAAAGAGCATTATTTTCTGGATCTTCAACAATCTCAGCAATAGCCTTGAACCCCTGGGTCAGCAACAAAAGGCACACGCATACCTGAAGACAACGCAGCTGAAATCTCTTACGAGGCAATATTTGATGCTTAACTTGTCTCAACGGCACTCTCACCTACCCTTTTAGTTTTTAGCAATCGTAAAACTAACGACTCTGGCAAGTGGCATTAACCCAGAACGCCCACCCGCGACAGAGTTTTCAGCATGACGCAATAAATATTGATTCAGTTTACTCGCATGCTCAGGCGAAAAAGGCTTTTTTACCATTGGAATACTATCAGCACTCGATACATTAGCAACATAACCAGCCATAGATTGGCGCTCAGATAAAGCTCCCTCGGCGCCGTCAACCATTGCGTGACTAACATTATCCATATCATTGTATGCAACCAGCACTTCAGTACTTACATCAACATTATCAAGTGGTTTAAATACCAATGAAATTGCCATCATTATGGTTGCAGCAACGGCAACCATCGACGTTACTCTGAATCGTTTTTTGTTACCTTCCAGTGGGCTCACGATAGTAGTGCCCACTCCTTCCTGACCTAAATCTACTTCACGCCCTTCAATTTGATCAACCGAACGCGACACCTGAATACTAATGTCAATATCCAAAAAACCATTGTGCGAAGAGGCTAGCGAATCTTCACTATCACGTTCATACAAACAACGCTGATCAGAACCTTGACGTGAATAAGAACCCTGCCTAGACGACATTAAATCACTAACCTTGCTATAACGAGCCCAAACAGCTTTCATCTCTGCATTATCAGAATGGTTTAACACTCGTCTTAATTCGAGCTCATCTGCCTCATTATCTAACAATGCAGATATGGACTCTTTCATTCGATCATCCATCATATAACCTCTTTCATACGCCAAACGCTTTAAATGGGCTCACCACCTTAACCGCTCTACTATTACTACCGTATATTAACCAATATTATCGTTGATGCCCTTCTAAATAAGGTGCCAACTTGACATCAACAGCATCTCTAGCTCTAAATATTCTTGAGCGAACAGTCCCCACAGGACACGCCATCACATCTGCAATCTCGTCATAACTTAGTCCATCAAACTCTCTGAGAGTCAGCGCCACCCGCAAATCTTCTGGCAACTGAGCAATCGCATTGTTAAGCGCCACTTCAAGCTCAGATCGGTAGAGGTTGCGTTCGGGGCTTTGTATATCTTTAAGACCATTTTCACCGGAGAAGTGCTCTGCATCTTGAACATCAATATCGACACCGGGAGGCCTTCGCCCTTTGGCTACAAGATAATTTTTTGCGGTATTAATTGAAATACGATACAACCAAGTATAAAAAGCGCTCTCGCCTCTAAAGTTTTTCAACGCTCGATATGCTTTTATAAATGATTCTTGTGTTATATCAAACACTTCATGATGGTCATTCACGTAGCGTGAAACCAATGACGCTACCTTACCTTGATATTTAAGTACCAGAAGATCAAATGCTTTTTTTTCGCCATGCTGAACTCTTTCAACGAGCTGCCAGTCAGTTGATTTATTATTCTGATGTTGCAGTGTTACCTGTTCTTTCAAACCGCCCTCCTGGCAGGGAACAACAGGAATATCTGCTGCCTCAACCGAATGCCTTTTCGCGCTACTTTCAACCTTATTCTCATGCTGCTTGCGCACCGTCTCCATGGGTATTGTAGCGACGTTGATCATCGTAATAATATCGCACGCGGGGTGTTCTGTTAGAACTTTTGTAGATTTCACTAAAGTATTATAGCCTGTTGATGAGCTCATCATAATATCCCGGTCGTCATATAAACCTGCTGCTAAACTAACTCCCACAAACAGCACTCCCCACAACTCCACCCCCCTTACTCGTAAGAATGTGTCACAAAAATAGACACTGAGCCCGTTTTTTAGTTCAATATCAATCAACACCATTAATAACTTTCTTCTAAAGAAGCCTCTATGCAATCCTCTTTTCAGCATGACGTACTTATTATCGGCAGCGGAGCTGCCGGACTATCCGTTGCACTAAACCTTGAAAAACATGTCAATGTGGCGGTGATATCTAAAGGGTCATTGCCCAGCGGGTCAACCCTATATGCGCAAGGCGGCATCGCAGCAGTACTCGACAATACCGATACTATAGATTCTCACATACAAGATACTCTTGTTGCGGGAGCAGGCCTATGCCATGAAGATGCAGTTCAGTTCACGGTAGAGAACGGCAAAGAAAGCATTGAATGGTTAATCTCTCAAGGGGTTGGGTTCACCAAAGAAGGCAGTTCCGTTAATGAAGAAACAAAACATACCGATACCAGTCGCTACCATCTGACCAAAGAAGGGGGGCATAGTCACCGCCGAATTATCCATGCCGCAGATGCTACCGGGCATGCAGTATCTTCATCGCTCTGCGATAGAGTGATCGAAGCGAAAAATATCGAAGTCTTTGAAAACCGAGTTGCCATTGACCTGATCACGCATAAAAAACTTTTTTTACCCGGCAACCGCTGTGTGGGTGCATACGTATTAAATGATAAAACCAGTCATGTAGAACTTTTTCGGGCACGGTTCGTCGTCATTGCAACAGGAGGGGCCAGCAAAGCCTACCTATACACCAGCAACCCAGATGGTGCTAGCGGAGATGGTATCGCAATGGCTTGGCGAAGCGGGTGCAGAGTCTCCAATATGGAGTTCAATCAATTTCACCCAACATGCCTGTACCACCCCCAAGCTAAATCTTTTCTGGTGACTGAAGCTGTTCGTGGTGAGGGAGGGCGATTACTACTACCTGATGGACAACGGTTTATGCATCGCTTTGACAAGCGAGAAGAACTCGCTCCAAGGGATATTGTCGCCCGAGCGATCGATCACGAAATGAAACGTTTAGGCGCCGACAATCTATTTTTAGATATTAGCCATAAACCTGCAGCGTTTGTTAAAAAACACTTCCCAACCATTTATGAACGATGCCTTGAGTTTGGCATCGATATTACCCAACAACCTATACCCGTAGTACCTGCAGCACACTATACCTGTGGTGGCGTGATAACAGACAAAAGAGGTAGAAGCGACGTTAATCAATTATATGTTGTCGGCGAGGCGGGGTTTACTGGATTACACGGCGCCAACCGTATGGCCAGTAATTCCATATTGGAATGTCTGGTTTATGGCCGTTCAGCGGCACAAGATATTATGAAAAAATTCGACGAAATTCCTCCACCACCCGAAGCCCCACTATGGGATGAATCCCAGGTAACGGACTCAGACGAAGACGTTGTTTTGTCTCACAACTGGGATGAGCTGCGACGTTTTATGTGGGATTACGTCGGCATTGTTCGCACCAACAAGCGACTTCAGCGCGCCAAACATCGTATTGATGTCCTTCATCAGGAAATAGTCGATTTTTATAGCAACTACAAAGTCACCAACGACTTGCTGGAATTAAGAAACCTAATGACCATAGCCGACCTTATCATCTGCTCCGCCATCCAGCGGAAAGAGAGTCGAGGCCTTCATTACACATTGGATTACCCTGAACAGTTACCTGTAGCAAAAGATACCACTCTTACTCCCACCAATTTTTCAGCTAGGGACTGGTAATTGCTTATTCAGACTTATCAGTGCTTCCCTACAAACGGGTACACGTAGTTAACGCAAAATCAGCGAATCAAAAATCAAACGTGTTAATTTTGACGCCTACCTTCTACCTTTGAGTTATCAGCGCTATAATAGCGCCCATTGTTATCAAACGTTTACTAATATCCAGGGCTGCAGTATGGTTTCAGATACCGAATTTAATCGCCTTTTCTGGCATAGCCGCCGGGGAATGCTTGAACTAGATGTTCTGCTGGTCCCTTTTCTTAAGGAAGCCTTTCGCGACCTTCCAGCCGATGACCAAGCACGGTATGTAAAACTACTTGAATGTGAAGATCAGGATATGTTTGGCTGGTTTATGCAAAAGGGAACACCTGAAGACCCAGATTTAGCCAAGATTGTTAAGGTCATACTGGATCGTGTTCAACCTGAATAACTTACAAATAACCCGCTCTCCGCTGCTAATTATAATGGGGTTGATTATATCGAGCTGCGCTTTTCTGATCCTATATAATACCGCGCTGCCGATGACGCTTTATATACTCATGTCTGTAGCGGGTTTGATTATTACACTCCACTTTATTGCCAAGCTCGGCTTACTCGCACTCCCTACGTCTATCGTTCGCTGCGACAGTACGGAAGAGTCTCTATACTTAACCCAGAAAAATGGCTTGAAAGTTAAAGTTAGACCGCAATCCAGCACTTTCATGTCCCCTAAATTACTGATACTTGCATGGAAACCCGCCGAACTACAAAGCCCAGGAAGGCTTTCTAGCCTCAGAACACGCATAGCACCTGCAAATCTAATGGTCATTACTATCGATAATATCTCGTCACAAGAAGATTTCCGACGCTTAAGAGTTCTGCTAAAGTTTGGAAAACTAAACACGGCATTAAAATCACATCGCTAACCCCTAGTTGGAGCTATCGACACCATGAGCACGCAACTTTTAAACTGGCTTACTAAGTCGGAATACCCAATAGAAAGCCTACACGCGGAATATCCAGAAACGGATCAACCCGTCGATTTCATAGCCCCGATAACTGACTACGTCGTTATTCGCGTCTCTGGTGTAGATGCCGAAAAATTCCTTCAAGGACAGTTTTCATGCGACATCAGAGAAATAACCCGCGAACAAAGTCGAATGGGAACAGCGAATACTGCAAAAGGTAGAGCCTATGCAATATTCAGGATCGCCAAGCAGGATGACGATTATCTCATTCGTCTACCCTCGATTATTGCAAAAGATTTCTGCGAACGCCTGAATAAATACATCGTCTTTTCCAAGGCCTCATTAGAAATAGATGAGAACCTTTACATTCTTGGTTTTTCAGGTGATTCAGCCGTATTAGCTAATCTACTCAATAGTTCAGTTCAACTCCCGAATGGGGTCGATAACTGCATCAATATAGATAGCAGTATAATTATCAAAGTGCCATCAGAGACAACCAATCGATATGAAATATGGTCTGATTTAGACACCGCAAAATCGCTACTTTCACAGCCCCCAGAAGGTCTTTCAAACATACATTATGGCACCCAGGCACTATGGAACTGGACTGAAATAAACGAAGGCATCGCAGAGATCTATCCCAGCACTCAAGAAAGCTACGTCCCTCAAATGCTAAATCTTCAGCAGTTAAACGCGATTAGTTTTAAAAAGGGGTGTTATACGGGACAAGAGATCGTCGCTCGCATGAAATATCTTGGAAAGCTTAAGAAAGAGATGTTTCTATTATCAGTAACCAGCGAAACTCCAATAAAACCAGGAACCGATATTTACGAAAAGAGCACCGGAAAGAAATTGGGCTCAGCAGTACGCTCCATTCACCATTCAACTTCTAATAACAATATGTTGTTAGCTGTACTTGATGTCAAGACGGCAAATTCAAACACAGAATTATCACTATCAGAAGAAAACTCTCGAGTATTTACATACTTTTCACTGCCTTATAACAGCGAGGACAATAACCGAAATTAAGGTCATAAAACTGGCTGCTTAAAGGGAAAATTCATCGCTAGTATTCTGATATTCCTATTTGTTTAAAAAACGTTAAAAATCAAATACAAAAAAGAACCTTATTTAGCAGGGCAATATCCCCAAGTTCTGCTATAAATGATAGTAGAAGAACAACCCCTTCTACTATCAAATCAATGAGGGATCTATGGCAGAGTTAGCCTACAAAATTAAAAGTGATTTATTAAGCGCAATTGAAGACGATTCACTTGTACTCCCGACATTACCGGAAGTGGCACTAAAAGTACGAGAGATCGCAGAAGACCCAGACTCTGCAATTAACCAGTTAGTAGATGTTATTGGTGGAGACGCAGCGCTCACCACACGTATTATTCGCGTCTGTAATAGCCCTTTACTGCGAGGTGCCCGTGAAATTGAAAACCTCAATATGGCCGTGGGACGGTTAGGCATGACCTACACCAGCAACTTGGCGACAGGCTTGGCTATGGAGCAAATGTTTCAAGCTACCTCGGAAATGGTTGACAAGCGCATGAGAGAGGTCTGGCAAAAGAGCACTGAGATAGCGGGCATAAGCCATGTACTGGCCACTCATTACACAAAATTAAAATCTGACCAGGCAACACTAGCAGGGCTTGTTTGTAAAATCGGTGTACTTCCCATTCTTAAATATGTAGAAGACAATGATATTCAGATCAGCAATATAATGCTCGACAACATTATCGACGAGTTGCACCCAATGATCGGCTGTAAGATTCTTGAAAAATGGGACTTCCCCGAAGAACTTAAAACTATACCAGAGGCGTCTAAAGACTTTAAACGAGATGTACCTCAAGTCGACTATGCTGATATTGTCATGGTAGCCAATTTACAAGCGCTTGCCGGCACGAACCACCCTAATGCTGAAATGGACTGGACAAACATCTCCGCATTTAGTCGCTTGGGCTTAGACCCCGAAATAGATATGAATGAAGCTGAGGATTTATCCGATGAAATGGAAGCTGCAATGGCGCTATTGAATGCTTAACAGTGTCATCGTCACCCTGCCATGGGCAGGGTGACCGATAAGTACCAATCACACAAATAACTTAAAGTTCATCGACTCGCCAATCTATTTCAGTCTTTCCAATAGAGGTCAAATACTCATTGGTTTTAGAAAAGTGGTCGCAGCCCAAAAAGCCGCGATGAGCGGATAACGGTGAAGGATGAGGTGCCATCAACACGCAGTGTCGATCGCGATCAATTAAAGCCCCTTTCTTCTGAGCATAACTCCCCCAAAGCAAGAATACTAAATTTTCTCGCTTCTCGTTAAGTTCAGCGATTACTTTATCAGTAAATACTTCCCAGCCTTTTTTCTGATGTGCACCAGCATTACCCTGCTCAACCGTTAACACCGCATTGAGAAGAAGAACACCTTGATCGCTCCAGCTGGTTAAGCAGCCATGAGAGGCTCTGGGAATACCAAGGCCTCGTTCAATCTCTTTGTAGATATTGACCAGTGAAGGAGGGACTTTGATGCCTGGCTGAACAGAAAAACTCAGCCCGTGAGCCTGCCCAACGCCGTGGTAGGGGTCCTGCCCTAAAACCACCACTTTTACGTCTTCAAAGTGAGTATGATTAAAAGCATTGAATATTTCAGGGCCAGGAGGATATAACACCTTTCCTGCCTGTTTTTCACTGATAAGAAAGGATTTTAAAGATTGCATATATGGTTGATCAAACTCAGCGCCTAAAACCTGTTGCCAAGAGCTATGCAAGATACCGGACTTTTGAATTGAATCAACCATATTTAGCGCCTCACTTATTTACCCAATGAATAAATAAATTACCCTCTAGGCTTCATGTGAGGGAATAAAATAACATCCTTAATCGTATGCGTATTAGTAAATAGCATCACCAAACGATCAATACCAATACCCTCACCTGCTGTAGGCGGCAAACCATGCTCTAGAGCACGAATATAGTCGTCATCAAAATGCATCGCTTCATCATCACCCGCATCTTTCTCTTCAACCTGCTGGCGGAAACGCTCTGCTTGATCTTCCGCGTCATTCAACTCTGAGAAGCCGTTGGCTATTTCACGCCCTCCTACAAAGAATTCAAATCGATCAGTCACAAACGCATCATCATCATTACGGCGCGCCAACGGTGACACTTCTGTTGGGTAACGTGTAATAAACGTAGGTTGATCCAAGCGATGCTCAACGGTTTTCTCAAATATCTCTATCTGAATTTTTCCAAGCCCCCACCCTGATTTAACAGCAATGCCAAGCTTTTCGGCAACCGTTGTCGCACTCTCCAACGTATCAATATCTGACGAAGATAGGTCGGGGTTAAAGTGCAAAATCGAATCAAAGACTGAGATACGCCAAAATGGTTTGCCCAGATCATATTCGGCTTCACCATAAGGCAACGTAGTTGTACCCAATACGTCGGTAGCAATAGTACGCAACATATCTTCTGTCAGGTCCATTAGGTCGTTGTAATCGGCATAAGCCTGATAGAACTCAATCATTGTAAATTCTGGATTGTGCCGGGTCGACAACCCTTCATTTCGAAAATTTCGATTAATTTCAAATACCTTCTCAAACCCTCCGACAACCAAACGCTTCAAATAGAGCTCTGGAGCAATACGCAGATACATATCCATATCCATCGCATTGTGCTTGGTAATAAAAGGCTTAGCGGTCGCACCGCCCGGTATTACCTGCAGCATGGGTGTTTCTGCTTCCATAAAACCTTTATCTTCGAGGTATCGACGCATCGAGTTAATGATTTTTGAACGAATCAGAAACGTGTTGCGAGTCTCTTCGCTAATAATCAGGTCAACATAACGCTGTCGATATTTGGCTTCCTGGTCAGCGAGGCCATGAAACTTCTCAGGCAATGGGCGAAGCGCTTTGGTTAAAATACGCAGATTATCAACGTCCACAACCTCAACATAAAGATCGCCCTTGCCAGATTTTTGCAATGTGCCCGAGGCACCCACAATGTCACCAATATCAAGATTGGCCCAGGCATCAGAGTCTTTCTGCAACTTTTTTCCAAGGTAACACTGGATAGAACCACTCATATCCTGAACACCCAAAAACGGGCCACCACGGCGCATCACTCGACCAGCAACACTCACCGGTTTACCCAGTTCTGCTAACGCTTCTTTGTCCAAGTGACCAAACTCTGATTGAAGTACTCCTGCCATATCGTCACGACGGAAGTCATTAGGGTGGCCATTGGATTTACAATTTTCTCGGAGCGTTGATAGCTTTCCCCTTCGCTCAGCCACTAACTTGTTTTCATCTTGCTGAATCTGGTTTTCTTCGTTCATGGTGTCTTTGCTCATGGAATTAAAGCCCTTGCTTCAAACTTGCTTCTATAAACTGGTCCAAACTGCCATCCAAAACCGCATTGCAGTTACTGGTCTCGACGTTGGTGCGTAAGTCTTTGATACGAGAGGAGTCGAGTACATACGACCTAATCTGACTCCCCCAGCCGATATCTGATTTAGTATCTTCAGTGGCTTGTGCAGCCTCTGTGCGCTTTAGCATTTCCATCTCATAAAGCTTCGCGCGCAATTGCTGCATCGCTTTATCTTTGTTTTGGTGCTGCGAACGCTGGTTCTGACACTGCACTACAATACCACTGGGTTCATGGGTGATTCGCACTGCGGAATCAGTGGTGTTTACGTGCTGACCACCTGCGCCACTAGACCGATAAGTATCGATTCGTAGGTCAGATGGATCAATTTCTATCTCTACATTGTCATCAATTTCAGGCGAAATAAAGACCGATGCAAACGATGTATGGCGTCGACTACCCGAGTCAAAAGGTGATTTACGAACCAGACGGTGAACCCCTGTTTCTGTTCGTAGCCAACCAAAGGCGTACTCACCGGTAATTTGCAATGTTGCGCCTTTAATTCCCGCTACATCGCCTGCTGATAGCTCAATAATTTCTGCCTTAAAGCCTTTTTGCTCAGCCCAACGCAGATACATCCGCAATATCATATTGGCCCAATCCTGAGCCTCTGTACCACCTGAACCTGACTGTATGTCCAAATAAGCGTTATTCGCATCCATGTCGCCTGAGAACATGCGACGAAATTCAAGCGTATCTAACTGCTCTTGCAATGTTGCTAACTCTTCTTCTACATCTGCAACAATGCTTTCATCTTGTTCTTCTACCGCAATATCCAATAACTCTTGAGCATCATCCAGGCCACTTGCCAGACCTTCAATAGTGTTAACAACGCTTTCCAATGCCGCGCGCTCTTTACCTAGCGCCTGGGCATTTTTAGGGTCATCCCAAACGCTTGGCTGCTCTAGCTCCCGCTCTACCTCAACGAGACGTTCCTTCTTGATATCGAAGTCAAAGATACCCCCTAAGAGTCTCGTTTCGACTCCTGTAATCTTTGATTGCCTGAACTATTGGATTAACTTCCAGCATAGAAAATAGACTCACTTAAACACAACAAATATAAAGGTCGGCTATTCTAAACGATTTGGCCTCAATGGGAAAATCAACTCACCAATATCCGCGTCGAATTAAGTAAAAATTATTAAGATTTTTTACAGAGCTATCTTTTTAGGTTCTGCTCTTTTAGAATCTCGCCCACTTTACACTCACATTACTCGACCCGTTACGCCAAACGGTTCGAATGACTCGAATGATTAAGAGCCAGCAGCCAGAAACATTTAAGGGGTTATTTATGGAAGATGGCATTAGCATTAAGGTTAGAGGGTATCACCTAGATATTTATGGGCATGTTAACAACGCACGTTACCTTGAATTTTTAGAAGAGGCACGCTGGTCATTTTTTGAGCACCACAATACATTAGAAGTATTTGCTGAATTTAAATTGGCCTTTGTATTGGTTAACATCAATATCAACTACCGCCGCCCCGGCTTCCCTGATGACGTATTACATATCACGACTCAAGTCGAGTCCATCGGAAACAAAAGCTGCAAAGTGAGCCATAAAATTGTTTTAAGTGGCACGAATGAAGTTGTGGCAGACGCCATTATTACGTTTGCGCTAATGGATATGAAAACCAACAAAGCGGTAGTAATTGAAGGTGACGTGAGAGAAAAATTGAGCAATATGATGACAAATTAATTACCCTGCCCCTATAGCCTTGATGCAGCGCAGAGGCTGTGAAAGTATTCTAGTATTACCTGTATTACAATAAAG
>CAJXUY010000029.1 GCA_913060665.1 uncultured Oleiphilaceae bacterium
TCTACACTATCCTCTTCGTCGGCAGCGTCAGATGTGTATAAGAGACAGCTATAGGAATTGAAGCAAAACAATGCAAGATAAAATAGGTATATATAGAAGGAAGATTTGACCAAAAGGCCCATCACCTAACGCTTTGAAGAGGTAACTAGAGGGTAATAAGGGATAATTAGTATTTATAATCACAAAGATATAAGAAACTCTTGAGAGATCACTTTAACTCTAAGAATATTTGGCTATAAAAATTAAGAGGTAATTTATAATAAGAAGAATAGAGTGAAAAAGTGAGTTCGCCGATAAGCCGGGTTCTGTCGTGGACAGTCATTCATCTGGGATATGCGTCACCGCATACCTCAAGCAACCTACCCGGATCCAGTGCGGGTCGCACCAATGGATCCCTATTTGGTCTTGCTCCGAGTGGGGTTTACCATCGCCATGAACTGTTACCAGTCATGCGGTGCGCTCTTACCGCACCATTTCACCCTTACCGGCAACCGAAGCTGCTTAGGCGGTATACTCTCTGCTGCACTAGCCGTAGGCTCGCACCCCCCAGGCGTTACCTGGCACTCTACCCTATGGAGCCCGGACTTTCCTCCACCTACTTGCATAGATAGCGACTGCCTGGCGAACTCAGACGACAAGATACTCTGATCACTCTTTTTGAGCAAGCAGTTTTCGCCCAAGCCTCTCGCTAGAGTGGAAGATGACCTATTAACCACCCCGAAGAGCCATGCTAGCCTTTCTTTTCTACCCGCCCCTGAATTTCAAGGGCGCGTTGATACAGTTCTTTTTTGTTTCCGCCCACCAATTCAGAAACTATCTTACAGGCCTTTTTAATCGGCATTTCAACCATCAGTAGCGTCAACATTTTGTCTTGCTCCGTGGTCGAAACTTCAGGAGCATCAACTGCCCCCTCTAACAGCAGAACAAATTCACCTTTTTGCTGATTAGCATCACTCTCTGCCCACTCGCGCACCCGCCCTATCGAGCCGCCTTTTATAGTCTCAAACGTTTTAGTCAACTCTCTCGCAACCACCAAATACCGTTCAGCACCATACACTTCACTCATCACCTCCAACGTATCAAGAATACGATGAGGGGATTCATAAAAAATAACCGTACGAGACTCATATAGAAAAGCATCCAATCGCTTTGTTTTAGCTCCCTGCTTTGCGGGCAAAAAACCTTCAAAAACAAATCGGTCCGACGGCAGGCCCGAGACACTTAACGCCGTTACCACAGCAGAAACACCCGGGATCGGCACCACCCTTACCCCCTGCTCTCGAGCTAACTTAACCAAAAAGTAACCAGGATCAGATATAAGGGGCGTACCCGCATCGGACACCAAAGCAATACTTTTGCCGTCTTTGACTTTGTCGACCAACGCTTGAGACTTTTCCCTTTCGTTATGTTCATGAAGCGCCATCAATCTCACAGTCACCCCAAGGTGGTTCATCAACCGCTGGCTATGCCTGGTATCTTCAGCAGCAACAAAATCCACTCTTTTTAATGTTTCGACAGCCCTTAAGGTAATATCATCCAAATTACCAATTGGAGTCGCAACAATATATAAACACGCTTCTGTATTCACCAAATGCCTTCCAATACCATCAACTTCTTTAGAAACCCTCTAACAAACAGAAAGCTACTCAAATTAACCATTTTTATTAATCAATCAACCACACGCCAAGCGTTATTTGTTATTCTACAGGATTATCTTAATAACATCTGTCAAACCTACACGACAGACAGCATTTAACGGTTACCATTTGACTATGCACATCATTATAAAAACCGCACTCATATTTTTTATCGCTATTACTGTCGGGTGCTCCACTCCCACCATACAACAAACCGAACAACCTAGCGTCACCATTAACGATGAAGGGCCGTTGTCCATAGAGGCGCTACTCGAAAACGCAAACAACACTGAAGACCCAACAATTAAGGCAAAATTCCAACTGCAAGCAGCAGAAAAGTTTCGCCAAAACACTCAGATCGAGCAAGCTAGATCGATACTCACCCTAATTAGCTACCCTTCACTGCCCCAGCAGATGCAAGAGCAATATATGCTTATAGCGCTATCCATCGCAGTTGAAGAACGAGATATAGAAACAATATCAGAACTACTAACCAACACACCCTCACACTTCTATCAACAAGTGCCTCCAGACATACAACGACAAGCTGGAGAGATAAAAGCCAAAGGCTACGACCTAACCAAGCAACCGTTACTCGCAGCAAAAGAAAGAATCAATACATCCGCGCTATATTCTGGGGATGAATACTGGAGCAATCACGAGCTAATCTGGCAGTCACTTAGCAAAACACAAACGTCAGCATTAAGTCAGCAACAAGATAGCTCTGAAAATTATGAATATAAAGGCTGGCTTGAGTTAGCAACAAGCATCAAACAAAACCAGATTAGCTTAGAGCAACAGCTCACAGCACTATCAGACTGGCTCAACCAGTGGCCCGAACACCCTGCCGCATTAAAGCTTCCAGAAGAGCTTGAACTTCTCTCAACCTTACCCGATAGACGTCCAGACAGCATTGCGCTTGCACTCCCCTTATCAGGGCCTCTAGGCAAAGCAGGGGAAGCCATTCGCGATGGCTTTCTAGCAACATTTTATGCAGATAAATACCACACAAGCAGCAACACTGAAGTAACACTGCATGACACCCATCAGCGAAGCTTTTCTGCTGTTTATCAAGAGATTCTAAATAGCGAACCTGAACTTATTATAGGCCCTTTAGATAAGGGTTCCCTCGTGGAGCTCGAGAAAATGGACTCGCTAGCAGTACCCGTCCTCGCATTGAACTATCTTAACGATAACGCCATAGCCCCCTTACAGCTATATCAATTTGGCCTTTCAGCAGAGGACGAAGCACGCCAACTTGTAGATAGACTATGGTCTACCGGAGCACGCCAAGTTGTCACAATAATGCCCGAGAGTAGCTGGGGACAGCGAGTATACCAAGCATTTTCAAAAGAGTGGCTAGCTCAGAACGGCGAGATTGTTGACAGCACTTTTTTCACAAAAAATAAACTATCGAGCGTCGTTGAAAGCTTGCTAGCGGTAGATAAAAGCAAACAAAGGGCACGAACAGTTCGAAACACCATAATCGAGTCTCTCGAGTTCACACCCAGACGACGTCAGGATATCGACGCTATTGTACTCATTTCAAAACCAGAAACAGCTCGGCAACTAAAGCCGTTGTTCTCATTTCATTATGCAGGCGACATTCCTATCTATTCAACATCCCACGTATACTCTGGCACCCCCTCACCCCAGAGAGACAATGACTTGAATGGCATTCGGTTTATTGAAACACCTTGGGGATTAAGTCAAACAAATGCCATAAAATACCAAATCCACCAACTGCTGCCCCAACGGGCTCAACGCTATGACCGGCTATTTGCTCTAGGCTCAGACACCTATACTCTCGCACCTCGACTCATTTTACTTGAACGAATTTCTGGAAGTCAGATCAATGGACAAACCGGGCTACTAACAATGAATGAGAAAAAACAAATACATAGAATCTTAGATTGGGCTCAATTCGTAGGCGGGCAACCTAGAGCGACAAAGTAGCCTCTTTAAACCAACTTTCTCAAGGATGAGACAATGATCAACACTACCGAACAAGGCAGCTATTATGAAGAGGTCGCCAGCCGCTACCTTCAAAAAAAAGGACTGACTTTATTGGCTAAAAACTTCCGGCATCGACAAGGTGAAATTGACCTTATTATGCGCCACGACAACACTCTTGTTTTCGTTGAAGTAAGATATAGAAAGCTAAGCGCTTACGGGTCTGCAGAAGAAAGCATTACCTACAAAAAACAACAAAGCATAATATCAACTGCAAACTATTTTCTAATGAAAAAGAAACTATGGGATACCCCGTGCCGCTTTGATGCTGTAGCCATAAAGCCTTCAAAGCTACCACTTAAATCACATGATATTAATTGGATTATTTCAGCATTTAGTTAAGATAATAGCTACAACCGCTATGCAGCAATGAAACAATACACTACCTCCAATTCAGCAGACTGAAATCACTCAACCTAACTCTAGCCACTGACCGAGATATAAAATGCACCCAGAAGACACCGCAAGAAAAATTATATGCGACAGTATCGACTCTCTTACCGACGTACTGGAAACGCTTCCTCAGAGTGTAACCGCTGCAAGCCAACAAATGGTTAACTGTCTATTGAGTGATGGAAAGGTTGTGGTGTGTGCAAACGGGAGCAGCGCCCCACTGGCAAGCTTTCTAACGACTAGCCTAATGAACAGACACGAACACGAAAGACCTGGGTTGCCAGCCATAAATCTATCATCAAATATCTCAACGATTACAGCAATATCCAGGGACTCAAATTACAACGACATTTTTTCAAAACAAATTCGTACGATAGGGCAATCAAAAGACACACTAATTGTTCTGACGGAAGACGGCAATTGCGCCAACGCCATTCAGGCAATCCAAGCAGCTCATGACAAAGAAATGAAAATAATAGCTTTAACGGGAGTCGATGGAGGGCATTCATCCTCCTTACTACAACCGGAAGACATCGAGATACGAATCACCTCTAACTCAGGCGCAAGAATACAAGAAGGCCACCTACTAGCAATAAATGCAATATGCTCTCTTATCGACCAACAAATATTTGGTGTAGGCTAAGCAGCATTACATACGCCTAGCATTATCACCAAACCAATAACAATAGTTGCACGAAACTAAACGTGCAACAGCTTACCCCCCTACTTTACGACCTTCAAGGACGGCTTTGACGGCTTATCTTTCTTTTCTTCTACAGGACCGTCAGGGTCTGGCGAACCAGGCTCAGAACCAAACACCATTCCTTGCCCATTCTCTTTTGCATAAATCGCCATAATTGCAACAAAAGGAACATAAACCTGCATGGGTACCCCGCCAAAACGAGCACTAAATTCCACCGCCTCATTATCGATAGTCAACCCAACAACAGCCGTTGGACAAATATTCAAAACAATCTGCCCATCAGTCACAAAGTCCTGAGGAACTTCGACCCCTTGAATACCCGCATCAACTACCAGATACGGTGTCATTTCGTTATCAAGAATCCACTCATTGAGAGCTCTTAGTAAATAAGGACGACTTGGCGTCATTATATTTCTCCACAAGATAGTGCAATGCTAGCCACCGAGCTGTAATTTAGGTATCCAAACTGTCTAGCTAAATCAGATTAAAAACCAGTGCAAAGAAAAAGGGATGCGAACATCCCTTTTTCTATACCCTGCAAACGCTAGATTCTCATCTCAAGTTCAGCATCTGAAAGGCTAGCCTTAAATGACTCTCGCTCAAATAGTCGCTCCATATATGCTTCGATTAGCTTCTCTTGCTTTTCTGGAAGCTCAATCCCCAGCAAAGGAAGTCTCCACAACAATGGTGCTACGCAACAATCAACAATAGTAAATTCCTCACTCATAAAATAAGGTTTCTCGTTGAATATTGGCGCAGTTGAAATAAGACTCTCTCGAAATTCCTTGCGAGCCTTCTCTACTGCGGCTTCGTCCTTACCTAACAAAATGGTATCTACGAAATCACACCAATCTTTCTGTATTCGATGCATCATCAACCGACTCTGCGCTCGAGCAACCGGGTACACAGGTAATAAAGGAGGGTGCGGAAAGCGCTCATCCAAATATTCCATCATAATATTGGCTTCATAAAGCACCAATTCGCGGTCAACAAGTGTCGGCAACGCATTGTAAGGATTCAGATCCGCCAATTCTTCAGGCTTGTTATCAGGATCAACATCAATCACATCGACAGCGACACCTTTCTCTGCCAACACAATCCTAACCCGATGACTATAATGACTTTGACCATCTGAGAAAAAGGTCATCGAAGACCGCTTGGTCACAACACCCATAGAGCTACCCCATAATATCGACGTTTCTATACCATTATAAAAACGGAAGAAAAAATCCAGCGAATGGAATTACCCACGCGCTGGACATAAGAAAGTAAACGAATTATACACCAATTTTCTAGTGAACGTCTTTCCAGTATTCCTTGTTCAAGAAATATGCTGGGATAAACAAGATCGCTAAGAATAATAGAACCCACTTACCCAAGCTTTCACTCTCCATCCGAGACGGCTCACCCATATAGACCATGAAATTAACCAAGTCATATATCGTTTCGTCATACTCAGCTTTAGTCATAGTTCCTTCAGTAGTATAACTTTCACAACCACTATCAGAAATAATACGACCACTTAATGGATCAACTACTGCGTCAGCCCCAGTTGCAGGCTTGTGAGCACAAACACCCTGCAAGCCAGCTAAGACATGAGGCATACCCACATCCTTGAAGACTGAGTTATTCACACCATATGGACGAGCAGGATCAGCATAGAACCCACGCATATAGCTATAAAGCCAATCAGGCCCACGAAGACGCCCCTCCAATGTTAGATCTGGTGGTGGGTTACCAAACCAATTCTTTGCCTGCGAAGGCTGCATGGCGATATTCATTAGCTCACCAATTTTGGCATCGCTGAATATTAAGTTTTCTTCATAAGCCGCTAAAGGAATACCCAAGTCAGTTGCAACACGCTCATAACGAGCATACTTCATAGAGTGACACCCCATACAGTAATTAGTAAACGTTGCAGCACCACTCTGAAGCGAAGCTTTGTCTTCTAAGTCAGGCTTCATATGATCGAGAGGAACTCCCCCTCCCGCAGCAAATGCAAATGCAGGTAATACTGCAAACACTATAGTTACAAGTATCTTTTTCATTAGCCTGTCACCCTTTCTGGTACTGGTTTTGTTTTATCGATTCGGCTATACCAAGGCATCAGGATAAAGAACGCGAAGTAGATAAACGTTAGTATCTGAGCCAAAGTAGTTTTCCCTGGAGTACTTGGAACAGCGCCCAAATAACCAAGAACAACAAAACTAACAGCAAATGCAATTAGCGAGACCTTGCTAATCCACCCTTTGTATCGAATCGATTTAACTGGACTACGATCCAACCAAGGCAACACAAACAGAATCGCAATTGCCGCACCCATTACAACCACACCCCAGAACTTAGCAGGCAAACCTAAAATACCAACGGTAACAGCGCGTAGCATTGCGTAGTAAGGCGTGAAATACCAAACCGGTGCAATATGTTCAGGCGTTTTCAGCGGATTTGCAGGCTCAAAGTTCGGTTTCTCAAGCGCGTAGCCGCCCATTTCTGGGAAGAAGAACACGACTGCACAAAAAACAAATAAGAATACGACCACTGCTACGATATCGTGAACCGTGTAATAAGGGTGGAATGGGATACCATCTTTAGGAATACCATTTTCATCCTTATTTTTCTTAATATCAACACCATCAGGGTTGTTAGAGCCCACTTCATGCAGCGCTAACAAGTGAAGAACAACTAAAGCCAGCAACACAATAGGTAACGCCACAACATGAAGAGCAAAGAAACGGTTCAATGTAACACCTGAAATCAGGTAGTCTCCACGAATCCATAAAGAAAGATCTTCACCTACAACAGGGATAGCACCAAAAAGGTTGATGATTACCTGAGCGCCCCAATATGACATCTGCCCCCAAGGCAGCAAATACCCCATAAAAGCCTCAGCCATCAAGACTAAATAGATCGTCATACCGAAGATCCAGACAAGCTCACGGGGCTTCTGATAAGACCCGTACATCAACCCGCGAAACATATGAAGATAAACGACCACAAAAAAGGCCGAAGCACCGGTAGAGTGCAAGTAACGAAGCAACCACCCATACTCAACATCACGCATGATGTATTCAATAGACGCAAACGCCCCTTCAGCAGAAGGGTTGTAGCTCATGGTTAACCAAATACCGGTTAAGAGCTGGTTAACAAGCACCAGCATAGACAACGACCCGAAGAAATACATAAAATTAAAGTTCTTCGGAGCATAGTACTTGCTCATGTGTTTTTCATACGCGGTGACAACAGGCAGTCGCGCGTCAACCCAATCAATCAACTTTTGCATTACGCGGTCTCCTCATCAACACCAATAATAAGATTATTGTCATCAATATATTTGTATGGAGGCACCTCAAGGTTTAATGGAGCAGGAACACCCTTATAAACACGACCAGACAAGTCAAACTTTGAACCATGACAAGGGCAGAAAAAACCACCCAACCAATCAGCACCCAAATCCGCCGCTTCAATCTCCGGACGATACTGGGGTGAACAACCCAAATGCGTGCAAATTCCAACCAGCACTGCAAACTCTGGACGAGAGGCTCGATAAATACCTGTAATATATTCAGGCTGCTGAGGCTCAAGAGATTCAGGATCCAAAACTTTATCGTTCAATTTTTCAATGTTGTCGATCATCTCTTGCGTTCGACGAACAATCCAAACCGGCTTACCACGCCACTCAACCGTCATCTGCTGACCTGGCTCAATCTTACTTATATTAGCCGTAACCGGTGCACCCGCAGCCTTCGCCTTCGCACTTGGATTCCAAGACGCGACGAACGGTACTGCAGCTCCGACAGCCCCAACCCCACCAACTACGGAGGTTGCGCCGATTAAAAATCGACGTCGGCCGGCGTTAACTTCGCCATTACTCATACTGGCTTCTCCCATCAAGCAGCTCACAACCCTTAAAAGGGTCATTTTTTAGTTTAAAAACTATAGAACCGAAAAATTTAAACGGCACAAATGGTAAAGAAAATAACCACTTTCTTCAAGAAATTTGGCATTTTAATCAATCGGCGTTGCGCTAAATCAACTATATAGAATTGACAGCCCATAAACAAAAAAAACGCCCGAAAGGATATCCCTTCGGGCGTTTTAAGACTGCATCCGAAGCGTAGATTAACGCTTGGAGAACTGTGGACGCTTACGCGCTTTGCGTAGACCCACTTTCTTACGTTCAACTTTACGTGCGTCACGAGTAACATAACCCGCACCACGAAGCGCTGGACGCAATGTTTCATCATATTCCATCAATGCACGTGTAATGCCGTGACGTATCGCACCAGCTTGACCAGTAGTACCGCCACCAACAACAGTAACTTTGATATCAAACTTATCAGTCATTTCAATCAACTCTAACGGCTGACGAACAACCATACGAGCCGTTTCACGACCAAAAAACTCGTCCAATGGACGATCGTTTACAACTATCTGACCACTGCCCGACTTGATAAATACACGAGCTGTAGATGTCTTACGGCGACCTGTGCCGTAGTTAAAATTAGTCGACATAATCGGCTCCCGTTAGATATCCAGTTGTTGCGGCTGCTGAGCAGTATGAGGATGCTCCGTGCCAGCGTACACTTTCATTTTTTTGAACATTGCACGACCCAAAGGTCCTTTTGGCAACATTCCCTTAACAGATGTCTGAATAACTCGCTCAGGGGCTTTTTCAATCAGCTTCTCGAAAGAAATCGACTTAATACCGCCCATGTAACCAGTGTGGCTGTAATACATCTTATCTTTTTCTTTCTTACCTGTTACGCGAACTTTCTCACAATTGATTACAACTATGTAGTCACCAGTATCAACATGTGGAGTATACTCTGGCTTATGCTTGCCCCTAAGGCGTCGGGCAATCTCAGTCGAAAGACGACCTAGAGTCTTGCCAGCAGCATCAACTACGAACCAGTCACGTTTTACGCTTTCTGGCTTTGCACTTAATGTTCTCATTAAATCCCGCCTTTAAATATATAAAAGGTCTTCCAATCACTCAAGCTTTCACCCAAACAAAGGAATCAGTTCAAGATTGCTAAAAATGCCCAACCGGCAGGAAACGGGGCAGGTTCCATTCAGTAGAGCGTTATAAAATTCAGGGCGCGAATTATAAAACAAATAAAAGACAAAGTACCAGCTTTATTTGAACCAATATCAACTTAATTGCTAATAAGCCCCCTAATATGGCCTTAATGCCCCAGCATACCGAATAAATTTAGCGTATTTTTCATCAATTGATCGTTTATGTCTTCTTCTCTCTCTGCTCTAGTAGAACAAAAAGCCTTATGAATTAACGGGATATTTAGGGGTGTATTGCGCTCACCCTGCTTGCCCGATATAGGCATATCAGGGCTATCAGTTTCCAAAACAATCGATTCTAGAGGAAGTTTTGAAAATGCTTGCCTAGTTTTCTGCGCTCGCTCGTAAGTAACAACGCCCCCCAAACCTAGATAAACCCCAAGCCTCCAGAATTCCACTGCCTGCTCATAACTACCTGAAAAGCCGTGAATAAGGCCTCCAGACACTAAAGCCTTACGTTTTAGTACCTGCAATATCAGATTATGCGCTTTGCGTGAATGCATCACTACGGGCAGCTTGAAACGATTAGCTAGATCAATCTGCTGCTCAAACATTGATAATTGCCGTGCCTGCTGACCCATTGTTAAATCAAGCCCGATCTCGCCTACCGCAACAATCTCTCGGTGCATGAGCAAAACTCGCTCTAGAGCTGTAATATCATCATCCCGATGCAGATCCAAGAAACAAGGGTGTAAACCAACGCAAGGATAGACATTGCTATATTTGGCTGATAACCGCAAAATCTTACTCCACCTAGCTCTACCGACTCCTGGTATAACTAGCAGTTTAACGCCTGAAGCCGCACACTGCACTATCAGCTCATGCCGATCTATATCAAACTCATCAAAGTCAAGGTGGCAGTGGGCGTCTGCATAAACCATAGCTCTACTCGCTAATGCTCTCGAGTTTTATGAAACTCAATTTCAGGATGCCGCTCTTGCGCCAACTGAAGATTTACCATTGTAGGTGCGATATACGTAAGATTATCCCCACCATCCAACGCTAGGTTATCAAAGGCCTTTTTACGAAACTGCTCTAACGTTAGTTCATCATTACACGTTGTCCAACGGGCTGTCGCAACACTGATAGGCTCATACATTGCATCAACCTTATATTCAGCTTTGAGCCTATGCACGACCACATCAAACTGCAGGACTCCTACAGCCCCTACAATAAGATCATTATTCTTCAAGGGACGAAACACCTGCACAGCCCCCTCTTCAGACAACTGAATTAATCCTTTATTTAGCTGCTTAGCCTTTAGCGGATCTCTCAATCGAATACGTCTAAACAACTCTGGCGCGAAGTTTGGAATACCTGTAAACCGCATATCCTTACCGGCGGCAAACGTATCACCAATCTGAATGGTGCCGTGATTATGCAGACCGATTATATCGCCAGCATAGGCCTCTTCTACTCGAGTACGGTCTCCTGCTAAAAATGTTAACGCATCAGATATTCTAACATCCTTACCAAGCCGAACATGGCGCATTTTCATGCCTTGTTCATATCGACCAGAACAAACCCTTAAGAATGCGACACGGTCACGGTGCTGAGGGTCCATATTCGCCTGTATTTTGAATACAAAACCAGAGAATTCTTCATCAGTTGACTCAATCGTACCTTTATCAGACTCTCTTGATAGCGGAGCTGGGGCCCATTCGTTCAAACCATCAAGCATATGATCCACACCAAAATTCCCAAGCGCCGTACCAAAGAACACGGGAGTCAATTGACCCGCAAGAAACTCCTCTAAGTCAAACTCGTGAGAAGCCCCCTTTACCAACTCGATTTCATCTCTTAGTTCTGCGGCATAATCTCCTAACACTGCATCCAACTCAGGGTTATCAAGCCCCTCGATAATTCGCTCATCCTGAATCATATGACCCTGGCCGGATTGATAAAGAATAATTTCATCGCGCAATAGATGATAGACGCCCTTGAACTGCTTCCCCATACCAATCGGCCATGTAACCGGTGAACAAGCAATCTTCAATACATCCTCAACTTCATCCATCAACTCAATAGGGTCCCGTATATCTCTATCCATCTTATTCATGAACGTTAATATGGGCGTATCCCTCATACGCGTTACATCCATTAGTTTGATCGTTCGTGCCTCAACCCCTTTGGCACAATCAATAACCATCAAACATGAATCAACAGCAGTCAGTGTACGATAGGTGTCTTCAGAAAAATCCTCATGCCCAGGAGTATCAAGCAGATTAACCAGATGATCCTTGTAGGGAAACTGCATCACAGATGTCGTAACTGATATACCCCGCTCTTTTTCCATCTCCATCCAGTCAGATTTTGCATGCTGCCCCGATTTTTTACCCTTCACGGTGCCAGCTGTTTGAAGCGCTTGTCCAAATAAAAGCACCTTTTCAGTGATAGTTGTTTTACCCGCATCAGGGTGGGAGATAATGGCAAATGTTCTACGTTTATTTATTTCTTGAGCAAAGCGGGACATGAAGGCTCTCTTAAAGATCACTTAAAAATAGTCAATTTTAGATTCTGGCGCGAATTATAACCAGTTTAACGTCATTTAGACATCTCGCTACGCAAGTCTCAACATTTGTACTCCGGCACATTATTAACAAATGCACCAAAATATGAAGCAGAGTGCGACTAGATGCCGCACTATTCATTTTAATTACACTGTATAATCATCCCTAGACATCAAACGAGCAATATTTAGTGGCTACACCTATACACTCCCTCGATAAAAACCTACTTCTCGTTAACACTGTACGCTGCTTTATTCTGTGTGCAGTTTTAGCCCTAGTTTCAGCGGGGTACTTTTTTAACGCGACAAGCGCAAGCATTTTTACCACACTGCTAACCCTGTCCTGTTACACAGTCCTAACCGTCTATACCTTTAGCCGGTTGAGCAAGCACACCTCAATATCTGAGAGCGAGTTCTTTTTTCATTTAGGCGCAGACATAACTGTGCTAACAATATTCTTTGTCTTTTCCGGCGGGTCGGCCAATCCTTTTGTATCGCTTTATTTATTCCCTATCATCGTAAGCGCGTCGCTACTTTCTTCAAGCTATACTCGCATACTGCTATTTCTTGGTATCACCTGCTACAGCGCACTCTTTGTAATTGACATGTTCTGGACAAGCGGTGGCACCTCACACACCGACTCACCTCCTCATAACATAGCAGCTCACAGCGGGCATAATGCGAATACAGAAACATCTGAAAGCTCCATGTTTTCGTTACACCTTTACGGAATGTGGTTTACGTTTGCGTTTAGCGCATTACTCATATCTACATTTGTAGTGAGAATGAAGAAACAGCTAGCCAAGCAACAACAAAAAATCAACACTCAAAGAGAGTCGGCTCTACGCGACGAGCAGGTTATCGCAATAGCCACTCAAGCCGCCAATGTTGCCCACCATATAGGCACCCCCCTCTCAACCATCTCAGTCATTGCAAATGACCTAAAGCTTGACCCTCAACTAGACGCTTATTCAGATGACTTAAAGATACTATCAAGCCAGGTTGAGCTTTGCAGGAATGAACTAAAACAACTTAGAATAGATACTGACAAGAACCATCAACAACTCACCAGCCATATCCAGGTTAACCAACAATTACACGAAATCATCGATGAACTAACACTACTTCACCCTCAGACCACAATTAATTTAGATCTTTCAAAGTGCCCACAAGAGCTAGGCACCCGAGCAGACCAAGGTCTTAAATTGGCAATATTGAGCCTACTTAACAATGCTTGTGAGGCTAGTCCTGAACAAATCGACATTAGCGTAGGGCAACAGAATGAAGCCCTTACCGTTCAAATAAGGGATTATGGCGCGGGCATCCCCCAAACACTAGAGGGCGTTCCTCAAAACCCGACCCAATCAACCAAGTCCACAGGGTTGGGGTTGGGGCTATTCTTATCTCATGCTACAGTTGAAAGACAAGGAGGGACGGTTAGACTCGTCAATGTTTCAGGTAATCCAAAAGACTCACCCGCGCAAAACAAAGGTACACTAACGGAAATAACACTCCCTCTGGATAGGAGCTAAAATGAACAAATCAATCCTGATTATCGACGATGATGACATATTCGCCCAAACCCTAAAACGTTCATTTGTTCGCCGCGGTTATGATGCCTGGACAGCCAACAATATTACTGAAGCCGAAAGTCTATTTACTCATAAACCAGACTTTGCCGTTATTGATCTCAAAATAGATAATGAAAGCGGTCTTAACGCGTTAAACGCTCTGATCCAGCAATCACCCGATACCAAAGCATTAATTTTAACTGGATATTCATCTATATCTACGGCCGTTAAAGCGATCAAATTAGGGGCTCAGAATTACCTGTGCAAACCCGCCAACACAGATGAAATACTAAAGGCACTAACAGACTCTGAAGAAACACAAGAAATCGTGGCAATAGAGGAAAACCCAATTTCGGTAGATCGACTAGAATGGGAGCATATACAACGAGTACTTAATGAACATGAAGGAAATGTGTCTGCAACCGCCAGAGCCCTCAACATGCATCGTAGAACCTTGCAGAGGAAGCTTCAGAAAAGACCCGTCAACCGATAGAGCGCGACATGACCACTGCATGCTCACGCTCCCTCCCTAAAGGGTAATAGTTCTTACGAACCCCTATCTGCTGATAGCCCTCTGAGTGATAGAGCGCCAATGCTGAAGAGTTAGACTCACGGACCTCCAGAAACATAATATCAGCCCCTAACCCCTCCGACCTTGTTAAAAGGTAATGAAGAATCAGTCGTCCCAACCCCTGCCTCTGACTATCGACTGAGACGCAAATATTCAATAGATGAGCCTCCCCAACCGCAACAGAAATAACACCATGGCCTAAGATCGCACCCTCAGTTTCTAGCAGCCATATTTCATCATTACCCGCCAACGAATCTCGAAAACTGCCTTCTGTCCAAGGGTGAGAGTACGCATTTCGCTCAATAGTTAAAACCTGATCCATATCTGATGCTAACATTTCACGAAACTTCATTTTATTCTATATGCGCTAATATGCTGCCAAACAACGCGCTTGTTTAAAGGCTCTCGCAGCAGATCATTTAAAGGTAATGTAGGAACCACCTTAACACCTCTCTCATCAGAAATATTCAGCTCTAATGATTCCCCTGAGAGCTTCGACAGTGATTGTTGAAGCAGTAAGTTCACTATCTTTTCACCCATCAGAAAGCCCGTAAGGCTATCTGAAGCTACTCGCTCTCCCAACCATTCAAGTAGGAGCGCTAACATCGACAAGGAGTCATTTCCTGGCAACCGTTTATTTCCGAAAAATGGCCACCTAAAATAGGTAACCGAAGTTGACTCAATACTCTCTCCCAATGCAGACGCTATATTTAACAATAACTGTCGCTTTAACGGTTCAGGGTATTCAACATCATTATCGGATATAAACCAATTTTTTTCTCCTACCCATAACATTAAATCTAGCGTTTCGATATTGACTATCGAAGAAGTAACCTCAGACATTAATTCCTGCGTCGAGACTACCGAAAAGGTTTCATTTGAATTTGACTTACCAAGCAGCTTGGATGCAGAGGCTCCCATTTCTGAATCAGTAGCAAGGGCTGTGGATTTCGCAGTAATGACATCCGCCAACTGAGCTGCTTGAGTAGTATTTACGTTAACTGGCAGCACATCAGGCGACACGACACCAGTAGCGCTTAGCGTCTCTTGTTTCGATGAAAGTGTACTTAGTATATCGGCTGCTGATTTGGGAATAGAAGCCCTTAACCCATCGCTATCATGGGTTTCAGGGTGATAAACTTCGGACTCTACATCACCCCCTAAGTTAGCACCAAATAAGAACTCTGGCGAAGTAGCGGCACCGGGCAACTCACAGCGGGAATACCATAAGGTCACCCCCATCTGCTTCAAATAGTGCTGTCGAGTCTGTTCAAACATCGCTTTGAGGGTGCTGCTTATCAGGCTTAGAAGATATTAGGTTTAATGCATTCATGTATGCTTTTGCAGATGCAATTACAATATCTGTATCGGAGCCAATACCATTAACAATTCGACCACCTAACTCGAGCCTGACTGTAACCTCTCCTTGAGAGTCCGTACCACTGGTAATCGCATTCACAGAATAGAGCTGTAAGTTGGCACCTGAATTAGCAATACTTTCAATCCCTTTATAGGTAGCATCCACAGGCCCGCTACCTTCTGATACCGCGGTAACTTCCTCCCCATTAACCGTCAACGTAATGGTGGCTTTGGGCGTAATACCAGTCTCAGAACACACCGACAAACAAACAAGCTTAAATTGCTCTTCAATATCAGGAACTTTCGTATCGCTTACCAAAGCCTGAAGGTCTTCGTCAAAAATCTCATGTTTTTTGTCTGCTAAGTCTTTAAACCTAGAAAATGCTGCATTTAGCTCTGTTTCGGTTTCTAGTTGAATACCTAGTTCTTCCAAACGACTCTTGAACGCACTTCTACCAGAGTGCTTCCCTAAGATAAGACTGTTGGTGTGCCACCCAACATCCTGAGCAGCCATAATTTCATAAGTCTCACGATTCTTAAGAATGCCATCCTGATGAATACCTGACTCGTGGGCAAATGCGTTAGCACCTACAATCGCCTTATTAGGTTGAACAGGAAAGCCAGTAATAGTGGAAACCAATCTCGATGTCGGAACAATCTGAGTCGAATCAAGACTCGTCTCTACAGAAAATAAATCCTTTCGGGTTCTAACCGCCATTACAATTTCTTCAAGCGATGCGTTTCCTGCTCGCTCCCCTAAACCATTAATCGTACACTCTACTTGCCGAGCGCCATTCATTACTGCGGCTAAAGAGTTAGAGACTGCCAACCCCAAGTCGTTATGACAGTGAACCGAAAATATTGCTTTATCTGAATTCGGAATACGCTCAATTAACGTTTTAATAGTCTCCCCAAACTCACTGGGGATAGCATACCCAACCGTATCAGGAATATTAATGGTGGTAGCCCCTGCATCAATCGCCGACTCTATAATTCGGCATAAGAAGTCAATTTCGGAGCGACCAGCATCTTCACACGAGAACTCTACATCAGAAGTATGGCTTCTGGCTCGCCTAACAGCGCGAACGGCTTGCGCAACAACCTGATCAGGCTCCATCTGCAGCTTATACTTCATGTGTATAGGTGAAGTCGCTATAAATGTATGTATTCTCGATGACTTTGCATTTTTCAACGCTTCTGCAGCACGATCTATATCCTTATCTAGCGCTCGAGATAAACTACAAATAGTTGAATCTTTAACTGTTTCAGCTATTGCCTTAACTGCATCAAAATCGCCGGGGCTCGCTATTGCAAACCCAGCCTCAATTACGTCAACCTTCATTTTTTCCAATGATTTGGCAATACGCAGTTTTTCCGCCTTAGTCATCGATGCACCAGGGCTCTGCTCCCCGTCACGTAATGTTGTATCAAAAATGACTAACCGATCTTTACCTGACATAACTTTCACTCCTAGTCGCGTTATGCGCTAAACGAAGCAATATTGTATTCGCTAATTGATTAATAAACGAGGTTTATCCATATAAATTAGCCCCATAGATAAAACCCAAAAAACATTAACCTCTAGAGGTCTCTCGGTATTCCCCTGGAGTATTTCCAGTCCATCGTTTAAATGCTCTATAAAAGGCACTCGAATCAGAAAAACCTAGCATCATTGCGACGTCTGTTAACGGAATACCCGTATCAGATACATAATCCAGAGCTAACTTTTTTCTCAAGTGATTATAAATCCCTTGAAAAGTAACACCTTCATCAAAAAGCTTTCGTTGAAGCCCTTTTTCACTGATGCCAATTTTTTGAGCTACAAACGCGCGACCTACATTATGGTCACACATATATCGTTGTAGAATCAGCGTTACCTGATCTGCTGCACTACTAGCATTGTTCAACTCTATTAATCGCTGCTTGGCATGACGCTCATGAACATCACATAATTCCTCATCAGCTTCCAACAAAGAATGAGCTAACATCTCATGTGAAATTAACAGACCATCAAAATCAGAATTGAAATTAGGTTTTACGCAAAAGACACGCATGTACTCTTCTACATCAGAGGCACAATCTCGCTTAAGAGACACCTCAATTGGCACAACCAATTTACCTGTAACCCAGCGAGAAAACGCTAGTACCGAACCTAGTACAGCATCAATTTGGTGATAAAAAAACGGGAGAGCCCCAGGCTGAGGATGATAAACAAGCCAAACACCGCTGGCTACCGGCACTCGCTGAAAAGCCCCTCCGTCACTAATAAGTCTCTGATATTGATTAAGCTTATTAAATGCTTCACTAAGGTTCGCAGAATTCATTAGCGTATACCCAACAATATGAAAAGTAGAAGGCCTTACTTGCTCACCTAAATGCAAACCGAAAAATGGATCTGCCGTCTCACTTATACAAGCCCCCCAAATTTTAACCGTTTCGTCCATAGTCAATCGACGGCCTTTATCTAAAATATCAGTAGCCAAGCCGGACTTCTGTAACAGGTCCGAGCGATCACAGCCTCGCTGTTCCGCAAACATCAGAAGACTTTTAACCCAATTCAATGAAACTGTTATTTCTTTTTCATGCATTCCTATTTAAACCTCACCCACAAACCACAACCACTTAAAACATAGATTTATTGTTTGTATAGTGATTTGCTATGCTAAAAGACTTACTGCCAAGACTACACCCTAACACAGTCACAGAGTGTGCTACCGATCCCTTTCTTGCAGACAATAAAAAACCCCGGCAGGATAACCTACCGGGGTTTCG
>CAJXUY010000030.1 GCA_913060665.1 uncultured Oleiphilaceae bacterium
CCACCTTTTCTTGATAGCTCGACCAAGGCCAATCTTCTGCTTGTTTTACCATCTTCGCTTTCACGGGATTTAGCTCAACGTATCGACTGCATTGCAACAAATACGAATCTGTTTCTATCGGGCTGGATTTATACCGACTCTCCCACAATGTGCCTGTTCTATCCTCCAGCTTATTCACATACCGTGTTTGTTTACTTGATAGTTTTTTCATTAACAAACTAAGGTTTGCCGGATTTTCTTTTGGGTCTACGATTAAATGAACATGATTTGTCATTAAACAGTAGGCATACACTGCCACATTCAGCTCTTTCTTTGTTTCTTCCAATGTGGTTAGGTAGTTCTTAAAATCATCGTCACAAATAAAAACGGCTTTTCTATCATGCCCTCTCTGAACAATATGATGGGGGCAGTTTGGTACTATAAGCCTCTTCCCTCTTGGCATTACACACCTCCTTGTATGCTGGTTTTGGATTTTTAAAAAAATTCAGATTTATTTTCTGGGTTCAAAAAATAGATCTGACACCTTTTTACCTGGCTCACCTTTAACCACATCATCAATACGCTGCTGAATTTCATCAATCACTTTTTGGCTCAAGTCACTCATTACTTATCCTCCTTGAAGTAGTAATGGCCCCGATATAGAACTCGTATTGCTGCTTTAGCTTCCGCTATAACAACCTTTCGCTTATCTACATCTTCTATTTCGATAGGTTTTAAAACTCGACTCTTATCTTCAGTTTCAAGCACATATACTTCTCCATCAAGAAATAACACGATAGTTCTAAGTTCCAAAACATAGGTCAAGCGCGCTGCATAATAGTTGCGCTCCTTATCTATTACCCAAGAGTCATCAGTCGATAACTCTCCGCGGGGGGTGTTGTAATTCGTTGGGCGATCAGGTCTTGGCCCTTTCTTATGCTCTTGTATTTGCCATAATTCAGAATTATTTGGTGCTTCGTTAGCAAGATCATTCTGTATTCTTATGCAATTTTCTGGTGTTAATTTTTCTTTAACGTAACCCATTTGATTTTTCCTTAAAGGTTAATTAATTTGAGTTTCAAGCTAAGTAAAAAGCTTCAGATATATTCTCTAATGAGCTAGAAAATAGAGCTGATTCTTCTTCCTAGTTTATTATTCGCTTAAAAAAGGTGTCAGATCTATTTTCCATAAACAACCTCATTCTTTGGCCTACCTTGCCCTCTGGATTCCACTCTTAAGCCCATCCTTCTCTCTATCTCATCTACAAAATAACTTGAACCCGTCAACTGGCATCTATCTAATGCCAACCTTATTTTATCGTTGGTTGAGTCAACACCGCATGCTTCAACAAACTCCCTATATCGTCGCTGCCGGTGCTTAGTCGTATCTGCTAGCCCTAAATAGCATTCATCAAAATCTAACCAATCAAGCTCTCTACTACCCACCTTTTCTTGATAGCTCGACCAAGGCCAATCTTCTGCTTGTTTTACCATCTTTGCTTTAACTGGATTTAGCTCAACGTAACGACTGCACTGCAACAAATACGAATCTGTTTCTATCGGGCTCGATTTATATCGACTCTCCCATAGAGTTCCCGTTCTGCCTTCTAGCTTATTCACATATCTTGTTTGCTTACTGGATAGCTTTTTCATCAACAGGCTAAGGTTTACTGGGTTGTCTTTTGGGTCTACGATTAAATGAACATGATTGGTCATTAGGTCATTAAACAGTAGGCATAAATAGCCACATCCAGCTCTTTCTTGGTTTCTTCCAATGTGGTTAGGTAGTTCTTAAAATCATCGTCACAAATAAAAACGGCTTTTCTATCATGCCCTCTCTGAACAATATGATGGGGGCAGTTTGGTACTATAAGCCTCTTCCCTCTTGGCATTGCACACCTCCTTGTATGCTGGTTATGGTTCTAAAAAATAGATATTTCTTAACTTTCGTGTCAGTATAAATAAATCAATACAAGCTTAGGAGCACCCTCCATGCAAGCAGCTAAACAAGATGCGTTACACGCCATTAACCAACTACCCGATACAACAGATATGGAAGAGATAATGTACCATCTGTATGTTTTGGATAAAGTTCGTAAAGGCCAGGAAGCCGTCGAGCAAGGAAAAACATTGACCAGTGAAGAGCTACAGCGAGAAATTGATTCATGGTGATTTGGTCTCAACCAGCTACAGATGATCTCAAGCATATTCATGATTTTATTGCGAAGGATTCCAAACATTATGCAAAAAAAGTGGTACAGGACATTAGAGATAAGACTAACATTCTGGAAGCATTGCCAAACACGGGTAAAATGGTGCCAGAAATAGGTAATCCCAATATTCGGGAACTGCATATTTACTCGTACCGAATTATGTATGAAGTCCTGCATGATCATCCTTATGTGTTAACAATTATTCACAAACGCAGAGATTTTACGCCAAAAGATTTACCCTAACTCACCGCTCCCGCACACTCTCTTGCTTATACCGTAACAACGGAGATAAAAAATACTCAATCAATCGCCGTTTCCCCGTCTTAATCTCACTAACGGCTGACATACCGGGCGTTAATCTTACCCACCGATCTTCCACTTGCAGGCCATCTTGATGCAGCTTAATTCTTGCGCTGTAAACCAACCCTAAATTTTCATCTTGTATCGCGTCATCTGATATCGTCAGTATTTCCGCATCTATCAAACCGTATTTGGTGAAGTTAAAGGTATCAACTTTAACGGCGGCCTTTTGGCCTTCATGCACAAAACCAATGTCTTTATTGAGTATTAATACTTCTGCCTCCATTTCACTTTGCTCTGGCACGATGACCATCAAAGGCTGAGCGGGTGTGACGACACCACCAATGGTATGTACGGCCAGTTGTTGTACTTGTCCACTGATCGGCGAGGTTATTTTTTGCTGTTGATTGCGTTCAGTCGCTTTAATGAGTTCTTGTTGTAAACCGGCTATCTGTAGCTGTGTTTCTTGAAGTTGGGTGAGGTTATTTTTGCGTTGCTCTGAGATTAGGGTATCAATCTGATTTTGGGTAGACTGTATGGATGCTTCGAGCTGTTTATAGCGCGCTTGCTGAACTAATAGGTCTTGCTCTTCCTCTATCAGTTCTTGTCTGAGTTCAAGATATTGCAGTTTGGAGCCATATTCTTTTTTGCGCAGGGTATCGAGAGCATCGACACGCTCTTGCAGCACCGGCAATATCCGTTGCTTTTTGGTGACTTCGGCTTGAGTCATCTCTTGCTCGGCGCTTTGTCTTCGTTGCTCACTTTTTAAGGCATTAAGGCGAGCAGTGAGTTCAGAGAGCTGTTGATTGAGCAGGTTTTGCTGGGAGAGTGTTAAACCTTGTGTGTCGGGCTGAGTATTATCGCTGGGTCTGTTACCGTCAGCGAGCCAACGTTCAAACGCTTGTAGTCGCGTTACCGTTGACTCTCGTTCTAGCAGTTCATGGCTTAAGCGTTGCACATCGGCTTCCGTTTGAATGGACTCTAACGTAATAAGTGGGTCACCCTTTTGAACGTATTGGCCTTCTCGCACATGTATCTGTTCTATTTTGCCTGCTTCAAGCGGTTGTATCTGTTTAATATGTTCGCTGGGGATGATCTTACCGCTAGCAACCGCAACAATATCCACTTTGCCAAAGAGCGCCCATAGCGTAGCAAGGGTAAATAAAATCACTATCGCCCAGATAATCGCTCGGCCTGCGGGGGATGCAGGGGTTTGTTCTACTTCTATTGCAGCGGGCAGAAATTCTAGCATCTCTTTATCTGAGACCGTGGCATCGCTATTCAGAAAAGGCCACCGTGAGGGTTTAGCTGGTTCAGCCATGGGTGTATTCGTCATTAGGCAACCCCCCCTTCTGTTTCTTCTATGGGTGGTGTTGCCGATGTCGGGCTTTTAGCCTGCTGACCGTTCGTTCTAATTGACGGAATATGGCTTTGATGGCTGTGTAGTTTGGCATAGTAGCCCTGCTGCTCTAATAGTTGATCATGGTGTCCACTTTCTACAATGCGGCCTTGTTCTACCACGATAATACGATCAGACATACGTACCGTTGATAACCGGTGAGCAATCACAAATACGGTTCGGTTTTTACAGATATCGCGCATGTTGTCTTGAATAATCCGTTCAGACTCATAGTCCAGTGCACTAGTGGCTTCATCGAAAATAAGAATTCGGGGGTTGGTGATGAGTGCTCTAGCAATCGCGATACGTTGCTTTTGACCGCCAGACAACGATGAGCCTTGTTCACCCACCACCGTGTCGTAGCCTTCGGGCAGTTGCAAAATAAAATCATGAGCGCCAGCCAGTTGAGCGGCTTGAATGACGCGTTCCATCGGCAAGCTGGGGTCAGCCAGTGCAATATTCTCTTTAACCGAGCGGTTAAACAGGACGTTTTCTTGAAGTACTACACCAATTTGGCGGCGTAACCAGGCGGGCTCGACTTGGGCGACATCGACACCATCTACCAGCACTCTGCCTGCTTCGGGTACATAAAGTCGCTGAACCAGTTTGGTGAGGGTACTTTTACCAGAACCGGAACGCCCCACAATGCCGATGATTTCACCGGGATTCACGTCTAGTGAAAGGTCTTTGAGAATTTCAGGACGGTCGGGTTGGTAGCGAAAGGTGATATGTTCCAGTGTGACGCGGCCTTTGAGTTGCGGCAGTGTCGTTCGGTTAGGGTTATGACCAGGTTCGGTGGGGGTATTGAGAATATCACCCAAACGTTCAATGGAGATACTAGCTTGTTGAAAATCTTGCCAGAGTTGTACTAACCGCAATATCGGCGCACTGACTCGACCGGCAAGCATGTTAAAGGCGATTAACTGACCCACACTGAGTGATCCGGCGATCACCAGTGATGCACCCACCCAAAGAATAAGTACGGTAACAGCTTTGTTGATAAAACCTGCAGTTTGGCTGGCAATATTGCCGAGATTGGTAGATTTGAACGAGGCAGAGACATAAGCGGCGAGTTGCTCTTCCCAGCGACGTTGCATTTGTGGTTCAACGGCCATGGATTTAAGGGTTTCAACACCGGAGATAGATTCCACCAGAAACGCTTGGTTTTCAGCCCCGCGTTTGAATTTTTCGTTGAGTCGGTTGCGCAATATAGGGGTAATGGTGAGTGATAAAAGCACGTATAACGGTATAGAGCCCAGTACAATCCAGGTCAGCGTTGGGCTGTAGTAGTACATTACTGCAAAGAAAATGACGGTGAATGCTAGATCAATAACGAGAGTTAGTGCAGAACCAGTGATAAATTCACGAATGGTATCGAGCTCACGAACCCTTGCCACGGTATTACCGACTTGGCGGCTATTAAAGAACGCGATGGGTAGACGTAATAAGTGGTTAAACAGTTTAGAGCCAAGGGTCACATCTACGCGATTAGTGGTGTGCGAGAACACATACGTTCGAAGACCGTTAAGTACCACATCAAACAGTGAAATGACAATCAGGCCAAAACAGAGTACATCCAAGGTGGTTAGACCTTGGTGAACGAGTACTTTATCGATTATTACTTGAAAGAATAACGGGGTAATCAAGGCGAACAACTGAATAAAGAAGGACGCAATTAAAACTTGGCCGAGGATTTTTTTGTATTTGATTATCGACGGTACAAACCAGCTAATATCAAACTTACCCGTCATGCCCGGCAGCACTGAGCGACGAGTCACCATTAACAAACGCCCAGTCCAACGTTCGCTAAATTCTTCTTCGCTGAGCATCTCTGGTTTGCCCGCAATAGGATCTTGAATCAGTACTTTGCCTTCACCTGCCCTTGCTAAGACAAAGTACTGACCGTTTTGGTCTTCTGCTATGGCTGGTAGAGTGAGTTTATCGAGCTTATCGGTACTGGCCGTAACGGCTTTGGCTTTTAATTTAAGGTGGCGGGTTGCACGAATGAGTGCGGTTTCATCCAGCGGTTTGTCGTGAGTACCAAACTGATGATAAATTTGAGCGGGGTCAGCCGCCACTTGATGAAAACGGGCGACCATGATGAGACAAGCTAGACCCGTATCGACGGACCTCTCATTCGACTGCTGAGGCACAACAACATCCTTTTTAATACTACTCCTAGTATTCTAGAGCCCTCTAGAATATCCATATGCACGTTAGCAAACTATGACATAGCGTTCAATAACACTACTTAAGCGAGTGCTAGATCGAAGTAGCATTTTCTCTAAAAAACCTTCATTTGCTGTACCGGTGTCGCAGTTATTTTTATAAATTTGATATCTTGATAGTATAAGAGCGAATTAAGCTTACCTGCTTTTGAGCATTTATTGCTTAAGTTATGTATAGAATAATATGAATGTTTGCTTTTGGCTTCTTATTCAAATGGATTCAATAAACGAACCCCTGTCCCAATAAAATCGCCTGTATTTCTAGTAACCACGCATAAATCATAGATAAGCGCTGTTGCCGCAATTTGCTTATCGAGAGAGTTCTCATGATTAGGCACTCTCAGTCGCCCCCACAATTGCGCTTCCTCGACAGAGAATTCAAGAATACGGTCACTGTAATCTTGAATGGTGCTGATAAGCCACCTTTCAAGCATTTCTGCTTGCCGAACATCACCTCGATGCCTAATCAGTTCAACTCCCCGCCTTAGCTCACCAATAGTGATAACGCTTAAAAATAATTGTGAGTTCTCAAGAGTCACCTTCTTAAAAAATGACTTCACGCCCTTGTTAGCGTTTGATTTCTTCCTAAGCTCACTAATTACATTTGTATCAAGCAAATACATCTTTAGGGCTTTCATCCTGTTTACGTTCAAAATCAGAATCGAGCCCGGCACAAGGGATAGATTTAAGCGCTTCAGCAAAACTTTTTTTCTTAGGTTTTAACAGAGCAGCCTCTAATATTTTCCGGTGCTCGGCCTCCGCGCTAATTCCCTCAAGCCCGGCTTTAGCCTTAAGCGCTTTTACGATTTCGTCATCGATATTTCTTACAATCAAATTAGCCATAACTACTCTCTTTTACTTAATCATATAATGATATCAATGCAATCAAAATAGCGCAATCATTGATATCAATAACCTTTCTTAACATCAACCGCCGCAGGAATAACCCCCGTTTGACGGTAATTAAGTATGTTAGTTGCCACTATATGACTGGCCGTATCAGGCCGAGTTGGCGCGGAAATATGGGGAAGGATGGTGACATTCGGCAACGACCAAATAGGGTTCAGGGCATCCAACGGCTCCTGCTCAAAAACATCGAGTACGGCGTGATCTAATTGCCGGGTCGTTAAAGCCTTAAGCAATGCGCCTTGATCTATAATTGCGCCGCGCGCGAAATTGATTAAACTCGCACCCTGTTTAAATTTAGAAAATAGCTCTGCCCCCAACAAATGATACGTTTGAGTCGTTAATGGCAGTAGACAAACAACAATGTCACTTTGACTTAACAAGCTGACTAAGCCTTGTTCATCATGATAGGTAGTTATACCGGAAACCTTTTTAGCCGTGCGACTCCAACCCAAAACCTTAAAACCATTATTCAGTAACCGCTCGCCACTGGCACGACCCAGCGCCCCCATTCCTAATAGGCCAATGGTTCGCTCGCTAACCGGAGTATAGGGCTTAGGTGACCACTTTTTTCTGTCTTGCTGTCGGCGGTAATAAGGCATGTCGCGATGGAGAAATAAACTCCAGGCCAATACCGCTTCTGCCATAGTATCTGCTAGCGTGGGATCGATCAGACGCACGATTTTAAAATCAGACTTATTCAACTCCGTCACAAGGCGTTCAACACCCGCCCATAAACTTTGCACCCACTTAAGATTTGGACACTGCTCAATTTCCTCGATACTGGGGTTAGCGACAATCGCGACGTCGCACCGTTCCCTTTGCTGAGTCGTTAGCTGTTTCAACGGCACAACAGCTTGTTCGGGCATTAGGTGATTAAGTTGATCCGACCAGCATTTTGCTTCTGCATCGGTGATGCTACCAATTAATGGGATGTACTGGGTCATAATTCAACACCTAAATGAGTCACTGAAAACTTACGCCGAAATACCCGTAGCAGTGATGCAGCACAGCAGAATCAAGGTGCTCGCCAAACTATGGTAGAGATCACGGGGCGATACGCTTAAGTAAGTGCTATTCAGACCTGACATATTTTTCTCCATTGCCCCTGTTGACAGTGCTGTTACCCTATAGACATAAATTCGATTTGGTATTAATCTAAAATCGCACTCAATACTGACAGTGCTTTCGCACTACTAAAAGCTGCCTTTAATAAACAGTTCTAACACCTTAGATCTAGGACTAGTTGACTATATCACTAAAAGGATTAATTTATGACCACTCAACTGATTCGCCATTCTATACTTGCCTGTTGTTTGGTGAGCCCTATCACCCATGCTGGTTTTTTCGATGCACTTAATGATGCATCCAAAGCGCTGGAAACCATCGAAAGCGCATTTGAAAAACCTACACAACAAGATCAGGCACCCCAAAAAACGCAAAATAACCCCCAAAGCAACCAATCACAACAATCACAAAAGCCCGCGCCAGAAACAAAAGCTAAAACCACGCAATCAGCTGCAACAGATATAGCCAGCACCAGCTCAAGCAATAACTTCGTGAATTTTTCGAGTGGAAAAATTAAACTCCCTTACGACCAGTGCCCGACTACCGACATATTAGGCATCAAGTTAGGTCAAAACATTTCAGAAATAATGCCGAATTCTCCGTTTTATTTTCGTAAGCCTCGGGATAGTGACGCACCTACATTTGAAGACAGAACTACATCCACCTCATTCGAAGAAATCACGGTGTTTTCGCCTAAATTTGAATCAATGAGATTAGATTCACTTAACCGACAATATCATTATGGTTTTGACCAAACTGAATACAATAAAATCAAAGAGTTAGACAAACAAGGATCAAGGCATGGGCTTAATGTTTGGATTGACCTTAAGAAAGGTAAAGACCACCCCCTTGTTAAAGATAAGCATGCAAGCTATATCAGCCTAATCTTGGATGTGAATGGTGACATTAGCAGTATTAGCGTACAACGAACATTGCCAGTAAAAATCTCAAAGCACGATGTTGAGGAAAAGCTGAAAGCAAAATATGGCGAAAAAAGAAATCCAAAAGACAAAAACAACCAAGTTATTTATTTGAGCTCTTGGGGGGCACGAGTCGAAACCAACACAGTATCTATGATGTCCAGAACCCCCTCATCAGGCCAATCTGAGCAGTCTATTATCAACTATGAACTTTCATGTGTGGTGGCGAAGAGGGAATCCAAAAAACACCACAAAGAGCTTAGAAAAAAGTGGCAGAAATTAGCAGAGAGCATGCGGGATAACTCAGGTGTCTCGGTCGATATTTAGCGGTTATTGCTTTGCAATCAAGCAACTGCCCGACTCACCGGTAGTGGCGGGAAGCAAGGTTCAAGATTAACGTTTATATCTTGAACCTTGCGCCTACTTTCTTGCCTTTATTATCGTACGGCTAACATCTCTTTTGCCGCTGCAACTGCTTTGCGCACCTGTGCAGGCGCCGTACCGCCAATATGATCACGTGCATTCACTGAACCTTCTAGCGTTAATACGTCAAACACGTCTTCTGTAATCACCTCAGAGAAATTCGCCAATTCGCCCAAACTCATTTCTGATAAGTCTTTCTCGCTTTCTACGCCATAAGCAACGGCTTTACCCACCACTTCATGCGCATCACGGAACGGCATACCTTTAACGACTAAGTAGTCTGCAAGGTCGGTTGCGGTAGAGAAGCCTCTACGTGCCGCTTCTTCCATGCTAGCCGCTTTCACTTGAATGGCTGGCACCATATCACCATAGGCTTTCAAGCAACCTTTAAGGGTATCGATTACATCAAACAAAGGTTCTTTGTCTTCTTGGTTGTCTTTGTTATAGGCTAAAGGCTGAGACTTCATTAGCATCAATAACGAGATCAAATGGCCCGTTACACGGCCGCTTTTACCTCGAACAAGCTCTGGCACATCCGGGTTTTTCTTCTGCGGCATAATAGATGAGCCGGTGCAAAAACGATCAGGTAAATCGATAAAGTTAAACTGAGCAGATGCCCACAATATCAACTCTTCAGAACTACGAGAAAGATGACTCATTACCAAGCTGGCAAACGCACAGAACTCGATGGCAAAATCACGATCACTGACAGAATCAAGTGAGTTATTAGTTGGGCGCTCAAAACCTAAAAGCTCTGCCGTTAAATGGCGGTCAATAGGGTAGGTTGTACCCGCAAGCGCTGCAGCACCTAACGGCATAATATTAACGCGTTTACGGCAATCCATTAAGCGTTCGTAGTCTCGACTCAACATCTCAAACCACGCCATAATGTGATGGCCAAAGGTCACGGGCTGAGCGGTTTGCAAATGAGTAAACCCTGGCATAATAGTGCCAGCTTCACGTTCTGCCAACGCCAACATGCCTTGCTGTAACCGAGTGATTTCAGATGCAATAATATCGATTTCATCTCTTAAATAGAGACGGATATCCGTTGCTACCTGATCATTACGTGAACGACCAGTGTGTAGTTTTTTACCCGTAATACCTATTTTATCGGTCAGCCGAGCTTCGATATTCATATGAACATCTTCGAGCGTGACAGACCACTCAAAGCGACCTTGTTCGATATCATCCTGAACCTCTTTTAAGCCCTGAAGGATAGTATCTCGCTCCTGTTCTGTTAACACGCCCACTTTAGCTAGCATCGTTGCGTGCGCAATTGAACCTTGAATATCGTGGTAATAAAGCCGCTGATCAAAGTCTACAGATGCCGTAAAGCGCTCTACAAATGCATCAGTTGGCTCGCTAAATCGTCCGCCCCAAGGTTTCTCAGTGGTCTGTTTTTCGTTACTCATGCCTACTCTCTTTAATCAACGCACTTTAATCGATACTCATAAAACCTGAAGGTCTGCAGGTAGAGTGAGTTGTGCTAAACTTTTAAGGTTCGCAATATTGAATTTTAAAGGTTCGCAGTATACCACTTCGATTCTGTAACGGATAATCAGAACAACCTCAAATGAAAAACACCCCTGAAGATAAGATCAAAACAGCGCAAAAAAAACAACACCGCCCCACTCAAGACAAAGGCAATAACGCTGAAGGTGTAGAAGACCCTCATTCCGACTTTTTTCTGCCCGATCTCTGCAAGGTTCAATCTGTTTTCTTTTTACTCATCGTCACTGAGCTAGTTGCACTGTTATTTACGTTAGCCCACCCTAGTAATGAGTTGCTTAACTGGAACTATCTAGGCTTGATTTCACTTTTTGGGCACTGGGCCGTATTAACTAGTGCTGCGCTACTATGTATCGCCCGGCCAGCTCTCGCCAAACTATCAATCAACATGGCGGCCACTATTGCCTTCGTTATTATTATTGCCATCACGATTGTTTACAGCTTAATTGCCGACCATTTTTTGCGCCCCAAAAGCGAAGGAAGTGTCGATACATTGTTTCTTTTACGCAACATCGTCATTAGCGCCATCATTGGCGGGATTACACTACGCTACTTTTATCTTCAGCAGCAGTGGAAAAACCAACGACAGGCTGAGTTACAAGCACGACTTGAGGCGCTACAGGCGAGAATCCGACCACACTTTTTATTCAATAGTATGAATACCATTGCCAGCTTAATATCCTCTAACCCAGATATGGCAGAAGAAGCCGTATTGGATTTATCTGAACTGTTTCGGGCAACCCTTAATAACAAAAAGATGCTGATCCCCTTACGGGAAGAGCTGGAACTCTGTAAACGATATCTTCATATAGAGGGCTTACGACTAGGTGGTCGAATGACGGTAGACTGGAAGCTATCAAATTATGACGGGGCTGCATTAATCCCCCCTTTAAGCCTTCAGCCTTTAGTCGAAAACGCCATCTACCACGGCATTCAACCAAGAACAGAAGGCGGCGCTATTACGATCGAGAGTTACCGTAAGAACAATACTGTTTATATTCTAATCAGTAACCCGTTTGATAACAGGGTCTCGGACTCCCACAAAAAAGGGAATAAAATTGCACTTGATAACATACGCCGTCGCTTTGAAGCCATTTTCAGCCAGCAAGCGGTCATGAAAACCAGTCAAATAGATGGAATTTTTACCGTCACACTGCGCTTTCCTGTTCATTAATGGCAAAGGAAATAGAGATGAAAGAGAAAATAAGGGTGTTAGTGGTCGACGATGAGCAACTAGCCAGAGAGCGGCTGATACGTTTGGTCAACGCGTCAGACAACCACCAGATTTGCGCCGAAGCGAGTAACGGAGAAGAAGCCCTAACCGCTATTCATCAGTCAGAACCCGATATTGTTCTGTTAGACATCCGTATGCCCGGCATGGATGGCATGGCAGCGGCTGAACAAATCGCCACCCTTAAAACACCTCCCGCTATTATCTTTTGCACTGCTTACGATGAATATGCAATCTCTGCATTTAAAGTTCAGGCGACAGATTACCTGCTTAAACCTGTAAGAAAAGAATCCCTCGAAAAAGCACTGCAACAAGCGGGCAAACTGAATAAAGTTCAGCTAAGCGATAGTCTTCCGTCTGCAAATAACAGTGACACAACCCCCTCATTAGTGGCTAAAACATGGAAAGGCAGTGAACTCATCGACCTGACCCATATTTATTATTTTATGGCCGACCAGAAATACGTGACGGTTCACCACCTAAACGGCGAGACGGTTATCGACAACACCCTAAAAGAACTTGAAGCAGGCTACTCTCCCCACTTTTTACGAACGCACCGAAACTCACTGGTCAACACCGATTATATTGAGGCACTCATTAGAGATAACGCCGGTCACTACAATATTCGTCTGAAAAATAATGTTGGCGAGATACCTGTCAGCAGACGGCATACTAGCGACGTAAAAGCATGGCTAGAATCTCAGTCTTAAGGCTATCAAGTTCATTAACCCAAGGGCCTTTTTATTTTCGAGCCATTGCCATACATCAAGACATTTCATACCAAAAAAGGTAGGCTTTACACCAATACGAATGACCCATACTTTAATGAATAATCCCAAACATAAAGAAGCTAGTGATGACCATTTCGAAATTACGAATTGCAACCCGAAAAAGTGCGCTGGCCATGTGGCAGGCGGAACATGTGAAAGCACGTCTTGAAGCACTACACCCCGGACTAGACGTTGAGCTACTGGGCATGTCGACTAAGGGCGACAAAATACTAGACGTACCGCTTGCAAAAGTGGGCGGCAAAGGACTATTTGTTAAAGAGCTCGAAGCGGCCATGTTAGAAAACCGCGCAGATATCGCCGTGCACTCGATGAAAGACGTGCCAATGGAGTTTCCAGAAGGCTTAGGATTGGCTGTTATTTCAGAGCGAGAAGACCCGACCGATGCATTTGTAAGCAACCAATATGCGAACCTAGACGAACTACCTGAAGGCGCAGTTGTAGGCACTTCAAGCCTCAGACGCCGATGCCAGGTAAGTGAACTCAGACCAGATCTTAAAATAGAGTGGCTACGAGGCAACGTTAACACCCGTCTGGCAAAGCTTGATAACGGCGAATATGATGCCATTATTCTGGCTTCATCTGGCCTTAAACGTCTCGAATTTCACGACCGAATTAAAAGTATTATTCCTGATACCGTGAGCTTACCGGCTGCCGGACAGGGCGCGTTAGGCATTGAGTGCCGTCTTGAAGACCAAGACGTCATTGAATTGCTTAAGCCGCTTATCCACGAACCTACACAAGTATGTGTAACGGCAGAAAGAGCGATGAATCGTCGTCTTGAAGGCGGTTGTCAGGTGCCCATCGGGGGCTATGCAACCCTCGAAGGCGACCAGCTATACGTTCGCGGGCTTGTGGGTGAACCTGATGGCAGTCGAATTATTCGAGATGAAGTCCGGGGCACTGCTGATCAAGCCGAGCAACTAGGCATCCAGCTTGCCGAAGCATTGCTGGCCCAGGGAGCAGGCGAGATATTGGAGTCGGTCTACAAAAGTGAGCAGTAACGCAGACAATACAAGTAATACAAAAGAAGCGCACACCTCGCTACAAGGCGTGCGCGTTCTAGTCGCACGACCCTTTGACCAAGGCACACCGTTGACTTCATCCCTCAAACGGCTAGGGGCAGACGTCATTCAGTTTCCCACCATAGCTGTCGAGCCTACCCCCAGCAGCCAGCCACTTAAGAACTGTTTTCTAAACCTTGATCAATATAGCCACGTTATCGCTATCAGCGTACATGCCGTTCAATACGGGCTGGACTGGATCGACCAATACTGGCCCCAATTACCCCTTAATATCAAATGGTACGCCGTCGGCGAAAAAACAGCTCAGGCGCTAAAAGACGCTGATATGCTCGCAATCTGCTCCAAGACAGGCTTCGATAGCGAATCGCTGCTAAACTTACCAGAGCTATCCGAATTAGAGCATCAGAGAGTTTTGATTCTGAGAGGTGTTGGAGGGCGCGAACTGATCAAACATCAGCTCGAACAGCGAGGTGCAATGGTAGACTATGCAGACTTGTATCAACGCAATTGCCCAAACTATAGCATTTCTGAAATAAATGACGCTCTTATAACCTTTTCACCGAATATACTGGTTGCTTTGAGCGGCGAGACATTGCACAACCTAGTAAAGATAAGTCAAAATAAGGACATAGCGATAAAAAATCAGCATACAGTCACCGATAAAGCGGTTCTGGTTCCGAGCAACCGAGTGGCTGATCAAGCAAGGTCATTGGGGTTTAGTCAGGTTTGGGTACCTCAAGAGCTCAATGAACAGGCGCTTGTAGATTGTATTAAGTCGAACTATTTTGCATTAAACAACATGTCATAAACCAAAAATTCATAACAAATAGGATATGTAGTGACAAACGAAAAACAACCTCAGCTACCCGTTCCGGTTACCCTTCCTTCTAAAGTGAGGTTATGGCCTCTCTGGTTTGTCATTACCCTTCTTATCACATCATTAGCGGCTTTAGCGGCTTATGGCTGGATTAATCTCAAGGAGATCGATCAGCTCAAGTTTCAGCTAACTCATATTGCAAAAGATGAAGGAGCCCGAAGTGAAACCCTTCAACAACTGAAAAACCAGACCAATAAACAAGGCTCCGACTTAATCACTCAAAGTAGAACCATAAGCGATCAACTAGCAACCCTTCGCAGACAGACCGAACACAACGCCAGACAGCTCACCCAAGTGGGTGGACAAAGCCGCACAGACTGGTTGTTAGCAGAAGCAGAATACCTGATGCGTTTAGCAAATCAACGACTTAATATGGAAAGAGATACTATCGGCGCAGAAGCCATTCTTAATGCCGCAAACAGTGTGTTAGCCGAATCTGACGACCCTGGTTTATATATTATTCGCCAACAATTGAGTAAGGATATTTTCGCATTACAACGCGTTTCAAAAGTCGATCGTGAAGGGGTGTATCTTCAGCTCGAAGCTTTGATAGACCTCATCGGTAAGCTTGATCAAAGTCATTATCAGGCTCGACACAGTAAAGCCATCACCCCCGATAAAGCGACCCAAGAAGAATCAGAACAGCAAAGCGAACTCGTCACCAGTGACGGCGAATTTACCCGAATGCTAAATAAAGCACTTAATGAGCTAAAGCAACTGGTTATTATTCGCCGCTTAGATGAAGCCGTTGAGCCATTACTCGCGCCAGACCAAGTCTATTATTTACAACAGAACTTGCGCTTAATGATCGAACAGGCAGAGCTTGCATTATTAGACCGAAATCAACCTATGTACCTTCGTACTCTGACTAAAGCCGAACAATGGATTAACACTTATTTTTCTCAGAATAAAGATGACACCGCGCTACTACTCAGCACCCTGAGCAACCTAAAAGAGCATCAAATAGATCCTGAATTGCCCGATATATCACAATCACTCCAGTTGCTGAAAAAACGTGTCGCCCTACTCTACCGGCAACACCAAGTCCCCATGACATCACAACCTACGACAAACGATCAAACTCCACCCGAAAACGCGGGAACCTCTGATGGAGCGACTGCCCCATGAGAACGTTTTTTCTTTTAGTACTTACCATGTTGGCGCTATCTGTTGGGCTAACGATGATGATATCCATCGACGCAGGTTACGTGCGCATAAGCTGGGGCAATTATTTAGTAGAAACCAGTGTTTGGGTCGCTTTAGCGGCTATTGCTTTGCTGTTCATCACCTTGGGCATCTTTTCGAAAAGCTGGCGTGGTGTTAAATCATCAACCGGAGGCGTAAGCAGCTGGTTTCTATCCACTAGCAGCCAAAGAGCCAGAAAAAAGACTACTCAAGGCTTGTTGGAGTTAGCAGAAGGCAACTGGAAAAGGGCTCAAAAACACCTGTCCACCGCTGCACCTAAAGCAGAGACACCTCTTATCAATTACCTTGCTGCTGCGCAAGCTGCCTTTGAACAGGGCCATGAGAAAGACACCGAAACCCTCCTGAGAAAGGCCTATGAAAGCACCCCAGGGTCTGACTTAGCTGTGGGGATCACCCAAGCCCAACTTCAGTTAGGAAGCAGCCAGCTAGAACAGTGCCTTGCCACACTGCTACGCCTTAGAAAACAAGCGCCGCAACACCCCTTTATTCTTAAGCTCCTTAAAAATGTGTATGTTAGGTTAGAAGATTGGCACCAATTGAGCCTATTGATCCCTGAGCTTCGCCGTTATCGAATAGCAGAAACCCATGAACTGGACATACTTGAAAGGGAAACCTGGATTAACCTGCTCAGCCACACCGCAGATGAGATTCGCAGGCAATCGGGTAGCAGTCAGAATATTGAACAGCTTAACCAGCACTGGGACAGACTACCTGGCTCAATGAGAAGAGATGAGACTATTATTCATGCCTATGCCGAACACCTGGCTAATCTCGACCAACAAGCTCAAGCAGAAACGCTACTCCGTAAGGTACTGAGAAATCATTGGAGCGATATACTCATAGACCTTTATGGCAAGGTCTGTGGTAACAGCGCAGAAGAGCAGCTGCTTACCGCTGAAAACTGGTTAAAAGAGCGCCCTAATAACGAAATATTACTCCTCGCACTGGGTAGGTTGAGCCTACGTAATGAGCTGTGGGGAAAAGCAAAAGAGTATTTTCAGGCAAGTCATCGTATCAAAAAAACACCTCAAACCTATGGTGAATTATGTAGGCTATCTGCACACCTTGAAGAACACCAACAAAGCAGTGAATACTTTGTGCAGGGTATTATGGATTTAGTTGGATTGCCTGAGCTACCGCAACCTAATAAACGTTAAAACCCCTTGATTCCGCTTCGAGGCTGTGAAAGTATCAACAAATAAGAGGCTTTTTGCC
>CAJXUY010000031.1 GCA_913060665.1 uncultured Oleiphilaceae bacterium
CCGCCTTGAAGGCAAAAAGCCTCTTATTTGTTGATACTTTCACAGCCTCGCAGCGAAATCAAAGAAATAGACGAAACAAAGAAGTGTCGCGGCCTCAGAAATAACCCCTGATTCCAGTCGTACCTCCTTTCATCAAGGCTACGAACGAATCAGGGAGTTGATTACGTTTTAGATCTCATCATTAATAGACAAACCATCCAACGAAGCAGAAAGCTTATCACCCGACGAGTCTGCACCCAACTTGATCATCAATCTCAAGTCATTTGCTGAGTCAGCGTATGCCAATGCATCTTCATAGGTAATCTCACCTGCTGAATACAAGTCATATAGTGCCTGGTCAAAGGTCTGCATGCCGATATCACGAGACTTGGTCATCAGTTCTTTTAGCTTATGAACTTCAGCTTTTCGGATCATATCTGCACAAAGCGGCGTATTAATTAATACCTCAATAACCGCTCTTCTCCCTTTACCGTCTGGCGTGGGAATTAACTGCTGCGCCACAATTGCCTTAAGGTTTAACGATAAATCCATCCAGATCTGATTGTGCTGCTCCGGTGGGAAAAAGTTAATAATTCTATCTAACGCTTGGTTGGCGTTGTTGGCGTGCAGTGTTGCTAAACAAAGGTGTCCGGTTTCTGCGAATGTTACCGCATAATCCATCGTCTCTTTCGATCGAATCTCACCAATCATAATAACGTCTGGCGCTTGACGCAGAGTATTTTTGAGTGCGATGTCAAAGCTCTCAGTATCAATCCCCACCTCACGCTGAGTCACAATACACCCTTGATGCTGGTGGATATACTCAATGGGATCTTCGATTGAGATAATATGCCCCTGACTATTTCGGTTTCGATGACCAATCATCGATGCCAATGAAGTCGATTTACCCGTACCCGTCGCCCCTACAAAAATTATAAGGCCACGTTTAGTCATCGATAACGTTTTGATAATTTCTGGTAACGCTAAGTCATCAACCTTTGGAATATTGGTTTCAATACGACGCAACACCATGCCACAAAGGTTACGTTGATAAAAAGCACTCACTCGAAAACGACCAATGCCGCGCGCACTAATCGCAAAGTTACACTCGTGAGCCTCAACAAATTCATCCCTCTGCTTTTCGCTCATCGTATTCAATACGATTTCGCGCGTCTGTTCGGGGGTTAAAGAAGACTTAGTCACCGGTACAATCTTACCATGAATTTTAATACTCGGCGGCACCCCAGCCGTAATAAAAAGATCAGATCCCCCTTTCTCAACCATGACTTTTAATAGTTTATCGAAGTCCATCTCATTCCTCGTGTACTATCAGCCGGTGTACGGTTTGATTAACCGCCCCTACAACCGAATTAAAATTAAATGTCACCATAGCCTTAAAAGTTCTCTGGCATTTTAGCTTTTTCTCTAGCCGCTTCGCGCGTAACAAGGCCTTTCTGAAGCAGATTCGTTAAACACTGATCAAGTGTCTGCATGCCTAGTTGTGCACCGGTTTGAATAGCAGAATACATTTGCGCGACTTTATCTTCTCGAATCAGGTTTCTGATGGCTGGTGTGCCGATCATAATCTCGTGAGCTGCTACTCGACCGCCACCGACCTTCTTCATTAGGGTTTGTGAAACCACCGCCTGCAATGATTCAGACAACATCGACCGAACCATGGCCTTTTCATTGGCAGGAAATACATCAACCACACGGTCAATGGTTTTTGCCGCGGAGGTGGTGTGCAGTGTGCCAAAGACTAAGTGACCGGTTTCTGCCGCAGTCAACGCTAGTCGAATAGTTTCAAGATCTCGAAGCTCACCGACCAGAATAATATCGGGGTCTTCACGAAGCGCTGAACGCAAGGCTTCATTAAAGCCTAATGTGTCGCGATGAACTTCACGCTGGTTAACCAGGCACTTTTTACTTTCATGAACAAATTCTATCGGGTCTTCTATGGTCAGAATATGGTCATAACGATTGTCATTAATAAAATCAATCATCGCCGCCAGCGTGGTTGATTTACCTGAGCCGGTTGGCCCCGTTACCAACACAAGTCCGCGAGGAACCGCTGCGACATCTTTAAATACCTGCCCCATTCCCAAATCTTCCATGGTTAACACTTTGGAAGGGATGGTTCGAAACACCGCGCCGGCACCACGGTTTTGGTTAAATGCGTTAACACGAAATCGAGCAACACCCGGTACTTCAAACGAGAAATCTGTTTCCAGAAACTCTTCAAAATCTTTTCGTTGCTTATCATTCATGATGTCATAAATCAGTGCATGTACTTCTTTATGCTCCATCGGTGGCAGATTGATGCGCCGCACATCGCCATCAACACGAATCATCGGAGGTAACCCTGCCGATAGGTGTAAATCAGAGGCGCCTTGTTTGGCAGAAAACGCTAATAGTTCCGTAATATCCATGAATATCCCCGATGGATTTATAGTTTTTAATTACAAGTTTGAAGGTGTAAATCGATAGTATTGTATTGAGTATAGAAGAGTTATTTGCTCAAATGCCGCTTAGACTCTATTAATTACAGCGAATTTACCATACTAACTCAGCTGAATATGCCATCAGCCCGATGATTCTCACTCTATCTCTTTGAATAACATAATGATCAGCATAGCAGACAACGTAAAAAACGTAAGCCAGCGCATACAAAAAGCAACAAATTTTGCCTCCCGGGAGGAAAATAGTGTTCAGTTGCTGGCCGTTACCAAAACCCGAAGCACAGATGAACTCACAATTGCCATTCAATCAGGTCTAACACAATTCGGCGAGAATTATCTTCAGGAAGCGCTTACCAAAATCGACGCGCTCCAAGCATATCCTTTGACATGGCACTTTATTGGCCCGATACAATCAAACAAAACCCGCGCCATCGCTGAGAATTTTGACTGGGTGCACAGTGTTGACCGCTTGAAAGTAGCACAGCGCCTGAGCGCACAGCGCCCTAATACCCAATTACCATTGAAGATTTGCATCCAGATTAATATCAATGATGAGCATTCAAAATCCGGCATACCGCTAAGCGAGCTTGATGCACTTAGCGGGGCCATTACCAAGCTGCCTAACCTTGAGCTAAAAGGTCTGATGACAATACCCGCCTCTTCTCAAAATGAAGATGCACTGCGCAGCAGTTTTAGAGAAATGTCCTCTGCGTTTAAATCTTTAAAGCAGAGATACCCCAGCGTTGACACGCTATCAATGGGAATGTCTAACGACATAGAAGCCGCCATTGAAGAAGGCTCAACCATGGTGAGAATAGGGACCGCGCTTTTTGGTGCTCGGCACTCAGCCGCTAAAGAAAACACATCAAATAGCTAATGTAGACTTGCATTTCGCACCGACAAGACTCATCTAAAGAGACCATAACGGAACAACTGGAGATTCAATTGAACAAGAAACCACACATCGTCTTTATCGGCGCAGGGAATATGGCTGGTAGTATTATTGGTGGTCTAGTGGCGAATGGCTACCCACCCGGAATGATTACTGCCAGCTCCCCCAGCCAGGAACACCTCGATGCAGTAGCATCACAGTACAAGGTGAACACCACTATTGACAACCACCGTGCCGTAGCCGAAGCAGACATCATAGTGCTGGCCGTCAAACCTCAAATATTAGAAGCTGTTTGCTCTGACTTGGCCTCTCCTTTAACAGACAAAACACCGCTTGTTATCTCGATCGCGGCAGGCGTTGAAACACGCCATATAGAGGCCTGGCTGAGCAAAGAACTGCCCATTATTCGCTGTATGCCCAATACACCCGCACTGGTATCTCAGGGGGCTTCGGGACTTTTCGCCAACGAGCAAGTAAGTACAGAACAGCGACAGCGAGCAGACGAAATATTTCAAGCCGTTGGAGTGACCGAATGGATAACAGAAGAAACGCAGATGCACGGTATTACGGCACTATCAGGTAGCGGGCCCGCTTACTTCTTCCTAATGATGGAAGCACTAGAGGATGCGGCAGTAAAAACCGGAATGTCAAGAGAGACCGCTCGCAAGCTTGCCATTCAAACCGTACTAGGTGCCGCTGAAATGGCCAAACAGAGTGACCTGGAGCCTGCCCAGCTAAAGCGTAATGTTATGTCCCCTGGCGGCACAACAGAGCGAGCCATTCAGAGTTTTGAAGAAGGCGGCATACGAGCGCTATTTGAGACAGCTGTTGGTGCAGCAGCCGATCGCTCAAAAGAACTTGCGGATCTGCTAGGAAAGAAATAGTGTATTACCTATTTAATATGATTCACCCAGCTGATAAAACAGCCTACTCCGGAGTTTAATAATGGATTCTCTTTTTTCTGAGATTGGCCTAATGTTCATCAACCTGTTTTTTGGCCTCTATCTGTTAATTGTATTACTGCGTTTTCTATTTCAATTAGCCCGCGCAGACTTCTACAACCCTATTTCGCAATTTGTATTAAAAGCGACCAACCCGTTATTGATGCCGATACGAAAAGTCATTCCAAGCATTGGCAGTATCGATACCTCTAGCCTGGTTCTTGCGTTAGCCGTGCAAATGGTCGGTGCATTATTAGCCATACTACTAGTCGGCGGTGGCGTTGACCCCATTAAATTATTAATATGGTCTGGTCTACTGATACTCAATCTAATACTCCAGATCTACTTTTTCTGCCTGATCATCACAGTTATCGTGAGCTGGATTGCACCACAAAGCCAAAACCCCGCAATTGCACTAATACATCAGTTGCTAGCGCCGGTCACCAACCCGATACGAAAAATTCTACCTGACATGGGAGGTATTGATATCTCCCCCATATTCTTGTTTTTTGCCATTATGGTGCTCAAGAAAGTGCTATATTCGTTTATGGGTGCCACCTACCTGCCTCAAGCATTAGCGATGTTTGTGTAGGTACTGATGTTTGCATTGGTACTAAAGTAGAAATCGCGCCACAGTGGCGCGATTAGTTTTCAAATAACCCCCTCAGTTACTCTCAAGGCATCCTTTTCTGTAAAAACATCTTAAATAACAACTTTTTACATAAAAGAACATCAAAGCACGACCGACAACATAATGCTCTATCCATCTGATTATATTAGATTTTATCGTTGACTTTCTGTGCTAACCTACTAACTCATACTTTATTATCAGTACTTTCCCGTACTTAACCCCAAGACTATTTTAAAAACTCTTTCTATAATCGAAAGATAGCGACCATTAGTTCAAATTATGAACAGACTAACCAAATTTTCGGGGATTCAAGCATGAGTGCAGGCAGCCTTTCAAATCAGGTAGAAGCCTATTATGGTTGGAAAAACAATCTAATTCGTCAGCTTGCCCGGTACCAAGACTGGCTGCAGAGTAACGAGCTCTACTCAGGCGATATTGCCAGCCGTCTGCAGCGAGGCGTTAAGCTACTTAAAGAGGATGAGCTAACACTAGCCTTCGTAGGCGAATACTCCCGCGGAAAGACCGAGCTAATTAATGCGCTCTTTTTCTCTGAGTTTGGGCAACGCATGCTGCCCTCTCAAGCTGGCCGCACCACCATGTGCCCAACTGAACTATTCTATGACCGGGAAAGTGGCAGAAATTATCTTACATTACTTCCTATCGAAACACGCAAAGAAGACTACACACTAGCACAACTGGCCAAACAGCCCGAAAAATGGACCACAGTCGAACTCGACATGTCTTCACCGACGACCATGAAAGCTAATCTCGATGAAGTTGCCAAAACGCACAGTGTCAGTATTGACGAAGCCAAAAGCCTAGGGTTTCATGAGGATATGCTTGACCACGACCCTGTTAACAGGGACATGGTTATTATTCCCGCTTGGCGTCATGCCAAAATCAGCATGCAAAACCCACTACTAGAACGAGGCTTGAGAATACTGGATACCCCAGGCCTTAACGCTTTAGGTTCTGAACCAGAACTTACGATCAGCATGATCCCTAGCGCCCATGCAGTGATCTTTCTGTTGAGCGCAGACACCGGCGTTACCGCTAGTGACCTGACTATTTGGAAAGACTACATTACCACTGACAATGCCGATCATAGTGCTGGCCGGTTCGCAGTACTGAATAAAATTGATGTTCTCTGGGACGACCTGCAAGGTGAAGAGTACGTTCAACAATCGATCCAAAAAGTTCAACAATACACCGCCGATCATCTCGATATGCCTGTTGGTGATGTACTGCCATTGTCAGCTAAGCAAGCGTTAATAGGCAAAGTAAAAAATGATCACTCTCTTTACGAAAAGAGCGCCCTGCCTCAGTTAGAAACGCTCATCAGTGAGCGCATACTCGCGGAAAAAGAAAGACTCATTACCAAAACACTGCTCAACGATATTTTGGGTATGCTACAAAACAGTCAGGCAATATTATCGGCGCGCATGCAGTCACTATCTGACCAGCTAGAAGAATACAAAGATAAAGGCGTCAGCAAAGAGTTGATGCAAAGCCTGACCGGTCAAACTCAAAAAGATTACGATTTTTACTATAAAAAACTCATAACACTTCGCTCGAGCCGAAGATTAATGAGATCTCAGGGAGAGATTCTACAAAACTTAGTGTCAGAAGAGCGCCTGGAAGATCAAATTCGAAAAACACGTGGCCGCATGAAAGATAGCTGGACCACCCTCGGCATGAACCGAGAGATAGGCAAACTTTTTGATTTTATTGACCACGACCTTAACAATCTTGCCAGTGAAGCCAGACTAGCCGAGAAAATGGTGGTATCGATCTATAAACGGTATACCGAAGATACACGGGCTAAACACCTGCACCCCAAGCCCTTCGCGACGGCAAAGCATATTCGCGCATTGAGAGACTTAAAAAATAAAGCTACCAGCTTCCGCCGAGATCCGCGCAATGTCATGACTGAACAAACGATATTGATAAAACGCTTTTTCGATACACTCGTGGGAGAGGCACGGCTTATCCATAACCGTATTTTGAACGAAACCATCACCTGGCCCGACGAGGCACTATTGCCGATTATGCAATATACGCTAGAACAGAAGCAGCTTCTTGAGCATCAAATTCGACGCATCAAAACACTCTCACGCAATAACAAAGATGCGCGCTCGCAGCGTGAGCAGCTGACGTCGATGATCAACGACAACCAGAAACAGTTAATGATCGCAGAGAGTATTCAGCGGCATATCCGTAAACCAGCCCCGCTGCAGCTGCGCCAAAAGGTGGTTAATCTTACGGGGTACGCAGGGTAGCTACTTACAGGTTACAAAATAATACGGGGCAAAAGAGGTCTCTCAAGAGTTTCTACTTGCTCCTTATACACTTCAACTATGACTTTTCCATTACCACTTACCACTTTCCTCTTGCTACGTCCCCCCCCTCCATTTACACTCCACCATGCCTATTTTCAATAGTATTATTTATCAACGCACCCAGTAAGAGCCAATGCCCGAAACACTACCGATAGATTCAGTCGGTCTGGTGACACCCCAGACATTACATTTTGATCAACCGTTAACGCTCCAGTGTGGCAAGGTGCTACCTGAGTATGACCTCGTGTACGAAACGTACGGAGAGCTTAACAGCAGTGCCAGCAACGCCATTCTTATATGCCATGCGCTGAGCGGGCATCACCATGCCGCGGGTTATCATTCAACGTCTGAAAAAAAACCAGGCTGGTGGGATAGCTGTATCGGGCCGGGCAAGCCTATCGACACATCCCGCTTTTTTGTCGTAAGCCTAAATAATCTGGGTGGTTGCCATGGTAGTACAGGCCCCACCAGTATCAACCCTGCCACGAAAACCCAGTACGGCCCTGAGTTTCCGGTTGTTACCGTAAAAGACTGGATTGTAAGCCAAGCTAGGTTAGCAGATAAATTAGGCGTGACTAAGTGGTCAGCGGTTATTGGAGGGAGCTTAGGCGGCATGCAAGCATTACAGTGGTCAATTGACTATCCCCAGCGTATCGGAAATGCCGTTATTATTGCATCTACACCTAAATTAACCGCACAAAATATCGCCTTTAATGAGGTCGCGCGAAAAGCCATTACCTCTGACCCTGCCTTTCACGAGGGTCGCTACTTCGAACACAATACCATTCCTCAAAAAGGTCTGATGCTAGCAAGAATGGTAGGCCATATTACGTATTTATCTGATGCGGCAATGGGCGAAAAATTCGGCCGTGATATGCGCAATAAAGCGTTTAAGTTTGGCTACGATGTTGAGTTCGAAGTAGAGAGCTACCTTAACTACCAAGGCGAGCGGTTTTCTGAAAACTTTGATGCTAACACTTACTTGCTCATGACTCGCGCTCTGGACTATTTTGACCCCGCCAAAGAGTATGAAGGACTATTAGAGAATGCTCTTAAAAAAGCACTCTGTAAATTTATGGTGATTTCATTCAGCACAGATTGGCGATTTTCGCCTGAGCGGTCAGAAATACTGGTTGATGAGTTAGTTAAGGCCGGTAAAAAAGTCAGCTACACTGAAATCGATGCACCTCATGGGCATGATGCGTTTCTTATTCCTACCCCGCGTTATATGGATGTATTTACAGCATTCATGAATCGTATCGCTAAGGAGTTTTGCTAATGCGTGCTGATTTGAAAATAATCGAACAGTGGGTCAAACCCGAGTCCAGTGTGCTTGATGTAGGTTGTGGTGATGGCACATTGCTACAGCACTTGCAGGAGAACAAACAGGTTAACGGTTACGGGCTCGAGATTAGCGCCTCCAACATCACCAGCTGCATTGAAAAAGATGTTAACGTTTTAGAACAGAACGTTGATGTTAAAGGGCTGTCCAACTTCCAGAGCAATCGTTTTGATACGGTGATTATGACCCAAGCACTACAAGCATTAAGGCAGCCTGATGTAATGCTGGAGGAGATGTTGCGGTTAGGCAAAGAGTGTATTGTGACGTTTCCTAATTTTGCTTACTGGAGGACTCGGGCTTACCTGATGCGAAAAGGCAGAATGCCGATATCCAAAGCCTTGCCATATACTTGGTATAACACACCCAATATTCATTTGTGTACCTTCAAGGATTTCGAAGAGTTGTGTGTGCAAAAAAACATTCACATCCTCGATCGAACGGTTGTGGATAAAGAACATCAGGACCGCTGGTTTATTCACATGTGGCCCAATATGCTAGGTGAAATAGCAATATACAGGGTTACGCGCTAGCATCACTGACTTAAACCAAAGAAACCAGCTCGTTACCACTATTCAGGAGGCGTTATGCTCATTTCAATCACGACTCATCAGCTTAAACTAAAAGATCTACACCCCATGATTATGTCTACTCTTCGTCGCTCTTTTAACCTGATCGCTGCTTTATGCACGCTGTTGTTTTTATTCAATCAAAGCGCATTTGCCGAACAAAAAGAGAGCTTCGGTGATTATGAGATTCACTATAGTGCATTTGTCAGTACCTTTTTAACACCCGAAGTAGCAAAGCAATACGATATCGTTCGTAGCCGAGCGGTAGGCGTTATCAATATCAGTGTACTGAAAAAATCAGAAGCCGGTATATTCGAACCTGTTGCGGCACAAGTTGAAGGGGTCATGACCAATGACATTCAACAAAAGAAACACTTGGGCTTCCGCAGAGTAAAAGAAGGTAAAGCGATCTACTTTATTGCTGAGGTTCAATTTATGGAGGGCGAAGTACTGGCATTTAACATTGCAGCAACACCCGAAGGTGAGCAACAGCCATTGAAAATGCGATTCAGCCAAACCTTCTATAACGAAAAATAGTGATCACTGCCCCCATCATTAATGGAAATAACGCTCATGAAAGTCATCCTGGCAAGCGGTAACAAAGGTAAACTTAACGAGTTTAATCAACTTTTAGGACCTTTCAATATTGAGGTATTACCGCAATCTGAATTTAACGTATCGTCGGTTGAAGAGACGGGGCTGACCTTTATTGAGAATGCAATTCTTAAAGCTCGACACGCGAGTGAGGTGTCTGGGCTACCGGCGATTGCAGATGACTCAGGGCTTGAGGTTGATGCGCTAAAAGGCGCGCCCGGTATTTATTCTGCGCGCTACTCTGGGGAAGGCGCCAACGATACCACTAACAACCAGAAACTACTGCGTGAGCTTTGCGGTGTAAAAACTGAAGATCGTACTGCTCGCTTTCAATGTGTTTTGGTCTATCTTGAGCATCCAGCTGACCCGACCCCCATAGTATGCCAAGGCAGCTGGGAAGGGTTTATTCTTGAAGCACCAGCGGGTGAGCAGGGGTTCGGTTATGATCCACTTTTCTGGGTCCCTTCAAAACAGTGTTCATCTGCTGAACTAGACCGAGATGAGAAAAATCGTCTTAGCCATCGAGGTAAGGCATTGGGTGAGTTAATTAAGCGATTGTCTAAATAAAAAATGCCCCAGCTAACGGAATTACCGCCCCTCAGCCTTTATATACACACCCCATGGTGTATTCGAAAATGCCCCTATTGCGATTTTAATTCTCATACAAGCAAACAGATACCCGAAACTGCTTATCTTCAAGCGCTACTCGCCGATTTAGATAGTGATCGCCAATACATTCAGAGGCGTCCGCTACGTTCAATTTTCATCGGCGGCGGAACGCCTAGCTTGCTATCACCCGAATTTTACAAAACATTGCTCGCCAACATTAATGATAAAATGGACTGGGCTGACGACATTGAAATCACAATGGAGGCCAACCCAGGTACGGTCGAGCAAAAAAGCTTTGCAGGGTACCGCGAAGCAGGTATTAACCGGCTTTCGTTAGGAATACAAAGCTTTGATGACCAAAAACTAGACGCCCTAGGCAGAATACATGGTGGCGCAGAGGCTCAACGCGCCATCACTATCGCCCAGCAAAGCGGCTTCGACAACTTTAACCTTGACCTTATGCATGGTTTACCTGGACAAACAGAACAAGAAGCACTGCAGGATATTGAAATTGCCTTATCCTTTAACCCACCTCATTTATCTTGGTATCAGTTAACAATTGAGCCTAATACTGAGTTCTATAGCCGCCCCCCAGTATTGCCGGAGGATGACGACCTATGGCAAATACAAGAGGCGGGGCAGGCACTTCTAAAACGCCATCATTTAGCACAATATGAAGTCTCAGCTTACGCAACGGAAAAGCATCAAGCCAAACACAATCTAAACTATTGGCAGTTTGGGGACTATCTCGGCATCGGTGCAGGGGCTCATGGTAAGACATCTACCATAACGCCATCTGGATCGACTATTCTGCGTTACCAGAAAACCCGTCAGCCAGATGCTTACCTTAAACGAATAGACAACTATAAAGCCTCTCAACAGTGTCTCGCCTCAGAAGACTTACCGTTAGAGTTCCTGATGAATGCAATGCGGCTTAATAAAGGCGTTTCTGAAGCACTGTACTCTAAAGCAACAGGTCTAGCCCTTAAGTCCCTAGAGCCTGCACTTTCTCAAGCGCGAAAAGACAAACTAATAGAAGTCAATCGCCTACAAGCCACCGAGAAGGGCCATTTATTTTTGAATCAGCTACTGGATCGCTTTCTATAACACTTATATCTCTCGAAACTTCAGTACGTTAACTATTTTCGTTATAAAAAAAACAGGCTATAGTAAAAGTCGGACATCATAATTTTTGCATTAGTAGTAAAGGAATAGCTCCTCCATGTATTTCAGGGAATATAATCAAACTAGATTCTTGATCATTGATAGCAATATCAAATTACGCATGATTATGGAGGAATACCTAAAATCTTATGGCGCTTGGTTTATCGACTTTGCAGCTGATGGCGTCGAAGCGGTCGATAAGTGCAAAAACGGCATTTTTGATGCAGTGCTCTGTGATTACAATCTTGGCGCTAAAAATGGCCAGCAGGTCTTAGAAGAACTCAGACACAGAAAATACCTAAAACACGCATCTCTATTTATTATGATGTCAGCGGATACCACCAAAGATATGGTACTCGGCGCAATCGAATACCAACCCGATGCTTATATCAGTAAGCCCATTACACGAGATTCCCTGAAACAGCGCCTAGACAGCTTACTAATAGATTCAGAAGCCCTTTACGACATCAAATACTCAATGGACTGCGAAGAGATTGACGAAGCAATCTATCTCTGCGAACAGAAAATACGCAAACGCAGTAAATATTCAAGCTGGTGTCATAAAACAAAAGCTTCGTTATTTCTGCAAACACAACGTTTTGCTGAAGCCAAAGAGGTTTATAACGAAGTGCTACAGGCTCGCCCATTACTATGGGCAAAGATAGGGCTAGCAAAAGTAGCAATGGAAGAAAAACAGTACTCTGTCGCAGAACCCATATTACAAGACATTATCAAGCATAACCCACTCTGCCTCATAGCCTATGACCTGCTAGCCGATATACTCATCAAGACCAAACGTAAAAAAGCTGCACAAGAAATGCTGTTTGAAGCTGTCGCACACTCCCCAAGAGCCATTCAGCGACATGTTAGATTGGGTGAATTATGCCTAGAAAACCAAGACTATGAAATTGCAACGGAAGCATTCAGAAATGCCACTGAACATGGCGAACAATCAGTTTACCAAAACGCCAATAACTATCTAAATTTTGCACGTTGCCTTAATGAAACCTCTGCAACTCTTGAACAAACATTAAAAGTTAGCCGCTCCAAAGAGGCATTAAGCGCTATTGGAAATGCTCAAAACCGTTTTGGCGAAGAAGAAACCGTCAACTTTCAATCCAGCATGATAAAAGCACGCATTCACCAAAGCTGCGAACAGAAAGAACAAGCTGAACAAGCACTCAATGAAGCGCAAGATTTTTACCTAATGATTGCCGCTGAGCTCCCACCCGAAATGGCTATGGAATATGCTCAAACGCTATTCACATTAGATAAAGAGAATGATGCAGAAATTGTACTAAAGCAGTTATCAGCAATGCACAGCAACAACGCAGACCTCATGAAGCAAATCGAGGCACTAAGAGACGAGCCCGTTTCATGGCAAAACCGCACCAAAGCAGCCGAACTTAACAAAATTGGAATACAGCACGTTGAGTCAGGCAATCACCGCGAAGCAATTGCAGTATTTCAAGACGCATTAACCTACTCCCCCAAGCATCCAGCGCTGAACTTGAATATGACTCAAGTGCTAATGAAGTTAATCCCTACCGAGCAAGAAAAAAACGAAAGTATTAAACTCTGCCAGCAATGCTTGGGAAGAGTGAGTCATATCAAAAATGATCACAAACAGTTTAAGCGTTACGAGTTTCTTAAAGGTAAGCTGGAACAGCTAATGGCCGTAAACGCTAGTTAGCACGCTTAAAAATCAAATCCCAAACACCATGACCTAAACGCTCCCCACGGCGCTCAAATTTAGTTGTCGGTCGGTATTCTGGTCTTGGGGTGTATTGTCCTTTGCCTTCTATATTTTCATACCCTTCTGCAGCGGACATCACTTCCATCATATGCTCTGCATAGTTTTCCCAATCGGTTGCCATATGGAAGGTTCCACCCACTTTTAATTTTTGACGAATCTTCTGAGCAAAATCAGGCTGTACTAAACGGCGCTTATGATGGCGAGATTTGTGCCATGGGTCAGGAAAGTAAAGTTGCACACGATCAAGAGAGCCATCAGGAATACAGTGCGCCAAGACATCATTAGCATCATCACAAAACAGGCGAATATTATCTAACGATTTTTCATCCATAGCGCATAAAATTGCGCCAACGCCCGGGCGATGAACCTCAACCCCTATAAAGCCTGTGGAAGGGGTTTTCTCGGCCATTTCAGCGAGTGAATCCCCCATACCAAATCCAATTTCTAATACTATTTCAGTGTGCTCACCAAATACCTCAGTGTAATGCATCATGCCATTTTCGACGGCGCAGCCTCTCTCAGACCATAGCAAATCCCACCCTTTTTGTTGTCTTAGGGTCATTCGGGCACCGCGAATAACAAAGCTTCTAATTGGACGGTGATGGCGCTTTGCTTCTGTATCAGACATAACTCTCTCTTTGGCTGCTAGTATAAGGTAACGGTTGCTCAATATTTTCACACATTAATGCCAGCGCATAATAAAAGTGAGCTAAGCAATAATCAACCCCCCTGATTCTAGCCGTACCTCCTTTCATCAAGGCTACAAAGCACAAAACTCGAATATAATAAACCCAGTAGCCGTGATGCAGCGAAGAGGCTGTGAAAGTATTCTAGTATTACCTGTATTAC
>CAJXUY010000032.1 GCA_913060665.1 uncultured Oleiphilaceae bacterium
AATACAGGTAATACTAGAATACTTTCACAGCCTCTTCGCTGCATCACGGCTACGATAGGTCTACCACATCAAATCGTCAGGTACTTCATAACCTGCATAGGGGTCATCTGGGTCCACATCACTCTTTTGTTCGATGCAGATTGCCATCTCGGGGTCACGTTTGTGTATCCGCTCGGCTATCTCTGTGGGTACAAGGCGGTAACTATCGCCGTAGATTGCGATTGATAACAACCCTTTCATCAGTTTGGTTTGTAGCTCTTTATTAACGTACAGCTTCTTAACCTGAGTACCCTGAACAAAGTTATAAGCGATGTCGCTGTCTTTTTTAGGTATCTCAACCACATTACTTTCAATCAGTTGCTTTATTTCGGCTTCTGCTGCTCGTTTTTCCTTCTCAACTTTCTGTTGTTTGTTGAGAGCTTTATCCCGTTTTAGTTGCTCTTCACGAGCGGCTACAGCTTTTTGTTCAGCGGCTAATATCTCGTCGGGTAATTGACCTGATTTTTTTGCATTTTTAGCTTTCTTAGCTTCTTTTTTAGCTTTCTGAGCCTGTTTTTTGTTGGCGAGGCCCATATTCAATAGTTGATCTTGTAGTGAACCACTCATTGTTCTATGCCATTAGAAAGTTGATGGAATTTATTCGATAAAGTGGGAAAGACTATACCATAGAAAGAAAGGCTAGCCGAAGTGAGTTTTGCTCAGTGCGGATTAATGATGGCAGGCTCAAATGCTTGCCATCACTGTGAGGGGCGCGGCATCTAAAACCCTGAGCGGGTGAGTAGACTATTACCGGTTTTGGTAAATAATAGCCAACCTAACAACGCGCCACCGATGCCCGCGGTGACCACGCCATTAATAAAATAGATCAGTGACCATTCGCTTAGGTTAAAGGCAATATTGATTGTTTCCATTCTAATGGCGGCTAGTTTCGCGACGACGCCTAAGATAAGTACCGAGAAAAATATGGTGCCTGTAACGGCTTGTTTACCTTCTATTTGGCCCACCAATGAAAACACAATAAAGACGCCTAAAACAGCCCCCATACCAATGCCCCCAACGCCGATGGTCCATAAGGTTTTATCAACTAACTGCTCAGATGATTCGGTTAAAAAACTAAATAGGACCAGGTTAATGATTTCAATAAATACCGCGATAAAAATAGAAAAAGTGAGCGGTCTTGTGTACATAAGTCGAGTCGAGTTCATCTTCACTTACTCCTGTGTTAAATGTCTATTAATTAATCAAATGTGATGCATGTCTCAAATTCTGCCTTATTGGGTCTAGGTGATGCACACTAATTTTGCTCGGTATTACTATTGCAGCAACGTAAAGCTTAATTAAAGAGGTTTATTTGCTAGTTACTAGGTGATTAACTGATAATATCGCCGTTTTACTCCCTTAGTCTTTTAAGTGCTAGTTATGTCCCTCCATGGTTTAAGGTAATCGTGATGTCCCTTCCTGGTAAAGAAATATTCCGTACATATGATGACTTAGGCCCCATTCAAGTGTTTGATGATGGGAATAAACGCTATTTGGGCTTTGGTTCTGGTGATGAACAAAGCTGTTTAATGAAAACGCAACCGCAGTTGCTACTGCATGAATATGCACGCTCAATGATGCTGGTGCTACTTTTTCATAAGCCTAAAAACGTGACCTTTTTAGGGTTGGGTGGCGGAAGTCTTGTGAGTTGTGTGTATCATCACTTTCCCTCGTCGTCATTGAAGGTGGTTGAGCTGCGACAAAAAGTAGTGGATACGGCTTACCGTTTTTTTCAGTTGCCACGGGATGAACGCTTAGATGTTTCGGTAATGGATGCCGGTCGCTATTTGAAAAAGGCAAAACGAGCCAGCACTGATCTTATTTTTTGCGATTTATATGGCCCGGATGGATTAGATGAGCAGCAGTTAGAGCCCATATTTATTGAACGGTGCCATGATTTATTGTCAGATGATGGTTGGTTAGTGCTGAATTGCTGGCAAAATCATCGTGGGCAAGCTGAGGGTTTACGATCGCTATTGGATTGGTTCCCTGAAACGAAAGTGTGCAGCGTACCCGGCGGTAACTGGACTATTTTGGCGGGTAAGCAGTGTAAAGATATCAGTGATAAGAAGCTTGAAGAGAAAGCCAAAGTGTTATCTGAAACCTTGGGGTTTTCTCTATCGTCATCGCTCAAGCGTCTTGAGGAGTATGGTTTATAAGTGCGGGCTATTAAACTAAAACCAAGCAGGACGATAGTGGCTTTTTTCTAGCCAGGTTTGATCATCAATATCACCAAACATGGTATGGGAGGGGTCGTGACCTGCCTCTTCAAGGCATCGTAGTTGCTTAATTGTTTCAGGTAGCTCTTCTGAAGCACTATCGAGCTGATGCCAAATACGTTTCAATTTGGTGAGCTGACTATTGTCTATGGTGGAACCTAGGGTAATCAACCAAAGGTCCATGCCGAGGATAGATAACTCCCAGTGCTCTTGGGGTTGGCTGTCTGGGGTTAGTTGTAGTTTTTTGAGCTGAGACTTTACCGTTTTCATCTCATCTTGCATCTTGTTTTGGACTGCTTGTAACAACTCAAAAATCAGTCTTCTCTTTTTGCCGGCACTTTGCATAGGGTTGTAAAACGTGCCAGATAGCTGTTCTGACCGGTCGATTACCCTAGATCGAAATACGGTCGCCATCGCCAGTAGCGTCGCTTTTTGCTCTTGATCGGCAGTATCGATAAAGGTAAGAAGTACTTCGGTTTTAAGGCGATTAGTTTTTTTAACCTGTCGCTTTCTTGACCAGTCTTCAAATACTTCAGAGAACGATCTCATTTAGGCCGCCTGCTTGTTTAATTAACTATAAAGATATCACCACCATAGCAAAAGTCTGATGCAATATCGCGTAGTTCATCATGTAAGTGGTGAGAATTTATAGGAGGTCTGCCTGGGTTAACGATGCCGATTGGTTAAACTCACTATATAGCACGACCAGTTGGCCCGCTTTTAAGGCTTTCGTGACCTGGCTTCGGCGACTCTCTAGTGGCTCTTCGGTTTCGTTGAGCCCCCAGTCTCGCATGCAGTACTCGTCAATCAGGTTATTAATGGCCTCTTCACTGAGTTGTTTATGGGGAATTATCATAGTGCTAACTGTTTTTCATAAATGAGGGGGATTCGACTCTATTATACCCTCTCTCTTATTGTTGATCTATTTCATTAATGACGACAGGGGACTCTTTCCAAAAGTCGGTATTCATCGAGTTTAATTCGTTAGGACGGTTTAGTTTAACGTGGGCAATATGGTTATCAATGCTGACTTCAAGGCTTTTGAAGTTCATGTGGCTCTCCTGATGTTGATAAATTGACGCTGTCAAGATGGAGTGTGCATATGATTACTCGCTTTTTACGGGACCTTCTTTTTTAACCGATGCAATACCCACTTACCTGGCTATCTAATTGAATGTAAGTGTCTGTGGTCTGTTTGTTACGGACTGTTAGAGCGTGACTTGCACAACGTATTCCTGCTTTTATAGTCGTATAGTCGTCACTAATGACTACTTTTCTCTGTGGGACTCACCAATGAACGAAAAAATTCCTACCAAATTCCTTAAGCTTAAAAAGCTGGCAGATGTACCGCGAGCTGAATATATTGATGGTCCTCCGGCAAAAGAATTAAGGGATGCGAGTAAGCGAAAGTCTTTTCTCGGCATGCTCAGGAAGACTCCAAAACCGGTTGAATCAGTATCCAGTGGACATCGGCTAGTGAGCTTAACCTTTAATGCTGCTGCTTGGATGCGTGTGCCGGATAGTACCCAGCAGACTGTTTCATTAGTCATTTGCTACAAAGATCGCAGTGGTGAATATGCAATGGTGGTTGATGAGGCTGATATTAGTGTGGATTACTCTCTGATGTTATCGGGTTGTGTGACGATCGAATCGATTGGAATGCCAGAGTATATTAGAGCTTGTTGTGCTGGTTTAAGTGAAGGGCAGTTAACCTTTGTTGATGAGCTTCATGTTCAGAAAGTTAGCGCTGAGAGCACATCATCTGATAGGTTAAAAACCGCGTAAGCTACTTTTAATACCCATCTATTTTCTCCATTCGTTTAATGGCTATGCCCTTTTTCTTTCAAAGGAATATGTTTCCTGTTTCGTATCATTTATAACTAACCCTTCAGCGACCAGTGAAACAGGCAGTGAATCCCATGTTAGTCCTGTGATTCTGTTTAATGAATCAAGTGCCTTTTGAGCGTCTCTGTCTTTTAACTGTACGACATTATGGGGTGTCATGGTTAATCTCCGCCGCGTAAACTCTGTACGCGTTGTTTATTTGTCTTTAATCACTATTAATCGTTACTAATTATTTAGCGAATAACGTGCCAAGTATTTTTTGCCTTTAAAACAGATGGTTACGAATTGTTTTTTTGAATGATGAGCATTTCACTGACACTGTAGGTCAGTTGCTGACCTTATGGTTAATCATAACCTTGCTCTCTGGGTTGTCGCTTTTTAGAGACAACTTAACCTATTGATAGTTATCAACTACTGGCTTTATCCCCGTTTTCGTGTTGCTAAAAAGCAACAGTCGGTAGCGGTATTGGCTCAATTAACCGCTTAGAGATACGACTGTTATGCTGAACTATGATCTTAACCATATGATTAAATGGGGAAATAGGAATTATTGGTGCAGTTATTGATATAACGATACGGAATATGCCGTCAGGGGTAATGACCCAAAAGAGTTTAAAAGCCCTGTCGAAATAAAAAATTGAGTACCAAAGACTTTCTAGCAGGGAATATAATGATTCGAACCATAAGGTTGCGAACGCTGACGCTCGTCGTATTTGTTATGGCAGCGTTGCTTCACGTGGGAACGGCAGACGGGTTGACGCTCCCCAAACCTGCCAAACGGTTGCAGTGGGTTGTTAGTACGTTAAGCGAGAATATTTTACCCAACCGCGAAATGACGCCACCCTCGTATGATTTTAAGCGGCTTGAGGCTTATCAATCAGAGCAGCTATCTGAAGTGTATGCGCGATGGAACCGATATAACGGTGGAAATGGTTTTTTTAGCAATCTATCTAATTCATCTGTTGATCTTGATGAGGAGTATCTAACGACTATTGAAGTCACTCACGGCATTGCAGCAAGGGAGCGTATTGAACGGTGGCAGACGATGACTTCGTTGAGTGATAAGTTACTGATTGAACGAAAATTATCACTGGTAAATGCTTTTTTTAATAAAACAGATTTTAAGTCAGATATATCTCATTGGGGCAAAGAAGACTATTGGGCTAGCCCTGTAGAGTTGTTGAGTACTAATGCAGGAGATTGTGAAGATTTCTCAATCGCGAAGTACTTTACCTTAATGGCGATGGGGGTGCCTGTTGAACACCTTCGTATTACCTATGTTAAAGCTATTAGGCTTAATCAGGCCCACATGGTGTTGGCCTATTATGACGAACCCAATAAAGAACCGCTAATATTGGATAATATGATTGATGAGATATTGCCTGCTTCGGAACGTACTGATTTAGTACCGGTTTATAGTTTTAATGGCTGAAGTGGGGGCCTTCGTGTTTAGTCTGCGAACTTTATTATGCGTAGGCAGTCGAGTTAGAGTTTTTGGTCAACGTATTCTTTGTTACTGTACCCTGAACTTATCTACTAATCGCTGAGGTTGTTAGTGTCAGGTGTAACTCATTGAACAGTCCCATGGTAGGGGTTGGTGATCGTCATTATCGTGTTGCTGTGTGTATTGGCAACTGCCCTGATATGCCAGAATTTCAAACACTGGATAGTCTAAAGCCTTTAGAGTACGGTGATATTCAACGTATTGTTGATGCGACGGGTAATCATTGGCGAAAAATATTCAATATTTTTGCCAAGCTAATGTATCAGTTAGATAAACATACAGAGACTACTTGGCAAGATTATCGTGATTGTATTTTGCTGCAACAGGGGTGTGGTCACGCCCTGATATTCTCTTCTTTTGAGTCACTACCTCCTTCTGATGGGGCCTTTCTTATAGTTGCAGGTAAATCCTATGCCAAAGAGTTAGGGGTATTTGAGTCTGTTAAGCTTCTCGGTGAGGGGATTTACATTGATACGTCCGCTAATGTCATCGTTACGCCTTATTTTGACTATCGCCAGCTATCTAATCGAAAACTGGATATGTTAATCTCATTAATCAAAGGTGACTTAAAACCTGAATACTAGTGATGTGTAACTCAAACAATAAAGGTCTTTTACAAGATGGATAAAAGCATCAAAAAACCCAATTTGCTGATGTTAGCGCTTGAGAATAGGGCATTTATTGAATTGGGCGCGGGTTTGATCAATACCTCCTTTCTTAAGCAGAAATCTGTAGGTCATGGGCGTGCTGTATTAGTTATTCCTGGGTTTGGTGCAGGGGATCTTAGTACGCTTTTATTGCGTCGTTTTCTTAATAAGCAAGGTTATAAGGCGTTTGGTTGGGAAATGGGCATCAACCAAGGCACATCGGCTGAGATAAAGGAAAAACTCCACCATAAGGTTAAGCAGCTTCATCAGAAAACGGGTCAAAAGGTCTCAATTATTGGTTGGAGTTTAGGCGGTATATTTGCCCGTGAACTGGGTCGAAAACTCGAACATGATATCCACTCTGTTGTGACCATGGGCACGCCGTTTACCGGCAACCCTTATGGTAATCACTTATTCCAGCTCTCTTTAATACTTTCAGGTAAGGTATTTACTCAAAAAGATGCCGATGCATTTGATCGGCGTTCTGAGCCGCCGCCGGTTAAAACGATTGCGATACATAGTCGATATGATGGCATTGTGTCGTGGCAGTGTTCATTAGAAAAAGAAACCGACCATACCCGCAATATTGAAGTGGTGACGAGTCATTTTGGCTACCCGTTTAACCCGACGGTTTTTAGGGCTTTGGCAAAGGCTTTAGGGGAATAGAGGGTGGTGAAGACGTTGCAAATTCAATTGCTATTGACCGGTGATGAGTTGATGAGTGGTGATATTGTGGACTCTAACTCTGCAATGATCGCTAAAAAACTGCAGCAGGCGGGTTATAGGGTTAGTAAAAGAGTGACGGTAGGAGATGATGTGGCCCTGTTACAGCAAGAAATCGCAGTGCTTTCTGCCGCTTCTGATGTGTTAATTATTAATGGGGGGTTAGGCCCTACCGTTGATGATTTGACCGCGGAGGTCTTAGCTCAGGTGGCTGGGCAGCCTTTAGAGGAACACGCTGAAGCCATTAGCCATCTTGAGTCCTGGTGTGCTAATCGAAATTTTAAACTAGATGCTCCCAACCGAAAGCAGGCAATGCTGCCAAAAGGGGTGACGATTGTGCCGAACCCCGTAGGTAGTGCGGTGGGGTTTTCGGTTGACCATAATAACTGCTGGGTCGTTTGTACTCCGGGTGTCCCTTCTGAGCTTGAAAAAATGTTGGATCAAACGATTCTACAAGAGATTAGTACGCGGTTCCCCAGTTTAGAAAAAACATCGGTTTTTCATCTTCCTGTCTTCGGTTTGGGTGAGTCAAAAGTTCAACAGATGATCAGTGAGGCTATGCCAGATTGGCCAGACACTGTTGAACTTGGGTTTCGAGCCTCGTTACCGATTATCGATGTAAAGCTCACCACTAACACCTATGAAGGTGAGAAAGCACGAACCGTTTGCCTTGCCCGGTTAAAAATGTTGTTGGGTGCGCATATTATTTCTGATCAAGAAGAGACGCTGCCGCAACGGGTTGTGGGGTTATTGCAGCAGCAAGGCAAAACATTGGCTACGGCTGAATCATGTACCGGAGGGCTTATTGCTTCACAAATCACTTCTGTTGCAGGTGCTTCGTCAGTATTTGAAATGGGAGTCGTTAGTTATTCAAATCGGATAAAAAGTCACCTTTTAGACGTTGAACCAGAGGTTATTGAGCGTCAGGGGGCTGTGAGTTGTGAAGTTGTTCACCAAATGGCGCAAGGGGCATTATCGAAAAGTGGATCAGACTATTGTATTGCAGTGTCAGGTGTTGCGGGGCCGGGTGGTGGAACTGATGAAAAACCTGTGGGTACGGTTTGGGTTGCGTGGGGTGATAGCCAAAAAATTGAAACTGAAATACTGTATTTTCCTGGCCCAAGAGGCTATTTTCAGCAAATAGTTGCTGCGGTAGGGCTGGACCTAATTCGTCGCAGGTTGTTGAGTATTGAAGAGGAGCCTCTCTACTTTAAACAGCGTAAATTTAAAGGGGCGCGTTAGTGGTAATTGATTTCTTAATAAATGAACCGGAACGTCCGTTAGGTGCGAATTTAATTCTCGCGCATGGGGCAGGCGCTTTAATGGATAGTGCCTTTATGAACACTATTGCGGAAGGCGCAGCGGAGAGCGGTGTTAGAGTGTGGCGTTTCGAATTCCCCTATATGTGTGAGCGAAGAGATGTCGGTAAAAAGCGCCCACCCAATACCCAGAAAGTGTTGCTTGAAACTTGGCGGAAAGCCTTTTCTCAAGTGGTTGAACTACAAAACAACCGAGCGGATGTCGGTAAAGAATCTATTTTCATCGGCGGAAAATCAATGGGCGGTCGAATGGCGAGTTTGCTGGCAGATGAATTGAAGGCTAAAGGCCTAGTTTGTTTGGGCTACCCATTTCATGCGTTGGGAAAGCCTGATAAGCCAAGAACTGAGCACTTGGCAGACATCACTACACCGACGTTGATTCTGCAGGGAGCCAGAGATCCAATGGGTAATCAAGAGCGAGTTTGCGAATACACGCTATCTAAAATGATTGATGTGGTATGGGTGCCAGATGGTGATCATGATCTAAAGCCTAGGGTAAAGTCTGGGGTTACCCACAAAGAAAATATGCAGCTTGCTAATCAGCGGATTGTCGATTTCATTTGTACGTCGTTATGACTCTCTATAGGTCTTTTTACGCTTACTAAGGCTTAACCGGCACTTAGCCGTTTTATCGATTGTAAAGAGGATGATTCCTGCGCTAATGAGGGCAATAGAGCCTAATATCAATAAATATAACTCGTTATAGGTCACGTTTATTTTCTCCTTGTTATTCTTCTAACTGTTGAGTCCAGTTTAGAAGAGTAAAGCGGGAGTCGAAATAGGGGATTACCGAGTAGGTAAAACCCGAAGTAAGCATAGGGCAAAACCCTAATGTAAGCGGGTAGGCTTACCGTTTGGCTTTGTGGCTCACAATATAACGGTCTAAAGCGTTAGCAAAGGCTTGTCTATCTTGCTGGTTTAAAGGGGGTGGCCCGCCCACCGCCTGACCGGCGCCTCGCATTTCTTCCATAAAATTTCGCATGGTAAGCCGTTGCTTAATATTTTCTTTAGTGTACTTCTCGCCTCGAGGGTTGAGCGCTATGGCATCTTTAGCAACCACGTCTGCAGCAAGCGGAATATCGGCCGTGATGACCAAATCGCCGGCGATAACTTCCTGCGCGATATAGTTATCGGCCACGTCAAAACCAGATGGAACTTGAATAGACTTAATGTAGGGTGAAGGTGGCGTGCTAATCGGTTGGTTCGCGACCAACGTTAGCAAAATTTTGGTGCGTTGTGCTGCTCGGAACAATATGTCTTTTACTACGTTGGGGCAGGCATCTGCATCGACCCATATCGCCATTATTTGTAGCCCTCTATATCTAAAAATCAAGGTTGTATTTGGGGTGTCAGTTGCAGTTAGTTGTACTTATTTTAGTTGATTGTACTGGATATTGGGAAGAGAACAAGCGGAGCAAGTAGCTCCACTTGTTAGAGTGCCTGGTATTAATGCACGTGACCGTGATCCAACTCTTCAGGAGTGGGTTCGCGAACAGATTCAATACTAACGTCAAAGTTAAGTACTTCACCTGCCAGGGGGTGGTTAGCGTCTACAGTGATTTCATTATCTGCAACATCTGCGACAACAATCATCTGAACGCCACCGTCTGGGGCTTCTGCTTGAAACTGCATGCCAGGTTGAATATCTTCAACTCCCTGGAATATTTCGCGAGGGACAATCTGAACCATTTCATCATGCCTTTCACCATAGGCATCTTCTGGTTGAATAGTCACTTGCAGACTTTCTCCAACAGCTTTACCTAATAGTGCGGTTTCTAAACCAGGAACAATATTACCTGCGCCATGCAGGTAACTCAGGGGCGAGTCGTCTACCGAGCTATCTATTACATCACCTTCGTTATTTGTCAGTGTGTAGTGGATGCTCACGACCTTCTTATCAGCTATCTGCAAAATAATAGGCCTTAGAGAGGAGTTACGTTTTCTGCTTGAGGCCCTTTTTGGCCAGCCCCTTCAGTGAAGCTTACTTGCTGGCCTTCTTGAAGTGTGCGGAAGCCATCGCTCGCGATGCTGCTGAAGTGAACAAACAGGTCAGGTCCGTTTTCACGAGTGATAAAACCAAAGCCCTTGCTTTCATTGAACCATTTAACGGTTCCAGTCAATTTTTCAGACATAATTCTTTAATCCTTCGTACTGGTATTAATAAATACAATCATAATAATGCATAGCTTTCTGCGATGCTGGTTAAGCAAGCGTTACAGTGGACTTACGGGGTCAGAAGCAAGGTCGAGGCATTTACTGTCGTACGATATTACTAATGAAACTCGGAGCCAGCGCGCGCTAAAAGCAGTTTAGTTCTCTTTCTAAGGTATATCAACTTATAGTAGGCTGAATATACGGCCTCAAAATTGCCTGATCTAGAATAAAATCGATCAACGCATCAGAAATGAAAGCAACATTAATATTACAAAAATGTGATATGAGGACTATTTAAAGCGTCTATAGGAGACTGATTGATCGTTTTTTAACCTCTTCTAGCCTAAAAAACAAGCAAGTATTGATTATACAGTGTATAATCTCGGCCCTTTTAAAATCTGTTGGCGAATACATGACTCGTGTGTGTGCCATCAATCTATAGGTAGCACATCTGATGTCATCATCCGAAATAGGCTTTGATCAACTCGAGCTTGCCGAGCCAATACTCAAAGCCGTTAAAGAAGCGGGTTACGAAGTTCCATCCCCGATTCAAGCAGAGAGTATTCCTCATCTTATCAATGGTCATGACCTTTTGGGTCAAGCGCAAACGGGTACAGGTAAAACAGCGGCCTTCGCTTTACCGTTATTATCACGTATTGACCTTTCTCAAAAGTCACCTCAATTACTAGTGTTAGCGCCGACTCGTGAATTAGCAATTCAGGTTGCTGAAGCATTTCAAACCTATGCGCGCTACATGAAGGGTTTTCATGTTTTGCCTATCTATGGAGGCTCTTCTTACGACGGTCAGTTAAGGCAGTTGAAGCGTGGTGTTCACGTAGTAGTGGGAACGCCTGGACGTGTAATGGACCATATGCGTCGCGGTACGTTAAAGCTGAACAATTTGTCTGCATTGGTACTCGATGAAGCTGATGAAATGTTGCGTATGGGCTTTATTGATGATGTTGAGTGGATCTTAGAGCAGACGCCAGTAGAAAGACAGATCGCATTATTTTCTGCGACGATGCCTTCGCAGATTAAGAAAGTAACCGAGCGTTACTTGAATAACCCTAAGCACGTTAAAATTGAAGTAAAGACGTCTACCGCTGATACGATTCGCCAACGCTACTGGCAGGTCAGTGGCCTCCATAAAATGGATGCGCTAACACGAATACTTGAAGTAGAGCCGTTTGACGGCATGATTATATTTGTTCGTACTAAAACGGCGACGGTTGAACTGGCGGAAAAACTAGAAGCGAGAGGCTATTCTGCCGCAGCTCTAAATGGTGATATTTCACAGGCTGTTCGAGAGCGCACCGTTGCAAGATTAAAGAACAAAAAAATTGATATTCTGATAGCGACCGATGTGGCGGCGCGAGGCTTGGACGTTGAGCGTATTAGTCACGTTGTAAACTATGATATCCCGTATGATACCGAAGCGTATGTTCACCGTATTGGTCGTACAGGCCGTGCAGGGCGAACCGGTGATGCGATATTGTTTGTATCTCCACGTGAAAAGCGAATGCTGTTCTCTATTGAAAAAGCGACAAAGAAAAAAATAGAGAAGATGACACTGCCAACAACTGAAGATGTTAATGACCAGCGTGTATCTAAGTTTAAGCAAAAAATTACCGATACTTTGGCGAGTGATGGTTTGGAGTTCTTCCAGCAATTGTTAGAACAGTATCAGACTGAACATGATATTCCGGCTATTGAAGTGGCAGCAGCATTGGCCAAATTGGTTCAAGGTGACGAGCCTTTATTATTGAAGCCGCAACCTGAGCGTCGCGAACGTCAAGAGCGCGGTGAGCGTTCTGAGCGAGGAAGTCGAACTGAGCGTGGTGAGCGTTCACGTAGACCGGGTGATCGAAAAGCGAAGTCTCTAAAGGGTAATCCTGATGTTGATATGGAGAGATACCGTATTGATGTGGGTTATGACCATGGTGTAAAGCCTGGGAACATAGTAGGGGCTATTGCAAACGAAGCTAATATCGAAGCCACTTATATCGGTCATATCCAAATATTTGATTCGTTTAGTACCGTTGACCTGCCTTCAGGCATGCCAAAAGATACGATGGATTCACTGAAAAAGGTGTGGGTTTGTCAGCAGTCTTTGAATATTGCTCCGTTTGACGGCGAAGAGGGGACTTCTCGCGGGGGAAGAGGTGACCGTGGGCGTAAGCCAGGTGGCGGCGGTGCTCGTAAGCCTAGACGATCTAATGAAAGCGGTAGTGCTAGACCCGCTTCTAGACCTGCAGATAAAAAGCCTCGTGTGAGAAAGCCGAAAGAGGATTAGGTCGATAGATGCATTAATGCATCGCTAGACTAATTTTAGTGGCGGTTGTTTTTTCAGCTTACACTTGTGTTATTATTTGCGCCAAGTTAGGAATGCTTGGCGCAAATATTATTAAGCCTTTACCTTCTATCGCAGCATACTCCTTTCTTGATAATAGTACTGTTAGCTTACAGCAGTACATGATAATCACATCCAAGGTGTATCGTTGTGCGTCGTACTATATATAACACCCCCGTATTAAAGCAGCTCCTCACTGGCGTTTCGTGGCTTTTCTTAAAGTCGATTGGCTGGAAGTTAGAAGGGCAGCCGCCTACAGAACCCAAATACGTACTTATTGCTGTGCCCCACACATCTAATTGGGATTTCCCGATCACGTTGGCTATGGCGTTTATCTTTGATTTTGAAATTTTTTGGATGGGTAAAGACTCTTTGTTTAAAGGTTGGAAAGGGCCTGTTATGAGATGGATGGGTGGCATAGCAATCGATCGTTCATCTTCGAATAATGTCGTCGAGCAAACCATTGAGGCATTTAACAATAACGATCGGTTAGTGGTTACTATTCCCCCGGAAGGCACGCGTTCAAAGGTAGATAAGTGGAAAACTGGGTTTTATTATATTGCTGTAGGTGCTCAAGTACCGGTGGGTTTGGGGTACTTAGACTACAAGCGTAAGGTGGGTGGGTTTAAACCAACATTCTACCCAACCGGTGATGCCGATAAAGATATTGCAGAGATGAGAAAAATGTATGCTGGGATAGCCGGTAAATTCTCGGACCAGTGTAAGGTTGACTAAAAACTTTCTACTCTGAATGCCGAGGTGACCGTCCTTGATTCCGCTTCGAGGCTGTGAAAGTATCAACAAATAAGAGGCTTTTTGCC
>CAJXUY010000033.1 GCA_913060665.1 uncultured Oleiphilaceae bacterium
AGTGCCATTATCTCATATTGGCTGAGTTATGTGATGTTTCGTGCAAAGCTCTCTATGATTTTACAATAGCGCAACACGGTGAAACATGAAGCGAATTTTAAGATCATTTTGTTATAAAATGTATATAGGAATCCCTAATACGCATTCAAAGTTAACACAGCTTACATAATGCAACAATAAAGTAGGTTGGTTTTTGTGCGGCAGATAACGTTTAAGATAGATACTGCGTCATATATTCTGAGAATTCACTTAAATCAGCGTCTTTAAGTTGCTGTTCCTTAAGGAAAGACTCTTTCGCCATTGAGCGGTATTTTTCACTGACTGATGCGTCATTACAGCGTTTCCGAGACGTATGCTGGTGCTTAAATGACAACTCGCCCACAATTTCTAACCATGAGAGCGATTCATCCCGCATAACTGAAAGAATATTAGCAGAGGGCGTTAGTTCAGGCTGGATAAGTTTATTGCGTTGCTCTTCAACAGCCATTTGATAGTTATTAGCCGTTGACTCAAGGTCTCCTGCATCAGCTGCTTTGCTGTGCATGTCATCAAAAATAGCCGCGACTCGTGCAATCGCGTCAATCAGGCTTAACCCCATCTGTTGCAAAGGCGCTTCACCCTCAGGGGTTTTAAGCTTGAGCTCAGGTTCACGGCCACGATTTACAACGGTTTCAAAGTTCCAATCTAGCGACTGACATTCAGCCTCAGACACAACCGGACTATCTGCAACCAAACAATAGATCAAAAACGCATCCATAAACCGAACCTGCTGAGCACTGATTCCCAGTGGCAAATAAGGGTTTAGATCTAGACAACGAACCTCTATATACTCTACGCCTCGTTCTTTAAGCGCATGAATAGGCTTCTCGCCCGATTCCGCATTTCGTTTTGGCCTAATAGAGCTATAGTATTCGTTTTCAATCTGCAGAATATTAGTATTTAACTGAATATACTCGCCATCTTTCTTAACACCCATAACCTCATAAGCGGGGTAGGGTTTATGAATCGCGTCTTCTAATGTATAAGTGAAGTTATCCAGATTGTTAAAACAAATCGCTAGTGACGATTGTGCATTACTGTGATACCCCAGATCTCCCATGCGCAAAGAAGTCGCATAAGGTAGATACCATGTACCTTTCTCATCAAACGTCTGCAGAGGGTGCCTCATACTCGCTAAAAAACTTTGATCGGCTGCAGGGGATGCTCCGAATAAATACATCAGCAACCAGGAGTGACGACGGAAATTTCTAATCAATGAGAAATATTGCTCTGACTTAAAATCCTTAAGCGGCTGCTCATCGCCCTTCACCGCCTGCCACTCTTGCCAAAAAGCATCGGGGAGCGAGAAGTTGTAGTGCAATCCAGCAATGCTTTGCATCACTCGTCCATAGCGCGCATCGAGCCCTTTACGATAAACGTGCTTAAGTTTACCTAAATTGGAATCTCCGAATTCAGCAATTCTTATACTGTCATTACCATCTATTTTACACGGCATACTGCCAGACCATAGCACCTCGTCATCTAGATTTTTCTGCACGAAGCCATGCACATCACTCAGGTCTTTCATTAGGTCATTAACACTTTGGGAGACCGGCGTAATCAACTCCATCAGGGCTTCGGAATAGTCAGTAGTGATTTGAGAATGCGTAAGGGTATGACCTAGCGCCTCTGGGTGGTTGGTTTGAGAGATAAAGTGACTTGAGTCAGCTCGCAACCCTTCCTTTTCGATGCCTCGCGATATATTTAACAGTTCACGTTGGGCTGATTCGGAGAGTAATTCCAGTCGAGCTTCCAGAGCATTTATCATGGGCAACCTTTAGGCCTTAGTTTGAATGTGAGACTAAATGGGGGCGTTTTTTTAAAACACAAGGAAAAGATACGCTTCCCTCGTAGCCGTGATGAAGGGAGGTACGACTGGAATCAAGGAAGCGCTGCCCCTTGATTCCGCTTCGCTTCATCACGCCTACGGGATTTGTTGCGATATTATTTCTTGTTTTTCTTGGCTGACTTCATAGCCAATGCTAGCGCTCCGGCCATTGCTCCAGCCGGCTGGCTTCCTCGACCCTGCTGACTTTTTCGGCTATCTGTATTGCGTTCGACCCGCTTAGGCTCGGATTTTTTGGATTCAGAGCCTCCTCCACCGCCTCCTTTTTTCGCTTCAATACCCGGCTCATCACTCAGGCGCATCGATAAACCAATTCGATTCCGTGGCACATCCAGTTCCATGACCTTAACTTTTACGATATCACCTGCCTTCACCACTTCTCGCGGGTCTTTAACAAAGGTATTTGATAACGCCGATATGTGTACTAAGCCATCTTGGTGAACACCGACATCCACAAACGCGCCAAAGTTGGTCACGTTGGTCACAGCACCTTCCATAACCATTCCAGGCTTGAGGTCGGTAATTTTTTCTACGCCTTCCTGAAACGCAGCAAAGCGGAATTCTGGTCGCGGGTCACGTCCGGGCTTGTCCAGCTCAGTAATAATATCTTTGATGGTCGGAATACCGAATTTATCACTGACATAATCTTGCGCGTTTACGGCTTTCAGAAAGTCGCTATCACCCATAATCGCATCGACTTTACGGCTATTTTTTTCAGCAATTTGTTTTACCAGATCATAGGCTTCGGGGTGCACTGAAGAGGCATCTAGTGGGTTCCTTCCATTCATAACCCGTAAGAAACCCGCGGCTTGCTCAAATGTTTTTTCACCCAATCGAGGTACCTTTTTCAACTCACGCCGCCCCGTAAAAGCGCCATTTGCATTTCGATACTCAACAATATTATTGGCAATCACCTGGTTCAAGCCGGATACACGGGTTAACAATGGCGCGGATGCAGTATTCAGATCAACACCCACCGCATTTACGCAGTCTTCCACTACCGCATCAAGACTTCGCGCCATTTGAGTTTGGCTAACATCGTGTTGATATTGACCCACTCCGATGGACTTTGGTTCAATTTTTACCAACTCTGCGAGTGGGTCTTGCAAACGACGCGCAATCGATACTGCCCCTCGAATAGTTACATCCAAATCGGGGAACTCTTTCGCAGCATACTCAGAAGCCGAATAGACCGACGCGCCCGCTTCACTAACGGTAATACGGGTTAGTTTTAACTCAGGATGTCGCGCCATAAGCTCCGCCGCTAACTTATCGGTTTCACGGGAAGCAGTACCATTGCCAATGCTAATGAGTTGCACATTATGCTTGCTGCAAAGTGTTGCCAGTATGTCGAGAGATGGCTGCCATTTTTTCTGCGGTGCGTGAGGGTAAATAGCACAGTGATCAAGCACTTTTCCGGTAGCATCAACCACCGCAACTTTAACACCCGTTCGCAAGCCAGGGTCAAGGCCTAGGGTTGCCTTAGGGCCTGCAGGTGCTGCTAACAGCAGGTCTTTTAGGTTGCTGGCAAAAACCTTTATTGCGCCTTCTTCGGCACTCTCTCTAATTTGCCCCATTAGTTCGGTTTCAAGGTGAGTGCTCAGCTTGATACGCCATGTCCAGCGGACGACTTCGTGTAACCATTTATCCGCCGCTCGACCTTTATTCTTTATTGCCCAATGCTCTGCCACCATAGATTCACAAGGGTGGGATACCTTGCGGTCAGCATCACTGTCGCCGACGACAATACTGTAATTCAAAAAGCCTTCATTGCGACCTCTAAAAATAGCGAGCGCACGATGCGAAGGCATTTTTTTCAGCGCTTCGCGATGTTCAAAGTAATCCCGAAACTTAGCTCCTTCTTGCTCCTTCCCTTCAACAACCGCTACTTGTACTTCGCCTTCTTGCCACAGAAATGAACGCAACCGACCAAGCAGTGCGGCATCTTCACTGAATCGCTCCATCAATATAAATTTAGCGCCATCTAATGCGGCTTTAACATCGGCAACACCCGAATCAACATTAACAAACGCCTCGGCCTCTCGCTCTGGGTCCAGCTCTGGGTTAGCCATAATACTGTCTGCTAACGGCTCTAACCCAGCTTCTCTTGCTATTTGGCCTTTGGTTCGCCTTTTGGGTTTGTAGGGTAAGTAGAGGTCTTCAAGAACTGTTTTGGTCTCGGCAGCCAAAATATCCTGCTCAAGTGAAGTCGTTAGTTTATCTTGTTCACGAATACTCTTAAGAATGGATTCTCTGCGCCCTTCTAGCTCACGAAGATAGCGCAATCGCTCCTCAATCTGGCGCATCTGCGTGTCATCTAGTGAGCCTGTAACCTCTTTCCGGTAACGGGAAATAAAGGGCACCGTAGCCCCTTCATCAAGCAAGCCAACGGCCGCGGTAATTTGTTGGACTTTTACGCCGATCTCATCAGCAATGCGTTGAGAAATTATATCCATGAGGGAACCTTGTAACAAAGAGAGTCTTAAAATAGAGCGTTAATATATTCAGAGGGCCGGCATTATAGCCCTTTACGATGAAAGAAATGTAGCCCTGATTGAGGTTTAGAAAATAGGGTTAAGCGCTAGCTGTCTGCTAGCGCTATAGCATTTGCTTTTGCGGCTTCCAGAAAGGATAAAAATGCATCAAAACTTACCGCTTTACTAAACAGATAGCCCTGAGCTTCATCACAGTGATGATGCCTTAAAAAAGCAAGCTGTTCTTCTGTCTCGACCCCTTCTGCAACCACATTAACCTGCAGGTTGTGCGCTAAACTAACGATCGCTTTAACGATAATTTCATCGTCGGTGTTAGTAATCACATGCTCGATAAATGATTTATCAATTTTAATTGTCGAAATAGGCAACTGCTGAATATTGGCAAATGAAGAATAGCCAGTACCAAAGTCATCCAACGAAAAACTAACCCCCAGCTGAGTCAGCTGCTTCAGGCATTTCTGGGTATAGGTCTGGTCGTACATCATAGCTGACTCAGTTAACTCAAACTCCAGATTACCCGTATTGATATTCGCGTTATAGATGATACGAAAAACCGTTTCACTCAACTTCTTATCGTAGAATTGACGAAATGACAGGTTTACAGCACACACCAAGTCATCGTAACCAAATGCTTGCAACTGGGCCAAGTCTCGACAGGCCTGCTCCACTACCCAATACCCCATCGGCACAATCATTCCACTACGCTCAGCGGCGGGTATAAATTCATCAGGCATGATTAAACCGCGAGTAGGATGTTGCCAGCGGATTAAACTCTCGTAGCCGACCACCTGATTATTGGCAATACTGACTCTAGGCTGGTAAAACAGTCGGAGTTGCTCGCTTCGCAATGCCGTTCTAAATTCAGCCTCTAGCTCCAATTCTCGCTCAACCGCGACACTCATTTTCTGGTGATAGAATTCCACGCTATTACCCTGCTGTCGCTTGGCATCTAGCATCGCACGATTGGCATTTTTTATAATACTCTCAGAATCTGGGCCCGCATCGGGGAAAACCGCAACGCCTGCACTGAGAGTTACGACTAACTGATGATGAGCCAAGTCAAACGGCTCTTCAAATAACGCCAACAATTTAGCAGCCACATAATTTGCATCGACTGTGTTGTCTAAGCTTTCTAAAATAACCGCAAATTCATCGCCACCAATACGTGCCAAGCTATCACTTTTACGAAGCCCCTGCCTTAGTCTAGACGCCACACGTTTAATCAACTGATCCCCTTCTCGATAACCAAACCGATCGTTGACACCGCTAAACTCATCTACATTAAGCAGCACCAACCCGATCACCTCTTCGTGACGATCCGCCCTCAAAATGGATTGATGAAATCGGTCGAAAAACACTTGGCGATTGACCACACCAGTAAGGGTATCAATATGACTTTTGGTTTCTTGCTGTTTTTCAGCGGAATGCCTCAATATTGCATTACGGAGGGCCCTTGCTAGCCCGTTCGATGTGATGGTGGACTTACAAATATAATCCGATCCGCCTGCCTGAAATATTGCTTTGGAGAGGTTTGCTTCTGATTCCGAGCTGATGCACACAACAGGCGTTTGGTCACTATCAAACGAAAGGAAGCCCAAGAAAACGAACGGATCTTCGTCACGGAATCCGCAGTCCCACAGAATCACATCATACGTTTTTTGGCTGAACATATCTCGCAGCTGGCTAAGGTCAGAGCACCATTGGGTAAGGCTAACAATCCCATCGGCCTGCTCTAATAAGCGCTGCAGCCATAGAAATTCTGTATGCTCCGATGTAAGCAGCAACACGTTAAGCTTAGGTTCTTCTGAGCGACTTACCATGGGTAACATTCCAGTATTACCTGACAAACTGTCTTCTGACATCCTTTCTCCTGGCACTCTCCTGCCATATACTCCTTACGCTTTACTCCATAACAGCTTTCTGGCAACCACTCACATGCTACCGTTTATACGGATTCTTATTTAATCATCATACGTGAGCCACTCTTTCTAAATGATGCCCGCGTCACGCTACTGATATATTTTAAGGTAGTTCAATTCCCCTAACTATCAAGGGTTATGAGACCTTTCTCCTAGCCATTACACTCTTCCAGAATTTAATCTCTCCAGCTATCCGCTTATCTGTTAAAATAGCCTGCTCGACTATCCGCTTATCTATCTGTTGATTTAAAGGTTCAATTCCGTGTCACGACTTAACCCCAGACAACGCGAGGCTGTACATTATGTTAGCGGCCCTCTTTTGGTTCTCGCTGGCGCAGGCAGTGGTAAAACCAGCGTAATAACCAGCAAAATTGTCTATTTAGTTGAGCAATGCGGAATTAAAGCTCGAAATATAGCGGCGCTTACGTTCACCAATAAAGCCGCTCGTGAGATGAAAGAACGTGTGGGCAAACTGCTTAAAGGCAAAGACGCGAAGGGCCTTACCGTATCAACCTTTCACAATCTCGGGCTCAATATCATTCGGCAAGAGCACAAAACCCTCGGTTATAAGTCGGGCTTTACCATTTTTGATGCAGAAGATGCCAAAGCACTTATTCGTGATCTGATGATGAAAGATCACGCAGACTCAGGCGAAGAGGTGTCAGATGTGCAGATGGCCATTTCGAACTGGAAAAATGACATGCTATGCCCAGATCGAGCCGCCAGTCGAGCAAAAGATGAGCGCGAACAGATGATGGCACAGGTATACAAGCTCTATAACCGTTACCTAAAAGCCTATAACGCCGTTGATTTTGATGATTTGATTCTGCTACCCGTCACTCTCTTTCAGAGTAGCCCTGAAACACTGGACAAATGGCAAAATAAACTCCGTTATCTGCTGGTCGATGAGTATCAAGATACCAACATTACCCAATATGAGCTGGTTAGAATGTTAGTGGGTGTCAGGTCAACCTTTACGGTGGTAGGCGACGATGACCAATCCATCTACTCCTGGCGAGGTGCTCGCCCTGAAAACCTGGTCAAACTCAAAGAGGACTTCCCTAACCTCAACTTGATTAAGCTTGAGCAAAACTATCGCTCCACTCGACTCATTCTTAATGCCGCTAACAGAGTGATCGCCAATAACCCCCACGTGTTTGAAAAAGCCCTCTGGAGCGACTTTGCGGTGGGAGATCAAATACGCATTATCGAGTGCCGTAATGAAGATGCAGAAGCGGAACGTATTGCCGGTGAAATACTCAACTTCAAACTCAAAAATAAAGTCGATTTCAAAGATTTTGCTATTTTATATCGTGGTAATCACCAGTCGAGACTGCTTGAAATAAAGCTACAGGCATTTCAAATCCCCTACCAGCTATCAGGTGGCACTTCCTTTTTCGCCAGAAGCGAAATAAAAGATGCCATGGCCTACCTGCGCCTCCTTATAAACCCTGAAGATGATGCCGCTTTTTTACGCATCATCAACGTACCTCGTCGAGAAATAGGCCCTAGCACCATCGAGAAACTCGGTAACTATGCCACTGAGCGAGACTGCGGCCTTTATCAAGCCGTTGACGAAATGGGGCTAGAGCAACACCTTACAGGCAAGGGTCTTGAGAAAGTTAGACGCTTTACCCACTGGCTACGCAACACTACTCGACGATGCAGCCAAGAAGAGCCTGTAACCGTTATCAAACAAATGTTTACCGACATTGAATATGAAGAGTGGCTACACGAAAACAGTAACTCTCCCCTTCAAGCAGAACGCAGAATGGCAAATGTTTGGTACTTGGTAGACTCTCTTCAGAAGATGCTCGACAAAGATAAAGGTACCGCTGACGAGATCGGTATCGATGAAGCAGTCACCAAACTTGTTCTAAGAGATATGCTAGAACAACAGCAAGAGGAAGAAGAGACCGACAAAGTACACTTAATGACATTACATGCGTCAAAAGGCTTAGAGTTTCCTCATGTATTTATCATGGGGCTAGAAGAGGAAATCTTACCTCACCGAGCCAGTATCGAAGAAAATAATATAGAAGAAGAACGCCGTTTAATGTACGTAGGGATCACCCGTGCAAAAAAGACGCTAGCACTTACTTACGCCGGAAGCCGTAAGCAGTATGGAGAAAAAATAGAAACCATCCCTAGTCGTTTCTTGGATGAATTGCCTGAAGATGATGTTGTATGGGAAGGCGGCGGTAAAAACGATAAAGCCGTTAATCAAGAAAAAGGCAAAGCGACACTAGCCAGCTTGAAGGATTTAATGGGAGGGTAACTCTAACCTCCTATCGTCAAAACCTCCCTCGACTCCGCTTCGCTGCATCGCGGCTACGGGGTTGTGAGCATAGTGTGATCGGCACTTGTAGC
>CAJXUY010000034.1 GCA_913060665.1 uncultured Oleiphilaceae bacterium
TAATTTAAAAGGGTTAAGGGAAATTGCTGATCTCAAAATGGTTTTTCTACACCCTTGTTAAATATCTAAAGAACTCGGACTTGCACAATATATAGAACAAGATATACTTGTCTTATATTTCGTACATGTAAGGTCAAAAAATGAAAGTCGTTAATTTTTCTGAAGCTCGAAACCAGCTAAAAAGCGTACTGGATCAAGTTGTAGATGATGCTGATTATACGGTTATCACGAGGCGTGATGCAGATGATGCAGTTGTAATGTCTCTAGATCAGTTCAATGGGCTAATGGAAACGGTTCATTTGCTAAAGAGTCCCGCTAACGCTGCTCACTTAAGCAAATCAATCCAGCAATATCGTGCTGGTAAAACAGAGGAGCATGGATTGCTCAATGATTGATATTTTGGCATGGACCAAAGAGGCTTGGTCTGACTATTTATATTGGCAAGGCCAAGATAAGAAGACGCTGAAGCGTATAAATAAGTTAATAACTGATACCCAGCGTAGTCCGTTTGAAGGTATTGGTAAACCTGAACCCCTAAAAGAAAACTTGGCTGGCTTCTGGTCACGTCGTATCGATGACAGTAACCGTTTGGTATACGCAGTCGATGATAATAAACTTACAATCATCTCTTGCCGTTACCATTATGAAAAATGATTTAACCAAGCGTTCAACCGGACTCTGAACATCCCACTCCGTCGCGCAAATTGCGGCGTTAAGGCTACTTAGTGCTGGCCGTAATGGCCTCCGATAGCAAAGATATAAATATATTCATCGTCAAATTTATAAATCAGTCGATCTTTTTGGCTTATTCGTCTAGACCAAAGCCCTGTCAGGTTATGTTTTAGTGGTTCAGGCTTGCCAGTTCCCTCAGCAGGGTTACCTCTCAGTATTTCTTTCAGCTGTCTACATAGTACTTTATGTAGTTTTTTATCCTTCTCCCTTAAACTCTCATACTCTTGCCAAGTGTTACCCTCAAAGACCAGTGATCTCACTCATCTCCTCCTTACTTGGCTTGTAACCTTCGTTGTCGTTGTGAGTATTTACTGATCCTGAAATTTGTTTCATCAAATTAGTGTTTTGCAAAATATATAAGGTTTCTTGCTCTCTTTCCCAATCATCTGCGCTCATTACAACAAAATCTTCACCGGCGCGTCTTGTTACTTTTAAAGGCTCATGATTTCCAACTATCTGTTCTACAAAGCCTTTTAAGTTGTCTCTAAATTTATTTACGCTTACACTATCCATATTAACCACCAATATTATGTACGGTATTTCCGTACAATATAGATTAAAAGCCTTAACAAGGCAATCAAAGGTCGCCCACAAAGATCCGTGGGCTAGACCGTCGCTACGCTCCGGCCCTTTATAGCGGCGTTGAGTTTTGGAGTACTCTACTTTCGAGGGAAGAGAATGAGGTGCGCAGTAATTAATAAATATGGAGACTCAAACTCCTTTTCCATAGAATCAAATTTTCCTGAGCCAATACCAGCTAACAATCAGGTAAAGATTCAAGTAAAAGCTGCAGGCGTTAACCCATTAGATTATCGCATAAGAAACGGAGAATTAAGGTTATTCATACCTAGTCAGTTCCCAATGATATTAGGTAACGATATGGCTGGAGTCGTTACTGAAATTGGGAAAGATGTCACGCGCTTTGAAATAGGAGATCGAGTGTTTGGTCTTTTGGATGCAAATGAATTTCCTTCTAATAGAGGGTTTGCAAAGCCTGGTTGCTATGCTGAATTTGCAGTTTCAAGAGAGGACACGCTGACAAAAATTCCAGACAATGTGGATTTTATAGCTGCTGCTGCTACTCCGTTAGCAGCACTTAATGCTTATCAGGCTTTACACTCTATCGTTAAACTAAATTCGGGTCAGAGCCTTCTGCTAAATGGTGCTTCTGGTGGCGTTGGTACTTTTGCCATTCAAATAGCAAAGGCAATGGGGTTAAAAGTGACTGCTGTATGTAGCAAACAAAAAATAGAGCTGCTTCAGTCTCTAGGGGCAGATGACTGTATCGACTATAACTCTGAGCAATTGGAAACGTCTGACAAACGGTATGATCTCATCTACGATGTGGTGGCAAACCAAAGTTATTCCAAATTAAAACATTTACTAAACCCTGATGGGTCCTATATCTCAAATATTGCGAATGCATCCACTATTTTCAGTGCTTTTTACCATAAATGTTTTTCATTTTTAGGCGCAAGGCAGCATAACTATCATGCGTGGGTAAAGTCTAGTGGCAAGGATTTAGGTGCTGTAGCAAATTTAATGGCAAGCAATGAGGTAACTTCTGTTATTGACGAGGTATTCTCTCTTGAGCAAATTGGTACGGCTCACGAACTAATAGAATCTGGGCATACAACAGGCAAGCTCGTTGTTGAGCTATGAAGAATATAACAAGTGTCAGCGTAACAGAGAGTGTGTCAATTTTATCGGGGGAGGTTCAGTCGTCTTTGCTAATTTTGGCAAAGGAAAGTAGACTTGAAATTCACGTAGACGCGTGTTTTTAAGGTCGAATTATAAACAACTAAAAAGGGGCAGAATTTTTCTACAGCCTCGTTATATCTAGACTGAGAGGCCGAATTTAATGAACGAGCACAGTTTTAAAGTCATCATGATCTTGTTAGCCATTCTGTTTACAGTTTTTTTCTGTGCCGTGGTTGTACCACCACTTATTGAGAACCCAGATTTCGTGGGCGCTTTCGCTGCAGGCTTTGTAAACCCATACGCAAGTGGCTACTCTACCGATGTAGTTGTCTGTTGGGCCGTTCTGGCGGTTTGGGTGTGGTATGAAGCTGCCAACCATTCAGTCCGTCATGGTTGGGTTTGTCTGATTTTAGGTGCTGTTCCTGGTGTTGCGGTTGGCTTTGCATTGTACCTCCTGCTGCGTCAACGCCAACTACATAGCACGATCGCTGGCGATGCATAACAAGTACGGGCAACACCAGCCTTCGGCTGGACCTCTGTTACTAGACGTTACCGGTGACGGTGGAATTGAGATTCGTGCTTTTTCAAAGGTCGTTGTTGACGGTCCCGTTTGCAGAAAGTTTTTGCGGCGAAGTTCATGTTTATAGTTGTAACGCTGTGATACTTTCAGACCATGTTGATCGCTTACGTTCATTTCAATTAAACCTTTTCATTAGGCATCATTTTTTACAGTCACCCATGTAAAAAAGACCATCAAAGAGTTGATCTACCGCAGCATTGATATAGTCCTTGAGTTTGTTTTTGTCATTGATAATTGGGGTCATACGAGTCGCCATAATACCAGGGGTGACGACCATATGAACCACACCAATGATCATTGCGTGAATGCTTTCTAAGTTCTGCGCCCGCATCCTCCCCGCCTGTTGTTCTGCGATAAATAAGGTGTCGAATGATGAGAGGAGAGGCTCTGCAAATCTTTCGTATAACCATACCTCTCTTTCTGCATTACCAATCTCGCGAAATAGCAGTCTAGGTTTGTCTGGGTAAGTAGCTGCGAGGGTTAAAAATGCATGCATGCTCAGTCGAAGGGTATGCTGCGCATTCTGTTCCTCTTGGTATTTTTGAATAATGGTATTTAAATGACAGATATGAGGCTCCAACTCTTGTTCTAACGAGGCCTTCCAAAGTGCCTCTTTGCTACCGAAATAGTGCCGATACAGTGTGTAATCGATCCCAATTTCGGCAGCCAGTTTGCGTAGAGAGGTGCCGTCAAAGCCTTCAGAGGCAAACATGTAAAAAGCATGTTCGAGTAGCTTTTTAGGTTCTATCTCCTTGTTTTTGGCGGGTCTACCACGCTTGCGTGCTGGCGCTTGAGTCATATATTCCTCAGGTGTTGAAATAAAACTAATGTCTTGATATATTAATTCAACGGGTTAAGAATTAATAGTTTAATGCAAATTATCAGGCTTTTAATCTGACATTTGAAAATAATTTTAAAAAATTAACCAGATAAAACTCTAATAGAGGGTGCATCAGTCCGGTCTGCTTTATTTTTTGAGCATTTTTGACCGAGAAGCAATCGTAATGTTTCTAAGGCTGAGCTAAGCAACTGTCAATTGAGTTTCACTGAAATAGGTAATCCACTATGCAACAAGTTAAGCAAGTTGATCAAAAGACACAAAAATTGTTAGAAGTCGTTTATGAAAACGCAAATGATTCTATGGGCTTCGTACCTAATAGCATGAGAACCATGCCGCACGAACCTAAGCTTTTCTTTGGTTTCTCTATGATGTCTTTAAGTATCTTTTCTGTTCCTGTTAAAAAGCTCCTTCATTTTAAACGAATAATTCCACTACTAAGGTTTTTAAAGTGGGGACTGAGTAATGACAAAGAAACGATTTCTCTTGAGTTGCGCAGTCTAGTTGCTTTTGCCAGTAGTATCTCTTCAGGGTGTTTGTATTGCCAGGCGCATATGGGTGCCGCTTCGAGTAAATATGGAGCAAGCCAGGAAAAGCTAGACAATATCCTTAACTTTGAAGACTCAGAGCTTTATAGCGAATCTGAAAAAGCCGCCATTAGCATCGCGTTTGCAGCGGCTAGGATTCCAAATGAAACCACGGCCGAACACTTTAGCCGTTTACGTAAATATTTTGATGATCGCCAGATCGTCAACATTGTCGGTGTTATTTCTTACTTTGGTTTTTTGAATCGATGGAACGATACAATGAGCACTCAACTTGAGCCAGAAACGACTGAGTTTGGTAGCAAGTCTCTTGGTGCACTTGATTGGAATATTGGTGATCACGACTCGGCGTTCGATCCTGTAAAGGCTAAATGATCAAGATATTGCTAGACATTATAGCTTTACCGTTAAAATCTACCTGCCATGCACCTGTTCTACCTTTAATTATTGGTTCGTGGCTTACGTTTTATGCACATAAGCACAAAGTAAGGCCAAAGGTTCTGGTATAGTGCGTACAAATTCAGTTAACAAGTGTAGCCATGATCGCCCACAAAGATACGTGGGCTGGACTCGTCGCTACAGGCGTTGGTATGACTCCCCATGTTAAGTTGGGCACGACAAACCCTAGCTCTTGAACTTGAACCATAATCTATTTCCCTACTTAAGGTAGAGCTAATGCATTGGATGAAGCAAGTAACTTCGACGGTTATCATGCTGGTATTCGTGGGTTAT